>ONOG01000015.1 GCA_900319385.1 uncultured Prevotellaceae bacterium | reverse complement strand
GCCGAAATCGGCGCCTTCTCGATGGTGATGGGCAAGCTGGCCTGCCACCCGAACCTCACGAAACTGCCCTTCAGCTACGTCATCGCCGACGGCGCAGGACACACCAACGTCGTGCCAGGCATCAACCTGCGCACCGTGGGCACCTGGCGCGACGTGGGCAAATGGCCGAAACGCGACAAGCGAAGCCGTGCCGGACGCCGCGACATCATCAACTTCGCCTTCCCCAATCCCTACATCCTGCAGAACGTGGTCGAAGGAAAGAAACTCCTCCAGTCGCTGCTCTACAACCATAGCGGCGAGGAGGAACTGCACTACGAGGGCTGCACCATCCGCCGCAATCATGCAGTCAACGGCATTCGCTACTACGACCTGGCCATCCGGCTGTTCGTCTATGAGATGATGAATACGAACGCCGACACCGAGGGCATCTCGGGCAAAGGCGCCTGGGCCGACCTCGCCGGCATGATTGCACCGTGCGAGGAGGTGGAACGCATCGTCGACGACGTCGAGACAGGCGACATCGCATCGACCGACGAACTGATGATGGTGCTCCACCAGGTGGACGACAACTACGCCGCCTACGCCACCGACTATCTCCAGCTACTGCTGCAACAGCAGAGCGACAGCCTCATCGTCGATACCGACTACTGGCTCCGCGAGGCCGAAGAAGCCCACCAGCAGTGGCTCGACATGGTGCGCGAAGATGCCGAACGTGAGTACCAGCTCGGCGACGTCGATGAGGATTTCCTGCGCTCATTCCTCAAGAAAGTGGAATGAAAACCCCGACAGCCCACTCATCACTTTTCACTTTACACCTTTCACTTTACACTTTACACTTATATGAAACGTATCATTCTGCTTTTTGCGGCATTGATAGCCCTCAGCGCCACTGCCCAAAAGAACTATTCCTACGAAAGCGTGCCCGGCGACCCGATGCAGGCCCGCATCTACACGCTCGACAACGGCCTGAAGGTCTATCTCAGCGTCAACAAAAACACACCGCGCATCCAGACCTACATCGCCGTACGCACCGGATCGAAGAACGACCCTGCCGAGACGACCGGACTGGCGCACTACCTCGAACACTTGCTGTTCAAAGGAACCACACGCTTCGGCACACTCGACTATGAACACGAGCGTCCGCTGCTCGACAGCATCCGTTCGCTGTACGAAGTCTATCGCACCAAGACCGACCCTGCGGAGCGTGCCGCCATCTACCACCGCATCGACTCCATCTCGGGCGAAGCATCCAAGTTCGCCATTGCCAACGAATACGACAAGCTGATGGCCAGCATCGGAGTCAACGACAACAACGCGCACACGAGCGAAGACGAGACTGTCTATCAGGGAGACATACCCTCCAACGAATTGGAGAACTGGTGCATGATAGAGAGCGAGCGCTTCCAGAACATGGTCATCCGCGGATTCCACACCGAACTCGAGGCTGTCTATGAAGAGTACAACCGCGGACTGACCAACGACTTTTGGAAGATTCTCGAGAACATGAACAGGCTTCTGTTCCCCAGCCATCCCTACGGCACGCAGACCACGATCGGCACGCAGGAACACCTGAAGAACCCTTCGATCGTCAACATTGAGAACTACTTCCGCAAGTACTACGTGCCTGCCAACATCGCCATCTGCATGAGCGGCGACCTCGACATGGACCGCACCATCGCACTCATCGACCAATATTTCGGCGTCTGGAACCCCGCTGGGAACGTGAAGCCCGAACCCCGGCAGAGCGACATCGGCCCCGCACCCGCAACGGTGGTCAGCAAGGACGTCTTCGGCTTGGAGCAGGAAATGGTCATACTCGCCTGGCGACTGCCCGGACGTAGCAACCCCGAATGGGACAAGTCCGAAGTGCTGAAGTCGCTCATCTCCAACGGCAAGAGCGGACTCCTCGACATCGACCTCGTACAGCCGCAGCGCGTCCTCGCCGTCGAGGCCGAAACGGCAGGCATGACCGAAGCTTCGGAATTCATCATGATAGGCCTTCCGAAGGAGGGACAGACGCTCGACCAGGTGAAGGACCTCATGCTCGAAGAGGTCAAGAAGCTGCAACGCGGCGAGTTTAGCGAAACTCTGCTCGAAGGCATTGTCAACAATATGAAGCTGCAAGAGATGCGTGGACTCGAGAGCAACGTCGTCCGCGCCTCGGCGATGTACGGTGCCTTCATCCACGAACGGGACTGGAAGGACGAAGTGACCCGCATCGACCGCCTCTCGCACGTCAGCAAGCAGGACATGGTGGCCTACGCCCAGCGCTACCTGCCCACCGACCGATATGCCATCATCTATAAACGTCAGGGCAGCGATCCGAACGAGAAGAAAATCGAAAAGCCCGCCATCTCCCCCATCGAGATGAACCGTGACAAGACGAGCGACTACGTCAAGATGATCATGGAACGCCCCGTGGAGCCCATCGCTCCCGTTTTCGTCGATTTCGAAAAGGACCTGAGCGTCTGCCAACTCAAGGACGGCAGCGACCTGCTCTACAAACAAAACACTCAGAATGGGACGTTCTCACTCGTTTACTACGTCCAGCGCGGCGTCAAGGACGACCCCATGCTCGACGTGGCTTCCGGCTATTTCGACTACCTCGGCACCAAGCGCATGAGCCTGGAGCAGATTCAGGCCGAGCTCTATCGGCTCGCCTGCGACGCCAACATCTCTTGCAACAACTACGCGACGAGCATCTTCATCAATGGATTGGCCGAGAACCAGGAAGCCGCCATCCGTCTGATGGAAGACTGGATGAAGAACATGCAGCCCGACGAGGAAGTCTATCAGGCCATGGTCGATGACATACTCACCCAGCGTGAGCAGAACAAGCTGAGCGAAAACGAATGTCTGGAGCGTCTGATAGCCTACGTCGTGTACGGTCCGTACAACGACTACACAAACATAGCCAGCGCTGACGAGATGCGCGGAGCGAAGGGCAGCGACCTTGTCAAGAAACTTCAAGAACTGGCCGACTACCCCAAGGTGGTGCTCTACTACGGACCCTCCAGCCAGAAGGACATCGCCTCCCTCATCGACAAGACGCACAAAAAGAGCAAGAAATCCAAGGGCAAGTACCAGTACATCATGCCTCTGGAGAGGCGCTATCGGCTGCAGCAGACCCCCGTCAGCGAGGTCTATCTGGCTCCCTACGAAAGTAAGGCCGTCAAGCTGCGGCAGTACAGCAACAACGGACAGACCTACGACCTCGGCCTCGAGCCCGAAGTCACCCTCTTCAATGAGTACTTTGGCGGCGGCATGAACTCCATCGTCTTCCAGGAACTGCGCGAAGCCCGCGGCCTGGCTTACTCGGCCGGTGCCAGCTACACCACAGCCTACCATCCGCAGGAGACCAACTACTTCCTGACAGCGATAGGCTCGCAGAACGACAAACTCGCCGACTGCCTCGACGTGTTCCACGAAATCACCGAGCACATGCCGCTGGCCGAAAACAGCTTCGTGCAGGCTAAGGAAGCCGTCATCAAGCGCATGGCCACCCGTCGCTACGTGGGCTTCCGCCTGCTCAACCACTATCTCGTACAGCGCGGCCTGGGCTTCGACCACGACACCGACGCCGACATCTATCGCGAGGTGCAGACCCTGACGCTGGCCGACCTGCAACGCTTTGCCGAGCAAAACGTCGCCGGACGCACCTACCGCTACATGGTGCTGGGCGACGAACAGAACCTCGACATGAAGAAACTCGAGAGTCTGGGCACCATCCACCGCCTCACACTCACCGACATTTTCGGCTATTGATTATGGCACACTTCGGACAGGACTCAGATCTGCGGCGCGACGAACTCATCCGCGTCATCGAGCACAGCCTGCAGCTGCTCACAGCCGCCGAGCTCGAAGCGCTCTACTACGACATGCTGACCAAGGACTACATCCGCCAGTAGTCCCGACCTGACAACGAGAGAGAGGGGGTTGCACATCGCTGTGCAGCCCCCTCTCTCGCTGTGTTTGCCGGTTTACTTCAGCAGCACCTTGCGTGTGGTGCCGTCGCTCATGCGGACAATGTTGATGCCGCGCTGCGGACGGTCGAGACGCATGCCGCTGAGGGTGTAGAACTCAACTGCGGTTGCACGTTCGGTGCCTCCCTTTTCCACGTCGTCGATGCCCGTCGAGGTGCCGAGGAAGTAGAGGTTCCAGGCTCCCACCACCTCGTAGTCGTTGGCGTAGGTATCCGTCTTGATCAGACCGATGCGGGCCTTACCGTCCTTGGGCACGTAGAAGTAGAGCGAGTTGAGGTACTGATCGGCTGCGAACCATGCGGCGGTGCCGGTCGTGCCGTCGGGAGCGAAGAGTCCGTTCGAGAGCGTATAGAACTTCGAGTCGTGGTACTTCTCGCTCGTTGCACCTTCGGTCAGGTTGAGCACAGGCTTCTCCGTGCGTCCTGCCGACGTCTCGGTGTAGAGCGTGGTGAGGTGCGTCTCCTCGCCTTTGTTGATGCGCTCTTCCTCCTCGTTCCAGTAGCCGGCGCGATAGTAGGTGTGCACCGTCACTTCGTAGTTGCCGTAGGGCAGACCCGTCAGGTCTTGGTACAGATGGAATCCGGAGCGGTTATAGCTGACGGTGTATTCCTTGTATCCGTTCATGGCCGTCGTGGTCCATCCCTCGATGGTGCCCGTGTCCTTGCTACCCTTGGTGGGGGCGAAGGTCGGGTTGACGATGAGGCTGGTGTAGTCCTCGTGTACATCCTCCTCGTGGTCACCGTAGTAGTAGAGGTTCCACTCGCCCACCACCTCGTAGTCGTTGGCAAATGTATCTGTCTTCGACAGGCCGATGCGTACCTTTCCGTCGGCTGGTACGTCGAACTCAAGTTCGTTCAGGTAGGCACCTGCGGCGAACCATGCGGCGGTGCCAGTCGTGCCGTCGGGAGCATAAAGCCCGCTACTGAGGGTGTAGAACTTGGAGTCGTGGTACTTTTCGCTGGTAGCTCCCTCGGTCAGGTTGAGCACAGGAGTCTCTGCCTTTCCGTCGCTGGTTTGGGCGTAGAGCGTGGTGAGGTGGGTCTCCTCGCCGTTGTTGATGCGCTCTTCCTCCTCGTTCCAGTAGCCGGCGCGGTAGTACGTGTGGACGGTAACCTTATAATGTCCCTTGGGCAGTCCGGTGAGGTTCTGATACAGTTCGAAACCTGCGCGGTTGTAGCTGACGGTGTATTCCTTGTAGCCGTTCATGGCCGTGGTGGTCCATCCCTCGATGGTGCCCGCGGCCTGGCTACCCTTGGTGGGATCGAACGTGCGATTGACGATGAGGTCGGAGTAGTCCTGTTCGTCGCCTTCGCCGCTGTCGCCGAGCTTCACTGCCACCACCATGGCACCGACTTCATCGATTTTCGCCAGGGCTTCGGCGTTGTTGTACTCGTCTGCTTCGTAGTTGGATTCCACTTCGCTGAGCAGTGCGTTGGCCTCATCGACCTTGCTGGCGGTCGGGTTGTCGGCAATCGCCTGACGCAGGTTGTCAATACCCTGCTTGAGTGTGACGTAGGTGGCGGTACACTCTTCCACAGCGTCCATGGCATTCTTCAGCGTCACCATGGCGTCGTAACGGTCCTCGCCCTCTGCGTTTTCGGCAGCAGTCCGGGCAAAGTAGAGCGCTCCGATCTCCTCGCTTCCGCACTTGTTGGTCAGCATATTGGCAGCCACAGGCAGGGTCGAGGCGATGACTTCGGCGAGCACTTCGGGATTCTTGGCTCGGAAAGTGAGGTGCAGGTCGCTCCATGCAGCCCAGCATCCTTCGTAGCGGAGGTCGTTGCGCAGTCCCAGGGTCATGACACCGTCGGTCACGAGTCCGTAGAGTTTCTGCTGGTAGTTGCCGGCTTGGAACGATGCAGCTGCCTCGTCAACCGTGTTGGGCACGTAGCCCACACCGGCGATGAGCGTCGAGTGTCCGTCGGCGGTGCCCTCAGTGGCGCCACTCTCGATGGTGTTGAGTTTCTTCTGGAATCCGTTCATGAAGACGTAGGCCTTGGGCTCGTTGCCATAGTCTGCCGAACCATAGTTGGCGGGACGGAAGAGGTCGTTGAGCGACAGCTCGTACAGACCGTTCTGCAGGCCCGTGATCTGCTGCGACACGCCGAACAGGATGCTGAATGCCTGTCCGAGCTTGTAGTCGCCGCTGCCCACCGGGTATTCGGGCAGACCTTCCTTGGTCCAGCCTTCGGTGGTGGCAAAGTGCGGGTTCTTGATGAGGTCGGTGACGTCCATACCGTCGTACATGCCGCCAGTCAGTGCGTCGTCCTTCAGTTTCTGGACGTAGTTGATCTCAGCCGTAATCTGCTCTGTGCTGAGTATGCCTTCGTTGAGGATGAAGGGTCCGCTACCGTTGGGGTAGGTGCCTGGCTCCTGTTCGTCCCAGACGTAGTCGGCGAGCAGTTCGAAGCCTTCGCCCATGAGGTCGGTCTGGTGTTCGGTGACGAAGTCCTCCGTCTCGGTGTACTTGGCGTAGTAGGCTGCCCAGGCATCGACATTGGCCTGCATCAGTGCGGCCTGTGCGTCGAAGGTCGGAATGGCTTCGAGCACTTCCTCCTTGATGGTGGCTTCCTTCAGTGCGTTGTAAGCCTCGGCATAGGTCTGGTAGAGGCTGCGTGTGTAGTACTCCAGTGTATTGTTTTCAACCATTTCCACATAGTCGGGATAGGCAGCGAGGTGCTGGTCGCGCAGCATCATGGCAAGCTCGTTGCTGTTGCCGAGGTATTCCGTGTGCCAGCCGTAGAGGAAGGTCCAGTCGCCGTCGCGCTGCACGTCTTTCTTCACGCCGAAGTTGAATTCCTCGTCGTTCTCGGCATAGACGATGACGGATGCGGGATTCTTGTAGAGGCCTTCTTCGAAATATTTCGAGGCAGTCCACATGTTGTTAGGCACATAGCCGTAGGCGGTTTCGACGCGGTCGTCGCCCAGAGTCTCGCTGGTCACGCCGTCGTGGATGAGGGGCAGCGGAGCCGTGCTGGTGCCGGCCTTGGTGGTGGCGTAGAGCATGGCGTTTTGTGCAGCCTCTTCTCCGTTCAGCAGTTTCTCCCATTCGGCAGCGTCGTCGTTCGCATAACCTGCACGGTAGAAGCCGTCGAGGGTGATGCGGTAGAAGCCTTCGCCAAGCTGCGAGGGGAAGTAGTGGTGGGCATCGTAGTTCGTGTTGAAGAACTCGGCACCGCGGCATGCCTGGACAGCAGGTGGCGTGCCCAGCCACTCTTCGTCGTCGATGTCCGTATAGTCAAAGTTCATTCCTTCGGCTATCAGGCGCGTGGTGAGGTCGGCGGGATGCTCAGCATCGGCTGCATACATCATTTTATTGACCAGATGGTCGAAGGCAGCTATAAGATCCGTAGCGTCGCTGCTGGTGTTGCTGAATGTAGTCTTCTCCTCCGTGATGTCCATGGATGGGAACACCGTTTCGGCATACTCCAGCGCTTCGTGCAGTTTTGTGGCGATGCGATAGGTCAACAGGTCATAGTCATAGCTGTCGAAGTCGGTCTCGCTCACGAGCAGCCAGGCCAGGTTGCTCTCGTAGCCCGTCATGTCGTCCACTTCGGTATCGACGAAGTAGAGGCGCGTGTCGTTGTACTGATCCTTGCGCAGGCCCAGATAGACGCCTTCGTCGGCATAGTTCGTGTTCAGAGGCGAGAGTCCGATGCGGTAGGTGCCGTCGGTCTGAGCCGTGAAAGACAGGTACTTGTCGTCCGGTCCGTCGAGCAGTTCGTCGATCCACACGTTGTCGTAGCCGAGGATCTTGACAGTGCCCTGCTTGCCTTTGTCCCCACCAGTCTCGATGGTGTACTGGATGGAGTACGACTTGCCGTCCCAAGTGTTGTCAGACTTGAGGGCCTTGACAAATTCAGCGAGGTAGCCTTTCTTCGCGTTGAAACTGGCTCGTGTCTCCCAGTCGTTAGCTCCGGTGTAGAAGCCCTGTGCAGCCACGTTGTAGAGGTAGTACTTACCTCCATCAACCAGCGACGATGCCGTGGGCACAGGCTTCACCCAGGGATTGGCAATAGCCTTCCGCTGGGCTGTCGCAGCTATGCACAGCGCGAGCATCGCAGTCAAAAGCATAAGTTTTTTGTACATAGAAAAAGAATTTAGTTAGTAAATAAAAGATAAATAATGAAAAGATTTCAGTTCCTGATTCTTCGGGGGGCAAAGTTAGTAAAAAATACTAAAAATATACACCATCTGCGAAATTTTTTTATGTTTTGCCCACATTACGTTCAATTTCGGTTCCGTGCAAACTCAAATCGAGTTCCGTGCAAACTCAAATCGAGTTCCGTGCAAACTCACGTCATCTTCCGTGCAAACTCACCGGCTGCGGACACAATTCTCGGACGCTGTGCGAACCAAACTCAAAATATCATTGATATTCTTACAAATTCCATTGATATTTTTGAAAATTCCATTGATATTTCTACAAATTTCAATGATATTTTGAGTTTGGTCCGCACACGGGATGAGGTTGACAGGCACAGCTGTCGAGTATAGGCCGCGCTGCGAGCGAGTATAGGCCGCGCTGCGAGCGAATATAGACCGCGCTGCGAGCGAGAAAAGAACGCGCTGCGAGCAAGGTCCAGAGGGGAAAAAGAAAGAATGACAGCGGCATTCTCCATCACGCATTGTCCCGTAGGGACATGCAAGGGTAGCCATCCATGGAGCAATGCCTGGGGCATTGCGAAATGGCTGGTTGGTGCCCGACACATCACCAGCCATTCCCGCTGCTGACTCTCGTCAGCAGCTCCATGGCTGGCTACCTTACCTGTCCCTATGGGACAAGCTCCCTTTCTATAAGATTATTATTGGTGTCAGGACATGCAGCGTGCGCTCAGTCGAGGTAGCCGGCCTTCTTCAGTTCCGTGGCGACCAGCTCGCACTCGTCCCACCACTTCTGTCCGAAGGCTCGGACGAGGGGCTCCTTCAGAAAACGATAGACGGGCAACTGAAGCGACTTCCCCAGTTCGCACGCCGACCGGCAGACGTCCCAGCGGTGGTAGTTGAGTGCCGTCATGCCGCCCACGTCGGAGAGGCGGATGGGATAGAGGGCGCAGGAGAGGGGTTTCTCAATCGCCGTGCGACCCTCGCGATGGGCGCGGTCGATGGCGCAGAGGGTGGTGCCGTCGTCGCCACGGACCGCAAACACGCAGTCGCGACCGTTGACCACGCTGGTGACGAAGGTGCCGTCGCGGTCGATGCCGACCACTCCTTCGTCGTCGATCACCTGCCGTGCCTCCGGCGTCAGTTCGTCGCTCAGCAACTCTGCCGCCTCTTCGAGGTCGGCAATTTCTTCCTCATCGACAGGTGCACCTGCGTCGCCCTCGACACAGCACTGCCCTTTGCAACGACCCAGGTCGCAGCAAAATTGCTCTCGAAACACGTCGAGGCTGACCAAAGTATCTTGAATTTCTACCATAAATACAGAATGTTTAGTGTTTAGTGCTTAGTGTTTAGTGTTCAAATGAGTCTGACAGTACACTAAACACTAAGCACTAAACATTAAACGACTACTCTTTCCTCTTTTTCATGTCCCTGCGACTCTTGCTCTGGGTGACGAGCCACACGCCGGTGAACACCAGCACGATGGCCAGTCCCTGACCCCAGCCAAACAGTCCGACCCCCATCCACACGCTCACCAGGCACGCCACGATGGGTTGCACATAGTTATACATCGACACGACGGTCGGACGCAGCGTCTTCTGGCCGCGCATCATGAGGATGTAGGCGATGAACGTGCCGCAGACGACGACGAACGCCGTCTCCCACCACACGCGCGGTTCGATGCCCTGCCAGTCGAGGGCTGCCATGCGCGAGAAGGAGATGGGCGTGATCACGATGGCGGCATAGGTGATCATCCACTTCATACAGGTGATCACCGTGTAGCGCTGGATGAGGTATTTGAACAGGGTCAGATAGACGGCAAACGACAGTTGGGCTGTCAGGCAGAGCAGGTCGCCCAGCAGGTTGCTGCCCGACGTCTGCTGCGAGGCCTGCGTGCTGCCCGTGATCAGAATCAGTGCACCGATGGCACCGCAGAAGATGCCGAGCACCTTCTTCGAGGTGACCGGCTCGCGGAGGAACAGCGCCGCCAGCACCATGGTGATGATGGGCATCATCGTGGTCATGATGCTCGCGTTGACAGGCGACGTCAGGCTCAGCCCGATGGTGTAGCAGCATTGGTTGAAGACGATGCCCAGCAGGGCTGCGAAGAACAGCAGCAGGAGGTCCTTGCTGCGCACCTTCTCGCTCTTGACGAAGGCCGAGGCCAGCCAGAAGCAGGCTGCACCGCCCACCACACGGAACGTCACCATCTCCAGTCCGCCCACGCCGTGCGTCATCGCGTGCTTGCCGAGGGGAGCCATCAGCCCCCAAATGGCGCAGGCGACGAACATACAGAGGTGACCGAGGAAAGCCTCCCCCCTACCCCCTCCCAGAGAGGGGGAGTTCAATTCTGCTGATGTAGAGTTACTATTTCTCATAAGTTCATTCATTGGTTTGGAGCTTCCCCTCCGAACTCCTCCCCCTGGGGCGGGCTGGGGGTGGGGTCTGTCATTTCAGGAACAGGCTCCTACCTATTATATATAGGTGCGCTCCGAGGGTGGCACACAGCCCATAGTGGTGGCGCATGACGCGGAAGCGTTCGAGGAGCGAGGCACGCTGATGCTGTGTGGTCATGCCCTCGCTAAGATAGTCGGTGAGGACGGCATGCACGTTGACCATCTCCATCCCCTCGGCCTCGCACGCCTTCATCACCTGTATGCACCAATCGACATCGGCGCTGTAGCGATACTGAAGGTCGTAGGGCTGCACCAGCCGGCGGTTGGCATAGAACGACTGGTGGCAGACGAGCATCCCGCGCAGGAACGAACGCGAGGTCAGGCGCTCGGGCACACTGAGCCGGCGGTGACGGAGGAAGCGACCTTCGTCATCGACCAAGTCCGTCTCGCCATACACCACGCCGACCTTCTGCGCATCGTGGGCTGCGATGCGCTGCAGGACGTCGTCCGAATGGAGTTTGTCACCGGCATTGAGAAAGACGATAAACGAGCCGCGTGCCCGACGGATGCCCTTGTTCATGGCATCGTACAGACCGTGGTCGGGTTCGCTCTGCGCCGTGATGTGAAGATGGGGATTGCGTGCCTTGTAGGCCTCGACGAGACGCATCGTGCCGTCGGTCGATGCACCGTCGATGATGATATGCTCAAAAGCTGTGCTGCTTTGACTCTCGATGCTGCGCAGCGTGCGTTCGATCGTCGCCTCGCAGTTGTAGGTCACAGTGATGATGCTGATGTCAGTCCGTTCCTGCATAGATTTCGCTGTATCGTTGGGCCACCTGCTCTTCGCTGTAGGTGGCAAGGGCTTTGCGGCGAGCCTCGGCGGCGAGTTGCCCGTGGCGTTCGGGCGACAGGCAGTAGAGGATGCCGCGGGCAAAGTCGGCTGCGTCGCGGTAGTGCGCCACGTAGCCGTTGCGTTCGTGGTCAATCATTTCGGGAATGCCGCCCACTCGGAAGCCGACGCAGGGTGTGCCGCAGGCCAGGGCCTCGACGATCGTGTTGGGCAGGTTGTCCTGCAGCGAGGGGGTGACGTAGGCATCGACGGCGTTGTAGAGCAGCGCCATGTCCAGTTCCTTGCTCTGATAGCCGACGGGATAGACGTCGTAGGGCACGGCATCGCGCACCGTGTCCGACGCGCCGCCCACGACCACGATGCCCAAACTGAGTTCGGGATGTTCGCGGCGCAGAATGCGGCACGACTCCACGAGCAACGAAAAACCCTTACGTTCGTCGGTGATGCGCTGCGAACCGAAGAGAATCAGACTTTGGAACTGAGGCAGATTGAGCTTGGCCCGTGCCTCGGCCATGTCGCTCGGCGAGAACACATCGGTGTTGATGGCATTGGGAATGGACACCACGCGCTGGCCGCGGGTGAGCACCGAGCGGCGCGCCAGGTCGGCGATCCACTGGCTGCAACCCACAAACGTGATGGGCTGCTTCGCATACATGAGTTGCTTGCGGTCGAACACACGGCGTGCATAGTCAATGCCGACACGACTCATCAACGGACATTCGCGACACGCCGACTCGTACTTCGTGCAGTCGGCAGCGTAGTGGCAAATGCCGGTGAAGTACCACATATCGTGCATCGTGACGACGATGCGCTTGCCCGAACGCAGGATTTTCTCCATGTCGGAGAGCGAAAGAAACGACTGGTTGACCCAGTGCAGGTGAACCACGTCGGCACGCTGAAACTCAGGCATTTGCGTGATGTCGGTCCCTGTGTTGGCGATATCGACGCTCCAGAGCGTGCTGCGCTTCCATCCGTTGCTGAGGAAGATGAGCAGCCGTTCCCACAGGAACTTCAGCGGCAGGAGCAACGACGTGGGAATGGCCGACACCGTCAGCTGCTGCGACTGGCGGTCGCGCACCAGCATCTGCACCGTCACACCATGCTTCTTCAGTGCTTCCATCAGACGGTTGGCGGCGATGGCTGCTCCGCCAACGCGCTCCGAAGTGTTCACCAACAATACTTTCATGGTGCAAAGGTACGATATATAATTAAAAATTAAAAATTAAAAATTAAAAATTAGCCTGCCGGACAGCATACTATCCTTCCAACTCAACAGAAGAGAAGTACGCCAGCCGGCAGGCTAATTTTTAATTATTAATTTTTAATTCTTAATTTTCCATGACAGCATACTATCCTTCCAACTCAACAGAAGAGAAGTACGCCAGCCGGCAGGCTAATTTTTAATTTTTAATTCTTAATTCTTAATTTTCCAAGGTCACCATCACCTTTGTCACGCTTCCGTCTGCACGACGAACGAGGTTCAACCCCGTCTGGAGCTGTGACAGACGGCGACCTGTCAGGTCGTAGATGGTCAGTTGGCCGTCGCCACTTTGTGCTTCGTACTTTGTACCTTGTAGCTCTTCGATGCCGTCGGGGACGTCGCCAGCCAGATGAAAGCGCAGGTTATAGACGACGGCACGGTGGCGTCCGTCGTTGTCGGCTGGCGAGAGCATGTAGATGGGTGCCACGTATGTGCCCGACTGACAGGAGAGGGGACGCTGGCCAAAGCCGAGCGAGAGGCTCTTATCCGTGTGGTAGAAGCCCTCGACGTTGACAAAGATGCGGGCCGTGGGCTCGTTCCACGAAGGCTGGTTGTAGAGCGGACCAGGCTGACCGTCAGCGTTCTCGAACCAGAAACCCTTGGCATCGCTGGCACCCTTGGTGCGGCTGAGCGACGTGTCGCTGACGGGTGCATACATCATATCGAGCGAAAAACTCGTGATGGGAAGGCCGAGCGTCGTGGGCACGTCGATGTCGGACGTGAGACCCGTCACCGTATGGGTGGCCCAGCCGTCGTTGAGTGGTTCGGTCTCGATGGTCAAATCCTGCGTCTTGAGCACATCGACGTCGGACAAGTTGACCACCACGGGCCAAGCCTCAAACTTCGCCGCAGCGGCAGTGCGGGGCATCCAAACCTTCATCGTGCCGCGTCCGCGGTTGTTCCAAGCGTAATACGGGATGAGGGTGATGGGAGCCGCAGCCGTCTCGCTGCCACGCTTCACCTGAGCGTCGAGCGTGATGCCCTGGAAGTGATAGCCGAGGATGGAGGCGTCGGCAACGCTGGCCGTGGCCTCGTCGTTGCAGATCAGGGCGTCGAAACGCTGCGTGTTGTCGGCCTGTTCCATGCAATAGACAATGGGACCACGCTCCACAGCCACCAATCCG
Organism: uncultured Prevotellaceae bacterium; assembly: GCA_900319385.1. Classification (GTDB taxonomy): domain Bacteria; phylum Bacteroidota; class Bacteroidia; order Bacteroidales; family Bacteroidaceae; genus UBA3839. The sequence goes on along the minus strand of ONOG01000015.1, from coordinate 40,777 downwards.
GCATCGGCAGCGACAGCGTCGTTGGCCAGCACATGGCGAACGGGCATGGGCAGACTGAAGCTGACGACGTCGCCCTGCTGCCATTCGCGGTCGAGGGTCATGTAGCCGTCCTGCAGCGTGTAGTCCACTGCCGTGCCGTTGACACTGACCACGACGGGTGCCGTTTCGCCATCGACATAGCGGTAGAGGTCGCTGGGCACGGGCTGTCCCTGTGCCCATCCAGGCAGACGCAGCATGAGGGCAAGGTGCTTATCGGTCAGCTGCTCGGTGTTCACCGTCAACTGGATGTCTCCGTTCCACGGATAGCCGGTCGTCTGACGCAGTCCCAGCTTGCCCTGCTCGCCGAGGTCGATGTCGGCCGTGCCCTGAGCATAGAGGTTGACATAGACCTTGTCGTCGCGGTGGGCATACATATAGCCAGGCACCGATGCGATGAAGCGGCACAGGTTGCTCGGACAGCAGGCACAGCCGAACCATGCACTGCGCTCGTAGGTCCCGTCGCTCGCCAGCGGGTTCGGATAGAAGAAGCGGTCGCCCTGCAGGTTGATGCCAGAGACGACACCGTTGTAGAGCGTGCGCTCCAGCACGTCGTAGTATTTGGACTCGCCATGCAGGAGGAACATACGCCAGTTCCAATATACGTTGGCAATGGCGGCACAGGTTTCGCAGTAGGCCTCCTGGTTGGGCAGCTCGTAGTTGCTGCCAAACGCCTCGCCGTTGTGGCGCGCACCGATGCCGCCCGTGATGTAGTATTTCTTCTGAGCGACATTGTCCCAGATGCGGTCGATGGCAGCGAGGTAGTCGGCATCGCCGGTGATGGCAGCCACATCGGCCATGCCGGCGTACATATAGGCAGCACGCACGGCGTGGCCCACGGCTTCGTCCTGCATCACGACGGGCTTGTGTGTCTGGCTATACCCTTGACGCATCACGCCACGGGCACCGCGCAGGTCGAGGAAATACTTCGCCAGCCGCATGTAGTCCTCCTTGCCCGTCGCACGGTAAAGCTTCACCAGTCCCATCTCCACAATCTGGTGACCAGGCTCGTAGGTGAGGCCGCCCTCGAGGAAATCATGGACAAGCAGGTCGGCATTCTTCGTCGCGATGTCGAGCAGCGTGGTCTTGCCCGTCGAGATATAGTGGGCATACGCCGCCTCGTACAGATGGCCGGCGTTGTAGAGCTCGTGGCTCAGGTCCGGATCCTTCTCCCAGCGGTTCTGCCCCACCCAAGCGTGCATGCCGGCAGGGTTGCCAGCCGTGCGCGGCGTGTAGAGATAGCCGTCGGGCTCCTGAGCCGAGCCGACCAGGGCGATGAGTTCGTCCATGCGGTCGTCGAGCTCCTTCGAATAGTGAGTCTGAATCGAGTAGGCCATCCCTTCGAGGATTTTATAGATGTCGGTGTCGTCGAAGGTGCACTCCGTGTCGAAATATCCGATGTTCTCTCCGCGCAGGATGGCGGCGGCTTTCTCGAAATTCAGCATACGGTTGGACTTCTCACACTGGTCGAGTGCCACCGGAATCGTCACCGTCTGGTTCTGTTCCATGCGCGGACGCCAGAAGGGGTCGTCGAGGCTGACGTGCGAGAAATCGACATTCTGAATCGGATAGTCGCCCAGCACGAGGGGTTCCGCACTGCGATGACCCAGCACCTCCCATTCGGTGATGCCGACGGCAGAGTAGGTCGATGCGCCGCGCTGACACTGCATCACGATTCTCAAGCGTGTGGTCGTGACGGGTTGGATGCGAATGCTGCTCACAGCGGTGCGGCTCTGCGTATAGGCCTCGCCTTCCAAGAGCTCGACAGCCTTCCACGCTGCCGCCGCCTCGTCCCAGTACTCCACGACCCACGAGGCAGGCACGAGCACATTGTCGCCCGCCACGTCGTTGTCGCTCCACCATGCCACACGCACCCGTTCGACGGTCTGCGGCGAACTCCAGCCGTAGCTCAGCCACTGGCTGGCAGGGCGCACGGGGTCCCAGGTGTTCCAATGCTTGCGCTCAGGCAATTCGCCGAAGCCGAGGATTCCGTCGTTCACGCTGTAGAGGTCGGTCGTCGAATGCGTGAAGCTGGCCTCCACACGGTTGGCATCGTAAGCCAGGTTGTCGAGCGGTTCAGCCAGACCCTCCGTGTAGTCGGTCGAGCTGCCGAGCATGAGTTGACAGAACTCGTTGAGGTCGGCCAGCGGCACATGGGCATGCTGATGCCAGTAGTTGATGAACTGCTGCTGCAACGTCGAACCGTCGAACGTCTTCACATACGTGACCACGGGTTCGACCTTTGCCTTCGTGCGCGTCTCGCCTTCGGGGAAGGTCAGCGCCGTCAGTTCATAATCGGTGTATAGATCCTCCTCCGACAGTCCCAGCAGTCCCTCGAGCATGAGGGCCAGCGTACCGGTGCGGTCGGCGCCCCAGATGCAGTGGAAATAGACGGGGCGACCCTCGCGCAGGTTGCGAAGGATAAAATCAAAGTCGTGCTGATAGTTCACCCACGCCGTGCGAACGCCGTCGAGATAGAACGGTTCGTTCACCACGCGCAGGTAATCTACATCTGCACCCAGGGGCGACTGCTTGATGCTCTGCGCCTGTTGGTGCGTGCGCAGGTCGAGCTCGGCACGTATGCCCAGTTCGTCGCGCAGCTGCTCACGCGCCGCAGCCGATGCGTTATACTTCTCGCCGTTCAGCTCCGAACCTCGGAACAACTTGCCGTACAGCACCTGTTCGCCGCGCTCCGTGGTCCATCCGCCCAGGTCGCGAATATTCGACAGCGACTCAATCTGATGACGGTGCACCCACTCGGGCACATCGCCTTCGCCACTCACCACCCGCAGCGTGAGGTCAAGTTCGACAGCCTTCGTGCCACTCACCACGTAGAACGTCGAGTGGTACGTGTCGCCCACCTTCGACTGGTAGGTAGCGTTATACACACCTGCCTGTCCCGTCCACAGCGTGTAGTTCTGCGCATCGGTCGTGATGGGCTGGATGAACCAACGGCTCTCACCCGTCCACGACGAACGGAAACCCTGCGCGTCGTACCAGTTGTCGTTGTTGTGACCATACGTCCCATCGGCGAGGGGCAGGTAAGTCATGTCGACCATATTGCCCGTCGTCACCTTCACGCCCAGCGCCTCCGACAGCTCCGCAAACGGAATCTGCAGCGTCGTGTGGTCGTAGAGCGTGTTGGGATACTGCTCCGCCACCAGCACATAGCGCAGCGCCACGTCGAGCGTCCGCGACTCCGACTTGTAGGTGAACGGCACCTGTGCCTCCACCGTTTCTCTTACCACCGAGCCCCTACCCGTTTCGGCATCGGCCCATACACGTCCGGCAGGCAGGAGCCACAGCGCCACCAGTGCCAGCAAATACATCGGCTTTGTCTTCATCATATCGAAAATACAGTTAGGTTGAAAATTGTTGCAAATTTACAGAGAAAACAGACATGACGGAAAGAAAAATCGTTCATTTTTGCGTCAAAAAACCGACACAAAGCAGTTTGAACGTTTTGTCCCCCCGATTTGCGACAAACGCCCCAGCCACAACCGACCAGGAATCCACCCTTCAAAACAAATAATGCAGCCGGCAGAGGGTCTGCTGGCTGCAAGGCACGACGTAGGTGAGGTCAGAGGCGGCGGTGGATGTAGGCTACTGTCCCTGCTGCTTCTGCCATTCGCTGGGCAGTTGTCCTGTGACTTCGCGGAAGATGCGCGAGAAGTGTTCGCGGTCGCTGTAGCCGAGCCGCTGGGCGACGTCGGCCACGGTGGCGCTGCGACTTTGCAACAGGCGACGGGCCTCGTCCATCTTGACGTCGCGGATGAACTGAAGCGGGGTCTGGCCGGTGATGCTCTTGAGTTTGCGTACGAGGGTGGACCGCGACATGTTCATGTGCTGCGCCAGGGTTTCGACACCGAAGTCGGCGTCGCCGAGGTGCTGAAGAGTGATGGAGCGTGCGCGGTCGAGCAGCATCTGGTCGATGGTGGCGTAGGGTGAAGGGTGAAGCGTGGAGGGCGAAGCGTTTTCACCAGTAGCTACTTCACCCTTCACGCCCTGCGAAGCGGTCGTTTCACGCTTCGGGCGTTCGGTGACGTACTGGTGCATGGCTACGAGTTCGGCGCTGTCGCTCCAGATGCGTTCTTCCTCGCGACGGGTGCGGAGCATGAAGTAGCGAACGAGAAGGATGATGAGCAGCAGGGCTGCCAGGACGTAGAGTGCGTAGGCCAGTGTGGTCTCGTACCAATGTGGGGTTCGCAGGATCTGATAGGTGGCGATGTCGGAGCTCCAGCGTCCTTGCCGGTCGGTCGTGCGCAGCTGTAGGCTGTGTCTGCCTGCTGTAAGGCGTTGCAGGTGGAAGGAGTTTTGCCCAACAGCCAGCTGGTTCCACGTTCCGTCGTCCAGGCGATAGGCGTAGCGCTGGGTCGATGCGTGCAGGTGGTCGAGGGCAGAGAAATGGAACTCGATGTTCTGGGCGTCGCTGGGCAAGGTGAGGGGCTGATGGATGCCGTCGCCTCGTACGGGTGGTTGGCCGTCGCCGATGCGCACGTCGGTGAGGCTGACGTGGACGGGATGTGGCGTGCCTTCGAGCTGGCTGGAGGGTCGGCAGACGAGCATTCCGCCGAATCCGCCGACCAGGATGTCGCCTGTGGGCTGGTGGAGGCTGATGGCGCGGGGCATGAAGCGGCGCAGCGTCTGGGGTGCGGAACCAGCACTGACGAGGTGACAGACGTCGTTGGCGAGGTCGTACTCGATGAGCCGCTGGTTGGTGAGTATCCAGAGGTGACCGTCGTTGTCGGGGACGATCTTTTCAATCATATCGCCGTTGAGGGCTGCGATTTGGAGGGGTTCGACGTGCCATTTCCCGGGTTTCACTTTCAGCACTTGTCCTGCGCCGGTGCCTATCCAGAGTGTACCGTCGGGGGTAGATGCGATGCAGAGCAGGTCGGCCTGGAGGGGTATTGTTTTCTGTTTTTTTCCATGGGTCAGAACGGCTATGCCAGTGCCGGTGATGGTGGCATAGAGTGTGCCATCGGGGGTCTGGGTGAAACTGGTTGTGTGGCCGGCGTTGGGTGACACGGGGTGGAGGGTGCGGTCGGAGGGGGTGTAGCGGAAAATGCCGTCGTAGGTTCCAATCCACAGGCTGCCGTCGCGGTCTTCGAAGAGGGTCTTGGCGTGCTGACCGTCTGGCAACTGGAGTGTGTGGACGAGCTGCATCTGCATGCCGTCGCTTCGCACTCCGAAGACGTAGTCCGACGCTGTGACGGTCCAAACCAGGTGCGGCTGAGCAGAGGGGATCAGTTCGTGGACAAATTCGAGCCGAGCGTGGCGGGTGGTGGGACAGTCGGCAAATGTCGTCAGCTGGCCTGTGCCGGTGTCGTACAGACACAGCCCTACCCGTTCTTGCGAAATCCAGTAGCGGTTGCCTTCGTCGCGACAGAGGGTGATGAGCAGTATCGACCGCGAGAAACGCTGGGCGAGAGGCGGCACGTCGTAGCGCTCACGATTGAAGGTCTCGAAGTCGATGACGAAGCTCTCGCGGTCGTAGCCTGCCACCCAGATGCTGCCGTCGCGGGTGCGAATCACCTCGTTCAGCATCTTCAGCCCTGGTGTGTAGCCTTGCAACTGACGGCTAAGGTCAACGGGGTGCAAAGACCCTGATGAATCGATGTCGAAGGCGTGCAGGTCGTCGTTCGACGTCACCCAAAGCCGCTTCCCATCCTGCTGAGCACGCAGGTAGAAATAGTGGAACACGGGCTGCCCGAGGGCGTTCTTGACTGGTGGCTGCACCATGTAGCGTTCGGCCACGGACTGTGCCCGAAGGTCCATCCTGACGATTCCCCTGTCACGGCTGGTGAGCCACAGGTAGTGCCCTACCTGCTCCATGTCGCTCACGGGAAGGTGGGCTGCAAGGGTGTCAATCGGATTCCAGCTATGTTTCTGCGGGTCGTAGCGACAAAGTCCTCGCTGATTGAAACCTGACAGGAGGGTGCCGTCGGATGTTTGGAAGAAGCGTGAGGAGACGTCGTCAGCAGTCTTCACAGGACGTGCGTCTGTACTGATGGCGTAGGTTTGATGAGCTGTCGAGAGGTGCACTGTGCCATCGGATGCACAGAATATCTCCTGTACTTGCTGGTTGAGCAGTGTCTCTGGACAGTAGGGGCGCACCTGACGGTCGGTCTTGCTATAGAGAAACGCGCCGCTGGGGGTGCCGAAAAGAATGCGGTGGAGGCTGTCCTCAGCGATCGTGAGGATGAGATTGCTGCTTAGGGGCTGGGGATGCAGAAAATCGTTGCGCAGCAACTTGATTTCGTAGCCATCGTCGCGACAAAGTCCATCGACGGTTCCGTACCAGAGATAGCCTTCGCTGTCTTGAAACAGACGGTGGACACTGAGCACAGGCAGTTTGGCTATTTGCGGAATGGGACGTAGAGTTGCACTGTAGCTTGCTTGTGCTCTCGCCGAGCAAACCCCTGTCAGGCCGATTAGGAATAGGAGTATTTGAATTTTGATTTTTGATTTTTCAATTCTCAATTTTCGATTTTTAATTTTTAATTGTCATTCGTCTGTCTTTTCGTCTTTCTCCTCTTCGTTCTGGAGTGTAGGATACACGATGCGGGTGTGGTAGATGCTGCGCAGCCGCTCCTTGAGCACGGTCTTGGCCTGCGCGATGTCGCGGAAGGTGATGTCGCTCTCGGTGAAGAAGCCGTCGGTGACTTGCTGGTCGATGATGCGATCAACGAGCTGGTCGATACTCTCTTCGGTGTATTCGGGCAACGAACGCGAGGCGGCTTCGACTCCGTCGCACATCATGAGGATGGCTTCTTCGAGCGTGGCGGGGTTAGGTCCTGGATAGGTGAAGGGTCCGCGGTCGATCTCGGCGTCGGGATGGGCGTTGCACTCGGTGACGTAGAAGTAGCGGACGAGGCCTGTGCCGTGGTGGGTGGAGATGAAGCGGCGGACGGCCTGCGGCAGGTTGTGCTGGGCGGCGAGCTGGAGGCCGTAGGTGACGTGACGGATGATGACCTCGGCCGACTTCTGTGCAGGCAGGTGGTTGTGGGGATTGGCTCCGGACTGGTTTTCGGTGAAGAAGACGGGACGCTCCATCTTGCCGATGTCGTGGTAGAGGGCTCCGGTGCGGACGAGCTGCACCTTGGCATGGAGACGTTTGGCAACGTCGGCGGCGAGGTTGGCCACTTGCATGGAGTGCTGGAAGGTGCCTGGCGCCACTTCGGTGAGCTGACGGAGCAGGGGGTTGTTGATGTTGGTGAGTTCGACGAGGGTGACGTCGGACACAAAGCCGAGGCCGCGCTCAATGATCCAGAGCAGGGGGTAGGTAAAGAGGATGAGGATGCCGTTGATGAGGAAGTAGGTGAGGGCGCTGCGGTCGATGTCGGTGAGCTGAACACCGAGGGTGAGCTGGTAGGCGGTGTAGAAGACGATGTAGGTGAGGGTGATGACGGCGGCGGTATGGATGATCTGGCTGCGCTGGTTGAGCTCGCGCAGGTTCTGGATGGCGATGATGCCGGCGACGACTTGCAGGATGATGAACTCGTAGGGGTAGTTGAGCACGAGGGAGATGAGGATGACGGTGGCGGTGTGGAACATGTAGGCGGTGCGCGAGTCGAGGAACACGCGGACGATGACGGGCAACATGCACACGGGCAGGGCAAAGATGTGGAAGAAGTGGTGGGACACCATCCAGCTGCCAACCACGCAGAAGAGTGTGAGCAGGGCGTAAAGGAGGACGGCGGAGCGCTGGTCCTCGAGATAGTCGCGGCGGAAGAGGTGGAGGTAGGACATGAGGACGCTGAGGATGAGGAGCACCATGACGACTTGTCCGGCTATGATGTAGGGACGGCGTTCGTTGACGGCGTTCTGCTCACGCATCAGCCGCTCGTAGGAGCGGAGCTTGAGGTAGGTTTCGGAGGTGACGATTTCGCCGCGATCGACGATGCGCTCGTTGGCCATGACGAAGCCGATGCCGGTGGAGAGTCCCGAGAGCAGGGTGTGCATCTCTTCCTCGCTCTTCGATGCTTCGTAGCTGAGGTTTTCCTCGAGCACGGTGTTGAGGTTGAGCCGTGTTACAAACGAGGCTTCGTCGGAAGCGTGTGTTTTCAGTTTCTCTGTGATGTAGCGGTAGGCACGCTGACGGGTGTAGATGTCGGCAAGGGGAGTGCTCTTGGCGACGTTGTCGATGACGACTCGCACGTTCTGGACGCCGGCATCGGTCAGGCTGTCGAGGATGTTGGCATCCATGATGCCGTGCTGATAGATGCTGTCGAGCAGACTGGCTGCCTGAAGGAGAAGCGGACGCAGGGTGCGGTCGCGCTGTGCCTGGACTGTACGACCATCGGGTAGGGTGATTTGCATGGACAGGAGCCGTGAACGCATGGCGGGTTGCACGGTCGGGCCCATCATGAAGTAGGGTTGGAAATGGCGGCGAAGGCTGTCGTGCTGGGCACTGATGGCCGAGTCGCTCATCTGGATGTTGAACTTCTGCGTGGCATAGAGCGTGCCATAACGCCACGGCTGCCCAATGCGGTATTCGTAGCCCCAGGCGTCGGTGCGGGGCATGAAATAGACGATGAGCAGGGTGGATGCGACGACAAGCAGTACGCTGAGCAGCCACACGTTGACTAATGCTTTACGCTGTTGTTTCTTTGAGCCTTTCACTTTTTGAGTATTTGACCTTTACTTTTCAATTTTTAATTTAAGATACTCCTTAAAGTCGGCAAAGTCCTTGCTCATGGGCACACTCTGCTTCGCGCCCTGCATGAACGCGGCAAGGCGGGCAGGAATGTCGATGGTCGTGCCGATGATGGGCTCGACGGTGTCGCGGAACTTGGCAGGGTGTGCTGTTTCGAGGAAGATGCCGACGTGGCCGGGCTGCAGCTGTGATTCGAGTGCACGCAGGCCGCAGGCACCGTGGGGATCGCAGAGGTAGCCAGTCTCGGCATAGGTCTGACGAATAGTTTCGGCAATCTCGGCATCGGAGTAGGTGGTACCGCTGATGTCGGCTGCGATGGCGTCGTGACTCTTGCCGTAGAGGTCATAGATGCGGGCAAAGTTGGAGGGGTCGCCCACGTCCATGGCGTTGGCGATGGTCTGAACCGATGGCCGTGGCTGGTACTGACCCGTCTGCAGGTATTCGTAGAACACGCTGTTGGCGTTGTTGGCAGCGATGAAGTGGCTGACAGGCAGGCCCATCCGTTTGGCAAACAGACCAGCGCAGATGTTGCCGAAGTTGCCAGAGGGAACGCAGATGGTAACTTCTCCCTTCTCATCCAGCGATGCGGTCGCTCTACGTTTCAGCTGTGCATACGCCCAGAAGTAGTAGAAGGCTTGGGGCAGGAAACGGGCGACGTTGATGCTGTTGGCCGAGGTGAGACGCAGGTGGCGGTTCAGTTCTTCGTCCATGAAAGCGGACTTGACCAGCCGCTGACAGTCGTCGAACACGCCGTCAACCTCGATGGCGGTGATGTTCTGACCCAGCGTGGTGAACTGGCACTCCTGAATCGGACTGACCTTTCCCTTCGGGTAGAGCACATAGACATGGATGCCTTCGACGCCGAGAAAGCCGTTAGCTACGGCCGAACCTGTGTCGCCAGAGGTAGCAACGAGAACGTTGACTGAACCTGAAGTGGTCGCTTTACGCTTCACGTAGTACTGCAACAGGCGTGCCATAAAGCGTGCACCGACGTCCTTGAAGGCGAGCGTGGGACCATGAAAGAGTTCAAGGGCGTAGATATTGTCCTTCACTGGGACGATGGGGCAGTCGAACTGCAATGTATCATCGACAATGCGCCGAAGGTCGGCTGCGAGAATGTCGTCGCCGAAGAAGGCACTGGCCACCTCGAAGGCGACCTCCTGAAATGTCATGTCCTGAATGTGGTCGAAGAACTCCTGCGGCAACTGCTTGATGTGTTCCGGCATGTAGAGTCCGCGGTCTTCGGCCAGACCTTTCACCACGGCCTTCTCGAGCGTGGCAATCGGAGCTTTTCCGTTTGTGCTGTAATAGTTCATATCGTCATGAAGGTTTTGATGAATTCGTCTTTTTCCAGTAATCCGTATGCGCCATAAGTACAGTCCACCTCGTTGTAGCGCTCGGTGGCGTCGGGCTCGATGCCATGGTGCCAAACGACAAAGGGCACGGGCTCATTGACATGGATGCGCAGTTCGACGGGTGTGGGATGGTCGGGCAGCACAGCCACACAGACTGGCTCCTGCATCTGCTCGATGGCGGCGAGAATAGGACGGATGAGCCGCTGGTCGAGATAGTTGATGGCACGGAGCTTGAGGTCAAGATCGCCGTCGTGTCCTGCCTCGTCGGTGGCTTCGACATGCACAAAGACGAAGTCGTCGGTGCGCAGGGCGTCGATGGCAGCCTGTGCCTTGCCCTCGTAGTTGGTGTCGGCCAGACCTGTGGCTCCAGGCACCTTGATGATGCGCAGTCCGGCATACGAACCGATTCCCTGGATGAGATCGACCGCCGAGATGACAGCACCACACTTCACCTGTGGAAAGCGTTCGGCGAGGGTCTGCATCGACGGACGATAACCGCCACTCCAAGGCCAGATGCTGTTGGCAGGACGTTCGCCAGCTGCCACTTTCAGCTGATTATAAGGATGCTGCGACAGGATTTCCTGCGAACGCAGGATGAGGTCGTTGAGCAGGTCGGCCGTCTGCTGGCCAGTCATCGTGTGCAGGCCGTCGGCACGGTCTTCCCAGCCCTCCTCGCTCTTGACCAGCAAGGGACGCCAAGCTTCGTTCGGGTGGTCGTGCGGCGGATTGCAGATAATATGTTTGTTACCGCCTTTGATGACCAAGAGGTGCCTATATTGTATGCCGCAAACGAACTTCACACGGTCGCTGCCCAGTCGTTCGTTGAGAAAATCGATGAGGACAGCCGCATCCGTTGTCTGCAGGTTACCACCGTTGTGAGTGATGATGCGTCCTTCGCCGAGCGTGATGAGGTTGCAGCGGATGGCCATCTCGTCGGGCTGCAGGTCGTAGCCAATGGATGCCGCTTCGAGGGGTCCACGACCTTCATACACGCGGCTGAGATCGTAGCCGAGGATACTGGTGTTCGCCACTTCGCTACCTGGCGGAAAGCCTTCGGGAACGGTCGAAAGCATACCGCAGCGTCCGTGCAGCGCCAGCCAGTCCATGCAGGGTTTGTCGGCCACCTGCAACAGAGTCTTCCCACCCAGCCGCTCGACAGGATGGTCGGCCATGCCGTCGCCAAGGATGATGATGTGCTTCATATATTCGCTATGCTCATAATGTCCGCAAACACACCAGCAGCGGTGACGCTGGCACCGGCACCGTAGCCCTGAATCTGCATCGGGTAGTCGTGGTAGCGCTCAGTGGTGATGAGAATGATGTTGTTGGAACCTTCCAAGTTGTAGAAGGGGTGCGACTTATCGACCGCCTTGAGTTCGACCTTGGCATGTCCGTCGTCGAGCGAGGCAACGAAGCGCCAGCGCTTCCCCTGGGCTTCCAGTTTGCTGCGACGCTGCTCGAAGTCGGCATCGAGCGTGGGCAGCTGTGCCCAAAACTCGTCAATGCTTCCTTTGAAAAGGTTGTCGGGGATGAACAGATGTTTCTCCACATCGCTTTGGTTCAGGCGGTAGCCGGCTTCGCGACTCAGGATGACCAGTTTGCGGATGACGTCCGTACCACTCAAGTCGATGCGCGGGTCGGGTTCGCTGTAGCCTTCTTCCTTGGCACGGCGGACAGTCTCAGACAGCGGCGTCTGCGCCGAGAGGGTGTTGAAGATGAAGTTGAGCGTCCCGCTGAGCACGGCTTCGAGTTTCAGAATCCTGTCGCCCGAATTGATCAGGTCGTTGATAGTGTTGATGATGGGCAGACCCGCACCGACGTTGGTTTCGAAGAGGAACTTCACGCCACGCTTCCGCGCCGTGCCCTTGAGTCGAGCATAGTTCTCATAGTCGCTCGACGCAGCCACCTTGTTGGCAGCGACCACCGAGATGCTATGTTCGAAAAAGTCGTGGTAGAGGCCTGCCACGTCGCTGCTGGCCGTGCAGTCGATGAACACGCTGTTGAAGATGTTCATGCCGATGACCTCGTCGCGCAGATGGTGGAGATTGCTCTCGGGCGCATTCTTCAAGGCGTCGCGGAAATTGTCAAGGTCGAGGCCCTCACGGCTGAACATCGCACGGCGACTGCTGGCGATGCCGACCACGTTGAGCTTCAGTCCGCGCTCCTTCATCAGACGTTCGCGCTGGCTGGCAATCTGCTGTATCAGACTGCTACCCACCGTGCCCACACCACAGATGAAGAGGTTGAGCACCTGGTATTCCGAGAGGAAGAAGGAGTCGTGAATGACGTTGAGCGACTTGCGCAGCAAGCGGCTTTCGACCACAAACGAAATGTTTGTCTCGCTCGCACCCTGTGCACAGGCTATCACACTGATACCGTTGCGGCCAAGCGTTCCGAACAGCTTACCCGCAATGCCAGGCGTGTGCTTCATGTTCTCACCGACCACAGCCACCGTAGCGAGGTTCTTCTCCACCTTCATCTCGAACATCGCACCCATCTCGATTTCCTTTTGGAACTCATCGTTGAGCACTTCGCAGGCACGGTCGGCGTCTTCGTTACGCACGCCGATCGAGGTAGAGTTCTCCGACGAAGCCTGACTGACCATGAACACCGAGATGCCCTCGTCGGCCAAAGCCGTGAAGATGCGGCGGTTCACGCCAATCACACCGACCATCGACAGTCCGGCCACGGTGATAAGACTCGTGTCGTTGATCGACGAAATGCCCTTAATGGCCCGTCCACCATCCGACGCCTCCTGCTCGATTACCGTACCCTCAGCCTCGGGATGGAACGTATTCTTTATATATATAGGTATATTCTTGATGCAGACAGGATAGATTGTGGGGGGATAGACCACCTTCGCACCGAAGTTGCACAGCTCCATCGCCTCGACATACGACAGACGGTCGATGGTGTAGGCAGCCGAGATGACACGCGGGTCGGCCGTCATGAAGCCATCCACGTCGGTCCATATCTCCAGCGCCTCGGCATCGAGCGCCGCAGCAATGATGCTCGCTGTGTAGTCGCTGCCGCCACGCCCCAGGTTCGTCACCTCGCCTGTGTGTATGTCGGTCGAAATGAAACCAGGCACCAGCGCCACCGGTTTGCGTCCCATCCGCATTTCCTTCAGAAAATCCTTGAAATGCCGACGCACCGAGCCGTTGGTCTCGCCCGTCACGAGCAGGTTCTTCCCCTGCTTCTTCTCTGTTTTGATGAAGTCGAGGGCATTGTGCCACGTAGCCCCCTCGATGAGTGTCGCGACAATATGTGAAGACATACGTTCGCCGTAGCTGACGATGGCACACTGCGTCTTCTCGCTCAGGTCGCGAATCAGATAAACACCCTGGTAGATGCTCTTCAGCTCGTCGAGCAGCGCATCTACCACCTGTAATAACTCTACTTGCTTCTCAGTGTCAGGAATCACCGCGTCAATCATCCGGTGGTGGCGACCGACCATCTCGTGATACAAATCGAGATAAGCCGCATCACCCTTCTGCGCCAGTTCGGCTGCACGGATCAGTTGGTCCGTCACGCCGCCCAAGGCCGAAACCACCACGACAACTGCGTCTGTCGAGGCTTCCACGATTTTCTTGACATTGAGAATGCTCTGTGCGGAACCTACGGATGTCCCGCCAAACTTCAAGACTCTCATATGTTACAAGTTCTTCTATAAAAAAGTGCGTATGCGACTGCAAAGGTACGACAAAAAAAGCGAAAAGCGAAAAGTGAAAAGCAAAAAATGGAAGGATTGTAACGGAAAAGCGCGGAAAGGTATCAAAATGCAAACACGCGGAATAGTCAGTTTTTGTTCCGTGGCAGAATAAAAATTAGCGATAGTTGCTGAACAAGCGGTTTCCCTCCATCATGCGCAGGACTGTCTCCTCCAGTTCCGTGCGCTTCACAAATTCGTTCTGCTGCCAGAAACTGGCGTTATATACAGTGTGGTTGATAGCCGTCTTGAGGTCAGTCTGCGCTCCGATTTCGAGCGAGAAGTCGGGTTGGGCACGGCCCGACAGTTCCTGCTGACCGAGGTTGTAGAGCACACTGCGCAGCCGTACAGGTCGTCCGATGAACGTCGTAGTGGCGGTGGCACTCACGGAGGACAACTGCGAATAGCTGTCGCGCGAGTTGAGGGCGTCGTGCGTCTTGGGGTCGAAGAGGTCGCCTACCCGACGGAAACTGAAATTGAGATGGGCGACGAAGTCGTGTTCCTCGCCCGTGACGATGTCCTGCATGGTGAGCCCCAGCAGGTTGCCCTCACAGCGCAACACGCCGAGCGTCTTCATATCGACATAGACGACAGCCTGGAGGATAGGGCTGGAGACGATGGGGAGCGGGTCGAAATAGAGAACATAGCAGTCGGGGGTGGAAGGCGAAGAGCTGCGCAGGGTGTTGTACGTCACTTTGTAGTACCGCAGGAAATTCTCGCGTAGCGGCTGGATGATGCCATGGATGCCGGCTTGGATGTCAGGGGTGACGATGGCGAGCTGGGAGAGGGTGAAGAAGTTGGTGACGTACTGATAGCGGATAATCGAGTCGCTGGGCAGGCCGGCATAGCGTCCTTCAAGCAACTGAGCCGTGGGGAAGCAGAAGGAGGTGCGTCCCCAGAAAAAGGCTTCGATGTATTCGTTGCAGACGCTGTCGGTCTGTGTGACCTGACGATAGAAGTAGTTGCCCCGCTCCTTGCGCGACCGTCGGAATTCCTTCAAAGCCTTCTTGACCACGCGTGTAGCCAACCTGTCGCCCGAAGGCAGAATGGTCACGGCGGCGATATCGTAGATGGCTTCCCGCAGTCGCACGACCGGTCCGAGGACACGCACTGGCAGATAGACCGTTTCGTAGCCGACGAACGAGATGCGCACATGTGCCGTGTCGGTCACCGTCAGTCGGAAATCGCCGTCAGCATTGGTGATGGTACCCTGTCCGCTGGTGGCATAGACGTTGGCATAGCCGACTGGGACACCCGTCTTTGCGTTGACCACCCGTGCCTCAATCGTGTGGGTCTGCGCCTGCACCTGTACCACGGCGACAGCCCACAAAAGAAACATATATAATAGATGTTTCATACCGCAAAAGTACAACAAATATCTTAATCTGCAAAGTGCAGAGGGAAAAAAGTTTTATTTCAGTGCATCGTCCCTGGCCCTCGTCTTTTTGCCACGATATATATTATAGTACAACAAATGAAACAGTCCCCTCCCCCAGCCCTCCCCAGGGGGTGGGGTTTATTTCAAATTTGCCCAAACAACCCCTGCTGCGAGGCTGTGGATGTCAGAAAATGCGTGTTTCTGCAAATATGAAATAAGGTTCTGCATTTATGAAATCTGCCTTTGCATCCGATGCTCTATCTTTGCAGATGTAATGCGTTTATTCTTACTATTTATTAACCTCTAAACAATGTAAAAACATGAAAAAGTCAATGAAAAACTTCCTGCTCATGGGTGCAGTTACCCTTGCAGCAGGTGTGTTCACTGCGTGTTCCGACAGCGACAGCGGTTCGGCACCTGTCAACACGGGCTACGTGCCTGTCACGCTGGCCGACGGCATGAACAGCCGCACGCTCTCTGGTATCGTGACGGATGCCACGGGCAATGCCCTCAGCGGCGTGACTGTGACATCGGGCAGCGAAACGGCCAAGACGAACTCGGTCGGTATGTTCACCCTGTCGAAAGTACAGGTGAAGGGCAACCGCATCATCGTCGGCTTCGAGAAAGAAGGCTATGTGTCGGTGACGCGCGCATGCGACACGTATAAGACTGAGAACTGGAACATCACGCTCATCGGCAAGAACGAGGCTGGACGTGCCACGACGACCACCCTTCCTGCTGCCAGCGGCGGCACTGTGGCTGTAGGCAAGATGAAGGTTGATCTGCCTGCAGGTGGATTCAAGGTCGAAGGCGGCGCTGCCTACAGCGGAACCGTCAATGTCGAGATGGCCTTCGTCAGCCCCGACGAGAAGGACTTTGCCGACATGATGCCTGGTGGCGACCTGCGTGCCGTACGTGCCGGCGGCGACGATGCCGAACTGCTCAGCTATGGCATGGTTGCTGTTTCGCTCACGGGAACCAGCGGTCAGAAACTGAACCTGGCCGATGGCAAGACCGCCAATGTCAGCTTCCCCATTCCCGAAAGCCTGAAGGACAAGACGCCGGCCACGATTCCGCTCTGGAGCTTCAACGAGACAACCGGAAAGTGGGAAGAAGACGGCGAGGCTAAGCTCGTAGGCGACCACTACGAAGGCACAGTGAAGCATTTTTCGTGGTGGAACCTCGACTATCCCTCGGAACAGGGCATCGTCGAAGGTGTCGTAACGGATAAAAGTGGGAAGGCTGTCGCCAACATAAACGTCCACGTGGGACAGCGCGTCACGACCACCAACGCGTACGGCTACTATCGTCAGGCCGTCCCTGCCGGCGAGGACTTCGAAGTCACGGTCCGTCCCGAGGACTATGGCGATGTGGGTGGAGCCACCATCACCGTCAAGGCTCTCGAACCCTACGAAACGCGCAAGGTTGACCTCACGCTGAATACGGTCTATAAGATTACCGGCCGTCTGCTCAACGGCACCACACCGCTCATCGGTGCCCTTCAGCTCAGCTACGGCAGCAAGACACGGCCTGCCATCATCAACAACAGCGACGGCACGTTCACCATCTATGCTCCCCAGAGCTATACAGGTCCTGCACAGCTGAACATCACCACCGGCGCCGGACGTAAGACCGTTGACATCACCCTCGCCAAGGCAGACGTAAACCTGGGCGACATCAACTTCACCACCACCCCCTCGGCCAAGAACTCCATCACGGTCGTGCCGCCCGACTCCAAGGTTGCAAGCTTCGTCATCGAACTGCCCGAACTCTTTGCCGAGATCGGTCACGATGGAAGCATTCTCATTCAGGCTCCACATAAGGAAGACCACGACTGGGATGGCGAAAGCGAAGGACTGAACATGTTCTTTGTCGAGCTGCGTCCCAGCGAGAAGGCAGGTGTCTATACCGCATTTGCCGAGTTCATGGGATTATTCGGTGGCTACTTCTTCGACTCCAGCCGCTACGACTGCACCGGCGAGGTGGTCAAGATCGAAGGCGACAAGCTCATCTTCACCATCAGCGGAACGGGCAACCTCGACCGACGAGACGGATCTGGCGACTACAGTGGCACCTGCACCTACGCGTCGGGCCAGCTGACCGCCACCATCACGTCGAAGTATGAAGTGATGTTCGACGTCATGCCGCGCGAAGTGGGCTTCCCGAGCTTCACCCCGCAACTCTCGACCAAGGCTCCTTATGCCGTCCTTCAGACCATGAGCGCAGGCACCTACGGCAAGGGCGGACGCGTCTGCTACAACGGTACAGCAGCCGATGTCGAGAACCTCAAGGCTCAGGTCAAGGCAGCAGGACTCCCCGAATACACCAACACCGACGGCCTGCCCATGACCTATCTGAACCACACGACCGGCGAATATGAAATCGATCCCAACCTCTACCGCTACTACAAGGACGGCAAGTATGTTCAGATTCGCTACAATCCGTCGGCTGAAGCCTTCGACTACAGCGTGCTGAAAACTTCTCCCTTCCAGGGATTGACGCCGCAGATTAGCATCTATGCCTACGATAACGTGGCAGAAGATGCCATCAACGGCTGGGGTGACTGGGTTTACGAATCTGCCAAGAAGCGTAAGTAATAGCAGATTCACCATAGCCCCTAAAACCCAGTCCCTACAGACCCACCCCCAAGACCTACAGACCCACCCCCGACATCGGGGGTGGGTCTGTAGGTCTTGGGGGGGATGAGTCTTGTTTTTATCCCTCACATTGGATCGACGTCGTAGTAGATGTTCAGGTTCGTACACAGCGGACGCTGCATCATCTGTTGCTGAACGGCGAGCAGACATTGGCGCACCTGAGTCACCGAAGCTGTGAGCGGCACCTTGAGAATCATCTTCCGGATGTGGAACGACGAGATGCGGCTCACCGGCGGACGGTCGGGACCCAGCAGCTGGTCGGAGAAATGTTTGCGAAGCGCGGCTGCATAGTCCTCAGCCACATGGTTCAGAAGGTCGGCGTCGCGATGGCGCAGATAGATGTAGATCAGGCGGTTCTGCGGCGGATAGTGGAAGATTGTACGCTCCTCCATCTGCTCCGCATACATGGCGTCGAAGTCGTTCTCCACCACATGCTGCACCACGGGGCTGTCGGCCGAGCGTGTCTGCAGGATGACTTTTCCCCGACGCCCCTTTCTGCCGGCACGTCCTGCCACCTGCATCAGCACGTGGAACGTGCGTTCGTAGGCACGGAAGTCGGGCTGGTTGAGCATCGTGTCGGCATCGAGGATGCCCACGACCGAGACACGGTCGAAGTCCAAGCCCTTCGTCACCATCTGCGTGCCGATGAGGATGTCGGTCTGGCCTGCGGCAAAGTCGCCGATGATCTGCTCGTAGGTCGAGCGCGTCGTTGCCGTGTCGAGGTCCATACGGGCGATGCGGGCTTCGGGAAAGAACTTCTGCACCTGCTCCTCGATGCGCTCCGTACCGGTGCCGACCATCTTGAGCACTTCGCCACACTGCGGGCAGCGTTCGGGCAGCACGTAGGTTGCTCCGCAGTAGTGGCAACTGAGGGCGTGCGTGCGCTTGTGGTAGGTAAGGCTGACGTCGCAGTGCTCGCAGCGGGGCACCCATCCGCACTGACGGCACTGTACGAACGAGGAGAATCCGCGTCGGTTCTGGAACAGAATCACCTGCTCCCCACGTTCCAGCGCTGCTGCGATTTCGTCGATCAGGCGCTGCGAGAACGCTCCCTTCATGCGCTTCTGAAACTTCAGGCGTGCGATATCGACGACTTCGATGTCGGGCAGCTGCATGTCGGCGAAGCGCTGAGTGAGCCGCACGTAGCCATAACGTCCCTGCCGAGCGAGGTGCAACGTTTCCATCGACGGGGTGGCGGTGCCGAGCAACACCTTCGCCCCATGCTGACGTGCAAGCATGATGGCTGCCGAACGTGCGTGGTAGCGAGGTGCCGGTTCCTGTTGCTTGTAGCTGGTTTCGTGCTCCTCATCGACGATGACCAAACCCAAATTGTTGAAAGGGAGGAATACTGACGAGCGGACACCGAGGATCAGAAAGGCCTTGCTTGTAGAGAGAAGATTCCTATACACCTCCTCGCGTTGCCGGTCGGTGAACTTGGAGTGATAGACCATCATGGCGTCGCCGAACACACGGTGCAGACGCTCGGTGATCTGTGTGGTGAGTGCAATTTCGGGCAGCAGGTACAGCACTTGCCGACCCTGCGCCAGCATCTCGCGGATGAGGTGGATGTAGATTTCGGTCTTGCCCGACGAGGTGACGCCGTGGAGGAGGGTGACGTCGGTTTCTCTCCACGACGAGAGGATTTCATCGTAGGCCTGCTGCTGAGCAGGGGAGAACTGCGACAACCCCGTTGCCGCATAGGAGGACTGGATTTTACCGTTTTTCGTCTGCCTTTGCCGTTTAGCCAGCTTGGTTTCCTTCTTCATGCTCCCTGGCATGGCGGCCTTATACACATCGCCGAGGGGCGAGAGGTAGTAGGCGGCAATCCACTGCCAGAAGCGCAGTTGCTGGGGCGTCACGCTGCGCTCGTCGTCGAGCACTTCGAGCACAGGCTTTACGAGGCTGACGCCCTGTGGCGGGGTGGTATGCACACGGAGCACCACCCCGACATAGTGTTTCGTCTTGCCGAGCTCGACCAAAACTCGGAAACCTTCACCCACGTGCTCCTCCATCTGGGGAGGAACAGCGTAGGTGAAGGTTTCGAAGGGTACGGGGAGTATGACGTCCGCGTAGCGCATCAGAACATGTAAGCCAGCGAGATCTGGTGGGTGTTGTTCTTCAGTTTCTTCTTGATGATGTCGCCACCGATGCCCAGTACATCCAGTTCAGCCGTCTTGCCGATGGCGATGTTGTAGTTGTAGGCTACCTGCAGGTGGCTGAACAACTTGGCACCGAGACCGACGTTCCAGCTGAATTCCGACGAACGGAGCGTGTAGTCGGAAAAGTTAAGCTTCTTGCTGCCGATGTTGAACGAGAACTGCGGACCGGTGGTCACGAACACGCCGGCGATGGAACCCAGGCCCAGTGTGTACTTGAGGTTGATAGGAATGTCGATGTAGTGCAGTGTCTGGTTGTACTCCTGGCCCGTCGCCAACTCCTGAATCGTCATGCCCTTGTTGTTGTAGAGCAGCGAGATGTCGGCACCTACACCGACGATGGGTACTGTAAACTCAGCCATCGGACCTACGAAGAAGCCCGTCTGGTTCTCTGTCTTGATGGCATCCATGCTGAGCGAAGGCTTCGTGATGTTCAGACCGGCCTTGACGCCCCATTTCAGCTGTGCGCTGGCAGGCACAGCGGTGAGCAGCATAAGGGCTGCGAGTGCAAAATACTTTTTCATGTGATTCCGAGAATTAAAAAATTTGTACTAAGAAATTTCTTTCTGCAAAAATAACTGAAACTGCGAACACTGCAAAACTTTTCACCAATTATTTTTTCGTTTTGGCCGAATTTATCCCGAAACCATTCATTTGAAGTCGATGGCCTGGCCCGTGCAGCAGTTCGGCTCCTGGATGTTGAGCAGGGCAGCCACGGTGGCGGCAATATCGACAATATGGTGCCGGCGGTTGTCCCAGCCGTGAGGCACGCCCCAGCCCATGAACACGAGGGGGATGTGCGTGTCGTCGGGACTCCACACCGAGTGGGTGGTGCCGAGGCGGATATGGTCGGGCTTAGCCAGCTCTCGCGCCGAGGCATAGTCCTCCATCACGCCTGGCTGGAACACCAGTTGCACCTCGCCGCTGCGGCCTGGGCAGTAGCCGTTGACGCACATGGTGCGAACAGGCTCGGGCACGGTGGTCGGCACTTGGTCGGCTGGGAAGGCATAGGCCATGAAGGGCAGCGAACGCAGGTAGCGGCAGGTGGCATCGACGATTTCGGCATAGCGGGGGCTCTGCTTCGCCGCGGCGGTGAAGTGTACCTGCATCGAGCGGATGCACTCCACGGGTTTCTCGCTGAGCGACAGCTCCTTGCAGACCGCCTCGTTGATGTCGTCGGCGAGTGTAGCCGAGGGCCATGTGCCGGCAGGCAGGCGGTGCTCGTGCATGAATTCCGTGTTGTGGAATCCAGCGTGGTCGGCGGTGAGGAAGAAGAGCCACTGTCCACGGCCCACACGTTCGTCGAGGAAGTTGAAGAACGTCTCCAGATCGCGGTCGAGCCGCAGGTAGAGATCCTCCATCCAGATGGAGTTGGGCGAGAGTTGGTGGCCAATCATGTCGGTCGATGAGATGCTGACGCACAGCATGTCGGGCACACCGGCGGGGTTGTGGCCCAGCCCTTCACCCTCGACGGCGGCGCGGGCCATGTCGAAGGTAATCGTCATGCCCCAGGGGCTTTGCTTCAGACTTCCGTCCAGCCGATCCTCCCATCGCTGGTTCTTGGGGGCACTCTGCACGTAGCTGGCTTCGTCGTAGAGCAGCGGCCAGTGTCCTTTGCTGAGGTTCTTCATGTACTTCTCACCCAGCTGCTGCGCGTTGAAGTCGCTCACCCACTGCGGCAGTTCCTGCATATAGTAGGTGCTGGTGATGAAGTTCATCGACTTATCATCCATCCAGTAGGCAGCCGTCGCGCTGTGACCGGCAGGCAGGATGGAGGCACGGTCCTTGAGGGCCACGCCCACGACCTTCGAACGGAAGTTGGTGGCCAGGCGCAGTTCGTCGCCGATGGTCGTACACTTCATGTTGCGCGGCGACTCGTTCGAGCCGTAGGCACGGGGGTCAGGACGTCCCTGTCGGTCGAGGCTTCCCACGCCGCGCACGGTCGAGTCGTTGGTGCAGTAGGTGCGTCGGCCGTCCTTGTAGATGTGGTTGCCGGTGATGCCGTGGAAGGCCGGCACGGTGCCAGTCCACACCGAGGTGTGACCCACGGCGGTGATGGCAGGCAGATAGTTGATGAACGTGCGGTTGCAGTTGTAACCTTCGCGCATGATGCGTCGGAATCCGCCGTCGCCGTAACGGTCGGCAAAGCGCGTGAGATAGTCCCAGCGCATCTGGTCGATCACCAGTCCGACCACCAGTCGGGGCTGTTCCAATTCGGGAATGGCCTGCTGTGCCCGCAGCGTCGGCGCAGCCAGCAGGGCGAACAGGCACAGGGTCCACGTCCGCAGTGTGTGTGTTGCTTCTTGTTTCATATCGGTGAGTGACAAACGGATGGTTCGTTCTGTCGTTGCAAAGATACGCTTTTTCCCCGAATAATCCGTCATCTTCGCACAGAAAAAATACAGCGTCACCGTACCTGCACCGACGTGCAAACTGGCGTCGGGCGCAGCCGAAACACTGCCTGACTGCCGTCCGAAGCGAGGCAAACCGCAGAATAAACTCAAAATATCGCTGATATTTTTACAAATACCATTGAGATTTCTACAAATACCACTGAGATTTTTGAAAATATCAGTGATATTTTGAGTTTATTCCGCACAAACAACGGGTTTCGTCTGCGGCAGAGGCTGGTTTCGGGCGCAAACCAGTTGATGCCACACCCTGCTCAACATGAATTTATAGGGTGCTTCACTTCGTTTTATGCCAAAAAATGCGTAACTTTGCAGCCGATTTTGACGAAACCAAAACCGTAACGAAGATATTTTCCCTGTGAAGAATCAACTCTATAAGACTTTCCTGCTCACGCTCATCGTGGTCGGCGCACTGCTCGGCCTGTTCTACATGCCGCGTCTGGCCATCGGCGACACCCTGCTCCGACGCGTCAACATCCTCAGCGACATACAGCAGCGCGACAGCACGGGACGCAACCTCGCCGAGTCGGCAGCCGACGAAGCCGAAGGCATCCGAGAGGAGGTGCTCGACCAGTCGAAGGTCGCCGTCGCCGAAATCGAAGTGGAGGACAGCGTGCCCGAAGGCATGGTCGCCATCGAGGACTTCGGCAGTCAGGACGGCGGCACACGCATCATGGACCACTTCTACGCAGCCCTACGCGAGGCTAAGAACCGCCCCGTGCGCGTGGCCTATTTCGGCGATTCGTTCGTCGAAGGCGACATCCTCACGAGCGAGCTGCGCGACCTCCTGCAGACGGCCTATGGCGGCAACGGCGTGGGATGGGTGGACATGGCGAGCATCGTCGCTGGTTTCAGGACCACCGTCACCCACTCGGCACGCGGCTGGTCCGACCACAACGCCAACGACCAGGGCGGCTACAACTCGAAGCTGGCGGGCCTGGCCGGACGCTACTACCTGCCTGCATCGACCGGCACCACCACTCTGACCTGCCAACGTCGGCTCTATCCCGACCATCTCAGCAAGGCCGACCAGGCCACCGTCTTCTTCACGCCTGGCAGCACGCTGAGCATCGCTGCCCGTGTGGACGACGGCGAGATGCAGACGATCTACGGCTCCGGCAATGTGCCGGCACAGCCCGAACCCGTCTATGTCACCAAACTCGTGCCCACCGACAGCGTCGATGAATTTGGCGATACGGTGATGAAGGAAGTGCGCGTGAAACAGGAAACGGCGGCACCCGTCGCCGACGCCTCTGCCAATGCCAGCACGCAGGTCGTGGCCGAGACGCTCCACGGACCGCTCAGCAGCATCAGCGTCAGCGCTCATGGCAACGGCCGCCTCTACGGCATCGCCCTCGACGGGTCGCACGGCCTGTGTGTCGATAACTTCGCCATGCGCAGCGGCAACGGATGGTTCCTGCGCGACCTGCCGATGGAAACCCTCCGCCAGTTTGCCAGCGTCCGTCCCTACGACCTCATCATCCTGCACTACGGACTGAACATCGCCAACCGCAAGTCGAAGGACTACAGCTACTATACCAACCGCATGGCCGAAAGCATCGAACACCTCCGCCAGGCGTTCCCCTCGGCAAGCATACTCGTCATCAGCGTAAGCGACCGCGGACAGCGCGGCAGTGACGGACAAATCCACACCATGCCCGGCGTCACGGAGCTCATGCAGTTCCAGCGCAAGATGGCCAGCGACGCCCACGTGGCGTTCTGGAACCTCTACGAAGCCATGGGAGGCGACGGAAGCATCGCCCGCATGAAGGAAGAAAAGGAGGCCAACCTCGACTTCACCCACATCAACTTCAAGGGTGGCACCCGACTGGCCCGCACCCTCTTCGACGTCCTACAGAACGGCAAGGAGAACTACGACCGCCGCCACTGACCGGCAGCCGTCCCCTCTGCCCCTCCTCCCTCGTAGGCCGCAAGCGCATTGCGGCTCACCCAACAAACTCCCCAACCGAATGCCCAAAATCCTACAACTCCTCTTGAAACACAAAAAGGTCTATATCTGCGTCGTCGCCGTCTATGTCGCGCTGTTCGTACTGACGGCATTCACCATCGCCCGAAAGACGGTGAACCTCGGCGAACTCGGCACGCTGGCCTACCCCATTCACCACACCACGGCCCGCAGCACCCAGGCGTTCCAGCCCACGCAGCTGCCCACGACCTTTCGCGGCACCAAACCCAACGTCATCTCCTACCCCGAAGCACTCACGCCCGTGCTCCAGCGTCTGCACCAGGGCGAGGCCGTCCGCGTGCTGCAAATCGGCGACAGCCACGTGCGCGGAAACTACTTCCCCAACGCCGTCGGCGAAACCCTGCAGCGACTGCTCGGCGGCAGCGTGCTCGAAGGTGTTGACATGGATGTCGCACCCGCCATCGACGGCGGCATCAGCTTCGACTATCTCGCCAAGAACGGTGCCCACGCCAGCCTCTACTGCGAGCCCGACAAGATCGACGACATCTGCGCACGCCGTCCCGACCTGCTCATCGTCAGCTTCGGCACAAACGAGGCTCACGGCCATTTCGACAGCGCATTGCACCAACAGACCCTGCAGCAGTTGGTCAGCCAAGTCCGCGAGCGCTGCCCCGACGTCTGCTTCCTGTTCACCACCCCGCCAGGCTCCTACGTCACCACCCAGGGCCACCGCTGGCGCGACCGCCGCGGACGCTGGCACTACAATACGTCGCACGGTGCCAATCCACGTACCGAGACCGTGGCGCAAGCCATCGACGCCTTTGCCCGCGAACAGCACCATGCCGTCTGGAACATCTTTGAGATAGCCGGCGGGGCCGCCCATGCCGCAGCCAACTGGCGCAACGGAGGCTACATGCAAGCGGACTGCATCCACTACACCGCCCAAGCCTACACCCTGCAAGGCCAGCTGCTCGGCGAAGCCATCGCGCAAGCCTACTTCCAGCAGTCGGAAACGTCCCAACAGTCTCCCAACAGTCTCCCCCCAACTCCTTCCCAATGAGGGGAGCCCCAGCCGGCAGGCTTTTAATTTTTAATTATTAATTATTAATTTTTAATTATTAGTTTTTTAATTTTCAAAGTGTTCAACATCGACTGGAGCCTCCTGCTCCAACAACTGACATACGACCCATCGTCGCCGATGATATTTAGCAGTGGCATCTTCCTGTTGCTGTTCCTCGGATTCTCGCTCGTCTATCTGGCACTGGGCAAACAGACGACCCTGCGCCTGCTGTTCGTGACCGCCTTTTCCTATTACTTCTATTATAAGAGCAGCGGATTCTACTTTTTCCTCCTCGCCATTGTGACGGTGAGCGATTTCTTCCTCGCCCGCATGATCAGCCAGGTGCGCGACGTGAGTCGCATGACCGCCCGCTTCCTCATTTTCCTCAGCCTGCTGCTCGACCTCGGACTGCTCTTCTACTTCAAGTACACCAACTTCTTCGGTTCGCTGTGGGCCAGCGTGACGGGCGGCACCTTCACCGCACTCGACATCTTTCTGCCGGTCGGCATTTCGTTCTTCACGTTCCAGTCGCTCAGCTACACCATCGACGTCTATCGTGGTCAGCTGCGTCCGCTCGACTCGTTGCTCGACTACGCCTTCTACGTCAGCTTCTTCCCGCAGCTCGTGGCGGGTCCTATCGTCCGTGCGCGCGACTTCATCCCGCAGATACGCCGCCCCCTGTGCGTCACCAATGAGATGTTTGGACGGGCCGTATTCCTCATCATCGCGGGTCTGTTTAAGAAGGCTGTCATCTCCGACTACATCAGTGTCAACTTCGTCGAGCGCGTCTTTGCCCAGCCCGATCTTTACAGCGGGTTGGAAAACCTGCTCGCCGTGTATGGCTACACGCTGCAGATCTACTGCGACTTCTCCGGATACAGCGACATGGCCATCGGCCTCGCACTCATGCTCGGTTTCGAGTTTCCCAAGAACTTCGACTCGCCCTACAAGTCGCAAAGCATCACCGAGTTTTGGCGCCGTTGGCACATCAGCCTCTCCTCGTGGCTGAAGGACTACCTCTACATCTCCCTCGGCGGCAACCGCAAGGGGAAGTTCCGCCAGTATGTGAACCTGATGCTCACCATGCTGCTCGGCGGCCTGTGGCACGGTGCTTCGCTCAATTTCGTCGTCTGGGGCGGGTTCCACGGACTGATGCTCGTCGTCGATAAACTCTGCAATGCTTCATTCCTGAAAAAGCAGAAGGAGAATACAGCCTGCATATCTTGGTGGCGAGTGTTGCTGACCTTCCATCTGGCGGCCTTCGCATGGATCTTCTTCCGCAACCAGACTTTCGAATGGTCGTTCCTGATGCTCAGTCAGATCTTCACCAACTTCCAGCCGCAGATTTTCATGCAGTGGTGCGAGAGCTACTGGGCGGTGGGCCTGCTCATGCTGCTCGGCTACGTGCTGCATTTCCTGCCCGCACGATGGTCGGCCAATACCCAGCACTTCGTCACGCGTTCGCCGCTCGTGCTGCAGGCCGTCTATGTCATCGCCGTCATCTTCATCGTCATCCAGGTGAAGTCGAGCGACGTACAGCCCTTCATCTATTTCCAGTTCTGAGGAAAGTAAGGCGCCGCGTGCGTCTCCTCACACAGCGAAGCCCGCTGAACGATACGGTTCAGCGGGCTTCGTCGTGTGGTGGAATGGGCAGACGAGGTCAGCGCAGCACTTTCTTGCCACCCACGATGTAGATGCCGTGGGGCAGTGTTGTCTGCGCTGTATCGAGGCGGCGTCCCTGCAGGTCGAACACTGCTTTGGCCGGCTGTGCTCCGGACTTTGCACTTGGTACTCCCCCGATGCCGGTATAGGTGTAGAAGTCGTCGAGCGAGGCATAGAACCCGATGTGGGTGATGGTGCAGAACGCCTTCAGCGAGGTCAGTCCGAAGATGGTCTGTCCGTAGCAGAAGTTCCAACGGTGGCCACGGCAGTTATCGTCGATGCCCGAAGTGGTGAGGTCCCAGGCGATGATGACCTCGCCATCGTCGGCTGTGGTGACAATGGTGGGCTCGACACTGGACCCGCGGTTCTTGCCGTTGAGCCACCACAGGTAGCTGGCCCCCGCAGCCGTCGAGAGGTTGGTGCCCTTGACCAGCAGATACTTCTGCTCCTGGTTCACCATATAGGTCTTTTTCGAGGTGTCAAGCATCAGACAGACGTTGTTGGCACCGGTGCCTGCATTGATGCGGAGGGTGTTCTTCTCGGCGTTGGGGTAGAATTTGTTGGCTGCCACACGGCCCGCATCGCCCGTCGTCCAGTCGCTTGCCACGAAGCGGTAGTCGTTGCTGCCGAAGTCGGAGAGCAGACGCACGTAGTACAGGCCTGGGATGGGCGTCGTGCCGGAGGCCACGAAGCGGAAGGTCACCTGCTGCTTGGGCGTCCCGTCGGCATTGGTCAGCAGTTCGGCTGGCACGGGATACTCGTCGTTGTAGAACCCGTTGCCCTCGGCCAGACTGTGGAACGACGGCACGGTGAGCGTCGTGAGTTCGGTGCCGTCGATATAGACTGTGCCCACGCGACCGGCGTCGGCAGTGGTCATGCGCAGCAGCAGGGCGACATTTTCGGTCTGCCCACCCGTTTCGAGGACATACTCAAACCAGCCGCCGCTCTGGGCATCGCGGTAGAATTCGCCGTTGTACGAACCCTTGCCCGAGTCGCTCGAATACTTTCCCTGGTGGCCTGCCTCGCTCTGCTGTTCGCCGGTGGCGACGAAGTCGAGCGTACGCGACTCGAGCAGCTGCTCCTGTTGGTCGGCCCATGCCATGTCGGTCTTGGCAAATTCCTCCTCGGTCTGCTGGTAGAAGTAGCAGGAATAGCGGGCGTGGTGGATGGTGTAGAAGGGTCGGAGCTGCAGGGTGCGCCACTTGCCGCGGTTCACTTCGAGATTGAACGTGAGGGGCTCGGCCGTGGGACTGATGCGCGAGAGCACGTCGGCACGCGGCCCGATGAGCAGGGGCGACGTCGAGATGCCGAGGCTACGGGCACGTGCACCAGGCGCGTGGTCCATGCGTCCCTCGCCGCCATACTCGTTTTGCAGGGCTTCGAAGGCAAGGCCTGTGGCGTTGGCCTCGTCGGCACTGGCGACGGTGGTCTGCGCAGCGAGCAGGATGGGACCGTACTTGAAGGCGATGTAGTCGGTGTAGTTGGGGCAGGCCTCGTAGCGGAGCTCCATGGGCAGGGCGACGGTCACGACATCGCCGGCAGCCCACTCGCGCTCAATCTTGACGTAGGACGCCTTGCCCTTGGTCACCGTGATGTCAACAGGCGTGCCGTTGACGCTGACGGCATAGCCGTTGGCTGCCCAGGCAGGATGGCGCAGGGCGAGGGTGAACGTGCCACCCTTCTCAATCGTCAGCTGCGTCTGCTGCTCGTAGGGGAACTGCGTCTGCTGGGTGACGACGAAGTCGTCGGAAACCAGTCGCGAGGCAGTGAAGAGGTTGACATAGAGCACCGAGTTGTCCTGCGAGTGGGTGTAGATGAAGTGTGCATACTTAGCATGGTTCTCCATGCCAGTGCCGACGCAGCACCACATTCCCTGGTTGACGCGCGAGTAGATGCGATAGCCCTGCGGACGGAGCGTGGTGAAATAGACATAGCCGCCCGTCGTGGGGTCCTGGGTGGAGAGGATGTGGTTCCAGGTGGCAGCCTCGTAGAAGTCGGCATAGCGTGCGTCGTGGGTCGCGTCGAAGAGGTCCTCCGACAGTTTGAGCATGTTGTTCGTGTTGCACGACTCCGGTCCGTCGAGGTTGTCGATGTACTGCGACGCACGGTTGGCGGCGAGGAAATGCTCGCCCACCGAGTTGCCGCCGATGCACACAGTGCGGTTCTGCGCCACGTCGAGCCAGAAGTTCAGGGCCGCCGTATGGTATTTCCGGCTGCTCGTCTTCGTCGCAGCGTCCTCCACTTGGTAGATACGCTCAAAGCCGATGTACTTTGGCACCTGCGTGTTGGCGTGTTTCCCGTCGAGGAACGTCGTATTGAGCGTCTGCATTTCGTTCACCATCCACTGGTGGCTGTACTTCTTGGCAGCCTCCAGATACTTGCTTTCGCCGAACAGGAGGTAGGCATCGGCGAGCGGCTCGTTCATTCCGCCGTGCTCCCAGCCGAGGATGTCCTGCATCTGAGCCTCGGTCAGGTTCGACACCACCAGCACACTCCAGTCGCACATCTTCTTATATAAATCGCGCGCGAGGGTCGAACCGGTGTAGAGCCAGGCGTCGCGCAGACCAGCCAGCACCTTGTGCTCGCAGTAGAAGGGCACCCACCCGCCGAATTGCTTGAACGGCGCGAGGTTGCCGGCATAGAGCCCTGTCCATATCTGGTTGATGGGTTGTCCGCCGATAAAGCCGTACAGACCCTGCGTGTTGCCGTCGTAGGCCGACTGGCAGTCGTCGAGCACGTCGAGCATATAGTCCAGACGCGACTTCAGCCGCGTGCGCATCGCCTCGTCGTCGCTGGCGGCATAGGCGAGGGCAAGGGCAGTGAGGTAGTGGCCGCCGACGTGCCCCTCGAGGCTCCAGTCGGCCTGTCCCCAGTTGGGGAACGAGGGATGGGCAGCGACCCATCCGGCATATTTGCCCGTCGAGAGTCCCGCCTGACGGACAAAGGGCGTGAGCAGCCGATCGACGTCGTACTGCATGAGCAGCTCGTCGTTGAGGTTCATGGCCGTGCGCATGGGGCCGTCGAGCAGACGCACCTGCGCCAGGTCGAAATGTTCGGGGTAGATTTGGCTTTGTGCTTGTGTAGCAACGGGCAGCGCCATGAGCAGGGCTGCCATCAGCGAACGAATGTTCCGTTTCATACCATCGTAAGTTTAGGTGTCATTATTCGAAAGATGCCACAAAGTTAGACAAAAAAAGTGAAAACCCGAAAACAAAGTGCTAAAAAACAACTGGCACACTGCAGAATCGGCTCATCGGCACAGCTCTGTCAGGCATGAGGCATCAAAGCACGGCGAATGCACCATCGAAACTCGACGGATGCGCCATCGAAACTCGACGGATGCGCAGAGGAAAGTCATCCCAGCCGCAGACAAAACCGGACCGCTGCGCGGAATCAACTCAAAATATCATTGATATTTTCAAAAATTCCACTGATATTTTTACAAATATCATTGATATTCTTACAAATTCCATTGATATTTTGACTTTATTCCGCGCAAGGGCTGAGTTTCGGGTGCGCAGGCAGCAAGTTCGGTGGGCGGAGCGGCGGAGTTCGATGGGCGGAACGGCGGTGCCGAACCTGCGCCGTGGGTGGCGGCAGACAGCGGAAGGGACTGAAAATGTGCACACATCTGACATCCTGACAGCGCAAAAAGTGAATCTTTTCGGAAAACTTCGACGGGCGGAAAAATCCGAAAGTTTTCCGTTTTGATTGAGGTTAACCTTGATTTACAGCGCATTAACAAAATTTAACATGCAAAAAGTTTTCCAAAACGTACGGCGTATTAGAAATTATCGTATCTTTGCAATCGATTTCGGGACTTCGCGCACGACACCATGAAAGAAGTCCGCAGAAAGAGAGCATCATACACCCATAACATCTATATCATCTATGATTCAGACAGTACTGAAGCGCGACGGACGCACCGTCGGCTTCAACGAACAGAAAATCATGGCCGCCATCCGCAAGGCCATGATGCACACCGACAGGGGCGAGGATGAGCAGCTCATCCAGAAGATCACGGACCACATCGCCGTGCACGGCAAGCCCCAGATGACGGTAGAGGAAATCCAGGACCAGGTGGAGGTCGAACTGATGAAGTCGTCGCGCAAGGATGTGGCCCAGCGCTACATCGCCTACCGCAACCAGCGCAGCATCGCACGCAAGGCCAAGACGCGCGACATCTTCCTCGAAATCATCAACATCAAGAACAACGACGTCACTCGCGAGAACGCCAACATGAACGCTGACACTCCGGCCGGCATGATGATGAAGTTTGCGAGCGAATCGACAAAGCCGTTTGTCGACGACTACCTGCTCTCGGACGAAAGTCGCGACGCCGTCGTTCACAACTACCTGCACATCCACGACAAGGACTACTACCCCACGAAGTCGCTCACGTGTGTGCAGCATCCGCTCGACCACATCCTCAACGGCGGTTTCGCCGCCGGCCACGGTTCCTCGCGCCCTGCCAAACGCATCGAGACAGCCGCCATCATCGCCTGCATCTCGATGGAGACGGCGCAGAACGAGATGCACGGCGGTCAGGCTATCCCTGCCTTCGACTTCTATCTCGCACCCTTCGTGCGCGCATCGTTCCAGGAAGAGGTGAAGATTGCCTCGACCCTGTGCGAGGAAGACTGCAGCGACCTGCTCGACGCGCAGTTCGACGACTACGAGGAACGCCCGCTCGACGGCCTGCAAGGCAAGCAGCGCGTGCTGCAACATGCCATCAACCGCACGGTGGGTCGCGTGCACCAGGCCATGGAAGCCTTTATCCACAATATGAACACCATCCACTCGCGCGGCGGCAACCAGGTGGTGTTCTCCTCCATCAACTACGGCACGGACACGAGTGCTGAGGGACGCTGCATCATGCGCGAAATTCTGAAAAGTACCTACGAGGGCGTGGGCAACGGCGAGACAGCCATCTTCCCGATTCAGATCTGGAAGAAGAAGCGCGGGGTGAACTACCTGCCCGAAGACCGCAACTACGACCTCTACGAGCTGGCCTGCAAGGTGAGCGCACGCCGTTTCTTCCCCAACTTCCTCAACCTCGACGCCACGTTCAACCAAGACCCCGACTGGCGTGCCGACGACCCCCTGCGCTACGAGCACGAAGTGGCTACCATGGGTTGCCGCACCCGTGTGTTCGAAAACCGCTTCGGACCGCGCACAAGCATCGGACGCGGCAACATCTCGTTCTCGACCATCAACATCGTGAAGCTCGCCATCGAGTGCATGGACGTGAAGAACGAGGAGGAGCGCATCAACCTCTTCTTCTCCAAGCTCGACCACATGCTCGAGGTGACAGCCAAGCAGCTCGACGACCGCTACCAGTTCCAGAAGACGGCCTTCGCCAAGCAGTTCCCCCTGCTCATGCGCAGCCTTTGGATCGGCGCCGAGAAGCTCGGACCGAACGACACCATCGAGAGCGTCATCAACCAGGGCACGCTGGGCATCGGATTCATCGGCCTGGCAGAGTGCCTCAAGGCCCTCGTGGGCAAGCACCACGGAGAGAGCAAGAAGGCACAGGAACTGGGACTGAAGATTGTGGGCTACATGCGACAGCGCGTCAACGACTTCTGCGAGCAGTACCACCACAACTACTCCGTGCTGGCCACACCCGCCGAAGGACTCGCCGGCCGTTTCACCAAGCGCGACCGCAAGGAGTTCGGCGTCATCCCTGGCGTCACCGACCGCGACTACTACACCAACTCCAACCACGTGCCCGTCTATTACAAGTGCAGTGCCCGCCACAAGGCTGAGGTCGAGGCGCCGTACCACGAAATGACGCGCGGCGGCCACATCTTCTACGTCGAAATCGACGGCGACGCCACCCACAACCCGCAGGTCATCATGAGCATCGTCGATATGATGGACCAGTACAACATGGGCTACGGAAGTGTGAACCACAACCGCAACCGCTGCATGGACTGCGGCTACGAAAACGCCGATCCCGACATGCACGTCTGCCCGAAGTGCGGCAGCAAGCACATCGACCGCCTGCAGCGCATCACCGGCTATCTGGTCGGCACGACCGACCGCTGGAATGCCGGAAAGCTCGCCGAGCTGAACGACCGAGTGACCCACGTCGATAGCGGAAACCAACTCCCCCTGTTCGACAACCAACGACTCTGACACGACGAATCAAGGTTTTTAAGGTTGGAAAGGACATACATCCGAAAGCAACAACCCATATCCTCCCCCGTCCTTTCCAATCCTTAAAACCCTTGAATTTCCGATTGTCAATTTTCAATTTTTACTTTTCAATCGTATGATCCGCCTGATAGACATTGTCGAAGACACGATGGTCGATGGTCCTGGCCTGCGCACCAGCATCTACTGCGCAGGCTGCCAGCACCAGTGCCCTGGCTGCCACAACCCACACACGTGGAGCATGGAGGCCGGACGCGACGTATCGACCGAGGAAGTGATGGAGGTCATCGAGGCCGATCCCTTCGCCCACGTCACCTTCAGCGGCGGCGACCCGATGTACCAGCCCGAGGGCTTCGCCGAACTGGCCGACGCCATCCACCAACGCACGGCAAAGACCATCTGGTGCTACACGGGGTTCACCTACGAAACCCTGCTCCGTATGCCCCGCCAGCGACGGCTGCTCGAACAGCTCGACGTGCTGGTCGATGGGCCGTTCGTCGAACGTCTGAAAGACCCCGACCTGCAGTTCCGCGGCAGCTCGAACCAACGACTCATCGACGTCAAAGCCTCGCTCCGAAGCGGACAGACCGTGCTCTGGACCAACCCGATGGCAATATGACT
Organism: uncultured Prevotellaceae bacterium; assembly: GCA_900319385.1. Taxonomy (GTDB): domain Bacteria; phylum Bacteroidota; class Bacteroidia; order Bacteroidales; family Bacteroidaceae; genus UBA3839. Next base: position 6,987 of record ONOG01000015.1, on the reverse strand, counting down.
TGTTTGAAAAATATGATCGAAAGAATGCAGTGCTGAGCTGCATTCTTTTTGTATATGCGTTGTTTTTTGTTAAAAAATTAGGAGGATATAACGGAAAACCTTATCTTTGTGCCGTAATTTGCGGTAACGTGGGCCTACCTATAGGTATAGCTACGGCTGCAACACCGACGTTCACCATCTGTTCCAACACCACACGACACCTTACCATGCCTGACTACGACCCGCAAATCCTCTCGTTGCTCGGCGCGATGCGGCCCATCACGCTCGACGAGATGTCGTCGATACGGCTCATGAACCGCATCGACACGAAGTTCGTGTGCTCCAAGCGCCAACTCGTAGAGATGCTATATCTGGTCAGGGAAAAGTACTATGTGCAGGAAGTAAACGGCGACCGCGTGAGCCCGTACCGGACCACCTACTTCGACACAGACAACTATGCGCAGTACATGCAGCACCACAACCGCCACGCGAGCAGGACAAAGGTGCGCGTGCGCACCTATCTCTCGTCGGGCAGCCTCACGTTTCTCGAAGTGAAACGGAAGAACAACCACCTGCGAACGAAGAAAAAACGCATCGAGGTGCCCAGCCTCGAGGCCGCACAACAGGTGCAGGGCGCTCCCGAACTGGTTCGTGAACGCACGGGACTGGACTTTCTCCAGATGCACCCCATCGTGCAAAACCACTTCGAACGCATCACGCTGGTCAACATGGGGAAGACTGAACGCCTGACCATCGACTTCAACGTGCGTTTTCACAACTACGAAACCGAGCTCGACCGCGACACCGGCAACATCGTCATCATCGAGCTCAAACGCGACGGCAACGTCTATTCCCCCATCCTGTCCATCCTGCGCGACCTGCACATCCACCCCACGGGATTCTCGAAATGCTGCATCGGCATGGCCATGACCGACCCTCAGCTGAAACAGAACAACTTCAAGGAGAAGCTGCGTCTGCTCCAGAAAATCAACAAGGACGAGACCTACCGCATCCGATACGACGAAGACATCTGCTAACATACAGGCACGGCCGGCACGCAAAGCCCTGCCTGACCACGCCAAAACGTAATCAACAACAACTCAATAACACCAAACACCATGAACGAATTTTTCCTTTCGCTCTCGGAAGACAGCTGCCGACTGATCGACCTTATCCTGCGACTCATCATCAACACTGTCTTCTGCTTCATCATTGCCCGCGCTCTGTATTTCCCCAAGAGCCGGCGCAAGGACTTCTTCTTCACCTACCTGCTCATGGGCTTTGCCATCTTCATGCTCATCCATCTGATGAGCGACTCGAAGATCAAGACGGGCATCGCGATGGGACTCTTTGCCATCTTCTCCATCATGCGCTACCGCACGGAGAGTGTACCTATCCGCGAAATGACCTACCTCTTCCTCGTCATCGCCATGGCAACGGTCAACGGCGTGGCCTGGGAGGCCAACATCTCGCGCAAGACAGCCGACTTCCTCGGCCCCGAACTCGTGAGCGCCGGCGAACTGCTCCTCACCGACCTGCTCTTCGTGCTGGCCATCTGGCTCGTGGAAGGCGTGAACTTCGCCAAGGGACTCCAGTCCAAGTTCATCCGCTATGACAAGATTGACCTCATCACACCCGAACGCCACGACGACCTCATCGCCGACCTGAAGAAGCGCACGGGGCTCGACATCACCAAGGTGTCCATCGGCTCCATCGACTTCCTCAAGGACATGGCGCTCCTCAAAATATTCTATAAGGACAACGACGACGAGGGCGAAATCCTCGACAAACTGCCAAAACTCTTCCAATGATGAAACGTCTGATCCTCTGTGCTGTGCTCACCGGCTGTGCCCTCACCGGCCATGCACAGGCCACCGACTACAGCCAAATCGGCATCCCGTACAACCCTGACAGCCGCTTCGGCGACTACATCAGCCACTACAACGTCAACCAAGAGTTCGACGAAGAGGGCAAAAACTCCGACTTCGGCCTCGACCTCAGCCTCGAAGCCGCCAAGAAGTTCGGCACACGCTTCAGCGTCACGCTCGGCGTCAACATCCGCACGCAGAACAACAGTCGCGACATGCAGCGCCGTATGCTCTCGCTCGGACTGGGCTACAAGCTCGTCAACACCAAGAAATTTGACCTGAAGGCAGGCTTCGACTTCGACTACTACGGAATGAAAAAGCTCACCGAGACAGAATATTTTGAGAAGTTCGAGGACCACTATTCCACCGACGACGTCACCGGCGAACTGAACCTCGATGCCCTCGGCAACCCCATCCACAACGGCTACAACTACCGCAAGGGCTATAAGGAGACGGACAGCTACTGGCGCGGACGCGAACGCTACTCGCTCTCGCTCGCGGCCAGCTACAAGCCCAATAAGCGCTGGACCTTCACCCTGAAGGAAACCCTGCAGTACAGCCATTACAACACCACCGACTCGCTCAATCGGCTTCGCGTGACCACCGACCGCCACAAGTGGCGCTACAACGGAACACTCGACGATTTCTGGATTAAGGATGAAGACGAGGGCGACATGACAGAAGTCTATTACGACAAGTTCTGCCAGACGTCAAGCAGCGAAGGAGTGGTGTCGGAGACGACGCCCGAGCGGGAACTGCCCTTCACCGACGTGGACAACAAAGCACCGCGTGCCGCCAAGGACAGGCTGATGCTCCGCTCGAAACTGACCGTCGAATACGACATCTACGGCCTGCCGCTCGTGCCCTATGCCAGCATCGACTACGGCTGCGGCCTCAACTACACGGCATCGAAGTGGAAATACACCCTCGGCATGGACTGGAAGGTGACCAAGCAGCACAGGATTTCCGTCTTCTACCGCTTCCAACACGAGAACGACGATGACGAGCCCAACGGCCACTATCTCGGACTCGGCTACAAGATAACCCTTTAACCTAAACCCCTCAAAACGCAACAGAAAGATGAAAAGAACGTTTTTTGTGGCCATTGCCACGCTCATGAGTCTCACTGCGTTGGCCGACGACTACACACTCTACATCACCACGCCGGCGGCCGTGAGCACTTTTGCCTACGACGATCTTCACCGCATCACCTTCGCCGACGGCAATGTCGTCGTTGCCACCCATAGCGGCGACGTGTCCACGTTTCCCATTGCCGACATCAGCAGGATGTCGTTCGAAGCACCAGTCACCGGCATACAGACCGCCCGTCAGAACAGCGGCATCGCCTTCGACGGACAGAAGCTCAGCCTCGACGGCACAGCCGGACGCGTCGACGTGTTCACCCCGAGCGGTGCGGTCGCACTCCGTGCCAACGCTACCGACGGACAGTCCATCGACCTCTCGCAGCTCCCGCGCGGCATCTACGTCGTGAAGGCAGGCGGCAAGGCTACAAAGATTATCAAGAAATAGCACATTGACCAGGAAAGGAACCAGAAGATGAAAAAGATATACAACACACTCGCTGCACTCGCCCTGCTGCTCTGCGCTGGCAGTGCTGCGGCACAGGAAACCACCGACGGCCCCCGCTTCTACGTCTGTGAGGGCTACGACTCCGAAGGATACAGCCTGGCCGACTACCCCGACTTCGGCTTCTCCGACGACGGGACACAGCTCACGCTCGGCAAAGACGTCTATGACATTGCCGACATCGACTCCATCACCTTCACCAAACCGAACTATCCCGCCGTCAACATCGTGTGGAACGGTTCGTCGGCTACGGTCAACATCGACCCACGCATCAGTGGCGTGACCTACACGACGAAGGGCGGCCACGTGGCTATCAAGAGTACCAACACGACCGAAGAGCTGCTCTACGTGCTCAGCGGTTCGTCGAGCAACGGCTCGTTCTACCTCGAAGGCGACTACAAGCTCCGCATGCACCTGAACGGTGTGAGCCTGACCAACCCCGACAGCGCAGCCGTGCGCATCCGTTGCGGCAAGCGCATCGAGGTGAAACTGATGAAGGACACCGAAAACACCTTCGTCGATGGCATCGGCGGCTCGCAGGATGCCTGCTTCCTGACCAAGGGCCACTTAGAATTCAAGGGCCGCGGCACGCTCAACGTGATGGGCAACAGCAAGCACGCCATCTGCGCCAAGGAATATCTGCAGTTCAAGTCATCGACCGGCACGGTGAACATCCTCAGCGCCGTGAAGGACGGCATCCACTGCGGCAAGGGCGCCAACGCTGCCACCGAGCAGGACTACGACCCGTCCAACAACTACTTCATCATGAACGGCGGCACGGTGAACATCACTAAGTGCGGTGCCGACTGCGTCGATGCCGACGACTTCGGCTCGATGTTCATCAACGGCGGAACGCTCACGATGAACGTGTCGCAGACCGACGGCAACGGCATCGCCTGCGACTCCGTCTTCACCATGACGGGCGGCGAAATCCAGTGCAACATCGGCGGAGTGGTGTGCAACGGCATCCGCTTCTACTATCGAGGCGATTTCAAGGGCGGCGTCGTCAATATGAACGTCACGGGCAACGGCTCGAAGGGCATCCGTGCCAAGCGTTCGACGAAGGCTACCGACACCGTGCTCAAGGGCGGCTACGCCAACTTCGACGGAACAAACGTCATCATGACGGTGGACGGCGGCACCTACACGCAGGACAGCTCAAACTGCTACGGCATCTATGTCGAGCGCGAGATGACCCAGAGCGCGGGCGACATCCACATCACCGTCACCAACGCCGAGGCCGATGCCATCTTCGCCCGGAGCGACACCCGGACAGGTGGCACGCGCACCATTGATTGACACACATCGAATGAGCGTCCGTGCCACCCCGTGCCGGACGCTCATTTTCTTTTTTCAAAACTGTTTACCATGGAGAAGCAAGCGCAATACATCAGCAGCATCGAAATCAATGCGCTGTGGAAGGGCGGCCGCCACGTCAAGTGGACACTGCGCCCCGACGTCAACATCCTGAGCGGCATCAACGGCGTCGGAAAATCGACCATCATCAACCATTCGGTGCGCGGACTGCACCTCATCGACAGCGGTGAGCTGAAGCCGGGCGACGTAGGCAGCGGCGTGACCATCACCCTCTCCCCGTCCGACGCCACCAGCATCCGCTACGACGTCATCCGCTCGTTCGACCGTCCGCTCCTGCACAGCGACCTGCTGGAGAAACTGGCCGACTCGCGCGTGAAGACAGAGCTCGACTGGCAGGTCTATAAGCTGCAGAAGCGCTACCTCGACTATCAGGTCAACATCGGCAACCGCATCATCGAACTGCTCACCTCGGGCGACCCTCAGGACGCGCAGAAGGCGGCGCAGGTGTCGCAGCCCAAGGCCATGTTCCAGGACATGGTTGACGAACTTTTCCACGACACGCACAAGACCATCGACCGGCGTTCGAACGAGATTCAGTTCAACCAGAACGGCGAAGTGCTCACGCCCTACCAGCTCTCCTCGGGCGAGAAGCAGCTGCTGGTCATCCTGCTCACCGTGCTCGTGGAGAATGGCGAGCCCTACGCCCTGCTGATGGACGAGCCCGAAATCTCGCTCCACATCGAATGGCAGTCGCGCCTCATCGAGCTGATTCGCCGACTGAACCCCAACGTCCAGATCATCCTCTCCACCCATTCCCCAGCCCTCATCATGGATGGCTGGACCGACGTCGTGACCGAAGTGGAAGAGATTACCGCATGAGCAAGCACCTCACACAAAACATCAATTCCAGCTACCTCGACGCAGCCAACGCCCTGCGCCCTGGCGGCAAGAAGAAGAAACGCATCATAGCCTATGTCGAGAGCTACGACGACATCTTCTTCTGGCGCAGCGTGCTCAGCGAGTTCGAAAACGACGAGCGCGAATTCCAGGTCATGCTCCCCTCGCGCACCAATCTCTCGCGCGGAAAGAAGCAGGCCATGACCAACTTCCTCGGCGAGGGGCTGGGCAAGAGCATGATTGCCTGTGTCGATGCCGACTACGACTGGGTGATGCAGGGCCACACGTCCTATTCCCAAGCCATGCTCAGCAATCCCTACATCTTCCACACCTACGTCTATGCCATCGAGAACTACCAGTGCTACGCCCCGTCGCTGCACAATGTCTGCGTGATGGCCACACTCAACGACCGCAACGTGTTCGATTTCGAGACCTACCTGACCGAATACAGCGTGATCGTCTATGACCTCTTCGTGTGGAGCGTGTGGCTCTACCGCCGGCAGCTCTACCGCGACTTCCCGCTGAACACGTTCTGCAACTTCGTCAGCGTCAACAAGTTCAACCTCTTCAACCCCCACACCGCCCTCGAAGAGCTGCGGCGCACGGTCAACCGCAAGATGGCATGGATGCAGCACCGCTACCCCAAGGCCAAGGAGAGTTTCAAGCCGCTGAAGGAGGAACTCATGGCGCTGGGTGTGCGGCCCGACAACTGCTACCTCTTCATCCAGGGCCACCACATCATGGAAAACGTCGTGATGTCTGCCCTCGACCCTGCTTGCACGATGCTGCGCCGCGAGCGCGAAAAGGAAATCAAACGCCTGGCACAGGGCCGCAAACAGCAGATGGACAACGAACTGGCCAGCTACCAACACAGCCAAATGCCCGTCATGCAGATGCTGCGCCGCAACACCGAGTTCAAGGACTGCGAACCCTACCAGCGCCTGCGTGCCGACCTCAAACGTTTCTTAGGCATCAACGACGAGGCCGCCGAATAGAACGGCTCCTTCGCTTCGTCCAAGCGTTTTTTGCACATTCGCTGGCTGATTTCCCCTCCTTTTCAGCCAGCATTTTTTACGTCCAAATCGTAGCAAGTTCGTGGCAGTTTTGCGCACTCCGCACCCCTGTCATACCCCTCTGAGAATCGCGCAAAAATCACCGACCGACCGCTCGGCCGCAAATTTCGCAGCCACGACGCGTTGATTTCCGACCCATTTTTCACTTTTCACCCTTCATTTTTCACTCTATTGCCTTTCACTTTTCTTTTGTCCGCCGTCTGGCTGTCGGTAGTCGGCGGACTCAGCGTCGGCAGACGGCGGACAAACCTATCGGCAAACGGCGC
>ONOG01000004.1 GCA_900319385.1 uncultured Prevotellaceae bacterium | reverse complement strand
TCGCGGACCGTTCCTTTCCGAAAGCGAGTGCAAAGGTACGCACTTTTCCATTACCCACCAAATCTTTCGACAACTTTTTTCAAAAAAAATGCATTTTCGGCCAAAACGGGACGGGAAACAGGGGGAAACGGGGCAGAAAACGGGGAAAATGCGGCGGAAGCGGGAGGAAGGGAGGAGGGGCCGCGACAACGTCGCGGCATAGGGGACAGGAAGATAATACATATAATAAGGTACGCGCGCGAGGGAAGGAAGAGGGGAAATAAAGAATGAAGAGAATTCTGAAATCAGAAAGATGTTTGCCAGCCCCTGCTTATTGTGTATCTTGGCAACCGTCGTTGACGTTATTATTAGGGGAAAAAAGCCTACTCTCGTCTCTCTGCGTTTATGTTATGGAACATAGACAGGACGTTCTGTACGGCCGAAATAGCGAGGGAAGCTTTCAGGCCGGCGGCACGGAATCGACACGGCCGCAGTGCCCTGTGTTCTCGGGGCAGGTGCCGATGAAACAGAGATAAGGTGCGGAAAAAACTCAAAATATCATTGATATTTGTACAAATTCCATTGATATTCCTGAAAATTCCAATGATATTTCTACAAATTTCAATGATATTTTGAGTTTTATCGGCGCAAAAGATGACTTTCGCGTGCGCCGGCAGCGGGGGTTGACTGCGGTAGCAGCGGGTTAAGACTGCGGAAGCAGCGGGTTAAGACTGCGCCGGCAGAGAGGTTTAACTGCGAAAGCAGCGGAGGTTGACTGCGGCGGAGGTGGGGCTATGCTGCGGCGAGGCGGAGTTTAGGGTAAAGGGGGATGAGAGGGATGAAGGGTTCAGGGACAGAGGGCTCAGGGGTGGAGGTGCCGGTCGAGGAAGCCTTCGATGCGGGTGAAGAGGTGGAGGCGGGTGTTGCCGCCGTAGATGCCGTGGTTGCGGTTGGTGTAGATCTGCTCTTCGAACTGGATGCCTGCCTGTACCATTTGCTCGGTTAGCTCGGCGGTATTCTGGAAGTGGACGTTGTCGTCGGCAAGGCCGTGGCAGATGAGCAGGTTGCCGTGCAGCTTCCGGAAGCGGTGGAGGGGCGAGATGTCGTAGCCGTCGGGGTTCTCCTGCGGCGTGCGCATGTAGCGTTCGGTGTAGGCTGAGTCGTAGTAGCGCCAGTCGGTGACGGGTGCGACAGCGACGCCGCAGCGGAAGACGCCGCGCCCTTCGGACATGGACATGATGGTGTTGAATCCGCCGAAGCTCCACCCCCAGATGGCGATGCGGTCCTTGTCAACATAGGGCAGGGAGCCGAGATAGATGGCTGTCTCGACCTGGTCCTTCGATTCTTTGTCGCCCATGGTCATGTAGGTACACTTCTGGAAGTCTGCTCCGCGACCGCCGGTGCCTCGTCCATCGACACAGGCCACGATGTAGCCTTTCTGCGCCAGCCGGTGTTCCCAGATGAGTCCGCGGGCGTTGCCGTTGTTCCACGAATTGTGTACTTGCTGGTCACCTGGGCCGCTGTATTGGTACATGATCACGGGATACTTCTTGTTGGGGTCGAAGTTGGCGGGACGTACCATCCAGCCGTTCAGCCGCACGCCTTCGCTGGTGGTGAAGCTGAAGAGTTCGGGCTGTGCGATCTGGAGCGAGGCATAGGCCTGGCGCAGGGCTGCATTGTCCTCAAGCACGCGCTCCTGACGGCCGTTGGAGTTGAAGACGGCTGTGACGGTGGGTGTGTTGAGGTCGGACCAGGTGTTGACGAAGTAGAAGTTTCCCTTCGTTTCACTCAGCTCGGGGAACACGGCGCTGTTGAATCCTTTTTGCTTGGTGAGCAGTGTTTTCTTTCCCTTGGCATCGACCTTGTAGATGTATTGCTCGAGTGGGTTGCCGTGTCCGCTGCCCATCTCGTCGGTCGAGGAGTAGTAGAAGGACTGACCGTCGGTGCCGTAGTAGTCGGTAACGACGTAGTCGCCGCGTGTGAGCTGTGCGGCTTGCGAGCCGTCGAGGTTGTAGAGGTAGAGGTGTCGGAAGCCGTCGCGCTCGCTGAGGACGGTGAACTGCGGATGGCTGAAGTCGAGGTGGTCGTAGAAGGATACTTCGATGTAGCGCTCGTTCTGTTCGCGCATGATGAGTTTGGCGATGCCACTGCGTGCATTCACGCTGTAGATGTCGCACTGGTTCTGACGGCGATTCAGCGTGACGACGGCGAACTGGTCTTTTTCGCAGGTGCGCTGTATGCGGGGGATGTAGCCGTCGTCGGGCACGGGGACATCAAGGGTTCGTGTGACGCGGCTCTTGATGTCGAAGCTGTGGACGGTGACCTTGGAGTTTTCCTCGCCTGCCTTGGGATATTTGTAGGAATAGGTGGCGGGGTAAAGGCGGTTAGCAGTCATGGCCGGCGCTGCGCCCTGATAATACTGAAAGGCGAAAGTCTTGACGTTGGTTTCGTCGAAACGGACCCATGCCAACAGCTGTGAGTCGCTGGAGAAGTCGTAGGCGCAGTTGTATTCAAACTCCTCTTCGTACACCCAGTCGGGCTTTCCGTTGATGATGTGGTTGAACTGTCCGTCGTGCGTCACTTGGCTCTCGGCATTGTTGAAGAGGAGTTTGACGAGGAAGAGGTTGCCGTCGCGGACGAAGGCAATCATCGTGCCGTCGGGCGAGAAACGGGGCACCTCCTGCGGCCCGTTCTTCGACAGCGGAGCGAAAGTCTTGTTGTGCACATTATATATATAGTAACGCGCGCGCGACGAACGGCGGTAGATGGGTTCGACGTCGGTGGCGACGAGGATGTACTTTCCGTCGGGCGAAATCTCGTAGTCGCTGAACCTGACGCCGGCAGCGCTGGTGCGTCCGTCATCCATGCGGGCAGCGTCGGCGTCGAGGAGCACCTCGAGCGTTTCACCAGTCTTGTAAGAGCAGCGCAGCACCTTGCGGCCGTCGTCGCTCAGGCGCGTGTAGCTCTCGCCGTCGGCCTGCGGCATGAGCCCGTACACGCTCCGTGCATAGTAGCGTCCGTACACGACGTCTTCGAGGCTAATCTGCTGCGCAAAAGCAGAAAAAGTGGCATAAAGCGTAATTGCCAGTGCAAAAAATTTTTTCATATCGTTAGTTTTTAGTTAATTTGCAGGCGGAAAGGATTTCCGAGCGACAAAGTTAAAAGTTTTCTGTGACATATCGAAAGGAAATGTATAAAAAGATAGGGGTTGCGCTGTTTTGCCTGCTGATTTCGCTCACAGGCTGCACGGGCTGTCACGACGACGAACAGGCAGAACTACCAGGCTCGGAAGCTGTGCTGAGCGAGTTGCAGAAGAGTGCCGACATCGCCACGACCGAGTTGCAAGTGCGTAAGCTGGCTATCTACGACACCAGCAAGTCGGAACGCTTCTCATGGTTCCGGCCATCGACCTGGAAATATGGCGACCAGAAATGTGTCGTGCCCGTCGAGGTGACGCTGAAGTACGGCTACGACCTGCGCGAACTGAAGGTCGGCGACATCCGCACCTCGGCCGACTCGTCGCTCGTCGTCGTCCGGCTGCCACGCCCGAAGGTCATCGACGCCGGCTACAACACCTACATCGACGAAGGCTCCGTCATCAAGATGTCAACGGGACTGCGCTCGGAAGTAGGACATGAACTGGTCGAGGACATTCGACACAAGGCCTACGAAGCCGTCATGGCGGAAAACCTCACCGAGTTGGTCGGCCCCGACATCGAACGCAATGCGCAGACGCTCCTCACTACCCTGCTCCACTCGCTGGGCTACGAGCACGTCGTCGTCGAAATAACGCATTAGAATGATTCCATTCAAACTACCCGAAATCAACAACCCGACCTGGCGTGAAGCCATGGTGTGGGTGGCGCGCGTCAACAAGGTGGTGCTGACCGTCACGCTCGTCGTCCTCACCCTCGTGCTGGGCTTCGCCGTGTATGGCGTGCGCAAACTTTCGATGGCCAACGCCGGCAGGCAAGACGTCGTGCTCCAGCAATCCCCCATCGACATCGAGTCAGTGCGTCCGCGCGGCGAACTCTACGTGGGCACAGCCATCATCGAGGATTACGTCAATCAGTACCAGACTGAGTTCCACTTAGGCATCGTGCCCGAACCGCACAACTGCATACAGATGCTGCGCCAGAAGTGCAGCTATGTCATCGACCTTGAGCAGGTGCGCTACATCACTGACACACCTGGCACCGTCATTGTCGAACTGCCGCCGCTGCGCTACGTAGCCACGACACAGGATTCGCCGTTCATGTCGGACGACGAAGACTACTGGGCCGAGGCCATGCCATCGACCAACGACATGAAACGAAAGGTGGAAGACAAGATACGCCAACGCTTCGACACAGCCGAAAACCGTGAGAAAGCCCAGCGCAACGCCGAGGCCTCCATCAGCCTGCTGCTCCGCAAACTCGGCTACGAGGCGCGTTTTGCCCCACATCTCGACAGCGAAAAGTTATAATCCATCTTTACTCACCCCTAAAACCTCACCAGTCATGAAACAACTTTGGATTTTGACCGTTGCAACACTGCTCGCAGCGTGTCAGGCCAAGGCCGTCAGCACGTCGGACACAGAGGCCAAAGGCGACACGCTCTACACATGGAACCTGCAGGAAAACATCAAGGACACTCCCATCAAAGTGAATGCAGGCGGCCAGTCGCCCGACATCGTCACGCTGCTCGCCGCCTTCAACCGCGCCTACCCGACTGGCGACCTGTCCTACCTGCTCAACCTGGCTCGTGACCCTAAGTTCACACGGAGTGAGGAAAACGAATACGGAGGCTACGATGTCATCGACCGCAAAAACGGCTATGCAGGCACCGACATCACAAGCGGCGCCGACGGCAGCTACATGGACGCAGCCCTGTGGCGACGCAACAACGGCCACCGCCTACTCATCCTCCACTTCGGACAGCCCACCGACCCCGAAATCGACTTCGTCCTCTGCTACGACTACGACCCCAGCACCCAGCAGCTCAGTCTCGACCACAAGGAAGCAGAGGCCCTGCAACCGCTGTGGAAGACGAACAAACAATTCTTCACCCTGCCTCAGCAAGGCAAAGACATACTGGTGCGCGAATGGTCGAGAACGTGGTGGCACGACCTGAACAATACCTACAGCTGGAACGGGCAGTACCATGAGTTCGCCTATACCGACCACGACTGCTTCACCCTATTCCTGGAAGAAGGTGAGATTAAGTCCGACTGGGGGCTGGTGTGGGAGAACTTCGAGGACCCCACGGTGGCTGAATTTGCCCTTGCCGACCTCGACGGCGACGACAATCCAGAGCTCCTGCTCTGCGAAGCCACCGAGGCGGAGAACCATACCTTCCGAGCACTCTTCACCAATGTAGATGGCAACGTCGAACAAATCGGCATCAGCGACCGTTCGCACGAGCTGGATCTGCTCAAAGGCGGCTGCCGCACCTATGGCAATGCCGACGTGGGTCTCGGCCTGCGCGTCATGGACCACGCTGTCGAACATGTGTTCATCAAGAACAGTCGTGCCGTGCGTAAGCTGATGTGCTACATCCTTGTCAACGACGCCCATGACAACTACGACTACGAGTATAGCGAAAACGGAGTGGAAATGTCGGAAAAAGCGTACGACGCCGTCATCGACTCCGTGCGCGAATGGACCGAGCCTCTCGAATGGCACAAGGTGAAATCACCCGAATAAGACCCTGAAGCCATGCAGAGGCATTGCACTTCACAGACAGACTACTACTAACATCATATAAAACTTAACTACTACTACGACATGAAAACAGCTATCAATAAGATCAGCAGCATGGCCCCAACGCTACGCGGACTCCTGCGTATGCTCGTTTTGGCGGTATTCCTTGGCATTGCGCCTGCCGTCACGGCAGCCGATGTCATCACGTTCACGGGTGGCAACACGACCAATGTGTACGACAAGATGAACTCTCCAGCCATCTATTTCACGTCGCCGGCTTCAAAAAACGGAGCCAGCAAGCTGTTGCTGAAGTCGGTGCAACTGTACACATTCCTGGACAGTTCGACGGGTTCGGCGGCTAACTTGCAGGGGCAGACCGTCTATCTTGGTGTCAGCACGTCGCGCCCTGCTACCAACCCTGGAGGCAGCACGGGTGCAGCCCACACGGCAGAATCGGGCATCAGCATCATCGGATTCTCGGAAGGTGTGATGTACAATTCGGAAGGCTACACCAACTTTGTCTTCCAAGATGGTTTGGAAATCGACCCCGAGACCGAGTACACGTTCTATCTGACACGCAGCAACAGTGCAACCACCAGCTTTACGTACTACAACTTCCGTTTCCGTGTATGGCAACAAACCTCAAACACCGAAATCCACTACATGGGGCAGGAGAATTTCCTGCAGTGGATGCCCTTCTATATCATCACGCTGAATGATAAGGAGGAAGAGACGACGACCTCGATTCCCAACCCTGCAATGACTGAAGACGAAATCAAGGAAGATGTCAGCAGCAGCGGTTCGGCGGGAAACACCACCCAGACCTACCTCAAAGGTTTTGGCTTCACCACGCCAAACGGCGCCGGCGTGAGCAGTTACCAGGCGGATGCCATACAGGTGTATATACCCTACAACAGAACCTACACGAGAGGAAAGACATATTATCTTGTCATAGCCAAGTCGAACATAGGCACCGGCAGCATCGCAGCCGACGAAATCATTGCGGTGTCCAAAGCCACCCAGTTTGGCACGAGCACCGCCAGCGGCTACAAGACATTCAGTTTCAACAGCACGCTGAAGTTCCGCCCCAACACGACGTATTATGCCTATTTCACACAAGCAAATCCTGGAAGCGGCACTTGCACGCCGTCCTATTGCTACGTACAGGTCTATTCCAAAACCTATCAGCCCACAGTCATAAGGAGCAGTTCGGCAAACGGAACCTACGCACCGACCAGCAGCTACTGGCCTGTGTTCCAGATGACACTGACCAAGGTGATGGCCGCCGATCCTTATGCCGACGGCGAGCTGCAGACCCTGTGGAGCAGCTACCACAGTGAACATCCCTGGCGCATTCCAGCCCTGGCACGCACCCAGCGCGGGCATTTGGTCGCACTGGGCGGTTGGCTGGTGTGCAACACAGACATAGGACATGGAGAATGCCACATCGCATCGAAGACCAGCATCGACAACGGCGTGACATGGTCGAGGGCAGGAGCCGCCGTCGCAACGGGTTCTGGCATTTCCGGAGCATACGACTGCGGCTACGGAGATGCTGCCGTCGTGGCTGACCGCGAAAGCGACCGCATTCTCGTGATGTGTGCCTCGGGTAATGTGGTCTATACAAATTCAACGCGCACCAGCCCCATCCGCGTTGCCCGCATCTACGGCACTGACAGCCCGTCGGGCAACATCACGTGGGAAGCCCCGACCGACGTGACAAGCGACATCTACGCCATCAACACGAACATGCAAGGCACCTTCTTTGCCTCGGGACGAATCATGCAGAGCCGCGTGGTGAAGGTCGGCGAGTACTATCGTCTGTATTCAGCTCTATTATATAAGTATAATTCCAGCACACACCGGAACATCGTCGTCTATTCCGACGACTTCGGGGCGACATGGAAGCAACTCGGAACGACCGACGCCATCTCGGCCGATGCCAACGAAGCCAAAGTTGATGAACTGCCCAATGGCGACATCCTGATCAGCTCGCGCAAAGACAAAGGGCGCTACTTCAACCTCTTCACCTTCACCAACCTGCAAACAGCGGAAGGCTCGTGGGGTACCAGACAGACACTATCGCTGGGCAACGGGCAAAGTTGCAATGGCGAACTGCTCCTCGTCAACGTCAGAAAAAGCGACCAGACCAACTGCATCCTCGCCCTCCAGTCCATGCCTTCCGCTGCACAGACGACCAATTACCCACGCCAGAAAGTCAGAATCTACTGGCGCGAGGTGAACAGCGCTGCCGACCTGAACACCATCGCCAACTGGACCAGCGGCTGGTCGCCCACCCAGTCCTATCAGGTATCGTGCTCAGGATCGGCCTACTCGACCATGATTGTCACAGCCGACAACAAGATTGGCTTCATGCTCGAGAACAACTACTACAACAGCCAGAGCAACTATGCATACTGCGACCTGCAGTATGTCAACCTGCCCATCAGCACCATCACCAATGGCGCATACACCGACATCCTCTCCGAGTTTGTGCTCCCCTATCGCCAGTCGTACGCAACCTCCATCGCGCCCAACAAGACAGATATGCGATTCGACAAGGTGACACTCGTCCGCGACGACATGAACGACACCGAGCGCTACTACACACTCTGTCTCCCCTTCGCCCTCACAGCCGACGAAGCCAGCGCATGTGGCCTGACAGCCATCGAGACTCTCAACGAGTACATCCCCGACAACACTATTAGATTCACCGACGTCGATGGCGGCATCGAGGCCTTCCAGCCCTACGCCGTGCAGAGCGGCAACACCAGCGGCATCACCTTCAGCGGCCGGAACATCCTGGTTGAAAAGGACATCGTCGCTGCAGGCGAGAAGACGGTTGGCGAAGCATCGTTCAAAGGCAACCTCGCCGAAGGATTTCAATTCAGCGAGAACGGCACCGTCAATGCCTACGGCTACTCCGCCACGAGTGGTAAGTTCGTCAAGGCCGGTACGTCTGCAACTCTCCGCCCCTATTGCGCCTATGTCGTCCTGCCCAACTCGCAGAGCCACATCAAGACGCTGAACACAGACTTCGCTTCCGACGACGACGTAACGCCGACAGGCATCGAACAGATGACGGTTACCCCTGTCCCATCGACGACAACGATGTACAACCTGGCCGGACAACGTGTGCAGCAGGGATACAAAGGGGTCGTCATCATCGACGGTAAAAAATATCTGATGAAATAGAAAGGAGGGCCCAGACATGAATTGCAAGAACTATACTGAACCGGAAACCTACTTCCGCCACCTCGACATACAGTCCGACATCCTTGAGCACTCCGAAACAACTGGCGACGGAGAGGAGAACGGCGAATTCAACTCGAAAAAGCGCGACATGCACGACGAGCCAGAATGGGGAACCATTGAGAATTCCCTGTGGTAGGAGCCCGTTGCACCTGCAGAACAACCGAAGAACGTGTTTGCCTACCGTGGCAGACACGTTTGTTTTTTGTGGCATGAATCCCCCATGAATTCGACAAGCAGATTTCCGCATCCATAGCAAGATGAATTCACAGAAAGCACGCCCAAACTGCAAACTCAAGATTACAAAATCAATATTTTATGGGTTACAAAGCAGAAAAAGGCAAAAAAATATTGCCAAACGGGAAAATATTCGTAACTTTGCAAGCCGTTTCGTACGGACGGGCTTTCCCGAGCCCGCGGTCAGTCGTGTGAATAGTGCTGCCTATTAGCCGGGCACATGGTTCGTGAATCGCTGGCAAGAAACACTTATTTAACAGTAACAACAAAAGATTTTTAAAGAAAAGTAATGAACACTTTAAGTTTCAGCACCCACTTTGCAACGCCCCTCGAGGCTAAGAAAGAATGGGTGGTGGTTGACGCTGCGGCAGAGCCCATCGTCGGTCGCCTCGCATCAAAGGTTGCAAAGATCATCCGTGGCAAGTATAAGCCATGCTTCACGCCCAACCAGGATTGCGGCGACAACGTCATCATCATCAACGCCAACAAGATCCAGTTCTCGGGCGCAAAATGGTCGGACAAAGAGTACATCACATTCTCGGGCTATCCCGGCGGTCAGAAGCGCATCACTCCCGAGCAACTCATCAAGAAGCCTTTCGGCTACGAACGCATCCTGCGCCACGCCGTCAAGGGTATGCTCCCGAAGGGTCGCCTCGGCTACAAGCTCATCAAGAACCTCTACATCTTCGACGGTCCGGAGCACGACAAGGCAGCACAGCAGCCAAAGGAAATCGATATCACAGCACTTAAATAAGAAAGAACAGTATGGAAATGGTACATGCTATCGGCCGCCGCAAGGCCGCTGTTGCCCGAGTATATCTGACTGAAGGCACTGGCAAGATTACAATCAATAAGAGAGACCTCAAGGAATATTTCCCGTCGGAACTCATACAGTTCGTCGTTAAGCAGCCTCTGAACCTGCTCGACGTTGCCGAGAAGTACGACATCAAGGTGAACGTCTATGGAGGCGGCTTCACCGGACAGAGCCAGGCCCTGCGCCTCGCCATCGCCCGCGCTCTCGTCAAAATCAACGCTGAAGACAAGAAGGCCCTGCGCGCTGAAGGCTTCATGACCCGCGACGCCCGCGTCGTTGAACGTAAGAAGCCAGGACGTCCGAAGGCTCGTCGTCGCTTCCAGTTCAGTAAGCGTTAAACATTGTTTAGCATCTAAACCCTGCGGACTTCAAGGAACCATCTTCTATCGTGTCTGGTATTCAGCACGGTCCGACCGACGAACTACCACAGGGTTGAGTCCAATCAACTTCAAAAAGAAAGTAAACAAAAATCCAAATTATGTCAAGAACAACATTCGACGCCCTGCTCGAAGCAGGCGCACACTTCGGTCACCTCAAGCGCAAGTGGAACCCCGCCATGGCTCCCTACATCTTCATGGAGCGCAACGGCATCCACATCATTGACCTTCACAAAACTGTAGCCAAGATTGACGACGCTGCAGAAGCACTCAAGCAAATCGCTAAGAGTGGAAAGAGAATCCTCTTTGTTGCTACTAAAAAGCAGGCTAAAGAAATCGTAGCCGAGAAGGCTGCATCGGTTGGTATGCCCTACGTCATCGAACGCTGGCCAGGCGGCATGCTCACCAACTTCCCCACCATCCGCAAGGCTGTGAAGAAGATGTCCACCATCGACAAGCTGCTCAGCGACGGCACCTACGACAAGCTCTCCAAGCGTGAGAACCTGCAGATTCGCCGCAAGCGCGAAAAGCTGGAGAAGAACCTCGGCTCTATCGCCGACCTCTCCCGTCTGCCGTCTGCACTCTTCGTCGTTGACGTGTTGAAGGAGAACATCGCCGTTCGCGAAGCTAACCGTCTCGGCATTCCCGTGTTCGGTATTGTAGATACCAACTCCGACCCCAACAACATTGACTTCGTCATCCCCGCTAACGACGACGCAACCAAGTCCATCGAAATCATCCTCGATGCTGTTTGCACTGCCATTAACGAAGGACTCAACGAGCGCAAGGCTGAGAAGGTTGACATGGACGCTGCTGGCGAAGGTGCCGACATGGAGGAAACGGAAGAAAAGCCCGCTCCCCGCAAGCGCGCCACCCGCACTCGCACAAAGAAGGCTGAAGCTCCCGCAGAAGAAGCTCCCGTTGCTGAAGAAGCACCTGCAGCCGAAGAGGCTCCCGTTGCCGAAGAGGCACCTGCTGCTGAGGAAAAGGCTGAAGAACCTGCTGCCGAAGCTTAATCGACAAACGAGTAACACGGGTTTCCTCACACTACGAAATCCGTGTTACTTTTAATTACTTATTATCACTTTTACCTTTTAACTTTCAACTTACAATGGCTGTAACACTGCAAGAAATAAATGCACTGCGTCAGAAGACACAGGCAGGCCTGATGGACTGTAAGAAAGCCCTCACCGAGGCCAATGGCGACATGGAGGCTGCCATGGAAATCCTCCGCAAGAAAGGTCAGCTCGTAGCTGCCAAGCGTAGCGACCGCGAAGCCGCCGAAGGTTGCGTTCTCGCAAAGGTTGACGGTAAGTTCGGCGCTATGATTGCCCTGAAGTGCGAAACCGACTTCGTTGCCAAGAACGCCGACTTCGTAGAACTGGCCAACAAAATCATCGACGCTGCTGTGGCTGCACGCTGCAAGACCCTCGAAGAGGTGAAGGCACTGACCATCGACGGCGTTACTGCTGAAGAGGCTGTTGTCAACCGCTCGGGTGTGACTGGCGAGAAGATGGAACTCGACGGCTATGCAACTGTTGAAGGCGAGAAGATCGTTGCCTACAACCACATGGCCCAGAACTTCCTCTGCACACTCGTTGCCATGAACAAGGACTGCAGCGACGAAGTTGCCAAAGGCGTTGCCATGCAGGTGGCCGCTATGGCTCCTATCGCTCTCGACGAAGCAAGCGTTCCCGAACACGTGAAGGAGACAGAGTTGAAGAACTCCATTGAAAAGGCAAAGCAGAACCAGATCAACAAGGCTGTTGAGAACGCTCTGAAGAAGGCTGGCATCAACCCCGCACACGTTGACTCTGAAGACCACATCGAATCGAACACCACAAAGGGCTGGATTACTCCCGAGCAGGCTCAGCAGGCTCGCGAAATCAAGGCTACCGTGGCTGCCGAGGCCGAGAAGAACCTTAAGCCCGAGATGATTCAGAACATCGCTAAGGGTATGGTCAACAAGTTCTTCAAGGAGGCTTGTCTGCTCGACCAGGCTTACATCGACGACAACAAGATCAGCGTGGCTCAGTACCTGCAGCAGGCCGACAAGGGTCTCACCGTTACTGACTTCAAGCGCTACACGCTGCGCGCCGAGTAAGCCACGACGGTTTTTCAACCACGAATCAAACGAATTATACCTATAGAGAAAAGGCGGCTCACCAACACTGGTGAGCCGCCTTTTTTTGTTTTTGTCGGAAATCTTTGTTTTGTCACCACAGCAGCGTGATGCCTGTGGAGATGCTGCTAAGTCGAGGGCCGAAACCTGCATCGAGGACGCGGCACGGACTGTATTTGACATAGACGCCGATGTTGTGGCGATAGTCGAACATGGCGATGACATCGACGGTGAAGTTCTCCAGATGAATGCTGCCGTCAATGTCCTTGTAGTTTTCACCGCCAAGACTGTAGCGCGTCTTCAGCGACCCGTGGCTGTTAAGGTTAAAGAGACAGCCAAAGGTAGTGTGGAAATGCTTGCCGATGCGGTAGCCAGCCAGAAGCGGGAACTGCCAGCTGAACAGATGAATACGGGAGAAACGGATAACAGAACCGTCGGGGTACGGAGCCAGGACAACGGCGTTGTTGTCGGTGATGAAGCGCTTGTAGCCCGTCATGCGATAATTCTTCCAGTTGAGCCACGCACCGGTGCTGAACTCCCAGCGATTGACCACACCCTTAAGGACTATATTGGCGCAGTGCCAGGTAATTTCGAACGATTGCCCCATGTTGATGTCCAAACCTTCCGGCGCATTCAAGCCGCTGACAAGTCCGAAACTCATCGCCGGGTCAATACTCATTTCCAAGCTCCGGTGTCCCTTTTGCTGCGACTTGGTAAAGGGGAGTCGGAACTCAAGGTCTGAACTTGCTTCGCGGTTGATGCGCAGGCCGTCGGTCGTCATTGTCTGCGACTTGGAGAAGTGGTAGTCGGGATTGTCCTGGCTGCCTTCGATATCGACCGACATCGAATTGGCATTCGAGGTTACGGTGACACGTTGCGGATGGAGCACGACGACCGTGTCCGCCGATTCTTCCTGCGCCATTGCAGCCGGGCAGAAGGCCGCGAGGACGAGTGTGGTGAGCAGTGTTTTTGTCTTCATTGTCTGTTTATTTTTTGAATAGTTTTTTGAGTTCATCCATCGTCACGCTGCCCTCCATATAGACCAGCGTGAGTTCGTCCTTTCCACCTTGTCGCAGCGAGGCATTGCGGTAGAAGATGTAACGGTTCGCCTGTTGCCCTTCGCGTGGTGGCAGGGCAAGGAAAGCGTAATAGAGGCGTTCCCCGAGTTCGCCGGTTTCCTTGCTGTAGGCAAGTCGTGCATCGGCCATGACGCATTGCTCCATACGGTCAGCCACATTTTCCGGTTCGCCGATGGAAAAACTGCGGTAGAGCGTCAGGTGATAGGGTTTCAGTTCGCGTCCCTCGACCTGCACGAGCGTTGCCTTGGCAAACTTTCGGTTGAAAAACTCCCCGATGTGCAGTCCTTTTTGCGCCTGCACCACGGGGAACAGGCAGAAGGAGAGGAGCAGTATGAGCATCAATCGTTTCATAGCGAGTCATTCTATCGTGTTGAACAAGTCTGTCAGTTGAGTCTCGACGGTGTTGGCATCGGCATCGAGCGCAATGTCTTCCCACGAGTCGTGCATCAGTGCCAGCACCTCGTCGCGGTCGGTGATTTTCACGCCATCGACATAGGCCACGCAGACGTCCCTCGACGGCCATGCCAGCATGACCAGCACGACGCCTGCCACACAGGCTGCGGCAGTCCATCCCCAGCGCAGCAGGCGACGTTTCCTGTATGTCTGTCGTTTCGACGAGGCTGCCTTGGCGACCGTCACGGCACTCATCACCGCACATAGGTCGTCAAAGTCTGGGTCGTCTTGCGCCATTGCCGTGGCAGCAAAGCGTCGGAGCAGGCATTCTTCCTCGTCGGTCGTTTCTGCTTCGAAGTAGCGGTCGCGCAGCGCAAGCCACAGCGACTTGCTTTCTGCCATCAATTTTTCCTCTTTTTCCATTCCAAACTCAGTTTTTTACGAGCCCTCGACAGTTGCATCCTCACGGCAGCCTCCTGCATTCCAAGCATTGCAGCCACCTCGCTGTAAGGGCGGTCCTCAAATTCTTTCAGACGGATGATGTCGCGTTGCAGGGGCGTGAGCAGTTGCTCCATCAGCCATTCAGCCTCTTGCAGAGCGTCGCGGTCGTCACTGCCCTGCTCCACCGATGCCGGTTCCTCGATCGGCACGACGTTCCTGCGTCGATTCAGGTCGATGGCACGTCGGCGCAACGCTACGGTGGTCAGGGCCTCGACGTCCGACGATGTGTCCATCGTGTCTGCCCGTGGCCAAAGGCGGACGAAGACGTCCTGCAAAGCATCTTCGGCATCTTCGAGCGACGGAAGCATACGCCGCGCCTGCTGCAGAAATCGTTTCCGCAGCCTCGTAAACGCCTGTGTCAGTATCTCCTCGCTCATGGGCAGTCTTCACCGCGGCTTTCTCCGCCGCACTCTACCTATAAAACGAACGATTCGCCGTTTTGTAACAGCGAATCGCACTTTTTTTCACAAAAACAATCTGATCTCAAGCCTCCATCTCCTCCCACGCCCTTTGCACATCGCTGACGTCCATGCCGAGGAGTCGGAGGCGGCGAAGGAAGTCGGGGAGTTCGGTCTGGAGGAAATCGCGGCGGCGGGCGGCGAGGACGCGACGGCGGGCACCGCGGGCGACAAGCATACCGATGCCGCGTTGCTGTTGCAGGATGTCGTCGCGCTGCAGAAGGTCGAAGGCGCGGAGCACGGTGTTGACGTTCACCTCGAACTCGGCCGCCAGTTCGCGCACACTGGCCACGCGGTCGCCATCCTGGTAGCGTCCGCTGAGGATGTCGTCGCACAGGCGGTCGGCAATCTTGACGAACAGCACCTTTTCTTTCGTGTAATTCATTGGGCCATCGCTTGGTTGGTTAGACATTCAACAAACTGCTTCCGGCTGCCTGCGCACGGCAGAACACCCTGTAGGAGAGCCAGAGAAAGAGCACGCCGAACACGCCGTAGTACCAGTACGGGAACCACATATCCTTTGCCACGAGCCAGTTGGCCACAAGCAGGATAACACCCGTCAGCACGCATCCTGCAAGCCAACCGCCACGGCGCAGGAGCAGACCTGGCAGGATGAACCACGGCGTCGTGAACAGCATGACGACGGGAAGTTCGCGCGCAGCCTGCATGAGATAGTCTCCGACGGCTACTTTGTCTGCCAGACGGTCGAGCAAGAGGTAGTCGAAGGTGAATCCCAGCACAGCGGCAGCAATGGTCGCGAGCGCGATGAAGACCGTGCCGCTGAGCAAGCGTGCCAGAAACTTCTCACCGTTGCTGGCGGGCAGTCCAAAGAGGTCGAGGGCACTGGCCCTGCGGTGAACATCTTCAAAGAGTCGCGCACTGTAAACCCACCAAAAGCCTATACAGATGAGAAAGGCCGGAAAGAGGTAGAGCATTTGCAGAGCCCAAGCAGCACCTTCGCGCTGCGCGATGCTCATCTCCTCACTACGACTGAGTGACCGTGCCCAGTCCCAGGTCATGACCACCACGGTCTTGGCGACGAGGGCACCGAGCATCCACAGGAACATACGGAGGTATTTCTTCCTCTACGTCTGGCACTCAAACACGAGTAGCCGGCCGCATCTTGACATCGAAAACGTTTTCATAACCATCATCATTGCTTATGTAAATACTTATAGATCAGTTCCAAATCCACGGGCGTCTCCCCGTCGTCGGCATGGCGGTGCGTTAGCGTGTGCAGGCCGTCGGCACGTCGTTCGCAGAAAAGCACGTCGGGGTCGGTGTCCGAGCCCACAGAACGAAGCTCGAAAGTGTAACGAGCAGCGATATCCGCCACGCTGCTGTCGAGCAGCAACTGCACCGCAGCGTGCTCGGACTTCTGACCGAGCACGACGACATGGTCGAGCAGCGAATCCACATCGGCGAGCTGATGGGTAGAGAGCAGTGCCGTCTGACCGTCGCCGACGTGACGAGCAACGACTCGGCGGAAACTACTTTTCGACGCGATGTCGAGGCCGTTGGTCGGTTCGTCCAGCAGCAGATATTTCGAGCGTGTGGCGAGTGCAAAGCTGATGGCGACCTTCTTCCGCTGCCCCATCGACAGTGTGCCGAGGTCGGGGTCGGCCGGCAGACCGAACTCACGCAGGCAGTCGGCGAGCACTTCGCGGCTGAAGTCTTGATAGAAAGGTTCGCGCGCACGCACGTACTTACTTAACGATACGGGCGGCAGTTCCATTTCCTCGGGCAGCAGGTAGAGCAGTCGCAAGACTTCGTAGCTTCGGCGAGCCACGTCGAAGCCGTCAACCTGCACGCCGCCGCCATTCCCCTTGTCGGGCAGCAAGCCACCCATGATGAGGCAGAGCAGTGTGGACTTCCCCACCCCGTTCGGCGCCAGCAGCCCATAGATACTCCCCTCGGCAAGTTGCAGCGAGAAGTCGTCGAACACAGGGTGTTCTGTACCTCGATAGCGATAGTTAAGATTCTTAATATCTATCATACGCACAACGTTTTAACTGTCTTAGTTATTTAAGACACCGCAAAGGTAGATAAAAATTTTTTTCCCTCCAAATAATTTTTGAAAAAAAATCTATTACTGGCCGATCAAAGGCAATCTGCAAACTGACATTCAGCACTCTGCGAACGACTCCGACGAGGCCTGCGGAGAAATGCATCGGACAATGAAAATGAGTATAGTTCGAACAACAATCAGCTTCGGTGCGCTCCATACTCCGTCGCAATGGGGAATACACTCAGCGGGTGCGCAGAAAAAAGTCAAAATATCATTGAGATTTTTACAAATTCCATTGATATTTGTAGAAATTCCATTGATATTTTTACAAATATCAGTGATATTTTGACTTTTTTCTGCGCACCCGCTGAGTTCATTCCGCACAGTGTCTGAGTTTGAACTGAGGAGTCGGTGAGTTTTCTCGGCGCACCACCAGTGTTTCAACGGCGGCTGCATTTGCCATC
The DNA here is from genome assembly GCA_900319385.1 of uncultured Prevotellaceae bacterium. Classification (GTDB taxonomy): domain Bacteria; phylum Bacteroidota; class Bacteroidia; order Bacteroidales; family Bacteroidaceae; genus UBA3839. The sequence continues at coordinate 82,077 of ONOG01000004.1, read as the reverse complement.
GCCGTGCTGACGGTGGTCATCGGAGCGGTCAGTCTCGGTTCGCTGCCCGAAGCTGTCATCCGTGGCGGTGTCATGGTTCAGAAAAACGTGAACGCCACCCTGATGATCATGAGTCTGGAGAGCACCGACGGCAAGTTCGACCAGTCGTTCATCTCCAACTACCTCGACATCAACGTCATGCCAGCCATCAGCCGAATTGCCGGCGTGGGTCGCACGATGGTGATGGGCGAGCAGTACGGCCTACTCGTTGCTCAGGAACACGCCCTTGCCCGTCATTCCCTCGACGGAGAGGAGCATTTCGTGGGCCGAAGAGTTGTTGAAAAACTCGATGTGGGCACGACCCTGAGCATCCGTCCGCACATCAGGATTCCAGTAGAGCGTGCGTCGGAAGTCGTCCATGGGCGGCAAAATGCTGTAGTCTTCCATCTCGAAAGTGGAGGGGATGTTGTAGCCTAAGTAGTGGGTCTTGCGCAGTCCCTTGTTGCTCTCGGTGGAGTATGTGGGGTGGGCATAGACGAAGATGACGACGGGGTTCTGCCCTTCGATGTCGACAGAGGTGATGTAGGGAATCATGGCTTGCGGCCCATCGCTGACGATATAGATGGACTTGACTTCGTCGAGGAAGACGGGGTTGCCGTGGTTGCTGTGCTTGTGGATGACGGTGTCGTGGGGAGATGTGATGAAACTGGTGCCGTAGCCGAAGCAGTTGTTGATGATCCACACGATGGGGCGGCTGTCGTAGGAGGGTCCGAGCCAGGTAGTTGTTCGCTGGTCAGCGGCAAAAATCAGACCACCGGAGTCGGGAATTTGGAATCCAGGGTCGTTCTTGAAGAGTGAGTTCTTCTGCGACAGCCACTCGTTGATCGTGGGGATGGGCTGTCCGCTGTCGGCGAGCTGTTCGGCTGCATCGCTACAGTTGTAGTAGAGCGAGGCGAGGCGCCGGCCATTGTTTTCGTTATACCAGCCGCCGTCGTAGTCAGTCCAGTAGTTCTTGCGAGCCTTGATCTTGACGGTCTTGATGGCGAACGACTTGTCGCCGGTCTGTGCCATGATGGCTCCGTCACCGTCGGCGTCTTCACCTGCGTTGTGGGTAAAGCGGTCGGCACGCTTGAAGAGGTTGGCGACGTTCTTGGGCATCATCTGCGTCTCTTCGGGAAAGACGAAACGGGCTTCGGGACGGAACTGACGGTCGATGGTGACACGATAGGATTTGAGTTTGTCGTTTATCTTGGTACGAATCTGCATATTCCATTCGCCCAACAGGTCGTCGGGCAGTACGAAAGCGTAGTTGCCGTCGCTGTCGGTGGTGGTCTGTCCGGTGAGGTGTTGACCCTTTTGGTTGTAGAGGAACACAGACATATCGACGTTGTTGACGGGGTTCTTGCGCACCAAAGCTCCGAGTGCAGGCAGTAGTTTGCCGCTGACGTAGAGTTTGTCTTCGATGAGCTGGCGTTGGGTGGTCCAGGGTTCGACGTCGGCCATGACGCGCCAGTCGTAGCGACGCCAGCCGTTGATGAGCATGAGGGTGTCGGCAGCGAGCCGGTGTTCGCGGTCGTCGGCTTCGAGGTAGTATTCGGGGTTGGGAATATAGCCTTTGAGGTCGCTGGCGAGGAGCATGTAGGAGAGGATGTTGCCCTCCTTGCCATTGGTGAGCGTGCGTTCGTCCATGGCAGAGAAGGAGAGCGAGGCGTTGGGCTCGGTCTGCAGGTCGAGCGCGATGGTGCCGCAGGGTCTGGGCTCGGTGGTCTGGTTGACAATCTGGATGTGGCTGGCACCGAGGTTGATGGGGCTGACGAAGAACAGGCGTTCGGCTTGCACACGTCCGTCGGAGGTGAAGAGCGTGAATTGGTTGACGCCTGGGCGGAGCGAGCTGCGCTTGAAACCGACTTCCATGAGGGGGTCGGCTGTCAGCGTATCGACATGCGTAATCTGGCCGCCACACATGACGGTATAGCCCATCAGCTGCCCGACGAGTGTGGGCGACACGGCGATGGTGGCCTTGATGCCTTCGTCGCCGATCACGTCCATGCGGACGACACAGCCTTCGGTCTTGGCCTGTGGCAGGCGGAACTCATGTTTCCGTCCGGCAGCATCGGTGAGGACGAGTTGGGAGAGGCCGGAGGTGACGTCGATGTCGAAGAGTCCGCGTCCGCTCTCGTCTGCTCGGATGATGGTCGGGGTGGCACCCTCGGCATCGCTCAGGATGCCTGTGGCGGGGATGTGACGCCCTTCGCCGTCCATGACTTCGAAGGCGACCCGACTGCGGAGCCCGACGACGAGGTCACCGCCTTCGGGATAGAAGTTCACCTTCATGCGACTGTCGCGTCCACGACGGTTGTCGGCGGCGAGTGTGCCGGCGTCGTCGGTCTGCTGCCGTTCGGGCAAGCGCTGATGAATGCCGACGGGGTCGATGGTGGGTCGGCTGTAGTCGCCCTCGTTTTCAGGTTTCTGGAAGATGGGAAAGACGCGCGAAAAGGCGGTCTGTCCGCCCCAGTTGAGCATATAGCGGGTGTAGGCCCTCACTTCGTAGAATCCTGTACCGAGGATAGAGTCGAGGGCGAAGTCGCCATAGCCGGTGCCGTTTTCGATTTTCACTTTCTGGCTGTCGATGACGTCGCCGCTCGGATTGAGCAAATCGACATAGAGCACGCGGCTCACCGTGGTGGGGGTGCGGAGGTCGGCACGGGTGACGTAGGCCTTGAACCATATCTTCTCTCCCTTGAAGTATCCGGTGTTGTCGAAGTGCAGATAGACTTTCTCCTGCGGATACATCTGGTTGAAGAGCATGGCGTGCTTGACGTAGTTGAGCAGCGAGTCGGTTGGCTCTGCGTGCAGGGACAAGCCAAAGCACAGGGCAAGGAGGAGAAGTCCTCCCCCCAGCCCCCTCCCAAGGAGGGGGAGAAAAGCTCTGACGATGTGATTACTACTTTTGTTCATATATATACTTTTTTCATTAGTTGGGAGCTCCCCCTCTCTCGGAGGGGGGCAGGGGGGAGGCTTTTTCCCCTCCTTGGGAGGGGTTAGGGGAGGTCGTTAGTCGAGGTCTTCCTTTCGTAGAACCTCACCTTTTGCCAGGCACGGTCGGCGGCATAGCGGAGGGAGTCGGCGCGGTCGCGCAACTGCTTGAAGCGTACCGACAGCGTGTCGATGCCCGTACGGCGGAGTTCCTCGCGGTCGAGACAGGCGAAGGTGTAGATGCTGTCGATGACAGCCTGCTCGGCACGTGCCTCAGCCAGACAGAGCGAATCCTCGAAACGCAGAGCCTGCCGGCGCACCTCGATGGCCCGTGGATAGGCGTGCCGAAGGCTGTCAATCAGCGTATGGGCATCGGCGTAGCGGGCGTCGTTCATCGCCACGCGGGCCTGGCTGAGCAGTTCCTGTGCCTGCTGTTCGCCTTTGTCCGGCTGGCTGCACGAACAAAACAAGCAGAGCGCGACGACGAACGTCACGCCCTGCTTGGGGTAGAGAGAACCTTTATGAGACATATACATAAAGAGCTTACTTGACAAAGATTTTCTTGCCTTGGTAGATGTAGATGCCGCGTCCGACAGACTGGAGGTCGGTTGCCACACGGCGTCCCTGCAGGTCATAGACGGCATCGCCCGCCTTCACTTTTAACTTTTCACTATTCACTTCCTGGATGTCGGTAGCCACTTCGGCAAAGTCGAACACGCTGTTGGCCACCTTGCGGAGCGCGGCCACTTCATCACTCGTCAGCACGCGGTCGTAGATGAGGAGGTCGTCGTAGCAAGCATCGGCCGAGCCTCCGAAGCTGCCCTTACCGAAGTAGAGGTAGCGGCAGCTCTTCACGTGGTCGAACACCAGGTTGTAGTCGTAGGCGGTCAGACGTGTCACCTGTGTTTCACCTTCCCAGGCCTCAAACTTCGTGAACCTGCGCTTCGCTCCGTTGGTGTAGAGGGTGAAGCCGCCGTCGCGCGAAAGGGTGATCGTGACGAATGTCCACTCGCCGGCCTTGAGACCGTAGGTCGGTATGTTGTAGGACGGTTTAGAGTTGTCGGGATTGTTGATGTCGATCCAGTTGCCCTGGTTGTCGTTAAATCCGATGTAGGTATTGCCAGTGATGAACAGGCGTCGGTTCTGCTGGCTGATGGCAAAGAGGGCGTCGGTGTAGTTCTGTTCGCTCAGCTTAGCCCAGAAGGCTACGGTGAATCCTTCCTCCAAGTCGCGTTCGTAGAAGGGGTTCTTGAACTGCACATAGCTCTCGCTCTGAAGGGCACCGGCCGAGGTGTGCACCACCTTGCCGCTGCGCACCTTGCCTTCCTCGAGCGTCGGTTTCGGCGTCGAGGTCTTGCCCTGCTGGAGCTGTGCGCGGGTCGTACCGTCGATTTGGTTCAGCAGCGGTGTGGTGTCGAAGTTGTAGTAGGCGATGAGGTTGCCCATGATGTTCTCCTCGGGCAGCGTCTTCGGCGATACCAGGATGGTATAGTCGCGCGAATAGACATACTTGCCGCTGCGGATGCGCAGGCTCAGCGGCACCTCCGTCAGTTCATCGATGTGGTAGGGATTGCAGGCACCACCGTCGGTCAGCACTTCGGGATTGCCCGAGGTCCACTCCACCGTTACGTTTTCGAAGTCGTCCTTGAGTACGCTGAGGTCGATGCTGGACGAGAGCTGCATTCGGTTCGTAACGGGGTTGTCCTTGATGTAGTTGTTCAGATACCACGCCAGCGAATACTTGTCCTGATACTTATATCCCCAGATGTTCACACCGCCCGCCGACATCGCCGAGAACGACACGGTGCGGATGGTCATGCCGTCGATCCGCTCGTCGATGATCACACCTTTATAGGGCGTGGCACCGAGCGTGATGTGGAAGTAGGATGTGCCGGGCACGAGGTTCCACGTGCCGTTCATCGCACCCGTGACGCTGCCGTCGGCGTTGAGGGTTATCTTCACGGGATTGACCATCTCCAGATTGGCGTGGTCGATGCTGTACTTATGGACAAGGAGGTTGTAGGTACCGGCCACGTCCTGCTCGTCGAACACCTGTGTCGAGGCGATGTCGGCGTCGGTCACCGTCTCCCCGTTGTATTCGAACGGTGCGGCGACGAGCCAGCCGTCTTCGTTGACAAACAGCTGATGGACACGCACCTGATGGCCGGTGCCACCATCGCCGAAGCGTGTGTGGTAGATGAGATAAGTGCGACCGTCGGGTGCAGCGATGACAGAGTTATGGCCCTGTGCCAGTTCGCCAAGCTTCATGAATCCCCAGTTCTCGTAAGGACCGAAGATTTTCTCACCGCGCGTGCTGGGGTTGACACCATAGTTGTTCTCGCCAGCGGTCAGCACGGCCGGCCGATTCATGCTATCGACGTAGGGCCCGCGAGGGTTCTCGCTGCGGAACACACGCATCTGGTAGCCGCCGTCGGCGTTAAGTCCGCCGTTCGACTGAAAGAGATAATAATACTTGCCGATGCGCTCGATGTACGGGCCCTCGCCGCTCGCCCAGAATCCGCCCGACACCTTGATGCCATAGTAGGGGTCGCGCGTGCAGGCTCGACCCAGAGCGTCCCAATCGCTGCCGTACTTCACGTCGTAGTCGCGCAGGCCGGTCGCTTCGTCCAGCTCGAGCAGATACAAGCCGCCGAACCACGAGCCATAGACCATGTAGAGGTTGTCGTCGGTGTCGTAGAACACGCAGGGGTCGATGCAGTTGAGCCACTGACCACTCCATGCACCAATGTCGATGTTGTAGCGTGCCGGTAGGTTGGTGACGCTGCTTCCGAGCACCAGCGGCAGGTCGGTGTTCTTCCACGACAGGGCAGCCACACCCGTGTAGCCAAATCCGCTATACACCACAGGCCCCTGATACGTGTAGGGACCCACGATGTTGTCGGCCGTGAGCAGGATGATGACGGAGTTGAAGTTCGGGCCGTTCACACTCAGATACTGACACCACTTCCCCAGCTTCTTGTTCCAGATGACGGCCGGAGCCCACAAGTTGCCGGCAATATTGTAGTCACCGCCATAGGCAGCCGCCCACGCCTGGGCGTTGAAGTTGCCGAACGTCTTCGACACGCCGCCCACCATGACCGTCTTCGTCTGGTTGGTGTTGAAGTCGCTGAAGATGTTATTGGCAGGTGCCCACCAAGCACCGATGAGCGTCCAGTCCTGCATGTCGGCAGTCCAGGCCCACGCCTGATGCGAGCCGAAAATATAGTAACGCCCGTTCGTCGGGTCGTAAGCCACCGACGGGTCGTGCACACTCACGCGGCGATGCGCACCAGCCGTCGTGTACATCGACTTGGCCTCGTCGGTCGTCAGCTCAATCTCCACCTGAGCCACGGCGGGCAGCAGGCAGCTGAGCAAGCATGAAAGGGTAAGAAAACGTTTCATCATGTTCGTGTTATTTAGAATAGTTAGTGATTATATCGTAGGTACACCGCCGCACACGATGCGACAGGTACACATTTTCCCGATGCAAAGATAACTTAAATTAACCAAACCGCCGCACTTCACAGCGTATTTTTTCAAAAAAAACATTTTTTTCTCTCCAGACAGCACTTCGTCCACCGTCGGCCGAAACGCCCAAACAGGGTCCCGACAGGGCAGCAAACACGCACCGCCCGACGACCGGCAGCCCACCCTCAGCCGGCCAATACTTCGTGTAGTGTTTATGCTTAGCGTGCTCGCCGACTCAACAGAACACTCAACTCTAAGCTCTAAACACTAAACATTTTAGCCGGCAGCCCACCCTCAGCCGTCTGGCAGCACGGAGACGACACAGCCCGTCCCCACCCCATTCCCGTCGTCCGAGCCGCCAAGACCGAGGCGGTGCGCGGACGAAAGTCGGAATATCACTGAGATTTGTAGAAATATCAGTGGAATTTGTAGAAATATCAATGGAATTTCTGAAAATATCAATGATATTCCGACTTTCGTCCGCGCTCGCGCCAACCCTGCGCCGCGCCATGCAGGGCTTTTGTCCACACTTTTTCCGACTTTAGTTCGGCATGTCGTTTATAATTCGTAACTTTGTGCCCAAAAGAAAACGGAACATGAAAATACTGACAGCCGAAGAACTCAGACAGAGCGTCGATACCCCGATTTTCCGACTGATCGGCGAAGTGGCCGACGCAGAGGGGATGGAATGCTATGTGATTGGCGGGTTCGTACGCGACCTGTTCCTGGAACGCCCGTCGAACGACGTCGATTGCGTGGTCGTCGGTTCGGGCGTACGGATGGCGAAGGCCGTGGCTCAGAAGCTGAAGGAGCAGACCGGACGCAAGCCGCATCTGGCGGTGTATGCCAACTTCGGCACCGCACAGATTGCGCTGAAGGGACTGGAACTGGAGTTTGTCGGTGCCCGACGCGAAAGCTACAGCCACGACTCGCGAAAACCGGTCGTGGAAGACGGCACGCTGGAGGACGACCAGAACCGGCGCGACTTCACCATCAACGCCATGGCGATTTGCCTGAACGGTCAGCGCTACGGCCAGCTGGTCGATCCGTTCAACGGATTGGACGACCTGCAGGCGGGCATCATCCGCACGCCGCTCGACCCCGACATCACGTTCAGCGACGACCCGCTGCGCATGCTGCGCTGCGTGCGCTTCGCCGCACAGCTGAGGTTCGACATCCTCGACGAGACGCGTGAGGCCCTGCACCGCAATGCCGAACGGCTCAAGATCATCAGCGGCGAACGCATACAGGAAGAGTTCAACAAGATACTGCTCACCCAGCGCCCCAGCCGAGGGCTCTACGAACTGTACTACACGGGGCTGATGCAGCAGTTCCTGCCCGAACTCTGCGCCCTCGACGTGGTGGACACGCGCAACGGACGTGCCCACAAGAACAACTTCCTGCACACGCTGGAGGTGGTGGACAACGTGGCGGCCGCCTCGCCCGACCTCTGGCTGCGCTGGGCTGCCCTGCTACACGACATCGGCAAACCGAAGAGCAAGCGCTGGGACAATGCCCTGGGCTGGACTTTCCACAACCACAACTTTGTCGGGGCAAAGATGGTGCCGCAGATTTTCCGCCGCATGAGCCTGCCGCTCGATGCACGGATGAAGTATGTGCAGAAGCTGGTCGATCTGCACATGCGCCCCATCGTCATTGCTGACGAAGAGGTGACCGACTCTGCCGTACGCCGACTGCTCAACGATGCAGGCGACGACATCGACGACCTCATGACGCTGTGCGAAGCCGACATCACCTCGAAGAACGAGGTGCGAAAAAAGACCTTCCGCGAGAACTTCCGCATGGTGCGCGAGAAACTGGCCGACCTCAAGGAGCGTGACTACAAACGTCTGTTCCAGCCATGCATCGACGGCAACGAAATCATGCAGCTGTTCGGCCTGCAACCCTCGCGCGAGGTGGGACTGCTCAAACAGCGGCTCAAGGATGCCGTGCTCGACGGCGAAATCGAGAACGAGCGCGAACCTGCCCTGGCCCTGCTGCGTGCCGAGGCCGAGAAAATCGGGCTGAAAATCTGCGGATAATATATATAAGGTGTGGATTCGACGCCGGCCGAAGATTTGCACGTGAGGAAAAACTCAAATAAAAATTTGGTTTTTCTCTCACTTAGTCGTACCTTTGCCGTTTGAAGACTTCAAATGACACCATTATGAAATACAGAATTCTGTTTCTTTTTCTGCTGTCAGCCACTGTGGCAACTGCCCAGAACCTGCCTGCCGAGCCCGCTCAGCTGAAGAGCGACGGGGCACGCCAGGCTGTCGAAATGATAGAACGCGTGAATGCCTACTGGCAAAGCCACAACCGCGCTGAGTGTCGCGGATTCTGGGACAACGCCGCCTACTTCACCGGCAACCAGGCTGCCTACGAACTGACGGGACGGCCGGAATACCTGGTCTATGCCCTGCGCTTCGCCGAGCACAACCGCTGGAGCGGCGCCACGGAGCGCGACAAGCAGAAATGGGAGTACAAAACCTATGGCGAGGATATGCGCCATGTGCTCTTTGCCGACTGGCAAATCTGTTTCCAAATCTATATTGACCTCTACAAACTGGAACATCGCGCCGAACGACTGCAACGTACGCTCGAAGTGATGAACTACCAGGCTCGCACGTCGGAGCGCGACTACTGGTGGTGGAGCGATGCCCTGTATATGGGCCTGCCCATCTTTACGAAACTCTATACGGTGACGGGAGACGAGAAGTTGCTCGACAAGCAGTACGAGTGCTTCGCATGGACCGACAGCCTGCTCTTCGACAAGGAGGCACAGCTCTACTACCGCGACGGGAAATATGTGTGGCCCAAGGTGAAGACAGCCTGCAACGGCGGCAAAAGCTTCTGGGCACGCGGCGACGGATGGGTGCTGGCCGGACTGGCCAAGGTGCTGCAAGACCTGCCGCGCAACAGCAAGTATCGCCCGTTCTATGTAAAGCGCTTCCAACAGCTGGCCGAAGGCGTGGCACGCTGTCAGCAGGAAGGTGGCTACTGGAGCCGCTCGATGCTCTGCGAGGACGATGCCCCTGGCTACGAGACCAGCGGCACAGCCTTCTTCACCTACGGACTGCTGTGGGGCATGAACAACGGACTGCTGCCCGTGTCGAAGTATAAACCCGTCGCAGACAAAGCGTGGAAGTATCTCACGGAAATCGCCCTCCAGCCCGACGGAAGCATCGGCTTCGTCCAGCCCATCGGCGAAAAACCGGACCCGACACGCACCGTCGATGCACGCTCACAGGCCCCCTTCGGCACCGGCGCCTGGCTGCTCGCCGCCTGTGAATATGCGAAGTTTTGCAAATGATCATTAACAAATAAAAAGTACAATGAAAGATTTCTTTAAGTATGTGCTGGCCACTGTGGTCGGCATCATCGTAGTCGGACTGCTCTGCACCGTCATGATGGTCATCACCCTCATCGGCATGGCCAGCAGCACATCGACCACCAGTGTTCCCAACGACGCCGTCGTCGTATTCAAACTCGACGGCAGCATCAGCGAACGTGCCACCGAGGATCCCTTTGCCAGTCTGCTGGGCAACAATGCGCTGACCAGCGAAAGCATGGGACTGGACGACATTCTGAAAGCCATCAAGAATGCGAAGGAAAATGACAAGGTGAAGGGTATCTATATGGAAGTCGGGGACTTTGGCGGCGCTGCACCAGCCACCTTGGCTGCCGTTCGCCGTGCACTCGTCGATTTCAAGACCTCGAAAAAGTTTATCGTTGCCTATGGCGACCAGTACACACAGGGGGCATACTACCTGTGCTCGGTCGCCGACAGCGTGGTCATCAATCCGGAGGGTATGCTCGACTGGCACGGACTTGCCATGCAGACAACCTACTACAAGGAGCTGATGGACAAACTCGGCGTGAAGATGGAAATCTTCAAGGTCGGCACCTATAAGTCGGCCGTCGAGCCCTACTTGCTCAACGAAATGAGCGAGGCCAACCGTGAGCAGATCACCGTGTTCTCCGGCGAAATCTGGAACCGTATGCTCAGCGACGTGAGCAAGAGTCGCAAGCTGACCAACGACAAACTGAACCAGCTCACCGACTCGGGCCTCACGTTCCTGGAAACAAAGTTCTACAAGAAGGAAAAACTGGTGGACAAAATTGCCTACTGCGACGAGGTGCCACGCATCATTGCCAACATGATGGGCTCGGACGAAGAAGACCCGAAGGAAGCCTACAACACCATCACACTGGCCGACATGGCTGCCAGCACAGCCAACGAACCGAAGGGAACGAGCGGCAACATCATCGCCGTCTATTATGCCACTGGCGACATCGTCGATTCTGAGGGCGGTGGCATCTTCAGCAGTAACGAAGACATGATCGTACGTCCCAACGTCGTCAAAGACCTGAAGGAACTCGCCGAGAACGAAGACGTGAAAGCTGTCGTGCTGCGTGTCAACTCCCCTGGCGGCAGCGCATACGCCAGCGAACAAATCTGGCACCAGGTCATGAACATCAAGTCAAAGAAGCCCATCGTCGTGTCCATGGGCGACTATGCAGCCTCGGGCGGCTACTACATCTCCTGTGCAGCCGACTGGATTGTGGCAGAGCCCACCACCCTCACTGGCTCGATCGGCATCTTCGGCACCTTCCCCGTTGCCAGCGAATTGATGAACAAGAAGATTGGCCTGCACACCTCGACCGTGAAGACGAACGAGTTCGCCGACTTCGGCGACTTCTCGCGCGAAATGACCGAAGGCGAAAAGCAACTGCTGCAAGGTTATGTGAACCGTGGCTACGAACTGTTCACCAAGCGCTGTGCCGAGGGCCGCAAAATGAAGCAGGACGATATCAAGAAAATCGCCGAAGGACGCGTGTGGACAGGCGAGCATGCCAAGCAAATCGGACTGGTTGACCAGCTCGGAAGCCTCGACGACGCCATCGCCGTGGCCAAGAAACGGGCAAAGATCGACGAATACACCGTGCTCAGCTATCCTGCCAAGTCCGACCTGTTCGAGGAACTGCTGAACGAAGTCAGCGGCGACAGCTATGCCGATGCCAAGTTGCGCGAACTGCTGGGCGAGCACTACAACTACTTCCGCAGCCTGCAGCACCTCGACAAACATGGCAACGTGCAGGCTCAGCTGCCCTACTATTTTAAGTTTAATTTCTAAACAACCTATTTCTTTCTCCACTTGGAAGGCGACCACATCAAAATATGGCACTGGCTCAAGCCGCTCTCATGGCTCTACGGACTCGTGGTGGGCTTGCGCAACATCCTGTTCGACAGCGGGGTGCTGCCCAGTGAATCGTTTGATGTGCCCGTCATCAGCGTGGGAAACATCACGGCAGGCGGAACAGGAAAGACCCCCCATACCGAGTACCTCATCCGTCTGCTCAGCAAGCAACACCAGGTGGCTGTGCTCAGCCGAGGCTACAAGCGCAAGTCGAAGGGCTACATCCTCGCCACGCCCGACACACCCGTCCAGGATATCGGCGACGAACCCTACCAGATGAAGCACAAGTATCCGCAGATTCACATGGCAGTCGATGCCAACCGGCGTCGCGGCATCAAGAACCTGTGCCGCCCTGGTGTCGAGCCTGCCGTCGATGTCGTCCTGCTCGACGACGCCTTCCAGCACCGCTACGTCGTGCCAGGTGTGAACATCCTGCTCATGGACTATCACCGCCTGGTCTATTACGACGAACTCCTGCCAGCAGGACGGCTGCGTGAACCCAAATCCAGTTGCCAGCGTGCCGACGTCGTCATCGTCACCAAGTGTCCCACCAATCTCGTTGTGATGGAGAAAAACGGCATCAACCACTCGCTCAGTCTGCAACCCTGGCAGCGACTCTTCTTCAGCAGCTTCAAGTACGGACGCCTGCAGAAAGTGTCGCTCTTCACCGAAGAGATTCCCTTGGAGGACGTCACCAACGACCGGTACAACGTGATTCTCCTCACGGGTATCGCCTCGCCCCAGCAGATGGAGTTCGACCTAAAGACATACTTTCAGTTCACCTCCGTCCACTTCTCCGACCACCACGAGTTTCAGCACAAGGACATCGAGTTGCTCGAGCGCACCATACACCAAGTCACTACGCCCGATAAACGCACCATTGTCATCACGACCGAAAAGGATGCCGCACGTCTCCTGCCGATGGGCAAGGTCTATAACGAGTTCACCCTCTTCTCCGTGCGTTTTCCCCTCTACATCCTGCCCATCGAAGTGGACTTCCTCGACAATGGAGCTGAAGCCTTCGACCAGTTCATCCTCGGATACGTACAGAAGAATTCGAGGAACAGCACCCTGCTGACTCGGACCAGCAAAGAGAAAAGCTGACACCACTTATCCCTACAACCAACAACATGGCAGAAATCTCCACCTTAGGCGAATTCGGACTCATCCGACGCCTCACAAAAGATATTGAGCTCAAGAACACAGAGACCCTCAAGGGCGTGGGCGACGACTGCGCCGTGCTGAACTTCGGTAGCAAGGAGCACGACGTGCTGGTCACCACCGACCTGCTCATGGAGGGCGTCCACTTCGACCTCACATACATGCCGCTCAAGCACCTGGGCTACAAAGCCGCGCAGGTGAACTTCAGCGACGTCTATGCTATGGGCGGCACCCCGAAACAGATCACCGTAAGTCTGGCATTGGGCCGACGGTTCACGGTCGAGGGCATGGACGAGTTTTACGAAGGCCTGCGACTCGCCTGCGACGCACACGGAGTCGACATCGTCGGTGGCGACACCACCTCGTCGCGCACGGGACTCGCCATCAGCATCACCTGCATCGGCATGGTGGAAAAAGGGAAAGCCATCCTGCGCAGCGGTGCACACCCCACCGACCTCATCTGCGTGTCCGGCGACCTCGGCGCAGCCTATATGGGTCTGCAACTGCTTGAGCGCGAAAAGCAAGTCTATTATCAGCAGTTGGAGGAAGCACGACGCAAGGATCCGAAAGCTACACTCGACTTCCAGCCCGACTTCGCAGGGCGCGAATATCTGCTTGAACGCCAGATGCGGCCCGAGGCCCGCAAAGACATCGTCGAAAAGCTGCGCAGTGCCGGCATCCGTCCGACGTCGATGATGGACGTGAGCGACGGGCTCAGCAGCGAACTGCTGCACATCTGCCACGAATCGGGTGTGGGGTGCCGCGTCTATGAAGAACGCATCCCGCTCGACTATCAGACCGCTGTCATGGCCGAGGAACTGAACATGAACGTGACGACCTGTGCGCTCAACGGCGGCGAGGACTACGAACTGCTGTTCACCGTTCCCCTCACCGACCACGAGAAGATCGAACAGCTGGAGGGCATACGCCTCATCGGCCATGTCACCGAACCCTCGCTGGGCGCAGCCCTCATCACCCGCGACGGCCAGGAGTTCCAGCTCCAGGCACAGGGCTGGCAGGCTTTCAGCTAAAGCCTTCTCTCCCTACAATTTCCCCTAACAGCAGCACAACAGCCCCCCAACCCCTCCAGAAGAGGGATTGGGGGGCTGTTGTTTGGGACGCTTTTTTACAGACAATAGCCGATACTGAGCAGCAATGTGCTGCGTCCGGTCGGCTCCTGACTCCCCGTGAAGAACTGATACTCATAGCCCACACCGAGGGAGATGCGTTCGTGCATCATGTATTGAATCTTCAGGCCCAGCCCCACGAGGGTGTGGCTTCGGTTCGACAATTTCTGAAACCCGGGATGCGGATTGTCGTGCTGGCGCAGGGCCAGGTAGGTAGCTGTGGCGTAGGGCGCAAAGCTCCACACGCTGTAGCCGAACTGCACGGGCAGGTTGTAGCCGAAACGGGCGGTGACGTCCCACGAATGGATGCTGCCCATTACATTCGTGAAGGGGGCATAGTCGCCTTCCCAATAGACGTAGAGCAGCTGGTGGCAGGGGGTGAAGCTCAAGCCACCGTACAGGTGTTTGTAGATGTAATCGACGTAGATGCCGTGCGACTGGCTGGGGCCCTTCCATGCATTGTCTGCCACCCAGTTGGTGGTCATGCCGACCGACACCGACGACAGGGCATCGCGCCACGACACCAGCTTGCGCGAGGGGTAGGTCTGTTCCCACACGTCGGTTGCGGCAGCCTGCTCCTCCGTCTCGCCGATGCGCATCGTGCGCCAGGGCAGAACCTGGTCGCCCGTAAACGTGCCGACGATGGCGTTGGGCTTTTCGTACGGGAACACGTCGGTAGCATTGAGGATTTTGTATTCTCCCTCCATGCCTTCCACCGAGAAGCGGTAGGCCACACCCGTGTCGAAAGCCAGCACTTCGAGCGTGATGCCAGTGGCCGACTGCACCACCATGCGGTTGCAGCGATTGCCCATGCCGGCGATGGCTTCGTCGCCCTGTCCAGGCACAAAGGCTACGGGGCGCGTCGTGGCTGTGGAGTTGACGAAGTCCGACTTGCCGAAGGTGTATCTGTGGCCGTGGGCATAGAGTATCAGATTGATTTCCTGGGCATCGACCACGATCTTGCCATCCACGAAGACGGACATCTTCATGCGTGTCGTGCGCATAACCTTGGTGTCGAGGTTGCGCGTCTGTTTGGGGATGAGCGAAACGCGGATGCGGCCATCGGGCGACGTGATGTTGTACTGTGCCTGTACGACCATCGTGCACAGCAAGCAGATAAGGAGCAGTGCGAATTTTTTCATGATAGCATTTGTGTTTTTTTTGATGGTTAGAACATGAGGTATAATTAGACTTAGACGTAGAGGCGATGGCTCCTCACATAGCGATAGACATCGGGGTGGAGCCAGCGACGGGGCACATCGAGTTCTCCTCGGCTGAGCGCCTGGCGAATCGCGGTGCTGGAGATGTCGTAGCGGCGGGGCTGAGGATGCACCTCCGACGTGCCGTCAGGATGGTGGAGGATCATCCCCGTGTCGGCATCGCGTCCATAGACGACGATGTCGTGCTGTGCACGGATTTCGTCGGCATGGTACCAACGGTCGAAGCGTTGCCAGTTGTCTTCGCCGACGATGAGCACGAACTCGTGGTCGGGATGCTGCTCGTGCAGGGCAGCCAGCGTGTGCACGGTGTAGGACGGGAGGGGCAGACGGGTCTCCAGGTCGCTGACCTTCAGACAGTCGCTACCGGCGGTGGCGAGCCGAGCCATGTGCAGACGTTCGTCCGTGGGTAGCAGCTCGGTCTGCTGCTCGCGCTTGAGCGGATTGAGGGGCGAGACCATCAGCCACACTTCATCGACGAGCCCTGCGCGACAGATGTCGGTAGCCAGACCCGTATGCCCTCGGTGTATAGGGTTGAACGAACCGCCGTAGATGCCTACTCTCATCCCAGTGCTTTCTTCGAAAAGTGAAAAGTGAAAAATTAAAAATTAATAATTAATAATTAATAATTAAAGGCCTGCCGGTCCGAATTCCCCTCCTTCGGAGGGGTTATGGGAGGCTTTCAAGAACTCCGTCACGAGGCAGAGAGCCTCAGCCTCGGCCGTCGCGAGGTCGTCGTTGACGATTTGTCGGTCGAACTCTGGTGCACGCGAGATTTCGTATTCGGCGCGGTCCAGCCGTTTCTGTATCTTTTCGGGAGTCTCCGTGCCGCGCTTTTCGAGTCGGTCACGCAGGCATTCGATGCTGGGCGGCAGGATGAAAAGGCTCAGCGCACGGTCCTTGAAATACTGCTTGATGCGCAGCCCGCCATTGACATCGACGTCGAACACGATGTTCCGACCTGCGGCCAGCTCGCCTTCCACCTGCTCTTTCAGTGTGCCATATTTCTGTCCTGCATACACTTGTTCCCACTCGATGAAGGCATCTTCCTCAATCTTTCGCTGGAACTCGTCCTCCGTCAGGAAGAAATACTCCACACCGTTGCGTTCCTCTCCGCGGGGCTCACGCGTCGTTGCCGAGATGGAGAAAGAGAACTCCACTCCCTGCTCGCGCAAATAGTTGATGATGGTCGATTTGCCTGTGCCGCTTGGTGCACAGATGATTAGGACTTTTCCAAGCCTCCCCCCAGCCCCCTCCGAAAGAGGGGGAGCGGGCTGAGCACATTGAATATTCGCTGTACGTTCGTCCATGTTCTTTTTTATCTTTTCTATGGCGTGTTCTGTGTTATACATGATCTCTTCATTACTGAAACGTAGAACTTCAAATCCCTGGCTGCGTAAGAAATCTGAACGTTCTGCATCCCTTAGCATCTGTTCTGCATCCGAATGATAGCCGCCATCAATCTCCACAAATCAAACCATTTTGTTGAAAAAAAACGACCTACCTACACCATTGCACAGCCATGCTTTCCGCACTACCCTTCTCCCCCTCTCTCGGAGGGGGTCGGGGGGAGGCTTTTATATTACATCACATTCAGCACTTGTTCCTTGATCTGCTCGAGTTCGTCCTTCATGCGTACGACGATGTTCTGCATTTCCGCCTGGTTCGACTTCGAGCCCGTGGTGTTGATCTCGCGTCCCATCTCCTGTGCGATGAAGCCCAGTTTCTTGCCTTGGCCATGTCCGTCGGCCATCGTCTGGCGGAAGTAGTTGAGGTGGTTCTGCAGGCGCTGTTTCTCTTCGTTGATGTCGAGCTTCTCTATGTAGTAGATCATCTCCTGCTCCAGGCGGTTGCGGTCGTAGTCCACGCCAGCCACCTTCTCCAGTCCCTCGACGATGCGCTGGCGGATTTTCTCCGTGCGCTGCTGCTCATAGGGCTCGATGCTGCGAAGCAGGGACTCGATGTTGTCCACCTTCTCCGTAAACTTCTTCTCCAGCGCAGCACCTTCCTGACGGCGGAAGTCCATCAGAGCCTCGATGGCCTCGCTGATGGCCTGGCGCACGACGGTCCACTCCGCGTCGCTGAGCTCTTCTGCCTCGGTCACCGTCATGGCTTCGGGCAGCCGCAGCAGCGTCTTCATCCAGTCCTCGGGACTGAAGCTGGGCTGTTCGAATCCCAGTTCCTTGCTCAATGCCGTGATTTGCTCAAAATAGTTCTTCACCACAGCTCCGTTGATAGAGGCGGCTCCCTGCGTCTCGCCCTTCTCCACCCACAGCATGAAGTCCACCTTTCCGCGCTCCAGACGGCTCGCCACCATCTGGCGGATTTCCATCTCGTGCTCACGGTAGAGCGGTGCGATACGTGCCGAGAGGTCGAGCGCCTTACTGTTCAGCGACTTCACCTCCACATGGATTTTCTTTCCCTCAAAGGTTGCTACGCTCTTGCCGTAGCCGGTCATCGATAGTATCATGTGTCTGCTTTATAATAATACGTTATTGGTGTTGCAAAGTTAAGGCTTTTTCGGCACATTTCGCCGCAAAGCACAGAAAAAAATGAGGGGATGCGCACGAAAATCTCCGCCATTCCGCCCCGCAGACTCACCCGCGCTGTGCATCAAACTCGGATGAGGTGCCGAAAAAACTCAAAATCTCATTGAAATTTTCAGAAATCTCAATGGAATTTGTTAAAGTTTCAATGGTATTCGTACAAGTACCATTGATACTCCGAGTTTTCTCTGCGGATTCAGTAACTTTGTGCCACGTTTCACCTAAAAACCAAACGAACTATGCTTAAGTATGTACTACAGGAAATGAACGACGTGAAGGCCGACGGCAAAAAACGTTCGTACTACAAAGTGCCCACCTACAGCAACATTGCTGCCGAGCAGCTGCTGAACTACATGAAGGAAAACAAGGGCATGACCAACTCAGGCATTGCGGAAAGCGTGCTGAGCAACCTGATGGCATCGGTGAGCGACATGCTCTTGCTCGGACACACCGTCACCGTGCCCCACCTGGGCACCTTCCGACTGTCCATCGGACCGGTGAAGGGCCGCACCGTCTCCGACATCGACGGCGAAGGCAAGCAGCTCAATGCCCATAGCATCACCGTGCGCGGCGTGCGTTTCAAGCCCTCGAAGGAGTTCATGGACCGTCTCCGCGAGGATCTCCGTCTGGAAGGTGACGGACTCGTGCAGCGCGTGAACCAGCTGGAAACCACCCGCGACGACCGGCTCCAAATGCTGAAGCAGGCACTCGCCACGTCGCCATCCATGAACGTCGTCGGCTACATGGAACTGACCGGTCTGCGGCGCTCCATGGCCACCAAGGAACTGGCATCCTTTGCCGCCGACCTCGCATCGGGCATCAAGACTAAAGGCGCAGGCAGCCATAAAGTCTATGTGCTCGGCTAAACGCCCCCCATCACACCTCCGCCACAAGCGCACCCACAGCGGCAGCCCCCTCCCGAGGCTGCCGCTCTTGCCTTCACTCCCCTCATCATCCACCCTCCGTCTGCCCGAAAACACAAATAAATCCGCTTTTCCTTTCGGTTCACCGAAATTTTGCGTAACTTTGCAAATTGTTTGAAAGCAACTGAAGCAATCATAAAAAGATACTGTACCTATGTCGTGCATACTACATATTGAGACGGCGACCGACCTCTGCTCGGTGGCAGTGAGCGAGGACGGACAGGTGATTTTTGAGCAGACAGAACAGACGGGCGCAGCACAGTCGCGGCGCCTGGGAAGCATGGTCGATGAAGCACTGTCGTTCACCGACAGCCATGCCATCCCGTTCGATGCCGTCGCCGTGAGCTGCGGACCAGGTTCCTATACAGGACTGCGCATCGGCGTGTCGATGGCCAAAGGCGTGTGCTACGGGCGCAAGCTGCAGCTCATCGCCCTGCCCACACTGCAGGTGCTCAGCGTGCCTGTGCTCCTGCAACACGACGACCTGCCGGAGGATGCCCTGCTCTGCCCCATGATCGACGCCCGACGCATGGAAGTCTATTGCGCCCTCTACACCCGAGCCCTGCGCACCATGCAGCAGACACAGGCCATGGTGATCGACGAGCAGAGCTTTGCCGACGTGCTGGCCGAGCACCCCGTCTATTTCTTCGGCAACGGGTCCGAGAAATGCAAAAGCGTGCTCAACCACCCCAATGCCCACTTCTTCGACAACGTCCGTCCGCTCGCCAAATACATGGCACCGCTGGCCGAACGTGCCCATGCCAACGGCCAGTTTGAAGACGTAGCCTACTTCGAGCCCTTCTACCTCAAGGACTTCGTGGCCACAGTAAGTAAAAAGAAAATCATTTGACTTAGATATGACCAACATCGACTACAACACCCAGCGCGACCAACTCCGCATGCCGGAATACGGACGCTGCATCCAGCAAATGGTGGACCACTGCAAGAGCATCGACGACCGCGCCGAACGCCTGCGCTGCGCCCAGACCATCGTCCAGCTCATGGCGAGCATGGTGAAGCAGCACGGCGACGCCGACGAGTTCCGTAAGAAGCTCTGGAACCACCTCGCCGCCATTGCCGACTACGAACTCGACATCGACTATCCCGTCGAAATCGAGCGCATCGAGGACACACGGGCACAGCACGACCGCATCCCCTATCCCCAGAAGCGCATCGCACGCCGCCACTACGGTGCCATCGTCGAGGCGCTGATGCAGAAACTGACCGAAATCGAGGACGAAGAGGAACGTCTGGCCCTCACCCAGCAGGTGGCCAATCAGATGAAGCGTGCCCTCGCGCGATGGAACGCCGACGCGATGAGCAACGACAAGGTGCTCGACGACATCTTCCAATATACACAAGGCAAAGTAGGCATCATGCCCGAAGCACTCCCCCTGCTGAGCGACCAGGAAATCCTCAGCGGCATTCAGACTGCCAACACTGGCAAGAAAAAGAAGAAAAAGCACCATGGCTAAATTCATCATCGAAGGCGGACACCGGCTCAGCGGAGAGATCACTCCCAAGGGCGCCAAGAACGAAGCACTGGAGGTCATCAGCGCCGTACTGCTGACGAACGAGCCTGTCGTCATGCGCAACGTGCCCAACATCCTCGACGTCAACAACCTCATCGCCCTGCTCAGCCGTATGGGTGTGAGCACGCGGCAGATCGGTGAGGGCGACTGGCAGCTGCAGGCCGACTGCCTCGACATGGACTACCTGCAGAGCGACGAGTTCATCCAGCGCTGTGCCGCACTGCGCGGCTCCATCCTGCTCATGGGCCCGATGCTCGGACGATTCCACCGCGCGTCGGTAGCCAAACCAGGCGGCGACCAGATCGGACGCCGGCGCCTCGACACCCACTTCATCGGCATGCAGGAGCTCGGCGCAAAGCTCACCGTCAACCGCGAGCGCGGCACCTACGACCTGGAGGCCGAACACCTTCGCGGCAAATACATGCTGCTCGACGAAGCCAGTGTGACGGGAACCGCCAACATCATCATGGCAGCCGTGCTGGCAGAGGGGACGACCACCATCTACAACGCAGCGTGCGAACCCTACATCCAGCAACTGTGCCAGATGCTCAACCGCATGGGAGCCCGCATCAGCGGCATCGCCTCCAACCGTCTCACCATCGAAGGCGTGAGCGAACTGCACGGCACAGAGCATACCATCCTGCCCGACATGATCGAGGTGGGCAGCTTCATCGGCATGGCAGCCATGACGCAGAGCGAGCTGACGATCAAGAACACGTCGTTCGACAATCTCGGCATCATTCCCGACATGTACCAGCGCCTCGGCATCCGCATGGAACGCCGTGGCGACGACATCTACATACCGGCACAGGAACATTACGAGGTGGAATCCTTCATGGACGGCAGCATCATGTCGTTCAGCGATGCGCCGTGGCCAGGACTGACGCCCGACCTGCTGAGCGTATTCCTCGTCGTAGCGACACAGGCCAAGGGCAGTGTGCTCATCCACCAGAAGATGTTCGAGAGCCGCCTGTTCTTCGTCGATAAACTCATCGACATGGGCGCACAGATCATCCTCTGCGACCCCCACCGCGCCGTGGTCGTCGGCCACGACCGCCGCTTCTCGCTGCGCGGCATCCGCATGACCTCACCCGACATCCGTGCCGGCATCGCCCTGCTCATCGCCGCCCTCAGTGCACAGGGAACGAGTACCATCAGCAACATCGAGCAAATCGACCGCGGCTACGAGAACATCGAGGGTCGCCTCGTGGCACTCGGAGCACACATCACCAGAGTGAACTGACCCATGATCCGCTACGACGACGTTTACCAGATAGGACACATCTCGAAGACCCATGCCCTGCGCGGCGAGGTGGTCATGCACCTCACCGACGACATCTTCGACCGCACCGACAGCGACTACGTCATTGTCGAGGTGGACGGCATCCTTGTGCCCTTCTTCATCGAGGAATACCGATTCCGCAGCGACACATCGGTGCTGATGAAGTTCGACGACATCGACACAGCCGACCAAGCTCAGCGGCTGGTGGGCTGCCGTGTGTTTTTCGAAAAAGCCAAAGCAGCCGAAAGCGGTGAGGAAGAACTCTCGCTCAACTACTTCGTCGGCTTCCAGATGCAGAACGAGGACGGTTCCGACATTGGCACCGTCGCTGCCATCGACGACCAGACCGAGAACTGGCTGTTCGTCGTCAGCCGTCCCGACGGCAGCGAAGCACTGATACCTGCCCACGAAGAGTTTATCACAGACATTAACCATGAGGCGAAGACACTCACGATGTCTCTGCCCGAAGGACTCTTAGACTTATCATGAAACGAATTGCGATATTAGGTTCGACGGGGTCGATTGGCACTCAGGCACTCGACGTGATTGAGCAGCACAGCGACCTGTTCGAAGCCTACGTGCTGACAGCTAACAACAATGTGGAACTGCTCGTGGAGCAGGCCCGCCGTTTCCAGCCCGAAATGGTGGTGATTGCCAACGAACAGCACTACGACGCCGTGCAGCGTGCCCTCTCCAACCTTCCCATCAAGGTGTATGCTGGAGCCGACGCACTGTGCGAGGTCGTGCAGGACGAAGGGGTGGACATCGTGCTCGCCTCGATGGTAGGCTTTGCCGGACTGCGCCCCACCATCAGTGCCATCAAGGCAAAGAAGGTGATTGCACTGGCCAACAAGGAAACGCTGGTCGTGGCAGGTGAACTCATCAACCGCCTGGCCTCCGAAAATCAAGTGCCCATCCTTCCGGTTGACAGCGAACACAGCGCCATCTTCCAGTGCATCGAACGTGGCAACCGCATCGAGAAGATTCTGCTCACTGCCAGCGGCGGCCCCTTCCGCCACTTCTCGCAGGAGGAACTGCGCACCGTGACCAAGGCACAGGCACTCGCCCACCCCACGTGGAACATGGGGGCAAAGATCACCATCGACTCTGCCACGATGATGAACAAGGGATTTGAAGTCATCGAGGCGAAATGGCTCTTCGGCGTCACACCCGACAAGATTCAAGTGGTGGTGCATCCGCAAAGCGTCATCCACTCGATGGTGCAGTTCGAGGACGGAGCCGTGAAAGCACAGCTCGGCGTGCCCGACATGCGCCTGCCCATCCAGTACGCCTTCAGCTATCCGCAGCGCTTGCCGCTCAACAGCGAACGCGTGGACTTCTTCCAGCTGAAAGACCTCAGCTTCGAACGTCCCGACACAGAACGCTTCCCCTGCCTCCAGCTCGCCTACGATGCGCTGGCACAGGGAGGCAATATGCCCTGTATCGTCAATGCCGCCAACGAGATAGCTAATCGCGCCTTTATCGACGACCACATCTCGTTCACCCGCATTGCCGAGGTGATTTCCGAGACGATGGAGCACATTCCGTTCACCAACGAATCGTCGCTCGAAGCCTATCTCGACACCGACTGCGAGGCACGTCGCTATGCAGCAAGTTTGATTGAAAAGTGATAAGTGATAAGTGAAAAGTAAAAAATAAATGGAAACAATCCTCATCAAGACACTCCAGTTCATTCTCTCACTCAGCCTGCTGGTCGCCCTACACGAAGGCGGCCACTTCCTGTTTGCCAAACTCTTCAAGACACGCGTCACGCGCTTCTACCTCTTTGCCAACTGGGGCTTCCACCTCTTCTCGACCTACGACAACTGGTTCCGTCGCTTGCTCCGCCGCCCTCTGATCACCGAACGAGGCGACGAGGGTCAGAACTTCTTCCAGTGGCTAAAAAACCAATACTACCAGCTGACTGGACAGAAAGATAAAATCCAGACCAAGAACATCGGCAACAAAATCTACAAGCCCGAGCACGGCACTGAGTACGGCATCGGCTGGCTGCCTATCGGCGGCTACGTCTCGATTGCGGGTATGATCGACGAGACCAACCAGCAACTCACCACTGAGCCACAGCCCTGGGAGTTTCGCAGCAAACCCGCCTGGCAACGCCTGCTCATCATGCTCGGCGGCGTCATCGTCAATTTCCTCGTAGCCTTCATCATCTATGCCGGCGTGCTCTACACCTGGGGCGAGGAATATGTGAAGACCACCGACATGACCTACGGCATGAAGTTCAACGAACGTGCCAAAGCCGACGGTTTCAAAGATGGCGACCTCATCCTCGGTGTCGATGACCAGACGTTCGACGACTGGAACGTGAACCACCTCCGCGACCTCAGCAATGCCAGCGTGGCCCATGTCCAGCGCGACGGCAAAAAGCTGGACGTTCAGCTGCCGGGCGAGATGAACCTGCTCGAAATGCTGGAGCAGCCTCGCTATGTCGATGCACTCGTCCCGCTCCACATCGACAGCATCCTGCCAGGAAGCCCTGCCGAGAAGGCCGGACTGCAAAGGGGCAGCATCATCACCGCCATCAACGACCAGCCCGTCAACGACTTCAACGACGTGCAAAACCAACTCGCCGCCCTCGCTGCCGGCATCACTCAGGAATCGACCCATGCCGACAGCCTTCGGGCACGCACGGTGCTTATATATATAAAAGGTAAGGAACAAGCTGCCAAGGTGCAACTCACCCCCGAATTTACCTTGGGCTTCGTCAACAAGATGCCGGACTACAAGGTGACCACCCGTGAGTATGGTCTGCTCGAAAGTCTGCCTGCAGGCGTGGCCTATGCCGGCAACATCCTGAGCGGATACGTGAGCGACCTCAAGTACATCTTCACCAAGAAAGGTGCCCGATCGGTTGGCGGCTTCGTCTCCATCGGCAACATCTTCCCTGCCGAGTGGGACTGGTACAAATTCTGGATGCTCACCGCCTTCCTCAGCATCATCCTCGGCTTCATGAACGTGCTACCCATCCCAGCCCTCGACGGCGGCCATGCGCTCTTTGCCATCTACGAGATCGTCACCGGACGCAAGCCCAGCGACAAATTCCTTGAACGGGCGCAGTATGTGGGTATGTTCCTGCTGCTCGGTCTGCTGATATTCGCCAACCTGAACGACTTCCTCCGCCTGTTCGGAATCTAAGCCATATTGACCCAAGACGATGAAGATACTCTGCGTCGGGCAGAACTATGCCGCACACAATAAAGAACTCGGGAATCCGTTATATAATGAAGAGCCTGTGCTGTTCATGAAGCCCGATTCAGCACTGCTGCTGACGGGACGTCCGTTCTTCGTCCCCGACTTCGCTGAACAGTTCGACTACGAAGCCGAACTCGTCGTGCGCATCTGCCGGCTGGGCAAGGACATCGACGAGCGTTTTGCCCACCGCTACTACGACGAGCTCAGTGTGGGCATCGACTTCACCGCACGCGACCTGCAGCATCGGTTGCGGCAAAAGGCAGAACCCTGGCTCGTGTCGAAAGGATTCGATGGTAGCGCGGCCGTCGGCCACATGGTCAACAAGTCCGAACTGCCACCCGTCGGAGACCTCCATTTCCGTCTCGACATCGACGGACAGACACGCCAGACAGGACATACGGCCGAAATGCTCCACACCGTCGATCAGATTATCGCCTACTGCAGCCGGTTCTTCACCCTGAAGATGGGCGACCTCATCTTCACAGGAACTCCCGCCGGCGTGGGACCAGTACACGAAGGCGAAGTCATCACTGCCTGGCTCGAAGACCGAGAAGTGCTGAAAATGCGGGTGAAATAGACAAAAGACACAACCTAAAGACCACACACATGAGACACAGCAACCTCATATTCCTCATGCTTCTGCTGTCCGTTTGGCTGGGCAGCAGTCCTGTCGAGGCACAGAAGTATGCCGACCACTCCGTCTTGAGCAGCGGACGATGGGTGCGCATTCAGGTGGACGAAGCCGGTGTTTACCAGCTCAGCCATAGCACCTTGCGCTCATGGGGATTCAGCAATCCCGACCGTGTGCGCCTTTACGGACTCAACCTCGAAGTGCTGCCCGAGACACAAATCGAGAACATCGACGACGACCTCGTCGAACTTCCCCTCTACCGCACGGCCGACCGTTGCCTGTTCTACGGACGTGGCACCACACGTTGGACCTTGACCTCATCGACTCCCAGCCGTTGCGGGTTCGGCCACTTTAACAACCCCTACACCCAAAACGTTTCCTACTTCCTCACCGATAGCGGCGAAGGTGCCCCAAAGGAGTTTGAAAAATACGCCTACGAGGTCGCTTCCAGTGCCACACAGCAAACCACGTTCCCAGAGCATGCCCTCGTCGAAAGCGACGGCTTCAGCTTCATGCGCTCCGGACGTCGTTTCTTCGAAGAATACGACTTTGCAAACGGAAAGACACGCACCTATACCCTTGCCACACCAGGCATCGTGGGCGAAACCACCAACCTCAACCTCGGCGTACAGTTCGCCTCTGGTGGCAGCAACACCAGTCTGACCATCAAGTTCAACGGAGAGCAGGTCGGCAAACTGTCGTTCGGAACCCTCGAAGAGTTCATGTACGGCATGATGCGCTTCGGTGGCTACACCGTCACAGCCCCCACCAGCGAGACGAGCACTGTCACCCTCACCCACGAACGTCCTTCCGGCACATCCGGCCACCTCGACTACATCCGTGCCTCCTATATCCGTCGCCTCGACATGCAGGGCGCGACTTCACTCCTGTTCCGTCCCGCCAGCAGTGGCGACGTCGTCTTCCAACTCACTGGCGGCACATCCGAGACCGTGTTCTGGCATGTTACCCAGGCAAGCGGCATCGAAGAAGTAGCCGGTACCTACGACGCCGGTACAGCCACCTGGCGAGTGCCCTTCAGCAGCGCCACCAACACGACGAACGCCTGGATGAAGGAAGAACTGCTGGCTGTCAACCCCACCGCCACCTATCCCACACCGACCAAGCTGGGCGACGTGGCCAATCAGGACCTCCATGCCGCCAAGGACATCGACCTCATCATCGTCGTCCCCAATAGTGGTCGCCTCACGGCACAAGCCGAACGGTTGGCCAACGCCCACAACCAGCACGACGGCACGCGTAGCCTCGTCCTGCCGGCACAGACCATCTACAACGAATTCTCCTCCGGCACACCCGACCAGACGGCCATTCGCCGATTTGCAAAAATGCTCTACGACCGTGCCGACTCCGAGGAAAACCGTCCCAAGAACATCCTGCTCTTCGGACCCTGTGTATGGGACAACCGCATGGTCACGTCCAACATGCGCCACAGCAACCCCGATGACTATCTGCTTGCCTACGAGAGCGATACCAGTCTGAGCAACAAATACAGCTACATCATGGAAGAGTACGTCGCCATGACCGACGACAATGCCAGCGGTAACCCCCTGCGTTGGAAGCCACGTCTCGGCGTCGGACGCATCCCTGCCCACACAGCCAAGCAGGCCAAGGATGTAGTCGATAAACTCATTACCTACATCAACAACGAGGAAGTAGGCAACTGGAAAAACCTCATCTGCGTCATGGCTGACGACGGCAACGAAAACCTGCACATGCGCGACGCCTCCACCGTCATCGACGACATCACCACCAGTTCGCCCGACCTGCGCATTCGCCGCATCTACTTCGACACCTATCCCATCGAAGTCACCTCCACCGGAGCCTCCTACCCTGCTGCCACCTCCGACATCTACAAGCAGATGCAGGAAGGTGCCCTCGTGATGAACTATACCGGCCACGGCGCTGCCTACTGCCTGTCGCACGAGATGGTCATGAAGACAGCCGACTTCGCCACCTGGAACTCTCCCCGACTGCCACTCTGGGTCACCGCAGCCTGCGACGTCGCCCCCTTCGACATGAACGAGGAGAACATCGGCGAGACAGCTATCCTCAACCCCAGCGGAGCCGCCATGGGCATCCTCACCACGACACGCACCGTCATTGCCGACTCCAACCGCGAGCTCAACCGACGCTTCATGAGCCTCGCCCTCAATACGGACAACACCAACAGCAGACCCTTAACGATCGGACAGGCACTCTCGACGACCAAATGCCAGCTCATCGACGCCAACAGCAACAGTGTCAACAAAGCACACTTCGTCTTGCTCGGCGACCCAGCCATCCGACTCGCACTCCCTACCTATAAGATTGTCATCGACCGCATCAACGAGACCTATGCCCCAGGCACACCCTACACCGCCAACGCCGGTAGCCTGCTCACGATTGAGGGTCACATCACCGACCCCGAAGGTAATCTCGCCGACACGTTCAACGGACAAATCTACCCTCTCGTACAAGACAACCTCGAAACCGTCGTCTGCAACAACAACGCCGGCGACGTAGATACCCCCTACACCTACACCGACCGTCTGCGCACCCTCTACACCTGTGCCGACGTCGTCACCGACGGTAAGTTCAAGTTCACCTTCCCCATTCCCCTCGACAACAACTACAGCGGTCAGGAAGGACTCATCTCCCTCTATGCCGCCACCACCGATGCCACCATCGAAGCCAACGGCCGCTTCACCAACTTCTCCGTTGGAGGGACCTCCAGTGAACTCTCTGCCGACACCCAGGGTCCCGACGTTGAGATGTTCCTCAACACCGAGAGTTTCCGCGACGGCGACGTCGTCAACGAGACACCCCTGCTCATCGTCCGCCTCCACGACGACAGCGGACTCAACATGACAGGCAGCGGTGTCGGACACGACATCACCGCCTCCATCGACAACCAGGAAGCACGGACCTACTCCCTCAACTCCTACTTCACCCCCACTGTCGGCGACTACCGCAAGGGTAGCCTCCAGTTCCCTATCCCGACGCTCCCCGAGGGTCAACACACGCTCACCCTGCGTGCCTACGACATTCTCAACAACCCGTCGCTCAGCACCATTCAGTTCTACGTCAACGAAGGCGCCAGCCCCAACATCGCCGACCTGCGCATCGAATCGACCACCAGCGGCATCACCACCTTCACCTTCGTCACCGACCGTCCGCAGACCAATCTCGGCATCGACCTCAAGGTCTATGACGTCACCGGCCGTCGCGTATGGCAGAGCAGTCAGAGCGGATTCAGCATCGGCACCTCCTACAGTTTCACCTGGGACATGAACGAAGCCGACAACCACCTCACCTCCGGCATCTACATCGTCCATGCCGACGTCTCGTCCAACGGAGGGCAATCCGACGATATCGCCAAGAAATTCGTGCTTATCAATAAAAAATAAGCGCAAACAATAATCACACCGTCTGAACGTTATTTCTCTTAGGGGCACAAACTGAGGCCCTCTCGACAGAAACCTAAACGACTCTGAAGAAAACCCACAAAACATGAAGAAAACCCTCTTGACCTTACTCACCCTGGCACTTTGCACAAGTCAGTTGCAGGCTCAGGACGTGAGAGATCAGCTCAACCCCGTCTATTACGGCGTGACTTCGCTGGCCATCGCCCCCGACGCCCGTGCCGGCGCCATGGGCGACGTCGGTGCAGCCACCGACCCCGATGTCAACTCGCAATACTGGAACCCCGCCAAGTATCCGTTCGCCATCAGCCGTTCCGGCGTGGCCCTCAACTACACACCGTGGCTCCGTCAGTTGGTGAGCGACATCGACCTGGCCAACATCACCGGCTACTACCGCATCGGCGACTACGACGCTGTTTCGGCTTCGCTCCGCTACTTCTCGCTGGGTGAGGTGACGGCCTACGGCGCAGGCATGGAGGAAAAAATCAAGCCCTACGAAATGAGCATTGATGTGGCCTACTCTCGTATGCTCTCCGAGACATTCTCGGCAGCCGTTGCCCTGCGCTACATCCGCAGCGACCTGGCCTACAAGTCGGACGACGAGACGACGCCTGGCAACGCCTTCGCAGCCGACATCGCCCTCTACCACCAAGGCTACCTGAACATAGGCAACCGTGAGTGTCAGCTGGGTTGGGGTCTGAACGCCTCGAACATCGGTTCGAAAATCTCATACGACGAGGGTAACACGAGTGAATTCCTTCCGACAAACCTGCGTCTGGGTATGTCGCTGCTGATTCCTATCGACGACTACAACCGCTTCACCATCTCGGCAGATGTCAACAAGCTGATGGTGCCCACCCGCCCCACGATGAAGCAATATCTGGAAGAGCATCCCGATGCTGAGGAAACGGACTATTCGGGCTACACATCGTGGCTCATGGACCAGGGCTACTACAATGTCTCGCCCATCAGCGGCATCTTCAAGTCGTTCAACGACGCACCGAACGGCTTCAAGGAGGAATTGCAGGAAATCAACTGGAGCATCGGTGCCGAATATAGCTACGACGACAAATTCTTCCTGCGTGCCGGTTACCACTACGAACACCCCAACAAGGGTAACCGCAAATACTACACAGTGGGTGCGGGCTTCAAGATGAGCGTCTTCTCGATCGACGCCGGTTATGTCATCTCAGCTGCACAGTCAAACCCGCTCGACCAGACGCTCCGCTTCACCGTCGCCTTCGACATGGACGGCATCGGTGACCTGCTCGGAAGAAGAAGGAGGTAAAAGTAAAAAGTGAAAAGTGAAAAGTGAAGAGTGAAAAGTGAAGAGTGAAGAGTGAACAATGATTCTATGATGAATATCCGTATTGGACTTGGCTACGACGTACACCGCCTTGTCGAAGGTCGCGACCTTTGGCTTGGCGGTGTTCGCATACCCCACACACATGGTCTGTTGGGCCATAGCGATGCCGACGTGCTCATTCATGCCATCTGCGACGCCCTGCTCGGTGCTGCTAACCTGCGCGACATCGGTTTCCACTTTCCCGACACGGCAGGCGAGTATGCCGGTATCGACAGCAAGATTCTGCTGCGAAAAACGCTTGCCTTGCTGCGCGAGAAAGGCTACGAGGTCGGCAACATCGATGCCACCATCTGCGCCGAACATCCCAAACTGAACCCGCACATCCCCCAGATGCAGCAGACGCTGGCCGAGGTGATGGGCATCCCCGTCGATGACGTGAGCATCAAGGCCACGACGACCGAACGCCTTGGCTTCACCGGTCGCGAAGAGGGTATCAGTGCCTATGCCGTCGCACTGGTGGTGAAGGGTGAAAAGTGAAAAGTGAAAAGTGAAGAGTGAAAACTTAAAAACTTAAAAACCTAAAAACCGTGGATATCGGCGAACATCCGCTGATAAAAATTGGAAATTGGAAATTTATAAGCCGAAAATAGACGGTCTGGAGAGGGATACACGGAAGATTAGGTCTGTGTATTTCTGCGTTTTTCTGTTTTTTTTCGTTGTCCAGAGTCTTTCCTTTATCCCCATTCATGCCCAGACACCTGCCGACACGTTGGAGGTGCAGATGGAACACCTGCGCGACGAAGGTGACTACGACGGTGCACTTCTGGCTGCTGAACGTCTGATGCAGCACTATAGTTTGGCAGTCCCAAGCGACAGCGTGCGCTATGTCCATGCGCTCAGTCGCCACGCCAAGTTCCTGTCTTACGTCGGACGCCTCGACGAGGCCCTGCAAGAGGGGGAGCGTGTGTGCGACTACTACCGACGGAACAAGGGCCCGCAGTCGGCCGACTATGCCACCGCCCAACTCGACATGGCTGGCTACCATTCGCGCAGCGGCCACTACACCGAGGCAGTGCGGCTGGGCGAAGAGGTGCTGCCACTGCGCAAACGATTGTTCGGTACCGAAAGTCTGGAGTATGCCCAGGCGCTGAACCATCTTTCCAAATATCTTTCCTACGTCTCACAGTTTGCCCGCGCCATTGAACTCGAAACGCAGGCAATCGACATCCGCACACGTCTGGCCGGCACCAACGACGAGGTGTATGCCCAGATGGTCAGCAACCTGGCGGGCTACCATTCGCGCAGCGGCCACTACGACGAGGCTATCCGCTATGGCGAGCAGGCACTCGAAATCCGGCGTGCCGTGCTGGGCGAACAGCACCCCGACTATGCGCAGTCGCTCAACCATCTGGCGCGATACCATTCCTACAAAGGCAACTATCACCTGGCCATCGACCTCGGAACGCAGGCTGTCGAGCTGCGACGTCAGCTCTACGGCACCGACCACCCCGAGACAGCCCAGTCGCTCTCCAACCTCGCTGGCTACTACTCGCGCATGGGCAACTATCGTGCAGCCGTCCGTGTTGGCATGGAAGCCCTGCAGATTCGCGAACGAATCCTTGGCGAGATGCATCCCGACTATGCACAGTCGGTCAACAACCTGGCGCGCTACTACTATTTCCTGGGCGAATACAACCACGCCGTGCAGTGGGGTTCGCAGGCACTTGACCTGCGCGAGCGGCAGGGCGGACGCTTCACCCGCGATTATGCCAATACGCTAGCCAACCAGGCCGACTACTACGATGGCATGGGCGACTACGAGCGGGCTGAGCAGACTGGCATGATGGCCATCGGCATCCGTGACAGCATACTCGGGCGCGAACATCCCGACTTTGCCGAGTCGCTCACCAGCCTTGCCCGTTTCTACTTCCACAAAGGCGACTATGCCGAGGCGGTGAAGTACGGAGCGAATGCCCTCGAACGCATCCGCGCCATCTTTGGCACCGACCACCCCAACTATGCGCAGCAACTGGCCAACCAAGCCATCTACTACGCCTACAACCACAACGACAGCCTGGCGCAACGCACCGCCATCAACGCCACGGAGTGCTTCACCGACGTCATTCTGCAGACCTTTGCCAACCTCACCGCTGCCGAGCGCAACCACTACTGGCACAGTGTCAACCGCTGGTATCTGCGCCAGCTGCCTGCATTCACCTCGCACTTCCCCACCCGTCCCATCATCGAGAATGCCTACAACGCCACGCTGCTGGCCAAGGGACTGTTGCTCAACAGCGAGATCGAGATGCAAAACCTCATCGTCGAGAGCAACGACTCGGCGCTGGCACAGCGCTACCAACAGTTGCAGGCCACCCACCGACTGATCAACGAGCAGTTCACACTGCCCAAGGCCGAGCGCACCCTCAACACCGACTCGCTGTTCAAACTGGTAAAGCGCGAGGAACGTGCCCTGCTACAGCAGTGCAAAGCCTACGGCGACTTCACAAAAAACCTGCGCATCG
This sequence comes from uncultured Prevotellaceae bacterium, assembly GCA_900319385.1. GTDB lineage: Bacteria > Bacteroidota > Bacteroidia > Bacteroidales > Bacteroidaceae > UBA3839. The sequence goes on along the minus strand of ONOG01000004.1, from coordinate 49,571 downwards.
ACTGGCACGAAGTCAAGCAGAAGCTGCATCCCCACGAATTGGCGGTCGAATTTATCCACTACCGTTCGCAGGTCAACGACAGCAGCTACTACGCCGCATTCACCCTCGGTGCCGACTACGCCACACCACGCTTCACCGTCCTCTGCAACGAGGCACAGCTCAAGGCCGTGCGCAGCAAACGTCGCTACAACACTCCGACGCTCGCCAAACTGCTGTTCGGCCCAATCCAGAGCGAGATGGACAGCGTCAGCACCGTCTATTTCTCCCCAGCAGCCGAACTCTACACCATCGCCCTGGAGTCGCTGCCGATGGAGGACAGCGACCTGCTGACAGGCGACCGCTGGCAGATGTACCGACTTTCGTCCACTCGCCAACTGGCCGTCAGCCAGCCACGCCGCTCACTGCTAAACGCCACCATCTACGGAGGTATCAGCTACATGCGCCAGGCCGATGCCCAAGCAGCCGCACAAGCCGACACCGTCAGCCTCGCCATGCTGCCCGACTCGCTACGCCAGGTGGGCATCGAATACCTGCCTGCCACGCTGACCGAGGCGCGCAACATTGCCGACCAGTTGCAGGAGAACGGCATTCAGATTTCGCTCCTTACGGGCGGCGAAGGGACAGAAGAAGCCTTCCGACAGCAGGTGGCCGGCAGTCCGACCCAGCTGCTGCACATCGCCACCCACGGATTCTACTGGACCGAGCGTCAGGCCGAGCGCAAGGCGTCGAAAGACAAATTGGGTTTTCTGGGTATGCTGCTCACACGCACAGAGCCCGAGGACCGCATGCTGATGGGCTCGGGTCTCTTCCTCGCCGGTGCCAACGAAGCCCTCACGGGGCAGGCATCGCTCCATGCCCACGACGATGGCATCCTGACCGCGTGGGAAATCTCGAAGACCGACCTGCGCAACATCGAGCTCGCAGTGCTCAGCGCTTGTCAGACTGGACTGGGCACGGTGAATGGCGACGGCGTCTTCGGACTGCAACGTGGCTTCAAGAAAGCCGGATGCCAGACGCTGCTCATGAGTCTGTGGAGTGTGGACGACCGCGCCACCGAGATGCTCATGGAACATTTCTATCAGCATCTGGCCGAAGGAAAGACCAAGCGCGAAGCCCTGCGCATGGCACAACACGCCGTCCGCGACTACACCGACGACCGTGGTCGCAACCCCTACGCCACCCCCTTCTACTGGGCTGGCTTCATCCTGCTCGACGCATTGGACTAATCGCAAGCAGAGGTTTCGTGTGCTGAATATATAGTATATAAGTAAGTCAGCCAGTACACTAAACACTAAACACTAAACATTCTTGCACCGTCCTCCAGAGTTGGCTGCGGTACAGACATAACAACAGGCAGGGGTTTCGCTTCGCTCCACCCCTGCCTGTATTCTGTTGCCCCTTCGGGGCTTTTTACCAGACAAAATCTTTACTTTCGCTTCGCGCTACCGGCTCCAGGCGTTGACGTTTCGGCGCTTGGCAGGCTTCTTCTCGGACTTCTGCGCAGCCTCGGCAGCAGCTGCGGCAGCCTCCAGTTCGGCCTGGGCTGCAGCATCCTGCTCAGCTTCCGACGGCCCGTCCCAATACTGTATCGAAACGTGGTTGTCGGTCTTGAACAGCGCTCCGTAGCCTACGGCCTTGTTGTCCTTGTAGCGTCCAAAGTAGAAGTTGCCGTTGGCGTAGTAGTAGATGCCATAGCCGTCGCGCTTGCCGTCTACGGTCTCACCGACGTATTTGTCTCCGTTCTTGTACGCCAACTGCACGTAGCGCCACGATGCCAGATGCTCGGCGTCGAGCTTGTACTTCTCGTCGTTCAGAAACACATACTGGGCTTCGCCCGTCAGCAGGTCGTAGGCTGTGTAGTGGTCCTCGGTGCCGACTCGCACGATGGCTGTACCCATGCGGATGCCGACGATGAGGTCGCCGTTGCGAAACTGTCCGCAGATCTCTCCGTCCTGGTCGGTGAAGAACGTGCCGTAGCCATAGACATTCTGGTCGGGCGACAGGTGGCCGAAATACTGTCCGTAGGACGATTTGACCGTACCGCTGTAGTATCCTTTGACCAAATCGACAAAGGCTGCGTCATACTGGACGGGGATGTCGGGATGACGTGTCAGACGAGTGAACTGTGCCTGTGCCGACAGGGTGGCGAACAGACTTAACAAGCAAAGAATTTTTTTCATAAACGTGAAGCGTGAAGGGTGAAAGGTGAAGCGAAGAATTGTTATTCGACGCCACCGCCAAGGGCGACATAGAGGGCAACCACGCCCAACGTGCCGTCGAACAGGTTGCTGACTTCGCTTAGCTGGGCACTCAGCAGGCTCTCCTGGGCGGTCAGCACCTCAAGATAACTTGCCTTGCCGTTGTCCATCAGTTCGTGCGTACCTCTGTATGCCTCGCGGAGCACCTCGATCTGACGATGGTAGTACTGTTGTTTCTCGCGGGCAGCCATACAGTCGGCCATGGCTTCGTTCACATCGTTGCCTGCATCGATGACGGTCTGCACGTACTTCTTCTGCAGGTCCTCCTCGGTGAGTTGAGCGATGCGCAGGTTTGCCTTCAGCTTGCCGCGGGCAAAGATGGGCTGAGTGAGTTGGCCGATGGCACTGAGCAACAGCTTTCCAGGGTCAACAACCAGACCGCCGGCGGAGTTTGTCCAACCGGCAGAGCCACTCAGCGTGATGCTGGGGAAGAAGGCTGCGCGTGCAGCTTTCGTGTTGTAGAAAGCCTCTTCCATCGCATGGTTGGCCATCCGGATGTCGGGACGACGCTCGAGCATCGCCGATGGGAAACCTGTGCGCAGGTACTTCGTGTCGAACATGGGCTGACCGGTTTCGCCGCCCTGGGCATCGGGATGTGCCAGCGCCAAGCTGCCCCCTTTCTGTCGTGCGATGTGCTGGGGTGTACTGCCCAACATACTGCAGAGCATGTTCTCTGTGAACAGGATGAGTCGGCGGATATCGACGATTTGGGTCTTGACATCCAGATAGGAAGCTTCCATCTGGCTGACAGCAGTCTTGTACGACTTACCGTTCTCCCACAGCGACATCTGTGTGTCAAGCGACTTTTTCCAGAGGCTGTCGGTCTGCACGAGGATATCCAACTGCTGGTCGAGCATCTGCAGGTAGTAGTAATAATGCGCGGTGAGGGCGATGAGGTTGGAACGGACTACCTGTTCCGACATCTGCGCCTGCAGGAGGGCTGCCTTCGAAGCGCGCTTCTGGTTGGTGATGCTGCCGAACACGTCGAGGTCTAACGACAGCTGCAGCGGCAGGTCGTAGGTTTTCGACCACGGATTGTTGTCGAATCGGGCGAGTGCACCCTGCGGTGCAAACTGGAGCGAAGGCAGGTATGCCATGCGGGCCATCTTCAATGCAGCCTCGCTCTTCTCGACAGCAATGCGGGCAGAATTGAGGTCGGTGTTGTTGGCGAGCACCTGCTCGATGAGCTGCTGCAGCATCGGGTCGGTGAAGAATTCGCGCCACGACATCTGGGCGATGGACGTGCTGTCGCCCGTGGCAGAGCCGTCGATCACGCTGCCGTCGGCATTGTAGCCGAAGACATTGGCAGGTGTTTCGGTTTTCTGCTCATACTTCTGATAGAGTCCGCAGCCCGTGAGCATCAGGCTCACGGCTGCGACTGTGATGATATTGCTAAGTCTTTTCATATTTATTCCTCCTCTTTCTCTTTGGTTTGGATGACTTGTCCCTGGAAGCGTTCGTGCAGCTTCTGGAAGACGATGAAGAAGGCAGGCACGACAAACAGCAGGGCGATGGTGCCGATGGTCATACCTCCGATGACGCCGAGTGCGAGGGCACGGTTACCATTGGCACCGGCACCGCCTTCGATCACCAGCGGAATCATACCTATAATCATCGTGAGCACCGTCATCAGGATGGGGCGCAGACGTTCCTTGCAGGCCTCGAAAGCGGCATCTCGAATGCTCATGCCTTGCGCTCGGCGTTCGGAGGCGAACTCGGTAATCAGGATGGCGGTCTTGGCCAATAGGCCGATCAGCATGATGACACCCGTCTGCAAGTAGATGTTGTTGTCCATGCCGGGGATTTCCTGTGTGTAGCCCAGATAAGCAAACACAAAGGCGCCCATCAGTCCGAACGGCACACTGAACAGTACGGCCCAGGGCGTGAACCACGAATTGTACAGCGAAGCCAGGATGAGGTAGATGAGGATGGCACAGATGACGTAGATAAGTGCAGTGGCATTCGAGCCCGCCGCCTCTTCCACCTCACGCGACATGCCGCTATACTCGTAGGCAGCTGTCGAAGGCATCTCTTCCCTGAACACCTCGGCAATCGCCTTATGGGCATCGCCCTCGGTGTAGCCGCTACCAGGTTTGACGATACAGGTAATGCTCTGGAACAGGTTGAAGTGTTCGATATTGGCAGGGCCGACAATCTCCTTCAGACTGACGAATTCGGAGATGGGAGCCATCTTGCCGCTGCCCACCTGAACGAAGATGTTGTTGAGCGACGAGGGGTCGAGGCGATACTCTGGCGAAGCCGACGACATGATGCGATACACTTTACCAAACTGGTTGAAGTTGCCGATGTAGGCACCACCGCAGAAAACGCCGAGCGTATTCAGCACTTCGGCGGGTGACACGCCGGCACGGCTGCACTGGGCTGCATCGACATCGACCTGATACTTCGGGAAGCGTTCAGAATAAGTTGACATGGCTGAGGCTATCTCAGGCCGCTCAGTCAGTTTGTTCAGGAAATGCTCGGTCTGCTTGGCAAACTCCGACAGGTTGCCGTCGGTGGGATCTTCGACCGCCAGCATGATGTCGTTACTCGTACCGTAACCCGGAATCTGAGGCATTTCGAACGGAATCACCAGCAGATTCTTGATGTCCTGGCAGTCGTAATAGAAGCGTCCTGCAACCAGGGCAAGCAGGTGGTTCATACCCGGACGGTCGTCCCAGTTCTTCAGACGCACCACCATCGTGGCATAGTTCGAACCGGCACCTGAAATCATACCGTAGCCGCATACTGAGGCAAAACTCTCCAGTTCGGGAATCTTCTTCACCTTCTCCTCCACCAGCTTCACCATCTCACGGGTCTGCTTCAGGGTCGAGCCTTCCGGAGCCTGTACTTCTACCAGGAACACGCCCTGGTCCTCTTGAGGCACGAGGCCGGAGGGCAGACTCTTCATGAAGAATACCAACAGCACGGCTGCCACCGCCAGCAGACCCCACGCCAGGATGGGGCGCTTGATGAACTTCTGTACGGCTTTGCTGTACTTATTGTATATAGCGTTGTAGCTCACTTCGTAGGCTTTCTTGGTGTAATAGGTCAGGCTCTTGCCATCCTTCTTACCTTCGGTCACACGCATCATGATGGCGCAGAGGGCCGGACACAGCGTCAGGGCAGACACACACGAAAGTCCCACGGACGATGCAATGGTGACACCGAACTGGGTGAAAAAGGTGCCCGAAGTGCCAGGCATGAACATCACGGGGATAAACACCGCCATGAAGACCAACGTACAGGAGACGACGGCTACCGACACCTCGTTCATCGCCTGGCGGGTGGCTTCGCGGGCATCGCTGATGCCGTTTTCCATCTTCGCCATGACCGCCTCGACCACGACGATGGCGTCATCGACCACCGTACCGATGGCCAGCACGAGGGCAAAGAGTGTGAGGATGTTGAGCGAGAAGCCTGCCAGCGAGACGATGGCAAACGTACCCAGCAGCGACACGACAATCGAAATCGAGGGGATGATTGTCGCCTTAAAGTTCTGCAGGAAGAAGAAGACGACGAGGATGACAAGTATGATGGCGATGACCAGGGTCTCCACTACATTGTGGATGGCTGCGAAGAGGAAGTCGTCGCTCGTCATCATCGTCACGAACTCCAGGCCGGCAGGCATCGAAGACTTCAGTTCCTCAAACGTCTGGTTGATGCGGGCATTCACTTCCGTGGCATTGGCACCCGGAGCCGCAAACACCATGAAGAGCGCACCCGGACGGTCCATAATGTTTGAGGTGAAGTTGTAGCTCATCGCACCGATCTTCACCTCGGCCACATCGCTCAGGTGCAGGATGTGTCCACCCTCGCCCGTGCGAAGCACGATGTCGTTGAACTCTTCGACACTCTTCAGCGTACCCTTATACTGCATCGAGTACTGGTAGGCATTCTCCGACTGTTCACCCAGCGAACCCACTGCCGACACGAAGCTCTGACCGCCGATGGCAGCAAAGATGTCGTTCGGCGTGAGGTTGTACTGTGCCATCACGTCGGGCTTGAGCCAGATGCGCAGGGCGTAAGTATTACCCATGCTCTGCACGTTACCCACACCGGTGATACGCATCAGTCGGGGCTTGACGTTGATATCGACGTAGTTCGACACAAAGTCCTCGTCGTATTTGCCGTCAGCACTGCGCACGGCGAAAATCTGCAGGATGTTGTTCTGGCGCTTTTCCACCGTCACGCCGACCTTAGTCACGTCGGCAGGCAGCAGCGCCTGGGCGCGGGCCACGCGGTTCTGCACGTTCACAGCCGCCATGTCGGGGTCGGTACCCTGCTTGAAATAGACCATGATTTCCACGTCACCGTTCGACGAAGCCTTCGCTGTGATATAGGTCATGTCGGGCACACCGTTGATGGCTTCCTCCAGCGGCTGGATCACCGATTTCATGACTGTGTTCTGGTCGGCTCCGGTGTAGCTGGTGTTGACCGCCACCGTTGGCGGTGCGATATCGGGGTATTGCTCGATGGGCAGTGTACTCATCGAGATGTAGCCCACCAGTGCAATGACAATCGAGATGGCACATGCCATCACGTATTTGTTGATAAAAATATTATTTTTCATCGCTCACGTTCACTTTTCACTTTTCACTTTTCTTTACCTCAGGGAACAATACTTGCTGTCCTTCCGTCACGTTGTTGGCACCCACCTTCACAATCTTGTCGCCTGGCTTCAGACCGCTCCGGATGATGAAGTCCTTTCCGTTGCCCACATCCTCGGTCGTCACGTCGATGGCTGTCGCTGTGCTGTCGGCCTTCACCTGATAAACGACCGACTTGTCCTGCATACGCACGACGGCACTTTGGGGAACGACGATGACGTCCTCCTCGCTGTACGGCATCACCACAGTGCCTTGAATGCCCGAGTACAGATTGCCGTCGGGATTGGGGAACGTCGCTTTGCAGGTGAGCGAACCGGTCGTCGCGTTGACCACACCCGTCAGGCTGGTGATGCGGCCTTCGTGGGGATATTCCGTTCCGTTCTTCATCACAAACTTCACCGGCGGCAGGCTGGCGATATACTTCTCCTTCTCTTCGTTCGACATACCCGACTGTACCATCGCCTCGACCAGAGCCTCAGTCACCGAGAACTCGGCTTCCATCGTCGTGTTGCCGCTGACAATAGTCAGGACAGAGCCCGGAGCCACCTGGTCGCCTGTGCGCACGGGAATCTCACCGATGGCACCCGTCACGGGCGACGTGATGGTGCAGAAACCTAAGTCCACCCGAGCACGATCGACCGCGGCGCGGGCCTGCGACACCGCAGCTTGGGCACTCTTGTAGGAGTTGAGCGAATTGTCGAGCATGTAACGGCTCACAATGCCCTTGTCAAACAAGTTCTTGTTGGAATCGTACTCCAGTTTTGCGGAATTTTCGGCGGCTTGTGCGGCCTGCAGGTTGGCTTGCGCAGCCTCGAGGTCGAGCCGTGCATTACGCTGGTCGATGACGAAGAGCACCTGTCCCTTTGTCACCTGCTGACCCTCGCTCACTGCGATGCGGGTCAACTGACCGGCCACCTGGGGCGTGATGGTCACGTCGGCCTGACCATTGAGTCTGGCACTGAACTTCACCGACATGTCAATGTCCTGTTTCTTCACTGTCATCGTTTCGAACGATGTCTGCACCTCTTCCGGCATGTCAATCACACACGAAGTCACGCAGCTGAGCATCATGCCGCAGCACAAGGCCCATCCAAAAAATTGTTTATTCATACAACTAAGATTAGTTAAATTACGATGATTGAACTTATTTTTCGCAAAAGCTGTGCAAAGATACAAACAATTGCTTAATTTACAAAAGGATAAAAGAAAAACATTCCAAATGGCGCAATAATTCCCACCTCCGAGCTCCAACGCAGAGGGTGAGGATTCGGACCATTGAGTCGGTCGCGTGATTCATTTCACAGGAAAGTCCAAATGTTAAAAAACCAAGAATATTAACATTTCAACGGCACATTTTTGTGGGAGAAATTTTGGGAAAATAGGTTTTCGAACAGCGAAAAAAAACAAAAAAAACGAAAAACACGAAAAATTTTTGGCGGGGAATCCAGAAAATTGCGGTTCCAGTTGTCGTAGGGGCGGGTTCCCATGCCCGCCCGATCAGGCGAAGCCTGAAAACCGAAAGAAATTGGGAATAAATTTTTTGGAGAGGCAGTATTTTAGAAGACAACTTGGGACAACGAAGGACAACAAAAGACAACATTTTCTTAATAATGAAATGATAAAGTTGTCCCAAGTTGTCCTTTGTTGTCCCGAGTTGTCTTCTAAAAAAATCCCAAAAGTGTAGTTTTCTGACTAAAAATTCCTTTTTTCCGCTTTGCGAAAAGCATTTTCACGTCACAGATTCCCATTTATTTCATTTTTGTCCGCCGTCTGGGCGTCGGCAGTCCGCCGTCTGAGCGTCGTCAGAGCGCCGTTTACTCTGTCGGTTGTCCGCCGACGGAGCGTCGTCAGTCCGCCGTCTGACGGCCCGCAGAGCGCCGTCTGCTGATAGGTTTGTCCGCCGTCTGCCGACGCTGCGTCCGCCGACTACCGACAGCCAGACGGCGGACAAGTGGAAAGTGGAAAGTGATAAGTGAAAAGTGAAAGGTGAAAAGTGAAAAACGGGTCGGAAGTCAACGCGTCGTGGCTGCGATATTTCCAGCCGAGCGGTCGGTCGCTGACTTCTGCGCGATTCTCAGACGTCAGGCAGGCAATCCCATAGTTGACAAAACAACAACTAACTCTACCCGAATTGTTAAATGTGTTAACGGCTGGAGAAACTAAGACTTGGACTTTCTGCCCTGCGTTTTCGGCCGAAAGTTTGCGAACAAAACGCATTTTTGTGCTAAATGTTCTTAAAATTTGTGCCGTCACTAAACTAATTCGTAACTTTGCAGTCGAATTTGTAGAAAGAAAACAATTTATCCACTTTGCGCGCACGTACGTGCGCACATTCCTATTTATTGATAATGGAGCTGAAAAGACTTCTGCTGCTGACCTCCCTGCTGTCAGCGATGACCGCCGCCTGGGGCCAGTCGAAATTTACCGTTACAGGAACTGTGTTCGAAGAGGACACGAAAGAATTGGTCGCCGGTGCCAACGTGAGCATCTGCACCGAGAAGGACACGACCGTCGTCACCGGTGCCTACACCGACCTGAAAGGTGTGTTCGCGGTGAACAACGTGAAGAAGGGCAGGTACATCCTGCGCGTCACATACATCGGTCTGCACCCGAAAGTGATTAACATCGACCTCACGAACGAGAAGAAAAAAACGGTCGATGTCGGCTATATCGCCCTGTCGGAGGACGCCAAGATGCTCGCCATGGCGACGGTGAGTGCCTCGGCGGCGAAGGTACAGGTGAAGGGCGACTCGCTCATGTTCAACGCCGATGCCTACCGTCTGCAGGAGGGTTCGGTGCTGGAAGACCTGGTGAAGCGCCTGCCTGGCGCCACGGTCGAGCAGGACGGAACCATCAAAATCAACGGCAAGGAAGTGAAGAAAATCCTGGTTGACGGCAAGGAGTTCTTTATCAACGACAAGTCGATCGCCATGAAAAACCTGCCGACCAACATCATCGACAAGATTAAGGCCTACGACCGCAAGAGCGACCTGGCCCGCGTGACGGGCATCGACGACGGTGAGGAGGAGACCGTGCTCGACCTGACCGTGAAAAAGGGTATGAACAACGGATGGTTCGGCCAAATCAGCGGCGGCGTGGGTACGGAGCAACGCTACAACGGACGCGCCAACATCAACCGCTTCAACGGCTCCAACCAGTACTCGCTCGTGCTGGGCGCCAACAACGTGGGCGACCGCGGCTTCGGCGGCGGTGGCGGACGCGGCTGGGGATGGGGCGGCAGCGGCCTGCGTGCGAGCAAGGAAGCCGGATTCAACTTCGCCACCATCACGCCCAACGAAAAGCTCGAAACAGGTGGTTACGTGTGGCACCGCTACGATGGCAGCGACGCCTGGAACAAATCGACGACGCAGAACTTCGTGACCTCGACCGGTGCCTTCAGCAACAGCCTCGGGCAGTCCTACGGCAGCAATATGTCGCTCTCGGCCGGTTTCCGCTTCGAATGGAAGCCCGACTCGATGACCAACATCATCTTCCGACCCAACGCATCGTATAGCCGCAACCGCGGGAGCAACTTCAACGAAAGCGGCACCTACAACCAAGACCCCAACAGCTACGACGACGACCAGATGCTGACCGCCGAGGGCAACTTCGAGGCTGGCACGACGACAACCGGCGACGCCGACATCGACAAAATCATCGCCATGATCGTCAATACGAACAAAAGCCGCAGCCAGTCCTACTCCAACAGCCGCGGCATGAACGGCGAACTGCAGGTGAACCGCAAACTCAACAACAGCGGACGCAACATCACCCTGCGACTGACGGGCGGATTCTCGAACAGCGAGAGTCAGCAACTCTCGGCCTCAGCCATCCGTTACAGCCTCAGTTCAGGACGCACCGGCGACACCAACAACCGCTACTACACCACGCCAGGCCGCTCCAACAACTGGTCGGCTCAGCTCACCTACAGCGAACCCATCGCCGAGCGCACCTACCTGCAGTTCTCCTATCGCTTCAACTATAGCTACTCGAAGAGCGACCGCGACGCCTTCACCTACGACGCCGTAGCCTACACCGACCTCGTCAGCGCCCTGCGCAACAACCGCTACGACATCGCCGGCGCGCTCGACGAACTGCTCAGCAATCCTGCTGGCTATGCCCAGACCTACGACGACCGCCTCAGCCAGTTCTCCGAGTATCGCAACATGAACCACACCATCGGTGTCAGCTTCCGCATGACACGCGACAAATACAACCTCAACCTCGGCGTCGAACTCCTGCCCCAGCACTCCGAACTGAACTACCGCTACATGGGCACGGAATATCCCAAAGTGAAGCGCGACGTGTTCAACTTCACCCCTACGGCCAACCTGCGTTACCGCTTCAACGAGACGACGAACCTGAACTTCAACTACTGGGGACGCACCTCACAGCCGTCGATGACCAACCTTCTCGAAATCACCGACGACTCGAACCCGCTCAACATCCGCAAAGGTAACTCAGGACTGAAGCCGTCGTTCAACAGCAACTTCCGCCTCTTCTTCAATACCTACAACGTGGAACACCAGCGCGGCATCTTCACCTGGGCAAGCTTCGGCTTCACACGAAACTCGATCGAGAACCGCACGGAGTATGACGAAGCCACCGGTGTGAGCACCACACAGCCCATCAACATCAACGGTAACTGGAACACCAACCTCGGTTTCGGCTTCAACACAGCACTCGACAGCGAGAAGATGTTCACCATGAACTCGATGACCAACTTCGCCTACAACAACCGCGTGGGATTCGTCAGCACTAGTTCGGCGGCCTCGCAGGTGAAGTCAACCACCAAGAGCATCAACGTCAACCAGAACCTCAGCTTCAGCTACCGCAACGAATGGCTGGAGGCTGGCATCAACGGGAACCTGAACTTCAACCACTCAGACAACAACGTCACCAGCAATCTGACCAACACCTACAACTTCTCTTACGGCGCCGAACTCCAGCTCAATGCACCCTGGGGCACGAGCCTGACCACCGACATCGCGATGAACAGCCGCCGTGGTTATGCCCAGGCAAACATGAACACAAACGAACTCATCTGGAACGCTGCCATCTCGCAATCGTTCCTCAAGGGTAAGGCACTCACCATTTCGTTCGAATGGAACGACATCCTGCGCCGCCAAAGCAACGTAAGCCGAACGGTCAGCGCGCTGATGTCAAGCGACTCACAGTACAACGCCATCTACAGCTACGGTATGGTTCGCGTAATCTATAAACTGAACATCTTCGGCGGAAAGAACGCCAACGGCACCGCCAACGAGCGCGACATGTGGGGCAACACCATAGGCAGCGGCAATCAGGGCGGCAGACGTCCTGGCGGTGGACGCCCAGGTGGCGGTGGCCGTCGTCCGCGTTAAAAAAACTGGGAACGCGGACGTTCCCGTCCGCAATCAATGCGGGTGAGACGTCCGCGCTCCGACTCATAAAACTCAGAAAAAGATGAAAAACCGTTTTCGTATCTTGCTTTGGCCGCTCATCGCTCTGCTGATATACCTGACCGTGCAGGCACTGAGTGCTATCCCTACGGGGGTCGTGCAATACCTATCGCCCGACTCCGACCCGACTCAGTGGATGGCCATCTCTCTGCTCGCCTCGTCCATCGTGACGGGTATTGCCCTGATGCTGATACCGCAGTTCGGGCTGAGCAACTCGTTCAAGGACACAGGCTGCGACAGCGTCTCGACCCTCATCGCACTGTTCGCCACACTCTTCTCGCTCCTGGCGTTCGACATCGTGAACGAACAGCTGGACCTCCCCAACATTGCCGAGGAACTTTTCGTCGGCATGAGCAGCAGTGTGTGGGGCATGCTGGCCATCGGCATCTTCGGCCCTATCTGCGAGGAGATTGTCTTCCGTGGCGGTTTGATGAAGCCGATGCTCGACCGTGGAGCCAATCCGTGGGTCGCCATCCTGCTCTCGGCCATCGTCTTCGGACTCGTGCATGGCAACCCTGCTCAGATTCCGTTTGCGGCGATGGTGGGCGTGGTGTTCGGCATCATCTACTACCGTACGCAGAGCCTTGTCATCACGTCGCTGTGCCACATCCTGAACAACTCGGCATCGGTCGTGCTCATGAACATCTATGGCGAAGAGACAGACGAACTGACGTTTGAGAACATGCTCGGCACGACCGGCATGTGGGTGACGATGGCCACTGCAGCGCTGGCTACCGCCTATCTGCTATGGGTGTTCTGGAAACGAACAGAGTGTAAGGTGGAGAAAGAATAGAGCCTTTCGGCTGTTTCAAAAGGGAAAAAGTATTCTCGTCAGTACGCTAAACACGGCGTACAGACGGGAATATTTCTTTATGGGCAAGGGAAAAAGCCGGCGTTCGCGGAGCACGCCTATCTGCCGACGCAGCGTGCGGAAGGAGTGCGTCCACCGCCATACATTAACAATGAAGTCCATCGTGAGTTGCGAAACACGGCGTCGAAAGGCGTCGTTTTCTGTATCCTTCAGCGTTGCGCAGATGGCGTCGAGATAGACAATCGTCGAGAGTGCATCGGCCATGCGCTGCACGTTCATCTCGGGCGAAACATTTCCCGTGGCCGATGCCGTGTGCAGACGGTAGTAGTAGGCAGGGAAAGCAGTCGAAACGGTGCGTCCGGCACGCAGCAGCATGAGCGAGGTCCAACGCTCGTCTTCCGTATATCGAACCCTGGCGGGAAAGTCCACCAGCCTTGCCACGTCGGTGCGCACGATGTAGTTCCAGCAGGCTCCGTGCACATTATTCCGGAGCATATACTGAGCCCCCGTTTCGTACACATCTTCACGAAACGCAGGTGACTTTTCGTTTTTCTTCTCGCCTTGGACAAAAGCCTTTTCGCTTTTCTTTTCGTCATGGACAAAAGCCAGCACATCGGGACCATGGCGGCGCAGACAGGCCAGGCAGGTGTCGTAGCGATCGGGCAGCAGCATGTCGTCGGCATCGACGAAACCCACATATTCGCCCCGCGCCTGTGCCAGACCAGCATTGCGTGCCAGGCTCACACCCTCATGCGCCTTCGTCAGCACTCGGACCGCAGGGCCCAGTTCGGCGAGCAGGGCCCGTGTGGCAGGGGCATCGCTGCCGTCGTCCACCACCAGTACCTCACGCTCATTGTCCGCCAACTGCACAGCGAGCAGGCTGTCGATGCACTCGCGCAGCATCGACGGCTCCGTGTTATACACTGGCACGATGAAGGTCAGAAACGGCTCGACCGGAGATTGTGGATGGTCTGTAGGACTTGGCATAAGCGTTTGAGACTGAACAGTTTGATAAAAGCAGCCTTCAGCCGGTGCGTCCAGCGCAGGCGGCTGTCGGTCAGGCAGCTCCACGAGAGCGTTTCCTCGGGCATGAGCAGCACGGACGGCCCGAGCCGAAAGACATTCACCTGGATGTCCACCATGTGGAGATAGTAGCGCTGCATCAGGGCATCCATCGTTTGGCGGCTGCGCAACTGGGTGAAGATATCGACGTGCGACGCAAGCAAGGCGTGCAGAGCCGTGTAGCCAGCCGTGAGCGTGATGCCCTGCGGATTGGCCATGTAGTGATAGAGGCCCTGCCGGCTGGTGCGCACGCAGCGTGCCGCCCCGACCAGCTGCCAGGTGGTCGGCACGTCTTCGAACACCTGTCCTTCGGGAAACTTCACGCTGTCGAAGAGTCGCCGCCGGTAGATTTTGTTCCAGGCATACGCATGCTCGTAACCGCGCTGCACGAGCCAGTAGTCGTCGGCCTCCTCGCATTCCCACGGCAGGAGGTCGAGGCGATGTTCGTCGCGACCGCCTTCGTACACCTGCACAGGATATTCCACGATGTCGCAGTCGTCGTGCTGAGCCAGTTCGCGCAGCAGTGGGGCGTAGGTGTCGGCCTCGATCCAGTCGTCGGAATCGACGAAGGTGACCCACTCGCCGCGCGCTGCGGCGATGCCGGTGTTTCGCGCAGCCGACAGCCCGCCGTTCGTGCGGTGCAGGACAACGATGCGAGGGTCGGTTGCCGCCAGTTGGTCGCACATCGCAGGACAGGCATCGGGCGAACCGTCGTCCACCAGCACCACCTCCATCTGCTCCACCTGCTGGCGAAGCACACTCTCGACACAGCGCCTCAGCGTTGCCTCGACCCGATAGACGGGAATGATGACCGTCAGTTGCACGTCCATACGCTTTTGCCTTTACCAGCGGCAAATTTAGGCAATATATTTCATAAAGTGCAGCGAAAACACACTTTTTTTCGCCCAGACATTGGTTTTATGTGCGTTTTTCCGTAATTTTGGCAACGCTTCCACGGCGTCCCCTGCGCCACGAAGCCATCACCGCAGAGCACGAAAAGATGAAACTGTCCATTCTCATCCCCATTTTCAACCACGACTGCCGCGAACTCTGCCGTTCGCTCAGCCAACAGGCCGACGCCGTCGATGCCGACATCGAAATCATAGCTGCCGAAGACGGATCGACCGACCGCGACTGCCTAAAGCTCAACGCCGACATCGCCCGTCTGCCCCACTGCCGCTACATCGTCCGTGCGCAGAATGTCGGACGTGCCGCCATCCGCAACTTCCTGGCCGACGAGTCGAGCGGCGAGTGGCTGATGTATATGGACTGCGACGGGCGGGTCGTCAATACGAACTTCCTGCGCGACTACCTCGAGGCAGCCACCGACTGCGACGTCGTCTGCGGCGGCATCATTCATTCACGCGAGTACCTCACCGACCGTAACCGCCTGCGCTACGACTACGAGCATCGCAGCGAACGACGTTTCACGGCTCGGGCTCGGCAAAACGACGCCACCCTACCCTTCCGCACCTTCTGCTTCGTCATCCGCCGCGAGGTGTTCAACCGCATCCGGTTCGACGAAACCTTCCGCCACTACGGCTACGAGGATGTCCTCTTCGGACAGAAGCTCCGACAGCAGGGGGCACGCATCCGTCACATCGACAACCCGTTGGAAAACACCGACCTGGAGGCTAACGACGTCTTTGTGGCCAAGACCGAAGAAGCACTCCACACCCTCCACGACCACGCCGACCTCTTCGACCGCGACGATGTCCGCCTGCTCGGCCTTGTGCGGTGCCTCGACAGTCTCCACCTCCTGCCGCTCGTCCGTAGCACAGGCCGACTGCTACTGCCCACGCTGCGCACCAACCTCGCCGGCACACGTCCCTGCACCCGCCTCTTCGACCTCTACAAACTGGGATATTATTGTCAATTGTAACTGAACCGTTTTGACACGCGAACGTGAAATATACAAGGTGACGCTCGTCGGCAGCATCGGCAACATGCTGCTGCTGACGTTCAAGTTCATCGCCGGCATCGTGGGACACAGTTCGGCGATGATAGCTGATGCCATCCATTCGCTGTCGGACTTTCTGACCGACCTCATCGTGTTCATCTTTGTCCGCATCAGCGCCAAGCCACAGGACGACTCGCACGACTACGGACACGGGAAGTTTGAGACCATCGCGTCGTTCATCATCGCCCTGGCACTCATGGCGGCAGCCACAGGCATCATCATCGCAGGCGGTTCAAAACTCGTGGCATGGTTTAATGGCGCACAACTCGCAGCACCCGGTATGCTCGCTTTGTGGGCAGCCCTGCTGTCGATTGCCGTCAAGGAAGTCCTGTACCAATATACGGCACGTCGTGGAAAGAACCTCGACTCGCCGGTCATGGTAGCCAACGCCTGGCACCACCGCAGCGACGCCCTCTCGTCCATTGGCACAGCCATCGGCATCGGCGGAGCCATCTTTTTAGGAAATCGCTGGACGGTGCTCGACCCCGTGGCCTCCATCGTCGTCGGACTCATGCTCATCAAAGTGGCATTCAACCTGCTCAAGACCAGCGTGGGTGAACTGACCGAAGGTTCGCTCCCTGCCGAAACCGAAGACGAAATCCTCGGCATCATCCTCTCATTCCCCGACGTCGAGCAACCCCACAACCTGCGCACCCGCCGCATCGGCAACCGTATCGCCATCGAAGCCCACGTGCGCATGGACGGCAACCTGCCCCTCTCCACCGTTCACGAGCGCGCCTCTGCCATCGAACGACGTCTCAAAGAACGATTCGGCAGCAAAACACACGTCACCCTCCACATGGAACCGCTGAAGAGTACAAAATAATAGTTTTCGCCCTGCAAAATACACTTAATTGCAGAAAAAGTCGTAACTTTGCAGAGTTTTTGAAAAAGTGTAAAACAAGGTAAATTGTAAATCGTAAATTGTCTAATTGTAAATCAAGATGTTGACAGCAAAAGAAATACGCGAGTCTTTCAAGAAGTATTTTGAAAGCAAAGGACACGCCATCGTGCCGAGCGCACCGATGGTCATCAAGGACGACCCCACACTCATGTTCACCAATGCCGGAATGAACCAGTGGAAGGATATTATTCTCGGAACACGCGACCCCGAGCCGCGCCGACGTGCCGACACACAGAAGTGTCTGCGCGTGAGCGGAAAGCATAACGACCTCGAGGAGGTGGGACACGACACCTACCACCACACCATGTTCGAAATGCTGGGCAACTGGTCCTTCGGCGACTACTTCAAGGAGGGCGCTATCGACATGGCGTGGGAATACCTCGTCGATGTGCTGCACCTCGACCCGAAGGACTTGTACGTCACCGTGTTCGAAGGCGACCCGAAGGAAGGGCTCAAGCGCGACGACGAAGCAGCAGGCTACTGGCTCAAGCACGTGCCGGCAGACCACATCATCAACGGCAACAAACACGACAACTTCTGGGAAATGGGCGACACGGGACCCTGCGGACCCTGCTCCGAAATTCACCTCGATTCGCGCACACCCGAGGAGAAAGCCGCGGTCCCCGGCCGCGAACTCGTGAATCAGGACGATCCACAGGTGATTGAAATCTGGAACATTGTCTTCATGCAGTTCAACCGAAAGGCCGACGGCAGCCTCGAACCCCTCAGCATGAACGTCATCGACACGGGCATGGGCTTCGAACGACTCGTCCGTGCCTTGCAAGGCAAGCACTCGAACTACGACACCGACGTGTTCCAACCCATCATCAAAGTGCTTGGCGACATGACCGGCAAAGCGTACGGCACCGACGAGAAGACCGACGTTGCCATGCGCGTCGTGGCCGACCACCTGCGCGCCATCGCCTTCTCCATCGCCGACGGACAACTGCCGTCGAACGCCAAGGCAGGCTACGTCATCCGCCGCATCCTGCGCCGTGCCGTCCGCTATGGCTACACCTTCCTCGGACAGAAGCAGGCTTTCATCTACAAACTAGTGCCGACACTCATCCAGGAAATGGGTGACGCCTTCCCCGAACTGCCCGCTCAGCGCGACCTCATCATGAAGGTGATGAAGGAAGAAGAGGACTCTTTCCTCCGTACACTCGAAAACGGCATCCGTCTGCTCGGTGGCGTGATGGACGATGCACGGAAGGCTGGCAAGACAGAAATCGACGGCAAAGACGCCTTCACACTGTTCGATACCTTTGGTTTCCCCCTCGACCTCACACAGCTCATCTGCCGCGAAAACGGACTCACTGTTGACGAAGCCGGTTTCGACACCGAAATGCAGAAGCAGAAGGACCGCGCCCGCAACGCCGCACAACGCGAACTCGGCGACTGGGTACAGGTCGGAGCACTCGACGGCGAAACTGTGGAAAGCACGTTCGTAGGCTACGACTTTACGGAATATACATGCCACATCCTGCAATATCGTGAGGTGAAGCAGAAGAAGGTAACCAGCTACGAAGTGGTGCTCGACCAGACTCCGTTCTACGCCGAAATGGGCGGTGAGGTCGGCGACCAGGGCGTGCTCGTGAGCGAAAACGAAACCATCAACGTGCTCGATGTGAAGAAGGAGAACGGACTCTCCGTACACATTGTGGACAAGTTGCCGGAGCACCCCGAGGCCGAGTTCATGGCCTGCGTCGATGTAGAGAAGCGTCGCGCTACCGAAGCGAACCACTCCTGCACCCACTTGCTCGACGAAGCCCTGCGCCAGGTGCTCGGCACACACGTCGAACAGAAGGGCTCGCTCGTCACACCCGACGGACTTCGCTTCGACTTCAGCCACTTCGAAAAGGTGACACCTGAGCAGCTTCGCGAGGTGGAACACCTCGTCAACGAGAAAATCCGTCAGAACATCCCCCTCACCGAATACCGCGACTACCCGATCGAAAAGGCCAAAGAACTCGGTGCCATTGCCCTGTTCGGAGAAAAATACGGCGACCGCGTGCGTGTCGTACAGTTCGGTACAAGCGTCGAATTCTGTGGCGGCTGCCACGTCAAGGCTACGGGACAAATCGGCATGGTCCGCATCATCAGCGAAAGTTCGATTGCCGCCGGCGTGCGCCGCATCGAAGCCATCACCGGCAGCAAGGTGGAGGAATACCTCGACCGCTTGCAGGACTACATGACCGACCTCCGCAACCTCTTCAACAACGCTCCCGACCTCATCGGCACCATCCGTAAGAGCATCGAGGAGAACGCCGAACTGAAGAAGTCGCTCGACGAGTTCAAGGCGCAGAAGGCACAGGAGTTCAAGCGCGACCTCATCGCTCATCAGGAGGAAGTCAACGGCGTCCGTGTCATTGCCGATGTCGTGCCCGTCGATGCGCAGAGTGCGAAGGACATCGCCTTCCAGCTCCGTGCGCAGTTCCCCGAACAGACGCTCATCGTCATCGGTGCCCTCAACGACGGCAAGCCCAACCTCACCGTCTCGTTCAGCGATGACCTCGTCGCCGCAGGCAAGAACGCCGGCAAGATCATCCGCGACGCCGCCAAACTCATGCAGGGTGGAGGCGGCGGTCAGCCCCACTTCGCCACCGCCGGCGGCAAGGACCTCGACGGCCTCCAGGACGCTGTGAACAAAGTGGTCGAGCTGGCGGAACTGTAAGTCATGACTCCCCTGAAAGCATGGTTTCTGGCTGCACGGCCTAAGACATTGACGGGTGCAGCTGCACCGGTCCTAATAGGCGGGTCATGCGCATACAAAACGATAGGAATGCTCACACCGCAGATGGTGTGGGCATTTCTCTTATGCCTGCTGTTTGCCTTCGTGATGCAAATCGACGCCAACTTCGTCAACGACTACTTCGATTTCAAGAAAGGAACAGACCGCGCCGACCGGCTGGGTCCTGAACGGGCCTGTGCGCAGGGGTGGATACGGCCCGAGGCTATGCGGCGCGGCATCGTGGTGACCACGCTCGCGGGCTGTGCGGTCGGGTTGCCGCTTGTGTGGTACGGAGGTTGGTGGATGCTTGCGGTCGGTGCGCTGTGCGTGGCGGGTTGCATCCTCTACACGACGCACCTTTCCTACCGCGGATGGGGCGACATACTGGTCGTCGTGTTCTTCGGTTTCGTACCCGTATTCTTCACCTGGTGGGTGGTCACTGCCCCGACGGATGGGGAATGGGTTGAGGTTTTGCTCCTCGGACTGGCCATGGGACTTGCTACCGACTGTCTGCTGATGGTGAACAACTACCGCGATGTGGAGCAAGACCGTCTGAGTGGCAAGCGAACGCTCGTCGTACGTTTTGGGGAGCGCTCCGGTCGTCATGCCTACCTCTGGCTGGGCATTGTGGCCGCTGCGATTGTGGTTTCGCTCCATCCCAAGGGCGTTTTCGTCGTTCTGCCCTACCTCCTTTTCCACTTCCAGACCTATCGTCTGTTGTGCCGTCTCACGGGACGCGAGCTGAACCATGTGCTTGGTCTGACAGCCCGCAACATATTCCTTTTCGGACTGCTGACGGCACTGATCGTACTATTTTTCTGAGCATTCCACATCCCTGCACGACATAGGAACTATTTCTTTTCCCTGTACCTCTTGTCCTGCACACAGCACCGCACCCGAGTTCACACCGCGTCGAGCTCGGTCGTGAACCTGACATTGCGAAAAGTATTCAACTTTTCGCCTAAAACGTTGCTGCCCTCATATATTTTCTTTATATTTGCACATCTAACACAAATACACACACAACAGCCATCAAAGAACCATGAAAAGAATTGTTAGTTTACTGTCGGCCGTGCTCATCGCAATGGCCGCATCGGCGCAACGCAGCGTCGTCGTGACTGAGAATATCCCCTATCGAACGGACAAGGGTCCGAACACCGTGCTCGACCTGGCCAAACCTGCCGACGCCACCGGCGTGCGTCCTGCCATCCTCATTATCCACGGTGGCGGCTGGAGTGCCGGCTCGAAGAACGATGCCGTCTATCGCACGCTGATGATCGATTATGCCATGAAGGGCTATGTGGTCTGCAACATGAACTACCGCCTTGTGCAGGAAGCCCCCTTCCCAGCCTGCATCGAGGACGTGCGCTGTGCCATCCGATGGATGAAAGCCCACGCCGCCGAACTGGGCATCGACCCGCAGCGCATCGGCACCTTCGGCCACTCGGCTGGCGGACATCTGTCGCTCATGGCAGGCGTGGCCGCCGACAGCCCCGATTTCCCCGACGAAGGCGGACCGTGGAAAGAGCAGACGTGCGACGTGGCTTGTGCCGTTGGCGGTGCTCCACCGACGGAGATTGGCAATCCCAACTCGCCGTGGTCGCAACACCCCGAGTGGTGGCCCATTGGCTACATTCACCGCATGACTACCCCCATCCTCGTGCTGCAAGGCGGCGAAGACCCCATCGTGCGTCCCAACCTGACACTCGACTGGGTGCAGAAGATGCGCCAGGCAGGTACTCCTGTCGAGACCGTTGTCGTGCATGGACAGCACGGCGTGGCGTTCGACCAACAGCTGGAGTTCACTCGCCCAGCCATGGATGCCTTCTTCGCACGCCACCTCGGCATGGACGACCCGTCGCTGACGATTGAGCAGCTGAAGGTGCCCGACTTCGGCGGCAACGGCCCCTTCAAGGCAGTAGCTGTTCGCGAAAAGAGTCTGCCCGACTTCACCGTCTATCACCCCAACAACATGGAGCAGGCCGTGCGTCGCAGCGGAGGAAAACTGCCCGTACTTATCTTTGCCAACGGCGGCTGTATGGACACGTCGGTGGGCTACGAGAACATGCTCACTCATGTAGCGTCGCATGGCTACGTCGTCGTGGCCATCGGCGAGATGCAGCAGTACCAAGGAGAGCGCCGCGAACAGCAGACGCCCTCCAGCATGGTGGCGAAGGCGATGGGCTGGATCGGACAGCAGGCCACAGACAAGGCCTCTCCTTATTATAATAAGGTGGATACGGAGAAGATGGCTGCTGCCGGCCACTCGTGCGGCGGTGCCCAGGTGCTGGCCAATGCAGCCGACACGCGACTGAAGACCTACCTCATCCTCAACGCCGGCATGGGCGGCATGGAGATGGCTGGTGCCTCAGCCAAATCGCTGAAAAACCTGCACGCTCCCGTTCTCTACCTCACCGGCGGCCCGACCGATGTGGCCTACCGCAATGCCCAGACCGACTACGAATCCATCCGCAAAGTGCCCGTCGTATGGGCCGACAACACACCGAGCGGCCATGGCGGTACGTACAACCAGCCCGCAGGCGGAGCCAACGCCCAGATGGTGCTCAGCTGGCTCGAATGGCAGCTACGCGGGAAGAAGGACTTCGACGCCCTGTTCCTGAACGGCGACCTCAAAGGCTACGACGGCTGGACGCTGAAGCAGAAGAATTTCAAGAAGAAATAAGGGGCATTCGTCCGCACACAGTCATCCCCTCCGACTTCCGCACGAAAGGAAGTCCGGAGGGGATGTTTTTTTCTCCGAACGTAGTCAGGATGCGT
Organism: uncultured Prevotellaceae bacterium; assembly: GCA_900319385.1. Taxonomy (GTDB): domain Bacteria; phylum Bacteroidota; class Bacteroidia; order Bacteroidales; family Bacteroidaceae; genus UBA3839. The sequence continues at coordinate 27,016 of ONOG01000004.1, read as the reverse complement.
TTCAGGCGGGGTCGGTCAGCGTCTGCACGTCGCGCCAGTTGACGAAATAGACAGTCTGCGTGGCGCGGGTCAGTGCCGTGTAGAGCCAACGGAAGTAGTCTGGACCGAGCATGTCGTCGGTCATGTAGCCTTGGTCGATGAACACATGGCTCCACTGTCCGCCCTGCGCCTTGTGGCAGGTGACGGCATAGGCATACTTGAGTTGCAGGGCGTTGAAGTATGGATTGTCCTTCATCTTCTTCAACCTCTCGCGCTTCTGCGGGATGTCGGCATAATCCTCCATCACACGCTGGAAGAGCAGTTCCTGCTGCTCGCGGCTCAGCGCCGGTGCCTCGGCATGTAGCGTGTCGAGCAGGACGGTGGCTTCGACCTCATAGTCGTCGTAGTCGGGCAGTCGCAACGTGCAATCGGCGAAGTGGAAACCGTAGAGTTCGCGCTCGTTGCGGACCCGTTCGACCTCGGCGACGTCGCCGTTGGCAAGGAACGAGACCGAAGCCCCGACGGTCTCATCGCGCTGTCTCTCCATCCCCTCGCCGGAGCTCGATGTGGCGGGTGCTGCCGATGCCTTGACCCAGAAGTAATTGTTTTTGGCTATCATGACCAAGTCGCCGCTGCTCAGCTCCTCCTCGCGACCGAGAATCTGGCTGCGGATGCCGTTGTTATAGACGACAGCACGCTTGTTTGAGCGGCACACCACCATCGTCTCGTCCAGCCCAAAGCGGGCATAACAGTTCGACAGCGTTTCGATGAGTTCGTCGCCAGGCACATTGACCACGTCCTTGAAACCGAAGAAACGAATCTTCGGTAGGTCGAACACCTGTTCGGTGTCGATGAGTCGTCGCAGGACGGTTGCATTCCACAAGATGCCCGATTCTTCCTGCTGGCGAACAATCTGCCGGAGCGTTGTCTGCATCACCTCCAGTCCGTAGGAGCGCAGCACTTCGGGCTGCAATGCAGGGCTCTCGGCCTCACCGACGGGGGGCAGCTGAGCGGTGTCGCCGACCAGGATGAGCCGACACTGCTGGTCGCCGGCATAGACAAAGGAAATCAAGTCGTCGAGCAGCGAAGCGTGCTGGGCAGAATAGTCCTGCGTGTTGCTAATCATCGAGGCCTCATCGACGATGAAAAACACGCGGTGGAGCATGTTGTAGTTCAGCGAAAAAATGCTGTCGGCGTCGATACTCTTCTGCCGGTAGATACGTTTGTGGATGGTAAATGCGGGATGGTCGGCATAGAGAGAGAAGACCTTGGCCGCCCGACCCGTCGGCGCCATCAGCACACAGGGCCGTTCGAGCTGTTCGAGTGTCTTGACCACAGCAGCGAGAAGCGACGTTTTTCCAGTTCCGGCAAACCCTTTGAGCAGAAACACACGGTTCGATTCTGGCGACAAAATGAACTGTGCCAGCAGGTCGATCGCATTTTCTTGGTCTTGCGTCGGCAAATGCCCAAAATTTGCTCCGATTTGTTCCTTTAGGTAGTCAATTAACATCTTTTTTTCAAAAAAAAGAAAAATTAGTGCTGAATCTCAATCCTTTTTAGTATTTTTGCACGGACTTTGTGCAAAGGTAGTGCAAAATCATCAATAAAAAACATAAATCAATGAAAAAATCAGTTATCAATTGGATTCTCGTTGTGTGCACGCTGGGTTTGGCCTATGCCTGCTTCAACAGTATCTACAGTGACATCGCTTTCGATGAAAAGCGCGCAGAAAGAGAAAACATTGTTAAGGCTCGTCTCTGGGAAATCCGTTCGGCCGAGGAACAGTACAGGATGGTTTACGGCTGGTACTGCGGCGACATCGATTCACTCGTCGATTTCGTGAAGAATGGAAAGATGATCGACCGTATCATCAAGGAAGGTGAACTGAGCGACGACCAGCTCGAAGCCGGCATGACAGAGCGCGAAGCCGTTCAGAAGGGCATCATCAAGCGCGACACCGTGTGGGTATCGGCTGCCGAGCGTCTGGGCATCAGCTGTCCCGACTCGCTGCGCTACGTTCCTGTAGGCCGCGAAGGAGCCCTGATTCAGCTGCGCAAGAAGGATGCCTTCAATATGCGTTCGAACGAATTTGAGAACCTCATCGAGTTCCGTGCAAGCATGGACGACTACATGTATGGTGTGGACGACAAGCGCGTGAAGAACCTCAAGTCTGTGCTCAAGAAGCTGCACAAGAACCGTGCAGACCTGTTTGAAGACAACGCCGACGACCTCGAAGGCGAATGGTACGGCCTGCGTGTGGGCGACCTTCAGGACACTGGCAACAAGATGGCTGGTAACTGGGACTAATCCTACGACTGTTGAGTGTTGAGTGTTGAGCGTTTCGTGCCAGGTGAGTCACCTGCATGCTAAACACCAAACGCCAAACACTAAACATTTCAAAGACACAGAACTTTCTCAGAATGGATGGAGAAAATAAATTGAAAAGTCTGTCCATCCGTATCTCTACGGATGGACTTTCTTTTTGCATCTACACCCCGTCGGACGTCAGTCAGCCCTATCGCTACGAGACATTCGAGGTGAAGCCTGTCGTGTCGATGGCTGCCAACCTGAAAGAAGCGTTGCAGACGGTCGATTTGTTGAAGGCGCAGTATCAGCGAGTGAACGTACTGGTGAGCACGCCACAGTTCACGACTGTACCGACAGCCGCCTTCGACCGAGAACAGATCGACAGCACGTTCAACTTCGTTTTCCACGGCAGCACGACGCCCGATGTGGATGCCCATGCCTATGACCACGCCGTACAGCCGCACATATCCTACAATGTGCTGCGGCGCTCCGGCATTGCAATTATTTTCGGGCTGGACAAGAACGTCTATCAGTTGCTGCACGACGACTTCCCACGGGCCCGATTCTATGCTGCCGCCTCGACGCTGATCGAGTTTTTCAGCGAGCGCAGCATGATTGGCAGCGGGCGCAAGATGTTTGCCTACATCCACGAAGAGGAGATGACCATCTATGCCTTCGACCAGGGACGTCTGCTCTTTGTCAACACCTATGGGGTGCGCGGCATGGGCGACTGCCAGTACTACCTGCTCAACGTGTGGAAGACGCTGGAGTTCGACCAGCTGGACGACAGCCTCGAGATTGTGGAGGACGCGAACCGCCTCGGCAGTCAGGCAGAAAATGTAGGGCAGCAGCTCACGGACAAGATGCGTTACTTCATCAAGCAGACCTCGCTCACCGAGCGCAGCGACCCGCACTTCAGCGGCATTCCCTACGACCTGCAGACGCTGCTCGTCTGTGGTTTCTGATCAAACAATCCCCCGTACCTTCACTTTTCACTTTTCACTTTCCACCTTTCACTTTTCACTTTCAATAGCAGATGCGCATCATCGGCGGAAAATACAAACATAAGCGTTTCGACGTGCCAACGACGTTCAAGGCACGCCCCACCACCGATTTTGCCAAAGAAAGTCTGTTCAATATCCTTCAGCACAGCGCCGACATCGACTTCGACGCTGAGCCCACGGCGCTCGACCTGTTCGCAGGCACGGGCAGCATCAGCCTCGAATTGCTTTCGCGCGGTTGCCGCCGTGTGGTGAGTGTGGAGCGGGACTACCGCCACTGGCAGTTCCTCATGCGCCTCAGCCATGAGCTGCGCGACGAGGCCTGGCTGCCGCTCCACGCCGACGTTTTCCGCTATGTGCCCCGCTGCACGGAGCAGTTCGACCTCATCTTTGCCGACCCTCCCTACGCGCTCGACAAGCTTCGCACGATTCCCGACCTGGTGTTCGAGAGTCAGCTGCTGGCACCCGACGGACTCTTCATCCTCGAACACGGCCGTACCGACTCGTTCACCGACCATCCGCACTTTGTGGACCATCGCAACTACGGCTCCGTCAACTTCAGTTTTTTTCAGTAAAATCCCCTTCATTCAGCCACGACCGACATGGAAAGACTCTATCCCCTACAGTTTCGTGAAAACCTGCTGAAAAAGGTGTGGGGCGGACAGCGCATCAAGCCGCTGAAAGGACTGCCGTCTGACGATGCACCCATCGGCGAAAGCTGGGAGGTGAGTGCCGTGGAGGGACACGAAAGCGTGGTGAGCAACGGACCGCTGGCGGGGCTGACCCTGAGCCGCCTCACCGCCGACTACGGCGAGCAACTGCTGGGCAGGAAGGTGAAGGCTATGTACGGCCAGACCTTCCCTTTGCTGCTCAAACTCATCGACGCCCGCGAAGATTTGTCCATACAGGTCCATCCCGACGACCAGCTCGCAGCAGCGCGCCACCACACGCTGGGCAAGACCGAGATGTGGTTTGTGATGGAGGCCGACGCCGGTGCCCACCTCTACAGCGGCTTCAAGTCGCAAATCAGTAAGTACGAATACAGCAAGCGCGTCGAGGACGGCAGCATCACCGACGTCCTCATGCGGCACGAGGTGAAGCGGGGCGACGTCTTCTTCATCCCAGCCGGACGGGTACACGCCATCTGTGGCGGCATCATGGTGGCGGAGATTCAGCAAAGCAGCGACGTCACCTACCGCATCTTCGACTACAACCGGCCAGGGCTCGACGGGAAGCTGCGCGAGCTGCACACCGCACTTGCCGAGGACGCCATCGACTACAAGGTTTACAGCTCGTACCTGACCAACTACAGCGAACGTGTGAACAAACCCGTCGCACTGACCGAATGCCCCTACTTCACGGTGAAGATTCACAACGTCACGCGTCCGTTCCACCGCAAGCTATTCAAGTACGACTCTTTCATCATCTACCTCTGCCTCGAAGGCGGATGCACCATCCAGCCCGTGTCCGACCCCGCCACAGCCGTCGCCCTTCAGCGGGGCGGCGTATGCCTCGTGCCCGCCTGCGACGCCGACCTCTACCTCGTGCCCCACGACGCGACGGCGAAAGTGCTCGAGGTATATATCGACAACAAACACTTCAACTAAGGACAAAGTACGAAGTACAAAGTACAACGAAGAAAAGGAGAACGAAGATGCAGAACGTCATTTTTTCAGAAGACATACAAACGAAGCTGAGCGAGGCACTTGCCAGTGTGAAGCACGACCGCCTGTTCGTCCTGTGCGACGACGTGACGGTGCGCCTCTGCTGGCCGCTGCTGCGGGACCTGCCCTGCCTGCAGGGCACGGAACCCATCGTCATCCGGCACGGCGACACCGCCAAGACGCTCCAAACGCTCGCCGACGTATGGACAGCGCTGCAGGCGGGAAAGGCCACACGCCATAGCCTGATGGTGAACCTGGGCGGCGGCATGGTCACCGACCTGGGCGGCTTTGCTGCCTCCACCTTCAAGCGCGGACTGCACTACATCAACATCCCCACCACACTGCTGGCGCAGGTAGATGCCAGCGTGGGCGGAAAAACCGGCATCAACTTCGGCGGTCTGAAGAACGAAATCGGTGTGTTCAACGAGGCCGACGCCGTGCTGATCGACACCCTCTTCCTCCGCACGCTCGACCGCGAGAACCTGCTGAGCGGCTATGCCGAGATGCTGAAGCACGGACTGATTAGCAGCCGTGAGCACCTCGGCGAGCTACTCGCCACCGATTGCCTCGACACGGTCGCCGCAGAGGGCACACTGGCAGCGCTCCTCGCCACCAGCGTGGGCGTGAAGCAGCGCATCGTCGAGCAGGACCCGCACGAGCAGGGACTGCGCAAGGCGCTCAACCTGGGCCACACCGTGGGCCACGCCTTCGAGAGCTTCGCCATGGAGCAGGGACGCCCCATCCTGCACGGCTACGCAGTGGCGTTCGGACTGGTGTGCGAACTGTATCTGTCGTGTGTGAAGTGCGGTTTCCCGACCGACGTGATGCGCCAGATCGTCAGCTACATCCGCGAGCACTACGGCACGCTCGACTATTCGTGCGATGACTACCCCACCCTCTTCCGTCTCATGCAGCACGACAAGAAGAACGAGGGCGACACCATCAATTTCACCCTCCTCGCCGACGTCGGCCAACTGCGCCTCAACCAGACGGCAAGCCGCCAGGAAATCGACGAAGCCCTCGACTTCCTGCGCGACGGGCTCTGACCGACGCCGCAGCGACGACGCACCCACCCGCATCCTACCGCAGGGAGATGGCCACGCCACCTCCCTGTTTTTTTGTCCCGACCGCAGTTGCAAGTCGATGGCAGCGCAGCGAAAACACAGCCGCAGCGCAGACATAAGTCAAAATATCATTGATATTTTTAGGAATTCCACTGAGATTTTTACAAATTCCATTGAGATTTTTGAAAATATCAGTGATATTTTGACTTTAGAGGGGCGCATCAACGTGTTTGATGCGAACAGTGGCTGGGTTTGGAGGGCGGAAGGGCGGGGTTTGAGGGGCGGTCGGCAGAGGATGGATTCGCACATAATGCAGAGAAAGTGGGCGTTTTCGGAGGGTTCAATCTGAATAATTGTTAAATGTAAAGCGGGGCATAGAAATATTTTGAAAACTATTTTGCGGTTAAAAGTTTTCTGTGTACCTTTGCAGCGTTTTTGGAAGCGCACACACTCACGCGCGTACCTATTTATATAGATCGGTAAAGAGATTCGAAAGAAAGAGAAGATAAAATGGCACAGAATTGCAACGCGCATCAGGAAGAAGTTCGCGAACGGATTCTCCGACGCGCCATGGACCTGTTTTTTGCCAACGGCATCAAGAGCGTCAAGATGGACGACATTGCCGCCGACTTGCAGATGTCGAAACGGACACTCTACGAGATGTTCGAGGACAAAGAGAACCTGCTGCTCGCCAGCATCCGCTACAACCACGAGCAGAACAAGCGCCGCATCGCTGAGATCGCCAGCCAGGGCGACAACCCGCTCGAGGTGTTTGCCGGCGTGTTCAACATGAAGATGGACGAAGTGCGCCGCGTGAGTGCTCAGTTCATCACCGACTGCAAGCGCTACGACAGCATCGCCAAGGGCTTCGAAGAGGAGAGCAAGACGCGCAAGGAGGACATGCTGCGCTTTGTCAACAGCTGCGTGGAGCAGGGACTGTTCCGCTCGGGCGTCGATTACGTGCTGATTACGCGTATGTTCGACCTGGTCAGCCGCGCGATGATGGAGCACGAAATCTACAAGGAGTTTCCGATGCAGGAAATCGTATATACCGTTTACGACACCTTCTTCCGCGGCATCTGCACGCCGAAGGGGCTGGAGATCCTGGACAAGAAAATCAACAAAAAACAATAAAACAGCACTATGAACAAAGGTAAAAAATGGATTGCATGCCTGCTGGCTGCGGTGGTTCCGATCGCCGGCTGGGCGCAGGACGGCAGCAGTACGCTGGGCACGCTCGACCTCACGCTCGAGCAGGCTATCGACATTGCCTTGGCCGAGAACCCCACGATACGCGTGGCGGACAAGGACGTCGAGCTGAAGAAGATTGCCGACCGCGAGGCATGGATGGCACTGCTCCCCGAAGTGAACGTGACGGGCAACTTGCAGCACACGCTGCTGGCTGCCGAGATGAAACTGGGCGACCAGAAATTCAAGATGGGTAAGGACAACACCAACACCGTGGCAGCCGCTGCCACCATGTCGCTGCCCCTCTTCGCGCCGGCTGTCTATCAGAATATGAAGCTCACGAAGCAGGACATCCTGCTGGCACAGGAGAAAGCTCGCGCGTCGCGACTGGACCTCATCAACCAGGTGACGAAGGCTTACTACCAGACGATGCTGGCACAGGATTCGCACCGTGTCATGCAGGACAGCTACGACATCTCGAAGCAGAACTTCGACGTGGTGAACAAGAAATACGAGGTCGGTTCGGTGAGCGAATACGACAAGATCAGTGCCGAGGTGCAGATGCGCTCGATGAATTCCAACCTCGTGCAGGCTGAGACGGGCGTCACCCTTGCCAAACTGCAGCTGAAAGTGCTGATGGGCGTGACGGAGAATGTGGACATCCACATCAACGACAGCCTCGAGAGCTACGAACGTCTGCTCACCCTGCCCAACATCGAGGCGTACGAAGCCGAATTGCAGAACAACTCGGCGATGCGCCAGCTGGACCTCAACCAAAAGCTGCTCGAACGTTCGCTCAAGATACAGCGCACCGCCTTCATGCCTACGCTTGGTTTCCAGCTCACCGGTCAGTATCAGTCGCTCTACAATGACAACTGGCGGCTGTGGAAGTACGACTACGCGCCCAGCGCATCCTTCACACTCGTGCTCTCCATTCCCATCTTCAAGGCCACGAACTGGACCGCTCTGAAGAAGACCAAGCTGCAGCTCTCCGAACTGAGCGACACGCGCGAAAACACCCGACGCCAGCTGTCGATGGCCACCGAGAGCTACTCGAAGAACATGGCAGCCAGCATCGTGCAGGTGGGCAGCAACCACGAAGCCATCCGCCAGGCACAGAAGGCCGTCACCATCAACGAAAAGCGCTACGAAGTGGGCCGCGGCACCATCCTCGAACTGAATCAGAGTCAGGTGGCTCTCACGCAGGCCCGACTGACCTACCACCAGAGCATCTACAACTATCTCACCAACCGTGCCGACCTGGACTACACGCTGGGACGCGAGACGTACTTGAAGTGAAAAGTGAAAAGTGAAAAGTGAAGAGTGAAAAGTGAAGAGTGAAAAATTGGAAATTGAGAATAAAAAAAGATAAGATATATGAATAAGTATTATTCGGCCGCACTCACACTCATTGCGGCCATCGCCATGATTTCGTGCAGCAGCAACTCGCAGAGCGAGGAGGCCGCAGCTGCACAGGCTGAAGCCAAGCCCCAAGTGAAGATTGCCCAGGTTCACAGCCAAAGCATTCCACAGATCGAAACCTACTCCGCCACGGTGGAGAGCGACGTCAAGAACAACATCGCCCCGAACGCCCCGCTGCGCATCGAGCGCGTGCTGGTGGATGTGGGCGACGTCGTGCGCAGAGGACAGGTGGTCGTACAGCTCGACGCGTCGAACCTGCGCCAGCTCAAGCTGCAGATCGACAACATGAAAGTGGAGTACAACCGCACCAGCGCCCTCTACGAAGTGGGCGGCGCCTCGAAGGCAGAGTATGACAACGTGAAGATGCAGCTCGACGTGCTCGAGACACAGTACCGTCAGCTCGTACAGAACACCCAGCTCACCGCTCCCATCAGCGGCGTCGTCACTGCCCGCAACTACGACAACGGCGACATGTACGGCGGACAACCCGTGCTGACTATCGAGCAGACCAACCCCGTGAAGCTCATTGTCAACATCTCCGAAGTGAACTATTCGAAAATGCACCGCGGCATGCCCGTCGATTTGGAGCTCGATGCCTACCCAGGCGAAGCCTTCACCGGCACCGTCACCATCGTTTATCCTTCGATCGACGCCACGACACACACCTTCCCCGTCGAAATCACCATCAACAACCAGTCGCAGAAAGTGCGTCCTGGAATGTTCGCCCGCGCCACCGTCAACTTCGGCGACGAGCAGCACGTGTTGGTGCCCGACGTGGCTGTCGTGAAGCAGATTGGTGCCGGCGACCGCTACGTCTATGTCTATAAAGACGGCAAAGTCAGCTACAACAAAGTGGAGCTCGGACGCCAAATCGGCGACCAGTATGAAATCCTGAGCGGCGTTCGCGACGGCGACCAAGTGGTCACAGCCGGTCAGACCAAGCTGGCCAACGGCCGCGAAGTGGAAGTGATAAAATAACAGGCCCTTCCCCCTACCCCTCACAAGGGAGGGGAGCGGTCACTTTGAGCAATAACACAAGTAGAATATACACCCCCATAAACCATTCTACTCCCCTCCATGCAGCGAGGGGTCGGGGGTGGGTCTATCATGAGTTTATATGAAGGAGCGGTCAAACGACCGATTATGACGAGCCTCGTATTCCTGGCCGTGATCGTGTTCGGTGTGTTCTCGGCAGTCAAGCTGCCTATCGACCTCATGCCGGACATCGAGACCAATACCATTATGATCTTTACCTATTATAATGGTGCGTCGGCCAACGACATTGAGAACAACGTGACTCGTCCGCTCGAAAATACGCTCAACTCCGTCGAGCACCTCAAGCACATCACCAGCAACTCGCGCGAGAACGTGAGCGTCATCACCATGCAGTTCGAGTACGGATACGACATCGACGACCTGACAAACGACGTTCGCGACAAACTCGACATGGTGAGCAACTCGCTGCCGAACGACGCCAACACGCCCATCATCTTCAAGTTCTCGACCGACATGATTCCTATCGTCCTGCTCTCGGTGCAGGCCGAAGAGAGCCAACAGGCACTCTACAAAATCCTCGACGAGAACGTCGCCAACCCGCTGGCGCGCATCGACGGCGTGGGTACCGTCAGCATCGGCGGTGCGCCTGAGCGCGAAATCAACATCTACATGGACCCGAAGCGCATGGAAGCCTACGGACTGAGCGCAGCACAGGTCAGCGCTGCCATCGCCTCGGAGAACCGCAACACGACCAGCGGTTCGGTCGATATCGGTACGACAACCTACACCGTGCGCGTCGAAGGTGAGTTCACCGACCCGAAGCAAATGGAGAATGTCGTCGTCGGCAGTTTCAACGGTGCAAAAGTGTACCTGCGCGACGTGGCCCGCATTGTTGACAACGTCGAAGAGCGTGCCCAGTCCACCTTCACTAACGGCAAGCAGGGCGCCATCGTCATCATCCAGAAGCAGAGCGGTGCCAACTCGGTAGCCATCTCGAACAAGGTCATCAAGATGCTGCCCGAACTGCGCAAGAACCTTCCCTCCGACGTGAACATCCAGGTGATGATCAACACCTCGGACAACATCATGAACACCATCAACACGCTGACCGAGACCATCATCTACGCCATGCTCTTCGTCGTGATCGTCGTGTTTGCGTTCCTCGGACGCTGGCGTGCCGTGGTCATCATCACCATCACCATCCCGATGTCGCTCATCGCGTCGTTCATCTATCTGTATGCCACGGGTGGTTCGTTCAACATGATTTCGCTCGCCTGTCTCACCATCGCCATCGGTAACGTCGTCGACGACGCCATCGTGGTCCTCGAGAATGTGACGACGCACATCGAGCGAGGCAGCGACCCGAAGCAGGCAGCCATCCACGCGACGAACGAGGTGGCTATCTCCGTCATCGCCTCGACCCTGACCATGATTGCCGTGTTCTTCCCACTCACGATGGTGACGGGTATGACGGGTGTGCTCTTCAAGCAGCTCGGCTGGATGATGTGCATCATCATGACCATCTCCACGACGTCGGCCCTGTCGTTCACGCCGATGCTCTGCTCGCAGATGCTCCGACTTCAGAAGAAACAGAGCAAGCTGTTCAAGAAACTCTACGGCCCCGTTCAGCGCTGGCTCGACAAGCTCGACGACAAATACGAACAGCTCATCAACTGGGCCGTACGCCACCGCTGGACCGTCATCGGACTGTGCGTCCTGTTCTTCGTCTCCTCCATCGTCACGATGAAGGTCATCGGACTGAAGACGGAGTTCTTCCCTGCCAACGACTCGGGTCGTGTCGGCGTCACGCTGCAGACCCCCATCGGAACGCGTAAGGAAGTGACGCAGGAGATAGCGCGACAGCTGGCTGACAAGTGGATGAAGCGCTATGGCAGCGACCTGCAAGCGTGCAACTTCACCGTCGGTCAGGCAGGCGACAACAACACCTTCGCCTCACTCTCGGACAACGGTACCCACATCGCATCCTTCAATATCCAGTTCGTCCCCTCGAACCAGCGCGACAAGGGACTCGTAGCCATCTGTGACGAGATGCGTGAAGACTGCAAAGCCATTCCCGAACTCGACAAGTTCCAAGTCATGCTCGGCGGTCGCCAGGGCGGCGGCATGGGTGGACAGAGCACCGCGACGTTCGAAATCTACGGCTACGACATGGATGCCACCGGTCAGCTGGCCAACGAACTGGCAGCCAAGCTCGCCGAAAACGAGATGGTAGGTCAGACCAACATCTCTCGACAGGACTTCCAGCCCGAACTCGTTGTTGATTTCGACCGCGACAAACTCGCCGAACTGGGCATCGGCATGAGCGATGCATCGAATGCCGTGCGCAACCTCATCAACGGTTCGCTCATGTCCTACTACCGCGAAGACGGTGACGAATACGATATCAAGGTTCGCTACGAGCCCGACGCACGTACGAGCAAAGAAGACATCCTCAACATGCTCGTGCCCACCCAACGCGGCAACGTCCGTGTGCGCGACATCGCCAACATCATCGAAAGCGAAATTCCACCGACCATCGAACGTAAGGACCGCCAGCGCATCGTCACCGTCAATGCCGTGCTCAAGGACGGCTACGCACTGTCGGACGGTGTTGCGCTCGGACGCAGTATTTACGAGAACATGGACATACCCGCAGGTATCACCATCCAGGTTGCCGGTTCGTACGAAGACCAGATGGACTCCAACCGCGACCTGGGCACACTGGGCATCCTCATCATCCTGCTCGTGTTCATTGTCATGGCTGCCCAGTTCGAGTCCCTCACCTACCCCTTCATCATCATGATTACGGTGCCTTTCGCCTTCGCAGGTATCATCTACTCGCTGATATTCACGGGTCAGAACCTGAACATCATGTCGATGCTCGGCGGCATCATGCTGATCGGTATTGTGGTGAAGAACGGTATCGTGCTCATCGACTACACCCAGCTGCTACGTGAACGCGGCTATGGCCTGATCCGTGCCTCCGTCGCCGCAGCCCGCAGCCGTCTGCGTCCTATCCTCATGACCTCGCTCACCACCATCCTCGGTATGGTCCCCATGGCCATGTCGCAAGGTGTCGGTGCCGAGATGTGGCGCGGCATGGGTATCGCCATCATCGGCGGTCTGACGGCCTCCACCATCCTCACCCTCATCTACACCCCATCGATGTTCTGCATCTTCGGCGGCAACGGTGTGAAGCGCCAGCGTCGCAAGATGCGCGAGCAACGCGAGCTCAACGCCTACTGGAAGGAGCACGCTCAGCAGGAGCTGCACTTCGTGGCTGAGGAAGACGAAGAATAAGACCCACCCCTCCCTGCAAGGAAGGGGCGTGGTCTGTCACCACAAAACAAACAAGGAATATAATCATAGTAGAATATCACCCCCACCAAACATTCTACGCCCCTCCCCCACAGGGAGGGGATGGGGGTGGGAACGCATGAAATCCATCTTCATAGCCTTTGACCAGGCACAGAAAGACAACGTGCTGGCCGTGCTGAGCCGCACGAACGCCCGTGGCTACACCTTCTTCGAACAGGTAGGTGGCTGCGGCAGCAAGACCGGTGACCCGCACCTGGGTTCGCACGCATGGCCCACCATGAACAGCGCCATCCTCACCGTCGTCGACGACGAACAGGCATCTGCCCTGCTGCGCCGCCTCAAGGAAACGGACGACGACAACCCCATGCTCGGCATCCGTGCCTTCCAGTGGAGTGTAGAAGCTTCGATTTAACCCCACTCCATCTCTCAACACAATCGAGCTGCTCAGCGGTTTAGGACCGACTGAACAGCTCGACTGCGTTATTTGCGCGATGGTTGAGGGAAACTTACATCATCCATGCCAAGTGGTCGATGGTCATGGCGACGATGGCTATCACCTTCAGTGCATTGCCCGTCAGCCCCTTTCTTGTCAGAGTTTCAAGCGTCGTCATTGCGTACGGAGATTGGGAGAAAGTCAGCCGATGGGACGGAGCATTTCGTTGAGGATGCCGAGTGCCTGCTCGACGGTCTGCACGTCGTAAATGAGGAGTGAGCGGACTTTCTCATCGCGCAGTTTGCACTGGCGGGGGTGCCACGACGCATAGTGGATCACCTGTCCGAAGGCATCGCTCTTGTAGTATGGGCTTTCCTTTTCGGTAGGGAAATAGCATATCATGCGGCGTTGCTTGAGTGTGAGTCGCTCGATGCCGAGTTGTGCCGCAGCCCACTTGAGAGGCATGACGCGCAGCAGTTCCTCTGCCTCGAAGGGCAGTGAGCCGAAGCGGTCGATGAGTCGCTGACGGTAGGCCTGCAGTTGGCTTTCGGTGCTGAGGTCGTCGAGCTCGCGGTAGAGGTTCATGCGCTCGCTCGACGAGGGCACAAAGGATTCGGAGAAGAAGGCGGCGAGGTCGGAGTCGATGGAGACATCACCCCAAGCCTCTCCCATGGAGGGGGTGTTGCCATTCGGCAGGCTCTTTTCCCCTCCCTGGGAGGGAGCGGGGGGAAGGCTGTGGGTGGAGGTGGGGCTTTCCCGCCTCAGTTCCGACATGGCTTCTGCCAGCACTTTCTGATAGGTTTCGTAGCCCAGGTCGGCGATGAAGCCGCTCTGTTCGGCTCCGAGCATATTGCCGGCGCCACGAATGTCGAGATCCTGCATGGCAATCTGCAGTCCGCTGCCCAGATCGCTGAAGCTCTCGATAGCCTTGAGCCTGCGTCGGGCATCGTCGGGCAGGGCTGCAAGTGGCGGCGCAAGCAAGTAGCAGAACGCTTTCTTGTTGCCTCGGCCGACGCGACCGCGCATCTGGTGCAGGTCGGAGAGGCCGTAGTTCTGTGCCGAGTTGATGATGATGGTATTGGCGTTGGGCACGTCGATGCCGTTTTCGACGATGGTTGTCGAAAGCATGACGTCGTAGTCGTAGTTCATGAAGCCCATCACGACCTCCTCCAGTTGCTTGGGATCCATGCGTCCGTGTCCGACACAGACGCGGGCGTCGGGCACTGTCCGATGGATCATTGCCTCGAGTTCGGGCAGGTTGTTGATGCGGTTGTTGACGAAAAACACCTGTCCGTTGCGCGACATTTCGAAGTTGATGGCTTCTGCCACCACGTCGGCCGAGAAGGTGTGGAGCTCCGTCTGGATGGGGTATCGGTTGGGCGGCGGCGTCTGGATGATGCTCAGGTCGCGAGCACCCATGAGCGAGAATTGCAGGGTGCGCGGAATGGGTGTGGCTGTGAGGGTGAGCGTATCGACATTGACCTTCATCTGACGGAGTTTCTCCTTCACACCGACGCCGAATTTCTGCTCCTCGTCGATGATGAGGAGTCCGAGGTCGTGGAATTTCACGCTCTTCCCAATCAGTTTGTGGGTGCCGATGATGATGTCGATTTTGCCGGTTTCGAGGTCGGCGAGCAGCTCTTTCTGCTCCTTCGTCGAGCGGGCACGGCTGAGGTAATCGACGCGCACGGGCAGGTTCTTCAGTCGCGAGGAGAAAGTCTGATAGTGCTGGTAGGCCAGCACGGTCGTCGGCACGAGCACGGCTGTCTGCTTTCCATCGACGGCAGCCTTGAAGGCTGCACGCACAGCCACTTCGGTCTTGCCGAATCCCACGTCGCCACAGACGAGGCGGTCCATGGGCTGCGGGCGTTCCATGTCGGCCTTCACGTCCTGCGTCGCCTTCAGCTGGTCAGGCGTGTCTTCGTAGAGGAACGACGCCTCGAGTTCGTGCTGCAGGTAGCTGTCGTGCGAATAGCTGAAGCCCTGTTCCTTCATTCGCTGTGCATAGAGCCTGATGAGGTCGCGGGCAATGTCCTTCACCTTGGTCTTCACACGGTCCTTCATGCGTTCCCAGGCTCCGGTGCCGAGGTGGGAGAGGCGCGGCGGCTCGCCCTCCTTGCCCTTGTACTTGGAAATCTTGTGCAAGGCGTGGATGGAGACATAGACGGTGTCGTCGTGCTGATAGGTGATTTTAATCATCTCCTGATAGCCGCGACCCGTATCGGAAGGCACGTTGACCAGCCCGCCGAAGCGCCCGATGCCGTGGTCGATGTGCACGACATAGTCGCCTATGCTCAGCTGCTGGAGCTCCTTGAGCGTGACGGCAGCATGGCCGCGGCGCGCACGTTCGCTCTTGAGACTGAACTTGTGGTAACGGTCGAATATCTGGTGGTCGGTGAAGAACGCCGCACGCAGGTCGTGGTCGATGAAGCCTGCGTGGAGGGTACGTTCGACGGGAATGAAGCTGAGAGGCTCAGCAAAGGCACCGAAGATTTCCTTCAGGCGGTCAAGCTGTTTACCACTGTCAGCTAATATATATAAGGTGTAGCCGTCGGCAGTGAGGCGCCGGCACTCCTGCTCCACGAGTTCAAAGTTTTTGTGCAGCAGCGGCTGGGCCGAGGTGTTGAAGGAAATCGTCTGCGCGTCACCCATTGCTCCCGCCAACAAGACGCAACGCAACGATGCAAAGGCTACGTTGAACACGTCGGGCTGCACTACTTTCTGCTGAAATTCGGCAGCATCTTTTCCTTCGTGTGCTGCCTGTTGGCTGAATCCCTCCTGATGAATCTGGGCGATGCGGTCGCAGAGGTAGGCACGGTCGCGTGTGACGACGACGGTGTCCTCGGGCAGATAGTCGAAGACAGGAACGCGCTCGTCGTGCTTCTGTGCCTGGGCCGACACGATGTTGAAGTCGGTCACCGTGTGGTCGGAGAGCTGTGTCTGCACGTCGAAAGTGCGGATGCTCTCCACCTCGTCGCCGAAGAAGTCGATGCGGAAAGGCTCGTCGCTGGCATAGCTGAACACATCGACCAGGCTGCCACGCATGGCATACTGCCCTGGCTCATAGACATAATCGACACGCTGAAAGCCAAGCGCGTCGAGTCGCTCCTCCAATTCGTTGAAATCGAGGTTCATACCCAGCTTGACCGCAAGCGTGTTGGCATCCATCTGCCGTGGCGAGACGACGGTCTCGGCCAGTGCCTCGGGCGAGGTGACGATGCAGAACAGCTGGTCGGCACGTGTGGACAACTGCGAGAGCACCTCCGTGCGCAGCACCTGGTTGGCGGCATCGAGTTGGTTGTACTTGATGGCGCGGCGATAGGACGAGGGGAGAAAAAGCACGCGGCTGTCGCCCATGAGCTGTACGAGGTCGTGGTAGAAATAGCCGGCTTCGTCGGTATCGTCCATCACAAAGAGCAGCAGCGGCAGACGTCCACGCGACAGCGACAGGGCTGAGAACATGGCGGCAGTGGCTGAGCCTTGCAGTCCGGCAAGCTGAAACAAACGAGGGCGAGACTTGCGAAGAGCCTCACCCAGCTGCCTGACCTGCGGGTTCGAGGCCAGGACACGAAGAATTTGTCGCGTATCCAATTTAGGTTGTCAAGAGTGCTTCGGTGTTGCAAGCGCGTGCAAACAGCTGTACGAAGAACAGCGCATCGGCACTGGCATGAAGGGCTGGCTTCAGTTTTGCCATTTTGGAAACGACTTCCTTGGTTTTTTCAGTAAAAGATTGTTTGGGAGTAGAATCGGGCATAGGCATCTATGTTTCAGGGTGTTCAACTATTTCTATAACGGAAGGAACAGTCGCTTAGTATGTATGCAATAAAAAAAATATGCACTTTTCTTTCTTTTCGGTCTGCCCTGTAAACCTGCCCCTTCCGCCCCCTCCAGCGACGTGCTGCGCAACCGAGGCAGCGGCGCTCCGAACTGGCGCTGTACCTGCGGCGAAGGGGGCTGAGCATCGGGAAAAGCATTGGGCGAGGGGAAAAACAGTATATTTTTACGCTTTTTTCGGTTTGAAGCATCGGAAATTGAAAAAAACTTCGTAACTTCGCGAGATAGAATGCACCTAAATCACGGAAAACAGACATGAAACAGAGCGACAGCATTGTCATCATCCCCACTTACAACGAATGCGAAAACATCGAAAAGATCGTCCGTGCCGTGCTCGGACTTGAGCAATCGTTCCACATTCTGGTCATCGACGACGGTTCGCCCGACGGCACAGCCGACATCGTGCGCCGGCTGATGCAGGACGAGTTTGCAGGACGTCTGTTCCTCGTCGAACGGAGCGGCAAACTGGGCCTCGGCACAGCCTACATCGCAGGATTCAAGTGGGCGCTGGAACGCGACTACGAATACGTGTTCGAGATGGATGCAGACTTCAGTCACGACCCGAAAGACCTGCCACGGCTCTACGCAGCGTGCCACGACGAGGGCTACGACCTGTCCATCGGCTCGCGCTACGTGAGCGGCGTGAACGTGGTCAACTGGCCCATGGGCCGCGTGCTCATGTCCTATTTCGCGTCGAAATATGTGCGCATCGTCACCGGACTGAACATCCACGACACGACGGCAGGGTTCAAATGCTACCGCCGCCGTGTGCTCGAGACCATCGACCTCGACGCCGTCCGATTCAAGGGCTACGCCTTCCAAATCGAGATGAAGTACACCACCTACAAGTGTGGTGGACGCATCAAGGAAGTGCCCGTCGTGTTCGTCAACCGTGTTGAGGGCACCTCGAAGATGTCGGGTGGAATCTTCAGCGAAGCCGTCTTCGGCGTCATGCAACTGCGACTGGACGGATGGTTCAAGAAGTATCCGCAAATCCCGCACGAAGCCGACGCCCAGCACGCCTGAACAATCCGAAAAAACACTATAGAAAAACTATGCTGACCCTCATCAACAACGCCACCATCGTCAACGAAGGGCGACAGTTCGTCGGAGCCGTCGTCATCGACGGGGAATACATCATCGACGTGCTCCAGCAGCCCCTGGCCGACACCGAGCACTTCGACAACGTGGTCGATGCCACGGGGCTCTACCTTCTGCCCGGCGTCATTGACGACCATGTGCACTTTCGCGAGCCGGGTCTCACACACAAAGCCGACATCGCGACCGAAAGCCGCACGGCTGCTGCCGGCGGCGTGACTTCGTACATGGAAATGCCAAACACCCTGCCGCCCACGACCACACCCGACCTGCTGGCCGAGAAACACCGCCTGGCAGAGGAGAAGAGCCGCGTGAACTACTCCTTCTTCTTCGGCACCACCAACGAAAATGCCTACCTCCTGCCCACGCTCGACGTACACCACGTGCCTGGCATCAAGATATTCATGGGCAGCAGCACAGGCAATATGCTCGTGGACGACGACGACGCCCTGCGGCAAATCTTCCTCTCATCGCCCGTGCGCATCGTGGCTCACTGCGAGGACGACCGCATCATCCAGCAAAACATAGCCGAGTTCCGGCGCAAGTACAAGGGACAGAACGACTTCCCCGTGCGCTACCACTCGCGCATCCGAAGCATAGAAGCCTGCTACGAAAGCTCGGCGAAGGCAGTTGCACTCGCCCGCGATACGGGAGCACGACTGCACGTGGCACACGTGTCGAGCGCACGCGAACTCGAACTCTTCAGCGACGAACTCGACGTCACACAGAAGCAAATCACCGCCGAAGCCGTCATTGCACACCTCATGTTCTCGACCGAGGACTACGACCACCTGGGGGCGAAAATCAAATGCAACCCAGCCGTCAAGACACCCGAGGACCGCGAGGCACTGCGCGAAGCGCTGGCCATGGGACAAATCGACGTCGTCGCCACCGACCACGCCCCCCATCTGCTTCGCGAGAAAGAGGGGGGTGCGCTCAAGGCCGCCTCGGGCATGCCCATGATACAGTTCTCACTCGTCTCGATGCTGGAGCTGAGCGACCAAGGCTACTTCCCCGTCGAGCGCGTCGTACAGCTCATGTGCCACAATCCCGCACTGCTCTACCACATCGACCGACGCGGATTCATCCGAAAAGGCTACTACGCCGACCTCGTGCTCGTTGACCCGACTGCCAACTGGCAAGTCCTTTCCGGACGCTACTACACCAAGTGCGGATGGACGCCCATGGACGAACGCACGTTCAAATGGCGGGTGCGCCGCACCTTCGTCAACGGGAAGACAGCCTATGCCGACGGCATCGTCGTCGATGGCATACGAGGCATGGCACTCAAGTTCGACGCATAGCGACACCCACTTAACCTTCATTTTTCACTTTCCACTTTCCACTTTTCACTTTCAAAAAGGATGAAGCTCAGCCACGCATACCGCATCCCCGACCTCGCCGAATACATCAACTGGGTGTACTTCGACCATGCCTGGGGAATGCCGGTCGGCGATACGGCTGAAAAGAAACAGCTGCGCACCGACGCCCATCGGATGCTCGGCCGCATGACGTCCTACACCACCGTCCGTGCCGCAGCCCGCCTCTTCCCCTGTCATGCCGAAGGCGACGACATCGTTCTCCACACACCCGATGTCCCGCAAGTGACGACTGAGGATAAAAACAGCAACTTCCTGTCCTCCTATGCTGCGACCGCGTCGCAGCCTTGCGCCCAGCCGCGCCTCCCCATGCTCCGGCAGCAGCATCCCGACGCTCAGGGCCACTGCCTCTGCCTCGCCGACTTCATCCGTCCGAAAGGCACCACGCCCGACACCATCGGCCTGTTCGCCACTACCGTTGCCACACCCCTCAACTACGACGACAACTACTCGCAGCTGCTCGCTCAGACCCTCGCCGACCGGCTCGCCGAAGCCGCCGCCGAACGACTCCACGAAGAAGTCAGGAAAAAACTCTGGGGATATGCGCCCGACGAAGCACTCACGATGGACGAACTGCACGCCGAGCATTTCCAGGGAATACGCCCCGCCGTGGGCTACCCCTCACTCCCCGACCTCTCGATCAACTTCCTGCTGGCAAGCCTGCTGGACTTCGCCGAACTGGGCATCACGCTCACCGAACACGGCATGATGACTCCACACGCCTCGGTGAGCGGGCTCATGCTCGCCCACCCCGCGGCACACTACTTCTCGGTCGGCACCATCAGCGACGAACAACTCAACGACTATGCCCACCGACGCGGACTCCCAACCGACGTCATGCGCACCTACCTCGCTGCCAACCTGCATCAAAAAACCAACGCATAATATGTTACCCCGAGTCCTACTCCTGCTCTTCGTCCTGCTCATCGTCCCAGATACCTACATCTATCTGCGCTACGTGCGGCGCTGGACCTGCAGCGGACTGTGGCGAGCCGCCACCTTCATCCCCACCATCCTGCTGCTCATCTACCTGCTGGTCGTACTGCAGCACGACGACATGCGCGCCGAACATCAACCCGTCGTGGGGCTGTTCATGTTCATCTTCCTGCTCTACACCGCCCCACGCATGCTCTTCACGCTGTTCGACCTCATCGGACTCATCGGCTGGGCACGCTACGTGCGCATCGCAGCCATGACCATCGCCCTCTTTGCCGCCATCCTGCTGGGCTACGGATTCTTCATCGGGCGCAGCCGCTACGTCGTCCACCAACAGACGTTCTACTTCGAAAACCTCCCCAAAGCCTTCGACGGCTACCGCATTGCACAGTTTTCCGACCTGCACATCGGGACCTTCGCCGACGGGCACCAGGAAGACGTCACCACCATCGTCAACCTCATCAACCGACAGAAGTGCGACGCCGTCCTCTTCATCGGCGACCTCGTCAATTACGAGACGCGCGAGACCGACGGCTACAAGCAGGTGCTCTCACGGCTCAAGGCCCCTGACGGAATCTACGCGGTGATGGGCAACCACGACTACAGCATGTATATCCCAGCCGAGCAAGCCATCCGCGAGGCAGACATCCAGGAACTGCAACGACGCGAACGCTCCTACGGCTGGCAACTCCTGCTCAACGACCACGTCGTCCTGCACCGCTCTGGCGACAGCATCGCCATCATCGGATCGGAAAACGACGGCACAGGTCGCTTCCCCTCGCTCGGCAACCTGCCCCTCGCCACTGCGGGCCTCTGCCACGTCATGCGCAGCGACACCACCACCCATTTGCTCATCGCCGGCAACGACACCGTCGTTGCCCAAGCCGACGACCACACCTTCAGCATCCTCATGACGCACGACCCGAGCCACTGGCGTCGCAACGTCATCCCCGACACCCGCATCGACCTCGCCCTCGCAGGGCACACCCACGCCGGACAGTTCAAGGTGTTCGGATGGTCGCCCGTCGCCTTCACCACCAAGGAATGGAGCGGTGCCTACACCGAAGGCCCGCAGATTCTGAACGTGAGCGAAGGAATCGGACAGGTCATGTTCCCCTTCCGCTTCGGAGCCTGGCCCGAACTCAATGTCATCACACTAAAGCGCAAGTAAATGAAAACCACCCTCAACATTCTCTACAAGCTCTACAGCTTATGCATCGCACTGCCGCTGTTCGTCATCGTCACCATCGTCATCGCCACGGCAGTCATCGTCGCATCCTTCTGCGGCGACCGCGACGTCACCAGCTACTACGGACCCAAATGGTGGTCGCGCATCACCTGCTGGCTGTTCCTTGTCCGTGTTCGGGTCACAGGACGCGAACACATCTCGCCGGAACAGTCCTACGTGTTCCTGGCAAACCACCAAGGCTACTTCGACATCTTCCTTCTGTATGGCTATCTGGGGCACAACTTCAAGTGGATGATGAAGGAATATCTGCGCAAGATCCCCTTCGTCGGCTACGCCTGTGCGAAGTCTGGCCAAATCTACGTCGGCGACACACGTGCCAGCATGCAGCGCACCGTTCGCCAGGCACACAAGACATTGCAGGGCGGTATGTCGATGGTGATCTTCCCCGAAGGCACCCGCACCTACACCGGCGATATGGGGCCGTTCAAGAAGGGAGCCTTCACGCTGGCGAACGAAATCGGCCTTCCCATCGTCCCCATGACCATCAACGGCTCGTTCCATGTGTTCAATCGCCGTGCCCGTTCGGTCAACTATGGAACCCTCACCCTCACCATCCATCCCGCCATCACGGTCGAAGAACGCCAGGGAAAGCCCACCGCTGTGCTCATGCAACAGGTTCACGACATCATTCATCAGGACTTACATCTCTCATGATTCAAGACATACATCTCTCATGATTAACGTTATCGAAACCGCCATCGAAGGCGTAAAAATCATCGAGCCGCGCATCTTCAACGACGCACGCGGCTATTTCTTCGAGAGTTTCTCACAGCGCGAGTTCGAAGAGCAGGTTTGCCGGACCACCTTTGTGCAGGACAACGAATCGCGTTCCACGGCAGGTGTCGTACGCGGGCTGCACTTCCAGAAGCCGCCTTTCACACAGTCGAAACTCGTACGCGTGGTTCGCGGAGCCGTACTCGACGTTGCCGTCGATATTCGGCATGGCAGCCCGACCTTCGGACAGCACGTCTCGTGCCTGCTCACCGAGGACAACCACCGTCAGTTCTTCGTTCCCCGCGGCTTTGCTCACGGCTTTGCCGTGCTGAGTGACGAGGCTGTCTTCCAGTACAAGTGCGACAACTACTACGCTCCGCAGTCGGAAGGCGCCATCGCATGGGACGACCCCGACCTCGGCATCGACTGGCAAGTGCCACCCACAGGGCGCATCCTCAGCGAGAAAGACGCCCACCATCCGCGGCTGTGCGACGCCGAACCCGTCTTCTTCTACGACCAGCCACTTTATTGACGGCTGTTCTCTCCCCTACTGACTCCGCCTGCATTGCCTTCACACGACGAAGACATTGCAGGCGGAGTGTGTATTCTATATAAAATGAGAGCGGATACTCTCACGAGCACCCGCTTTCCTCTCAATAAGTATTAATTTTTTTAAGGTAAAAAGATTGTTTTTAGGATGCTGCAAAGTTAGGCATTCCGACACGCTTTGCAAGGAAAAAAACAATGTTAAATAACATGTGTGTTCGGGCACACCGCAGGTTTAACATCATTGTAACGCGCTTTTTCTCAGGATTTTACGCAGTGACACAAAAAAAAGGCCGTGGAATCGGCCTTTTCAGTTACTATGTCCAGCCAAACAAATTGAGCATATAGGGCTCGTTGGCGGGTGTTTTACGTGTTTCGGGCTTCGGTATCGGGCCATCGTCTTCCCATTCGTCGAAGGTCAGTTCGAGCTGATAGACGAAGTTGTGCCTCAATGCATAGGTTCCCCACTTGATTCGCCGGAAGGGAGACCGCTGTCGCCGGCTCTGCTGCCAGAGATAGCGGCGGATGGAGGTGTAGATCTGGTGGAAGCGGGAACCAGCCTGCGCGTCGAAGAGGTCGCAACTCGCGTTGTAGATAGCGCGGGCGATGGTGCCCACTCGCATCCCCTCGGGATTGCCCATGAGCAGTTGGATCATTTCGTTGTAGTACTGGTTCTGCATAACTGAGGCGGAAGGGCTGCGACGAGGTCGCAGCATACAGGGACGGAGCGGGACGAAGGGCTGCGACGAGGTCGCAGCGCAGGGGGAAGGAGGGGGACGGAAGACTTACTTCAGGCTGAGGACCACGTCCATGATGCGTTTGCCGATTTCGTCGGCGGCCTCCATCGTGGCGGCTTCGGAATAGACGCGGATGATGGGTTCGGTGTTCGACTTGCGCAGATGTACCCAGCGGTCGGGGAAGTCGAGCTTCACGCCGTCGATGTCGTTGACCTCCACATCCTTTTCCTGTCCGTAGAGCTCCTTCACACGGGCGAGGATGGCATCGACGTCGGTCGTCGGCTCAAGGTCGATGCGGTTTTTGGCGATGCAATACTCGGGATAGGTGCGGCGCAGCTCGCTCACCTTCACCCCTTCGTGTGCCAGGTGGCTGAGGAAGAGGGCGATGCCGACGAGCGCGTCGCGGCCATAGTGGGCTTCGGGATAGATGACTCCGCCGTTGCCTTCGCCGCCAATCACGGCACCCGTCTCTTTCATCTTCGTCACGACGTTCACTTCGCCGACGGCTGCGGCGTTGTAGTCCTTGCCGTAGCGACGGGTCACGTCGCGCAGGGCACGTGTGGAACTGAGGTTCGAGACCGTGTTGCCTGGGGTGTGTCGCAGGATGTAGTCGGCCACAGTGACGAGAGTGTACTCTTCGCCGTACATCCGTCCGTCCTCTTGGATGAACGCCAGGCGGTCAACGTCGGGATCGACGACGAATGCCACGTCGTGCTCACCGCGTGCCATGAGCGCCATGATGTCGCCGAGGTTCTTCTCGAGCGGCTCGGGATTGTGCTGGAAGTCCCCCGTCGGTTCGCTGTAGAGGGGAGTGACGTGTTCGACGCCGAGCTGCTTGAGCAGTTCGGGCAGGATGATGCCGCCGACCGAGTTGACAGCGTCGAAGGCCACGCGGAAGTTGGCCTTGCGGATGGCCTCGACATCGACGAGGGGCAACGAGAGCACGAGGTCGATGTGGCGCTGGTTGTAGCCGTTGTCTTCGCGGTAGTGGCCCAGGTGATCCACGTCGGCATAGTCGAAGTCCTCGGCTTCGGCCAGGCGCAGCACCTCGTTTCCTTCGGCGGCGTTGAGGAACTCGCCGTGGTGGTTGAGCAGCTTGAGGGCGTTCCAGTGGCGGGGGTTGTGCGAGGCAGTGATGATGATGCCGCCGGCAGCTCCCTCCATGGTCACCGCCACTTCGGTGGTCGGTGTGCTGGCGAGTCCGATGTTGACGACGTCGAAGCCCATGCCCATGAGCGTGCCACAGACGACGTTCTTCACCATCTCGCCCGAGATGCGGGCATCGCGTCCGACGACGATGGTGTTGGGATGGGCGGGTTTGTCGGCATCAGCCACCGTGTCGCTGCATACGGAGCGGCGGATGAGAGTGGCGTAGGCCGAGGTAAATTTCACGATATCGAGGGGGTTCAGGCCCTCACCGGCGCGTCCACCAATGGTGCCGCGGATGCCGGATATGGATTTGATGAGTGACATTTGGAGTAGTTAAAAGTTAAAAGTTAAAAGTGAAAAATTAAATAAAAAAAATGCCGGATGGCAACTTCCCCTCTTCCGGAGGGGGATGGGGGGAGGCTTCCATCGTGGAGTCTTGTCTATCGGTTGGCGGGCAACTGATAGGTGATCTCGTAATAGAACGGCAGTACATAGCTCGACGCATTGGCCGAACCCGAGGTGTGGGGCACGATGACGCGCACCTTGGCCTCACGTCCTGCTACCTTTGTCAGTTTGACATAGGTGAGTGGCTTGAGCCAGCCCTTGGGGACGACCGATCCGTACTTGGCGTACATGTAGCCGCCACTGACGAAGTTGGCGGTGTAGCTGCGCCCCTGCTTGACGTAGGTGCACTGCATCTCATCGACCACACTCTCAGTGTTGTAGTTGCTGATGGTCTGCGCCGCATTCTTGATGTCGTATTCGAGGAAACGGCAGAGGATGGGCTTCGTCGCCTTCCCCTCGGCGTTCTCGTCGGCCATTTCGGCGAGCGACTTGCCTTCGCCTTGGCGCACGATTTGCAGGTAGATACCGTCCTCGGAGAACACGACAAACTCGTTGCGATCGAGGTTGGTGGTGCAGCCCTGGGCATTGAACGTCGCCTCGCTGATGACGTTGATCGGCCCCGTGTAGGGGTTGTCGGCGAGGAACGCGTTGATGGCATCCTTCTCTCGTTCCTTCATGTCGGCGTAGGTCTCGCCCTGGTCGCAGGCCGTCAGTGCGGCGAGCGAGAGCAGCATGGCCATCATCACTGCCGGCAACGATAGTTTCTGAACTTTCTTCATGTTTAGTTTGGATACAATATCGTGCAAATTTACGACAAAAAAGTGAAAAGTGAAAAGTGAACCGTGAAAAATCTTGGCCTGCGCCCCAAAAACGCCCGATTTGCGCCACAAGCCCAGCCACTGTTCGCATCAATCTCGACCTCTGTGCCCCTCAACCTCGGCCACTGTTCGCATCAATTTTGTTGATGCGCCCCTCCACACCCAGTTGCTCCGCCCTTCATACTCAGCCGCAGTGCGGTGGGGAGTCGGATGATGCGCAGACGGAAGTCAAAATATCATTGATATTTTCAGAAATTCCACTGAGATTTTCAGAAATTCCATTGAGATTTTCAGAAATTTCATTGAGATTTTGAGTGTTTTCTGCACAGTATCTGAGGACGAAGGGTGAAACAGCTGGAACAGAGGGGTGCATTGTCTCGTATTTAGCCACAAATCATCACTTACATGGATTCACCTTTTATTTTCACAAACTCAGGGATATGTGACACAATGCACCCGCAAAATGAAATCCCCACCCCATTCCGCCAAGAAGGCGGAACAAGGTGAGGAAATGAAAGTTCCTTCAATGGTAAGGATTTCAGACGAGGCTTAGCTATTTCACTGCTACTTTCAACGTCTTGCTGCTACCCAGTTTCACGATATAGACACCTGGATACACAGAGATAGTCTCAACCGCTTTACTGAGACGATTGCCGTAAACTATGCGTCCACTCATATCAATGATTCTCACATGGGTGCCCACTGCATTCTTGATAATAATCTGACCATCTGAAACAATACATGTGGAAGTGTTTTGGATTTTTATAAGTATTTGTAACACAGACAGAAACAAATACACCCCGAAGTTGAAAGGTACAAAAAAGTGCAATTGTCGATTT
>ONOG01000019.1 GCA_900319385.1 uncultured Prevotellaceae bacterium | reverse complement strand
TCTGAAACTCTACACAGGCACGGCCGGCTTTATCCGCGCCACGGGCGACTGGACCATGATTTGCCTCGTGCTGCTCGGCAACATCGTCGGCTGCTGGCTGACGGCGCTGGCGGTTCGGTATGCACTGCCCGATGTCATCGAGCCTGCCACGCAGATTCTTGAAGGGCGCTTGGCGAAAGGGCCGTGGGCATGCTTCCTGCTGGCCGTTGGCTGCGGATTCATCATGACGACGGCGGTGAACTTCGGACGGCAAGGCAAGATGCTGCCGTTGCTGTTCGGTGTGCCGATGTTCATTCTGTGCGGCTTTGCCCACAGCATTGCAGACGCCTTCTACTTCCTCGTCGCCCCGTCCGACACGGTGTTCCAGTGGCCCGTGCTGTGGGTTTATCTTTGCGAGGTGCTGGGCAACTTCGTCGGCTGCAACCTGTACCGTTGGGTGAAGCCTTGTGAAAAAGAAAAAGAGAATTGAAAAGACAGAACAACATGAAGAAAACTGGAGTGATTTGGATGGCCGCTGTGCTGTCGGTTCTTCTGCTGTCGGCTTGCAGCGGACAGGGGAAGGGTGGTGCAACGGCTGGAGAAGAGGACCGTGCTGGCGCGTGCGACACAGCAGACATCAGTGCGCCGCGCTATGCCAAAGGTTTTACGGTGCGGACCCTTGCCGACGGTGTGCGGCTGGTCGATGTGGCCGATCCGCAGACCGACGAAGAGCGGATGCCGGTGAGTTATCGTTTTGCCCTCGTCCGGCGGGGCAGCCAGGCCGAGGTGCCCGAAGGCTACACACGGGTCGAGGTGCCCATCGAGCGCACCATCGTGATGACCATGCTGCAGATGTCGAACTTCACCGCCCTCAATGCCCACGATGTGATTCGCGGTATCACGGGTGTGAAAAACCTGTTTGACAAAGACATCCGCGAGCGTGTCGAGCGTGGTGACATTGTGAAAATCGGCATGGAGGGCAACTTCGACACCGAACTGATACTCTCGGCCAATCCCCAGGTCATCTTCATTTCGCCCTTCAAGCGTGGCGGCTACGACGTGGTGAAGGAGACGGGCATCACGCTGGTTCCGCATTTGGGATACAAGGAACTGGACCCGCTCGGACAGGCAGAATGGGTGAAGTACGTGGCTATGTTCCTCGGCAAGGAGGCCGAGGCCGACTCCCTCTTCCGGGGCATCGAAGCGCGGTATCTGGACCTCAAGCAAAAGGCTGCCGACGTGACGGAGCGTCCGACGGTGTTCAGCGGCGAGATGCATGGCGGCAACTGGTTTGCCGTGGGCGGCAAGAACTATCTGGCGCAGATTTTCCGTGACGCCGGTGCCGACTATCTGATTGACGACGACAACACGGGCGGTGTGAACATCGACTATGAGCAGATGTATGCGACGGCAGCCGAGGCCGACTACTGGCGCATTCTCAACAGTTTTGAGGGCGACTTCGGCTACGACGCGCTGCTGGCTTCTGAACCGCGCAATGCCTTGTTCCGTGCCTTCAAGCAGCACCACGTCATCTACTGCAACATGAAGCAGACGCCCTACTACGAGATTTCGCCTGTCATGCCCGACGCCGTTCTGGCCGACTTTGTCGCCATCTTCCATCCCGAACTGATGCCGGCCGACTATACTCCCACCTTCTATCGTCTGCTGCCATGAAGCGTGTCGCCTTGCTTTTCCTGCTGACCGTGGCAGCCATCGCGGTATTCTTTCTGCTCAATCTGCTGCTGGGCACGGTGCGCATCCCGATGGCGGACGTGTGCCGCATTCTCGTGGGCGACGGTGGAGAAAGTGAAATCTGGCGAAACATCGTCGTGCAGTCGCGTGTGCCACAGGCACTGACGGCTCTCATGGCAGGTGCAGGCCTGGCGGTGAGTGGCTTGCAGATGCAGACAGTGTTTCACAATCCCCTGGCCGGTCCGTCGGTGCTCGGTATCTCCAACGGTGCCTCGCTCGGTGTGGCCTGCGTGGTGCTGCTCTCGGGCAGTGTGGGCGGCGTGACGCTGAGCCGCATGGGCTACGTCGGCGACGTGGCCATCTCGGTCAGTGCCATCATCGGTGCGCTGGCCGTGCTGATGCTCATTGTCGTTGTGGCACGCCATGTCGCGGGCAACGTCACCCTGCTCATCATCGGTGTGATGATTGGCTATCTGGTCAATGCCGTGGTCGGCCTGCTCAAGTTCTTTGCCAGCGAGGAGGACGTGAAGGCCTACGTCGTCTGGGGCCTCGGCAGTTTTGCTCGTGTGTCGGGCGACGAGATGGTGCTCTTCGTCCTGCTCATGTGTTTTCTGCTGCCGCTGAGCATGTTGTTGGTAAAATCCATGAACATCCTGCTGCTGGGCGACGAATATGCGACCAACCTGGGTCTGAACCTGCGCCGCGTGCAGACGCTCATCATTGTCAGCAGCGGCATTCATGTGGCCATTGTGACCGCCTATTGCGGCCCCATCATGTTCATCGGCATGAGCGTGCCCCATCTGGCCCGCGGCCTGTTCCGCAAGAGCGACCACCGCATCCTCATGCCGGCCACGATGCTGCTCGGTGCGTTGCTGGCCCTGGTGTGCAACCTCATCGCCCGCCTTCCAGGCTTTGAAGGAGCCTTGCCGGTCAATTCGGTGACGGCCCTCATCGGTGCGCCCGTCGTGGCGTGGGTGCTGCTGCGGCGCGACCGTTCGTAGGCCGTGGCCTACAAGGCATTTTCCCGAATTGTGCCGCAACGAAAGTTTTAAGTGCTTGAAAATAAAGTTTTAAGTGCTTAAAAGTAAATTTTCAAGCACTTAAAACTCCCGTCCGACTGCCGACGACGGGTGTTGAAAGTGAAATTCGCGAACAGATGAACGAAAGAACGAGCGTGAATACAGCATTTATGATTGCCGCCCCGGGCAGTGGCAGCGGAAAAACCACCGTGGCCCTGGGGCTGATGGGACTGCTCCATCGGCGCGGCCTGCGTGTGCAGCCCTTCAAGTGCGGCCCCGACTATATTGATACGAAATTTCACCAGCGTGCCTGCCAGCGTCCGAGCATCAATCTCGACCTCTTCATGGCTGGGGCCGAAGGGGTCGAG
Source organism: uncultured Prevotellaceae bacterium (assembly GCA_900319385.1). GTDB lineage: Bacteria > Bacteroidota > Bacteroidia > Bacteroidales > Bacteroidaceae > UBA3839. Next base: position 44,950 of record ONOG01000019.1, on the reverse strand, counting down.
CAGGCCTTTGCCCGCTATGCAGCCGATGCCGACGTGAGCATCGTCGAGGGCATGATGGGACTGTTCGACGGCTACGAACGCAGCAGCGGCTCGTGTGCCGAAGTGGCCCGTCTGCTCGATCTGCCCATTGTGCTGGTGGTGCAGGCCCGCAGTGCCGCCTGGTCGATGGTGCCTTTGCTGCAAGGTTTCAAACACTATGACACACGGCTGCGGCTGGTTGGGGTCATCTTCAACCAGGTGGGCAGCGAACGTCACGCTGCGATGCTGCGCGACGTGTGCAGCGAGGCAGGGATGGACTGCCTGGGCTGCATTCCGCGCCGTCCAGAACTGGCCCAGGGCAGCCGCTATCTGGGCCTCGACTTTTCGGAGCAGACCGATGCCGACGCCATCGTGGAATTGATGGAACAGCATGTGGACGTGGACCGTCTGCTCACGCTGCACACCCCGAAAATCATTCAGCCACAGCCCCATCGCCCCTTCATCGCAGGTCATACGCTCGTGGCCCGCAATGCCGAATCGTTCTCGTTCCTCTATCAGCAGACACTCGATGCGATGGAGCACGTCAGTTTCTTCGACCCCGAGACCGAGGTGCCCCGGCTCGACGGCGTCGATACCCTCTACCTGCCCGGAGGCTACCCCGAAAAACATGCTGCCACACTGACAGCGCAGGTGCAGACACGACGTGCCATCCGCGACTTTGCAGAGCGCGGCGGACGCATCGTGGCCGAATGTGGCGGCATGATGTACCTGTGCCAGAGCATCGTGACCGACGAAGGCGAGTTCGACATGTGCGGCGTGCTGCCCTACCGTGTGACGGCCCGCAAAGCCGACCGCAAACTCTCGCTCGGCTACCGCCGCTTCACCCTTCCGCCGACCGAAGGCCTCGCCCTGCCTGCCGGAGAATATCGTGGCCATGAGTTCCACTATTCCCAGTTTCTCGACCCGCAGCCCCAAACTTTTGTCCAGGTCTTCAATGCCAAAGGCGAAAACGTCAGCACCCCCGTCATTCGTCACAAGAATGTCGTGGCCAGTTACACACATTTAGCAGCCCCCCTCCATCTCCCCCCGATAGGGGGAGTGCCTCAAAACCAGCCTGTTGATAAGGAATCCTCCCCCTATCGGGGGAAGTTAGAGGGGGGCCAGTTAGGTGGGTCTTTTTCCCCTCTCATGTTCGTCGGCACAGGCAGCGATGTGGGAAAAAGTGTACTGGCAGCCGCCTTCTGCCGCATCTTCCGACAAGACGGCTACCATCCGGCTCCCTTCAAGGCGCAGAACATGGCGCTCAACTCCTTCGCTACTCCTGACGGACTTGAGATAGGGCGTGCCCAGGCTGTGCAGGCTGAGGCTGCCGGCATTCCCTGCCACACCGACATGAACCCCCTGCTGCTGAAGCCCCAGAGCGACCACACAAGCCAGGTGGTGCTCAATGGACGCCCCGTCGGCAACCGCGATGCCTACGACTACTTCCGGCGCGACGGACGCGACGAACTCCGTCTGCAGGTCTGCGCCGCCTTCGACCGTCTCGCAGCGCGTTTCAACCCCATCGTCATGGAGGGAGCAGGTAGCATCAGCGAACTCAACCTCCGCGACAGCGACATCGTGAATATGCCGATGGCCCGCCATGCCGACGCACGTGTCATTCTGGTCGGCGACATCGACCGTGGCGGCGTGTTTGCTTCGGTTTATGGAAGCATCGCACTGCTGCCCGACGACGACCGCCGACGCATCTGCGGCATCATTATCAACAAATTCCGTGGCGATATGCGCCTTTTCGACGAGGGGCGCAGCCTGTTGGAAAAGATTTGCGGCATCCCCGTGCTGGGCGTCATACCCTATTTCAAAGACATCCACATCGAGGAGGAAGACAGTGTTTCTTTGGCTCAGAAATCCAGGGTGACGGCGCAGGGACGCATCAACATCGCCGTGGTCATGCTTCAGCACATCTCCAACTTCACCGACTTCGATGCCCTGGAACAGGATCCGCGCATCCACCTCTTCTATACCGCAGCGCCCGACGACCTCCTGCAGGCCGACATCGTCGTGCTGCCGGGGAGCAAATCGACCCTCGACGACCTCTACCATCTGCGCCGCAGCGGCATGGCGCAGGCCATTGTTGAGGCGCATCGCGAGGGAAAAACAGTGGTGGGCTTCTGCGGAGGTTATCAGATGCTGGGTGTCGAGGTGTGCGACCCGCTTCATGTCGAAGGCGATGCCGAACGCCTTCCCGGTCTGGGTCTTCTGCCAGTCACTACTACGCTTTCTGGCGAGAAAGTTACCCGCCAGGTATCTGCCCGTTGGCTTCCCTTCGACGACATGAAGAATGAAGAATTAAGAACGAAGAATGAAAGTAACTCTTATTCTTCATCCGGAGGAGAAACCGACATTCTTCATTCTTTATTCCCAGCCTTTTCGCCTGGGGACGGCGAGGCTCTTCTCACGGGCTACGAAATCCACATGGGTGTGACGAAGCCCTTTGGCGATGCGCCTGCCTCTCCACTTTTCCGCCTCAGCGACGGACGCGAAGACGGATACTACGCCAGTCCGCAGTGCATGGGAACCTACCTGCACGGCATCTTCGACAACCGCGCCTTCGTGGACTTCCTGCTCCAGCCCTATGCTGCAAAACGCTCGGACAAGGTCTCCACCTTTGATTACCAGGCATTCAAGCAGGAGCAATACGACCGTCTGGCCGACCATGTCCGCCAGCACGTTGACCTGCAACGCATTTACCAGATTCTGCGCCATGATTAAGTTCCTCATGCTTCTGGGCGGTTGGTCGCTCGACCGCCTGCTGGGCGACCCATCGTGGCTGCCACACCCGGTCGTCGGCTTCGGTCGTCTGATTGGCTGGGGCGAACACTGGCTCAACCGCGGCACGTGGCGACGTCTGAAAGGAGGCGCCATGGCTGTCGTGCTCATTCTGCTGGCCTACTTCCTCGCATGGGCACTGCCACGCTACATCGACTTCGTCATAGTCTTCTTCTGTCTCGCAGGCACTACGCTCGTCCGCGAAGTCCGTCAGGTCTTTGTCGCCCTCGATGAAGGTCTGGAACAGGGACGCCGACAGGTGGCACGCATTGTGGGCCGCGACACGACTGAACTCACAGCGCAGGAGGTGCGCACGGCCGCTCTCGAAACGCTCGCCGAGAACCTCTGCGACGGTGTCATCGCACCGCTTTTCTGGTACGTCCTCCTCGGCGCACCGGGTATGCTGGCCTACAAGATGGTCAACACCCTTGACTCGATGATTGGCTACCGCACCGACCGCTATCGCCGTTTCGGCACCGTCGCTGCCCGCATTGATGACGTCGCCAACTTCATCCCTGCACGTCTCACCGCCCTGCTCATGATTCTCGTCGCCGGCCGTCCGTCGCTCCTGCGCTTTGTCTGGACCTACGGCCCGCGCCATGCCAGCCCCAACAGCGGATGGCCCGAAGCCGCCCTGGCCGGCATCCTCGACTGCCGTTTCGGCGGTCCGCACACCTACTTCGACCAACTTTTCGACAAACCTTTCATCGGCACGAACCCCCGTCCGCTTTCCACCCCCGACATGCAGCGGGCCGTGCGCATTGTGGTCATCACCGAAGTCGTTGCCGTGCTCCTGGCAGCCGTCCTCTGCTTTTCTTTCTGACAAAGTCTGTATATAGGGCTGAGCGCTCAGAAAAAAATCTCTGAGCGCTCAGACGAAAACGTCCGAGCGCTCGGACGTTTTTTTCCAAGCGCTCGGACAAGTGGCAAAACTCCCCTCTGTGTGGGACTATGGGATTCAGGAAAAACGGGTGTGGTTCACATGGTCCCCCAGAGCAGCATGGCCAGGCACGTCGTCAACTCGACCATCAGGCAGACGGCGCCGCAGCAGTCACCCGTGTAGCCGTGCAGACGGTGGCGAATGAAAAGGTAGAGCAGGTAGAAGACGACGGCCGGCAGCATGAGCACCCAGGTGAAGTCTACATCCATCGACACATAAACGAGGAGGCCCATCGGCAGCAGTCCCTGCACCAGCAGGCTCAGTCCTGCCTTCCACGAATAGCGACGATAGACGGTGCGGTTCTTCGCCGTCTCCTCCGTCCGTGCGTAGGGCAGCATGAGGATGAGTTGTCCGCTCAGCATTTTGGCATACGGGTCGGCGACGAAGATGCAGAAGGCTGCCAAGACGGCTGGCATGGAGGTCAGCACGGTCCATAGCAACAGAAAATAGACAATGAGCGAGAGAACGCCGAAGGTGCCGATGTGAGAGTCTTTCATGATGGCCAGCACACGGCTGCGGTCGCTGCCTCCGCCGCCCATTCCGTCAAAGAAATCGGCCAGGCCGTCCTCGTGAAGGCCGCCCGTCAGCAAGAGGCGCGCAGCGATGGCCAGCACGACGCTCACCGACAAGGGCAGCCACTGGCTGCCCACCCCGATGACGACGGCCATCACGCCGCCTGTGAGCCATCCCGTCAGCGGCCAGAACTCAACGACCGAGTTGTAGCACTCCTGTGGTGGCTGATAGAGCCGCCACAACGGCAGACGTGTGAAAAAGATGAGAGCCGCCCACAGACGGTCAAAAATATTTCGTAATACGCGCATTGTCGAAGTTGTTCATTTCGTTGATCATCCGCACAGCCGAATCGACGATGGGGTAGGCACAGAGCGCTCCCGTTCCTTCTCCCAGCCGCAGGCCAAGACTGAGCAGGGGCTGGGCCTGCATGGCATCGAGCATACGCCGATGGCCGCTCTCGTCGCCGCAGTGGGCAAAGATCATGTAGTCGCGCACCGCCGGTTCCAACTGGATGGCGGCGAGGGCACAGGCCGACATGATGAATCCATCGACCAGCACCAGCATACGATGCTCGGCTGCACGGAGCATGGCTCCGATGGCGGCTACCATCTCGAATCCGCCGAAGTAGCGGATGAGGTCGGCGGCAGTGCCCTGTCCCTGATAGTTGTCCACAGCCTGTCTGAGCACCTCGCGCTTGTGACGGATGCCCTGTGTGTCGAGTCCTGCTCCGGCACCTATGCACTCGTCGAGCGGGATGTGGCAAAAGAGGCTCATCCAGATGCTGGACGGCGAGGTGTTGGCTATGCCCATCTCGCCGATGCTCAGCACGTTGCAGCCTTCGGCGAAGCAGTCGTCGCAGAGTGCTGCACCGATGTCGATGGTGCGGTCGTACTCTTCCTGTGTCATGGCAGCCTCGTGGAGAAAATTGCGTGTTCCACGCGCCACTTTTCTGTCCAGTATCCCATCGACGCCCGTGAAGTCGTAATCGACGCCGACATCTACGATGCGCAACTTGAAGCCGTGCTGACGGCAGAACATGTTGACTCCGCCGCCGCCGTGGGTGAAGTTAAGCATCTGCTGCCACGTGACTTCGCGCGGACTCACGCTCACTGCCTCGCGCTCGATGCCGTGGTCGGCTCCGAGTAGCAGGTGGCTGGGGTGGGTGAGGCGCGGCGACAGGGTTTGCTGCACCAGGCAGATTTGCTCGGCGAGCGTTTCGAGGCGTCCGAGCGAGCCTTTCGGCTTGTTCAGGTTGTCAATCTTCTTGCGAATGTCCGCCAGCATCCTGCTGTCGGGCTGTTGTATGTTGAATGTTCTCATGCTTAATCTGTACGGGCAGGCCCGACACCATCCACCACACCTCGTCGGCTCGCTGTGCGATGTGCTGGTTCATCCAGCCTTGCAGGTCGGTGAATCGGCGCTGAAGGGCATTGTCGCTTACGCCGCCACAGCCGATTTCGTTGGTTACAAAGATGAGGGTCGCATCCTGCTCGGCGAGGCGGTCGAATTCGCGCTTGGCGGCGGCGAGGGCCTGTTCGGTGTTGCTGTCAAGGTGGAAGAAGAAATTGGTGAGCCAAAGTGTCACACAGTCAATCACCGCCACACGTCCCGTCAGGTCGTGGTCGGCCAGCAGCATCTCTTCCTCGATGTTTGTCCACTGAGGTCCACGACGCTCCTGATGACGACGCACCCGCTGGCGGAACTCTTCGTCCCACACATGGGCCGTGGCCACATAGACGGGGCTGTCGCTGAGCGAGAGCGCCATCCGCTCTGCCCATTCGCTCTTGCCCGAGCGCTGTCCGCCTGTGATCAAGATGACTCTGCTCATCGTGTTGACTAATTCTCAATTTTTATTTCCAGGATGCCGCCGTAGGGGACGAGGTGGTAGAACATATCGTCGGCGGTGTAGAGCCCGGCATACAGGCCTGCACACATCAGCACGCCGCCGTGGGCAAAGACGGCCACGCGGGTGTAGTCGGGCCGTTGGCGCACTTCGTCAAGAAAGGCTGCCACGCGCCGATAGACGTCCTGGAAACTCTCTCCGCCGCTGGTGCGCTCTTCGATGTAGTTGTCGTACCACTCCTTCAGGTGCGGGTCGTCGATGAGGTCAAACTGCTTCATCTCCCAATCGCCCATCGACATCTCCTTCAGACGGTCGTCGATGACGGGCTGTTCGTAGCCGCAGGCTGCTGCCAGCAGGCGGGCACGGGTGAGGGGCGACGAGAAGACGGCGTCGAACTGGCCGTAGCGGCCGAGGGCGGCACGGGTGGCCGCAGCCTCCTGTTCAAACGTGTCGGCAACGGGCACGTCGGTCTGTCCGTAGCACGTGCCTTTCGGGACTGCGACGCTGGTGTGGCGAATAAGGACTACCTCCATTTGTTTTCTAATCTTTGTGCAAAGTTACGAAACAAGTAGGTGAAAACAAACTTTCAAGCACGTAAAAGTAAATTTTCAAGCACTTAAAACTTTTTTTTCAAGCACTCAGAACTTTCGTTCGTCTGCAGACGGGGAGAGAAGGGTGCGCAGGGCAGCGACAAGTGCATCGTTCTGGTCGGGCCGCTGGGTTGCCACACGGAAGTGATGGGGAGTGAGCGTGGGGAAATTGGAGGCATCGCGGATGAGCAGACCGTGTTCCGAGGCCAGCCGCTCCTTCAGTTGGGCCGCCGTGAACGTGTCGCAGCAGACGAGCATGAAGGTCGTGGCGGTGGGGCTGACGTGGAGGTGAGGCACCTCCGAAAGTGCGTAGGCCAGCCGCTGGGTCTCTGCCAACAGGGCATCGAGGTCGGGCACGGCACGTACATCGTGGCTGAGCAGCCATTTCCCGGCCTCGACCGCCAGGGCATTGACGGCCCACGGACGGCTGACGGACTTGAGACGGGCGATGAGCGGAGCCGGCGCAGTGACATAGCCGATGCGCAGCCCCGGCACGGCGTAACTCTTGGTGATCGAATGGAGCAGCAGCAGGTTGGGCACACCGAGCGCCTCGCGAGCGGTGAGCAGAGGGGCTGCGGTGTAGTCTTCGTACGACTGATCGACGACGAGCCACGTGCTGCGCTGTGTCTCCCGTCGCACTTGCTCGGACGTGTAGATGCGGCCGTCGGGGTTGTTCGGGTTGCACAGCCAGCGAACGGCTGCAGAAGAGTCCGTGTCTGTCAGAGGTTTCAATCCGAACAAAAGGCTGGCGTCGGCATATTCGCTGAAAGTGGGTTCGTCGGTCGAGAAATTGGTACCATCCGTGGCAAAAGCCTGTGCAATGAGGTAGATGGCATCGGTGGCGCCGTTGGTCACCAGCACCTCGTCGGGCTGGATGCCGTGCAGCCGGGCGATGCAGGCAGCGAGCGAGTCGGCTGCCGGCTCCGGATAGTTCTCGATGGCGGAGAGCCGTGTGGCCAGATGCGCCTTGAGGGGGGCAAGGTCGGCCTCTGTGCAGATGTTCGAACTGAAGTTGGCACGCAGGCGGGGGAAGCGGAAGGTGTCGTCGCCGTGTCCGTAGAGCATGGTTGGAAAAAGAGTCAGAGGGTGAGTGAAAAAAGGTAGTCGCTGAGGCGGTTGAAGAAGGTGAGCACGCTGGGCGACAGCGGATGCTCGCGATGCAGGGTCCAGAGCCGGCGCTCAACGGTGCGTGTCTGGGTGCGGGCCACATGGAGCAACGCCGCCGCCGGTGTGTCGCCGGGAATGGTGAAGCCTGTGGTGCGCCCGTTGGTGCGGCGGTCGATGGCTTGCTCCATCTCAGCAGTCAATTCGCCGACATGGAGCGGACGGGGATTGACACTGCCGCTGGGCGTGGCGATGTGGCTCATGACCGCCATCAGTTCCGTCTGCACCCGCCTGATGAGTGCAGCGTCGTCGGTCGGCAGCAGGGCTGCTGTGCGCTCGTCGCTGCGCACCAGACCGAGCAGGGCGTTGAGGTGGTCCACCTGTCCGTTCACTTCGATGCGCAGGTCGTCTTTCTCGACCCTGACGCCCTCGCGAAGGCTGGTCAGGCCGCTGTCGCCTGTCCTGGTGTAGAGTTGCTTCATGGGTTTGAAAAAAATGGAATGAAGAACGACAAGCGGGCATCCGTCATTCTTCATTCCTTGTTCATAAGATGATTTACTGGAAACGTACGCGCAGACCGACGACGAGCATACGTCCGGGGCTGTAGAGGGCGTACTTGCGGTTGCTGGAGTCGATGCGTCGATCGACACGGTTGAACAGATTGTCAACACCGATGCTGGGCTCGATGATGGCCCAATGCAGGTGATCGAACGTGTGTGTGGTGTGCAGGTTCCAGATGCCGTAGCCCGGTGCATTCTCGTAACTGGTATAGTAGGTGCGCGACTGCAAGCGTCCGTTCAGGTTGACGTTCAGTGCATAGTGACCCCAGGCATGGTGGTAGTTTGCCGCCAGCGTTGCCACGTTGCGGATGCTGCGCTCCAGCACGCTCCACTCGCCGGAGTTCTCCGTCCGGGCATAGGTGTAGGCGTAGTTGGCCGAGAGGTTGAAACCATCGAAAAGGTTGGCCGACACGTTCACTTGCAGACCTTTGATGTCGCCACGGTCGCTGTTGACATAGCGGCTGTAGCGTTCGAGTTTGGCGGCCTCGGCCGACGTCATCTCCGGAAATTCGGCCTGCAGCATGGTCAGTTCGGAAGAGCCGACGGAGATGTCCTGGCGTATGATCATGTCGCTGATGCGGTTCACATAGCCGGTCACGCTGACGGCGAGGGTCTGGGTGCGGTATTCGGCGTTGAGGGCGAAGTAGTTGCTGCGCTCGGGGTCGAGACTGCTGTTGCCGAAGGTGATTTGCGGCTTTCCGCGGTTGACGGAGTAGTAGTGGTAGTAGAGTTCGTCGAGGCCTGGGGCACGGAAGCCTGTGGACCATGTGGCGCGGAAGTTAAAGGGTCCGGGCGAGAGCATCAGTGTGGCTTTCGGCGTGAGGCGGTTGTGGAAGTTCTCGTGATAGTCGTAGCGCAGGCCGACGGTGGCTGTGAGCAGGTCCCACATCTTCACTTCGTGCTGGGCATAGGCGGCGAGGGTGTAGGCGGTCTGGTCGATGTTGCCGCTCGTGGCGACGAGTTTGTCACGGCGCCAGTCGGCACCGACCACGGTGGTCGAGTTTGCCGTGAGGCCGAGCACGCCCTTCAGTTGTCCCTCGATGGTGCGCTGGCGTTTCGACTCGACAAAGTCGCCCACGGCGTTGTTCTTCGTCTCGACGTCGTATTCCTTGCCGTAGCGGAAGCGGTCGATGGTCAGGTCGGCCTGCAGCGAGTTGCGCTGTGTGAACTTGTAGATGCCGCCAAAGCCGTAGCGCAGGCCGCGGTAGCGCATCTCGTAGTCGGTGCCGCCGGTGATGTCGGGACGTGTCGCGGGACGGTCGGTGATTTTGTTCGAATAGTCCACGTAGGCGTTCATCGCCAGGTGGCGGTTGGGACTGTAGGTGAACTTCTGGCTGAGCACGTTGGAGCGGTAGCCGGTGAAGAAGGGTGCGATGGTCGGCTGGGTCTCGGTGTCGGAGCCTTTCTTGTATTCGAGGTCCGTGGTCTGGTAACTGTCGGCCCGGTCGTGGACAAAGGAGGTGTAGGAACCGAAGCCGTGGGTGTGGATGTCGAGGTTGACCGACTCGGTGAGTTGGCCCTTGCCCGACACTCGGGTGTCGCTCATCACGCTCACCAGTTGCTGTGTGGGCTGGTCGGTGATGATGTTGATGACGCCGGCGATGGCATCGCTGCCGTAGAGCGACGATGCTGCTCCGTCGAGCACCTCGATGCGCTTCACGCGTGCCATGTTGATGCGGTTGAGGTCAACATTGTTCGAGATGTCGCCCGACAGTTTCTGTCCGTTCACCAGAATGAGGATGTACTTGTTGCCCAGTCCGTTGAGCCGCAGGAAGGTGCCCATCGAGTTGGGTGCCATCGACACCTGGGGCATCATGCGTGTGAGGGCAGCGTCGAAGGTGGTGATGCCCTGTTCGCGGATTTCCTGTGAGGAAAGCATACGGACGGGCGTGGCTGTGTACTTCATGCGCTGATGGTGGCCCGAGCCTGTGACGACGACGGGGTTGAGGTCGTAGGTGTGTGCCACGGCCGACGTGTCGGCACGTTCCATCTTGTGAATTTGCGCAAAGGCAGCACTCCCCGTAAGGAGTGCCGCCATCAAAAAACCTACTTTCTTAAATAACATATCACATGTTGTTCTTGTCATGTCTATTTCGGTTTCCGAGCGCTTGGAAAAAAACGTCTGAGCGCTCGGAAGTTTTCGTCTGAGCGCTCGGAAGTTTTCGTCCGAGCGCTCAGACGTAAATATACGCGCGCGAAAAGCGCCGGGGCGCTTACTCCTCGGGGTACATCGAGTGGTAGAAGTCAACCACTTCGGCCGCCTGGGTGTGCTTTATGTACAGGTCGCGGATGTTCTTGTACTCCAGCAGACCCTTCACGAGGGCGTCTTCGCCGTTGTCGGTGTAGTAAGGTGTCTCCTCGATGGTGTAGCCCTTGTGGCCGAAGTATTTCTTCCAACTTACGTCCTCGGCTTCGCCTTCGGTCTGAGTGGCCATCGCGTCATCCCATTCGTCGTCGTCGCCGGCCATGTCGTTGTGGGCGTGGTCGCCGGCAATCGACATCAGCGGAGCGCAGAACACCTTGCCGTTCGAAGCAAAGCCGTTGGCCTTCATGCGGTTGTTCACCTGCACCTTGAAGTTGTCGGCCATATCGACCGTACCTACGTAATAGTTGGGATGGATGGCCTGCAGGGCAGTCTCAAGTTGTGTGTAGCGCACGTTGGCCTTGTAGGTGTCGTAGTCGTCGGGGTTGCCGTGGCCCATGAACAGCATGGCACCCATCTCGGCATACTTGTGGAAGTTGGCATCGAGCGACGTAGCCAGTTCTTTGGCGTCGTCCTCGGTGTACATGAGCGGCATACCCAGTTTGAGGGTCACGGTCTTCATGTAGGCATCGTCCAGGTCGCCGAGTTTGTTGTTGCCGAAGTCCTTCATGGCGTTCACCACGCGGCTGAACTCTTCGCCAGGAATCACCTGCATCGACTGCACGATGATTTCCTCATACTGGACACGGCCGAAAGCCTCGAGCCAGTACATGGGTTCGTAGAAAGAACGCTTGGCCGTGTTCTCGCCTGCGGCTGCACGGTTGATGCAGATGGCCGACGAGAAGGAGAGGAACACGTCGTAGTCGGGGAATGCCTTCTGATACTCCTGACGGGTCAGGTCGAAAGCATCGTAGGCCTGCTGCCAGGTCGAGCCGAAGGCCACGAGCAGCAGCGCTTTCTTGTGCGCCTTCTCGGCACGTACGGTGTTCTCCACTTCCTGTTGGTAACGTTCCATGTTCGACATGGTGTTGTCGTCGTTGTCGCTGCAGGACGTGAATCCTGCCGACAACATCATGGCAGCCAGTGCCATGACGAGAAACTTAATCTTCTTCATCGTTTTGATTTTTAGAGTTAGACTTATGTTTATTGGAAAATTTAAGTGACTTGTTGGTCTTGAAACGCACGGTCAGCGTGGCAAACACAGTCGTGCCCGGCGAGGTCGTGCCCAGATGCAGGCCGTGAGGCGTGCGGTCCACATGGTTGAAGATGTTGTCGATGCCCGCCTCCAGCCGGTAGGTCATCGTGCGGCTGTGCCCCAGGTTGTGCGACGTCGTCAACCGCCAGATCTGGAACGGACGACCGTCGCCGTCGAGGGCATAGAAGCGCCGGCTCGACATACGGCCGTACAGCCCGAGCCCCAGTGCATAGGAGGGAGAGAAACGATGTTCCCACGTCACAAAAACATTGCCCTTGTGACGGGCCATGCCGTCAATGACAACGCGCTCGAGCCGTTCCGCGTCCGAGTCATAGACGTGTGCCTTCGTGTCGAGGTAACTGTAACTGGCACCGGCTGTCCACTCCTTTCGCGTATAACTTGCGCTGATGTCCACGCCCATCGTCCTTGCATCCTCCATGTTTTCGTAGCGGCGCACCTTGTTCAGCATTTCGCCGTACTGCTCGCGGTAGGCTGCAGGTGCAGCGCTGGTGGGAACCGTCGCCAGTGCAATCATGTTGTCCAGGCGGTTCACGTAGGCTGTGACTGTGAAGTTGAAGCCGTGGTGCGTCAGTTCGCCTCCAAGCGAGAAATAGTTCGACGTCTGCGGTTTCAAATTTTCGTTGCCCAGGTACATCACGATGTTCGTCATCTCGCGGATGTAGCGGTAGTTCATCTCTTTCAGCGTAGGGGTCTTGAAACCCTGACTCCACGTAGCACGCAGACGCACGTTGCCCAGTCGGGCCATCGCCGAGAGTTTGGGCGTCAGCCGCCAGCCAAAGCCTTCGTTGCGGCACAGACGCAGGCCGCCTGTGAGCCAAAGCCAGTGCAACTGTGACCATTCGTCCTGCACGTACAGCGCCTCGGTGTTGTCGGATGCCGTGCGTGAGGCAAGGCTGGTCGGAGCCTTCAGGTGGTCGAAACGTGCCTCGAGGCCGGCCGACAGTCTGTGATTTGGGAAGTTGAACACACCCTTCAGTTGGGTGGTGGTGCGTTGCTGGTTGCTCTGCAGCAGACGTTGTCCGGCGAAATAGGGGAAGTCCAGAATCAGAAGTCCGTCGGCATCGAAGCCCTCGGTCAGCGTCGTCGAAGTGAAGGCGTGGTAGTAGGCGTGTTGCGCCCAGTCGATGTCGAGGGTCAGCAGGTCGCCGCGTCCTGTCCGCCACTGTCCGCCCAGGGCTGCAGAGGCATTTTCATACTTGAGGTCAAAGGTCTTGACGTCGTATTTGGGATATTTTCCCTTCGGACGGTAGATGCCCTTTCTGTGCAGCGTGCCGGCGAGGTAGAACTCAAGGTCTTCGCTGGGAGCGAAGGTGAGTTGCTCCGAGAGTTGCCAACTTGTGTGGCGGTTGACCGTCATGCTGCGCGAGTCGGTGACGGGTGTGGCGCTGCTCGGTGTGTTTTCGACCGATGTGTTCTGCCATCCGTCCGAATGCTGGAGTTGAAACCCCGTGAGGCTCTTCCACTTTCCCCATGCTAGGCCGATGCTGTTGTGCTGGCGGACGTCGTTGTACGAGCCGTAGCGTGTCGAGTTCTCCAGCATGATGCCTCCTTCGTGGCGGCGGGTGATGATGTTGACCACGCCGGCGATGGCGTCGCTGCCGTAGAGGGCGCTCGATGCACCCTTCACGATTTCGATGCGCTCGATGTTGTGGGGGTCGATGAGCGAGAGGTCGTTCTGTCCGCCCACGTCGCCCGTCAGGCGCTTTCCGTCGATGAGTACGAGAATGTACGAGTTGCCGAGGCCGTTCAGTTGCATCTGGCTGCCCATGTCGCCCTCGTTGAAGGCGAACGAGGCCGACAGACTTCCCAGGATGTCCTCGAGACTTTGTCCGCCATACTGACGCAGTGTGCGCCCGCTGATGACCTCCGTCTCGACGGGAGCGTCCTTCAGCAAGTGCTTCGTGCCGGTGCCCGTGACGACCACTGTTTCCAGTGTGTCGCTGAGCAACACGTCCTGACTGCGACCCATAGCGGCACAGCATAGCAATGCCAGCCCTACGGCGACTCTTCGTATCCTCATTTAAGTCTGCTTTTCGCTGCGCTTTTTCCTGAGCGTGCGCTTTTTCTGTTTGGAAGAGATTCGTTTCTTACGGCAGGTCTCCTGGCTTTCCCCGGTCTGTCCGCCTTCCCGTCCCAGAGGGTCAGTGGCATGGATGGACAGCCTTAAAAGAAGAGGATTACAGTTGCAGGTACAGCTGCGGATTCACACCGCATTCCCTTGCGTGCTTCGCACTGTCGTCGTGACGGCGCGGCACTACCGTTGTTCTCTTTGCGCTGCAAAGTTACGAAGAAAATGTTGAAGCCAAAACAAATCTACTAAATTATTTCGATTTTTTTCTGCACTGACGGGTTTCGGACAGTGTACCTTTTCTATATACGTCTGAGCGCTTGGAAAAAAAAACGTCTGAGCGCTCAGACGAAAATTTCTGAGCGCTCAGGCGTATATATGTCCTTCCTCGTCGATGAGCAGGATGTCGAGTTGGCCGTCGGGCAAAACCGGGTCGCAATGGTGGTGACAATGGCGGATGACGACGCGGGCAAAAGGTTCGAGACGGTCGGGCGGCAGGAGGGTCCAGAGGTCGCGGGCCAGCGTGAGACTGTGGGCTGCGGCGATTACGTCGTCGCTGCACCCTGCCTCGGTGAGCATGGAGAGGACAAAGCAGACGTCCATTGTCGTGCGGCGGCTGTGGGTGTCGAGGTTGCCGGCAGCGAGTTTGACGGCCTTGCCCAGCATCACGCAAAGCGTGACACGGGGAATGGCGAGTTCGGCCGCGATGCGGAGTGTGGCACCGATGTAGTTGCCATACTGCACGAAACAGGGTGCAGGCAGTTCGGGAAAACGCGCCTTGACGTAGGCCTCGCTCTTCGCGCCGCTGTTGATGACCAGACAGCCTTCGGCGGGCATACTGGCTTTTGCCACTTCCATACATTTGCGGATGGAGGCGACGAAGGCCTCTTCGCTGAAGGGTTTCGTGATGCCGCTCACCCCGATGATGCTGATGCCGCCCTCGATGCCCAGGCGCGGGTTGAACGTTCGGCGGGCTATCTCTGCTCCTTGCGGAACGGTGAGGTGGACGGAGAATGGCCTCCCTCCATCTCTCCCACATAATGGGAGTGCCTTTAAGTTAGTCATTATCATCTCCCGGGGCACGCGGTTGATGGCTGGCGAACCAGGGGGATAGTCAAAGCCGGGGAGGGTGATGGTTCCGATGCCTTCGCCAGCAGTGATAAAGACCCCCAAGCCCCCCTCCATCTCCTCCCCGCAGGGGGAGTTGGAGGGGGTCGCCCCTTCCCCTACGGGGGGGAGATGGAGGGGGACTTGGTCATGGAGGTGCTCTACCTTTGCCCTTATTTCAATCCCGTCGGTCACGTCGGGGTCGTCGCCGCCGTCCTTGATGCAGAAAGCATAGTCGTCGCCATAGCCGACGCCGACGGAGATGGTTTCGCCGTCGGGCAGGATGACAGGCACCTGGGAGGGTGTTTCACCCCGCGTCAGACGAATCGTTGCTGCTACGGCGGCTGCGGTGGCACACGTGCCTGTGGTCAGGCCGCTGTGCAGGGGAAAGAAGTCGGGCAGCAACTGCTCGACCTTGCGGCGAAGACCATGCGGTCCATTGACGCAATGAAAGGTTTTTGGTGTTGTAGGCCTCTTTAGCGCGACCACCATAATGCCAAGTGAACCAGCGGCTTGTGTCTTTTTGCTGAAACCACCACTTTCACCGCTCTCCTTCACCAAAAGTATGTCGGGATGGTGCTGCTTGAGGAAGGCAACTTCGTCTTCGTCCTCTTGATAGAAGCAAAGTTGATCGTCGGTGGCACCCTGCGCTTTTGCCAGTGCCACAGAACTTTCACGGGGCAGAATGCGGTACAAGATGCGAAAACCTTCCTGCTCGAGAGGTTTCAGGCGCGAAATGCTTTGTACCCCTGTTGTGGCGAGGATGGTGGCAGGCTGAAGCGTGCGCAGATCTTCGTAGCGGTCAATCCAAAGGATGTGTTCGTCGCGTGGCGGAAAGATGCGTTCGTAGCGGACGACGGGAAGGCGTAGGCGCTGGGCGACGTCGGCAATGGTCTGGTGCAACTGCTGCGCAAAGGGATGGGCGGCGTCGATGATGAGGCGGATTTCCTGTTCCTGACAAAAACGTTGCATCGCCCCGGCATCCATCGCTCCGTCGATGCGCAAGCCGTGGTGCAAGGCGATGTCCTGCTCGCCCATCTTGGTCGAGTAGTAAAACGCGCTGCCTGCCTCTTCGAGCACCTCTGCAGCCTTGCGTCCTTCGGTCGTGCCACCAAAGAGGAGTATCATTCGCTGGCTTTTCTGAACAAGTGTGAAAAGTGTGCCGAGTAGAGTTCGGAGAGACCCTGGCGGTTGTCAATCGCATCGCCGACCACGAGCATGGTGGTCAGTGTGAGATAATGGTCGTGGACGATGCTGGCCAGGTCTTTGAGTTGACCCCGATAGATGCGCTGGTCGGGCCACGTCAGATGGTAGCAGGCGGCGACGGGCGTCTCAGGCGGATATTCGGTGAGTAGTTGCTGCTGCACGTCATCGACGATCGAGGCGCTGAGGAAGATGCACATGGTCGAGCGGCTGCGAGCCAGCAGATGAAGTTTCTCACGCTCGGGCATGGGCGTACGTCCTTCGCCACGCGTCAGGATGATGGTCTGGCAGCGTTCGGGTATGGTAAATTGTGAACGCAACTCGGCCGCAGCAGCAAGGAACGACGAGATGCCTGGCGTGATGTGGTAGTGCATGTGGTGAGCGTCGAAGAAGGCCATCTGCTCCTGTATGGCACCGAAGATGCAGGGGTCCCCCGTATGCAGACGGACGATGAAGCAGCCTCGGTCGTAGTATTTCTTCATCAGCGCACACTGTTCCTCCAGCGACATCGAGGCGGAGGAACGCACCACGGCCTCTGGTTTGGCACACAGCGTGAGTTCGCGTGGCACCAGACTGCCGGCGTAGAGGATGAGGTCGGCACGTTCCAACATCCGACGGCCACGCACGGAGATGAGGTCGGGATCGCCGGGACCTGCACCGACAATTTCGATGAAGCCATGCCCACTGCCCACCTCCTGCATCAGCGGCAAAGAGGCCACGGCAACGGTGAATTTTTCACCTTTTTTCTTGCTGACGACCAGCGGGCCTCCGTCGGCTGCAAGAATGGCTGCGGCCTCCGAAACGCTGGGTGTACCGACATGGCTGGCAACCACGTCGCTGGGCGTGGGCACGGTGACCGCCGCGAGTTGGTCTGCCGTGTAGAACTGAACGTCGAAGCCTTGACTTTGCAGCAGTTTCACGACGGGTTCGTCGCGCTTCACATCAATCGTCGCAAAGGTACGCACTGCCTGCCACAACCATCCGTTGTCTTCGACGCATTGCTGAATCTGACGGATAATATCGGCGGAAGGTTCGGCCTGATGTGCCAGTCCGATGCCCACACAAAGTGTCTTGGGAATATATTGCAGCACAGGGATTTCGCTGTAAAGACGGCGTGGAGAAACCGCGATGAGCAGGCGGTCGTGTGCTGCATCTACGTCGTTCTCCGAAGTGATGCAGCGAACGTGTGGCGGACAAGTGCGCTGCAGAAACACACTCCCTGCATCGCTCGTCTCAATCAGCAGTGCCACAGGCTCTTTGCCGACAAAGCGGAAGATGGCGTCATTCATCGTCGCACCCTCCACCTCGGCAGTCCAGCCATAGCGCTGTGCCAGCGTGTCGAGGGCCCAAAGTCCTTGTGTGTCACTCTGGGTCGTGACCACGGCCTCGGCCCCGGGCAGGGCAGCGGCCAGTTGTCCGGCCAGTTGGTTGGCACCGCCGACGTGCCCCGAAACGACGGAAATCACATGGCTGCCGTCGCTGCTGATGCACACGACGGCGGGGTCGGTGTGCTTGTCCGTCAGCAAGGGCGCAATGGTGCGGACACAGATGCCCATTGCGCCAATGAACACGACGGCCTCCACGTCGGCCCAGTGTCGGCCGAGGTCGGAGCGGGGAATGAGCATTCCGCCAGTTTCCTGACAGACCACCTGCGCCACCTGTGCGCCGGCTTCTGTCACTTGTATCACTGCTGTCTTCATGTCTATAAGTCTTGGTTGAAATGAATTTCTAAGCACTTGAAAATGTATTCTTTTTGCACTTAAAACTTTTTTTTAAGCACTTAAAAGTCGAAAGCAAGTCCTGTTGGCGGACCCGAGTGGTGGCTTCAGCAGGTGCGTGGGGTGGGTCAGGGCTGTTTTTTCACCGCCTTCAGAATGTCGATGGGGTTGTAGTCGTTGAGTGCAACGTGCAGGGAGGGACAACGGCTGAGGCGAAGGGCGTCGCAGGCGGCTTCGAAGTCGAGCCGGCTCTGCTCCGTCACGCTGTTCATGACGATGCAGCCGCCGACGGTGAGCACCTTGCTGATTTTTGCCATCATCTCCTTCAGACGACCGCCATGTCCGCCGATGAAGACAGCGTCGGGACGGGGCAGCGCAGAGAGATCCTTGTCGAGGAAGTCGCCGATGCTCACTTCGATGCCGACGGCTCCGAAACGGCGCGAATTCACGTCCATGAGGCGACGCCCCTCCTCGCGCACTTCAAACGAATGAATGTGCAGGTGCGGAAACTGCAGGGCTGCCTCAATGGACACACTGCCCGTGCAGAAGCCCACGTCCCAGAACACGGTGCGTCGCGGCAGTTCGAGTGCTTGGAGCGAAAGCAGGCGGATGGGCATCTTCGTAATCATGCGTTCGCGGCCGTCGAGCAGTTCAAACTCAGCGTCGGGAATGCCCATGCGGCGTGGCGGAAGAGCATTCTTAGCCCACAGAATTAGACAGTTGGGCTGTTGAAAATCAGTTAAAGCCGAAGCCTCGACGAGTGTCATCCGACGAATGCGCTGCTGTGCAGGGTTTCCCAGATGTTCGCCCACTATGACAAGGTAGTCCGTGTAGCCGTAGTTCATCAACCGCTGCGCTATGGTCGTCGGCGTGTGCTGGCGGTCGGTCAGCACGCCGATTTTCGCAGTATGCTCCATCAGCGCATGGTCCAGTTCGTGCCACGGACGGCCCGTGAGCGACACGATGTGCATGTCGTCGTAGGGAATCAGGCAGCGATGGGCCAGCATTTGCAAGGAATTGGGCGCAGGAAACACCTGCAGTCGGGCCTCGGGCAGACGGCGTTGCAACGTGGCGGCAAAGCCGAAGAAAAGTGGGTCGCCCGAGGCAAAGACGATGATTTCGTCGTGGGTGCGATACTGTTCAAACACCGCATCAAGCGGCACGGTGATGTCAATCCACCGGGCATCCCTCGGCAGTCGGTCGGCCATGATGTCGTGGTGGCGACGTCCGCCCGAGAAGATGTGTCCGCGGCCAATCAGTTCCTCCACATCGGGAGGAAACCACGGCTGCGGATGGTCTGTAATGCCAATAACGTAGAACTTCATAAGTCGCGGCCGGGACGCAGCGCCTCGGCGTCGTCGAAGCAGAGAATGGCGTTGCAGAGCGTAGCAGCGACGTTGCTGCCGCCCTTGCGCCCTTCGACGATGATTTTGGGCACGTCCGTAAAGGTTTTTACCATGTATTTCGATTCTTTCACGTGGACAAAGCCGACGGGAGCGGCGACGATGCCGGCTGGATGGGCCGCACCCTTGCGCATGAGGTCGCACAGTTCCATCAGCGCCGTCGGAGCATTGCCGAAGACATAGAGCGCATCGGGATGCTCGGCGACAGCGAGACGGATGCCGGCCTGTGTGCGGGTGATGCCCTGCTGCACAGCCATGTCGGCCACACGCGGGTCGCTCAGGTAGCATTTCACCTCGATGCCCAGGCGCTGCAAGGCTCCCTTGCGGATGCCGCTGGCAGCCATCGTCACGTCGGTCACGATGGTGCGCAGTTCGCCCGCCTTTACCTTATTATATAATATAGCCACAGCATCAGGGTCGGTGTAGAGGATGTTCTCCATCTCAAAGTCCGCAGTCGTGTGGATGGCATGGAGCAGTGCCCACAGATGGTCGGTGGGGTAGTCGTGGCGGCGCAGTTCGCTGCGGATGGTGCGGAACGACTCCATCATGATTTGCTGTCCGGGCTTGAGGCGGTCTTGGTCTTCGGTCTCGTTGGCAAAGTAGCCGCGTGGCGTAATCATCCGTCCGTCCTCCACATACGACTGCGAATTGCCGATGATGAGGACGGTGAACATATCAACTTCTTCGACACGGAGGCTGCCGAGTGTGGTCACCTGCACCGTCTGGTCCTCACGTCCAGCCTGCCTGACCAGTCCCACAGGGGTGTTCTCGCTGCGGCCCTCGGCCAGAAAAACCTCCCGAAGGCGGTGCAGTTGCCAGTAGCGTCCGTGGCTGCGCGGATTATAGACCGCTGTGACGAAATCGCCGACGGCGGCAGCACGGATGCGGCGTTCGATGACTTCCCACGGCGTCATCAGGTCGCTCAGCGAAATGAGGCAGAGGTCGTGACCAATCGGAGCGCCGAGCAGCGATGCCGCCTTCTGGAAAGCCGAAATGCCGGGCAACACCACCACCTCGACGTTCGAACCGCGCTTCTGCTTCATCTCCCACACGAGCGGTGCCATGCCGTAGATGCCCGCATCGCCCGATGAGATGACCACGACGATGCGGCCCTCTTCAGCCAGTTGGAAAGCTTGTTCGGCACGGTCTCTTTCGCGTTTCATTCCCGTATCGACACACTCGGCTCCCGGCTTCAGCCACGGTTCGACAAACTGGAAATAGAACTTGTAGCCGACCACCACATCGGCTTCGGCCAGCGCCTTCGCCACCGCCTCCGTCATGTCTTCGCGGCTGCCAGGCCCCAGCCCAGCCACAATGATTTTCTTCATATCTGGTTGAATCGTAAATGTTTCGAATGGAAAGAATGGATAGGGTTCAGATTTCTTGAACGAAAAAAGGACATCTCTTCGATGTCCTTTTCAGCGGAAAGTGAGGGATTCGAACCCCCGGACCAGTTACCCGGTCACCGCATTTCGAGTGCGGCCCGTTCGACCACTCCGGCAACTTTCCTGTTCGCACATTCACCCTGTGGTGCGTGCTGACGTTGGGTCGAAATGAAAGAGGCGTGGGATGCGCCTCTTCCTATATGAAAGCCGGGAGGAGATGTGATGAAACTCCGAGTAGATAAGTTTTGAGGGTCCACATATCTTTGTAATCCACCGACTCGAGGTTACCTTCTTGCGAAGGCGTGGCCCGCCATTGATATGCGAAACGTTCTCGGTTTTCTGATGTAATTTGATGAGTATCCCGATCGATCCTTTGCCCCGGCTAAGGGTATGATCTGTTGTCGTTCAAAGAGTGAATCAACCGCCGTTGTTCTCTGTTGACGCTGCAAAGATACGAAGAAAAGTTAAAAGTGAAAAACTATCAGTGAAAAATTTTTCCGTTTCTTGCAATTTTTTTTGCAAAAACGTTACAGCGGTGGGCTTTCGCGTGCTTATCCGACGTCTTAGCTTTGCTTGTCAGACGTTGCAGCTTTGCTTATCTGACGACGTATTTCTGCTTGTTGACGATGTAAATGCCGGCGGGCAGAGCGTCGAGGTTGGGGTGCTGGCCTTGCATACGCACGGTGCCGATGGCCTGCCCACTGAGGGTGTAGAGGGTGGCGTTGCGCTGGTCGCAGACGGGGGCGGCGGCGATGGCGGTGGGCACTTTGCCGTCGGGGCAGTAGTCGAGTTCGATGGTTCCGTCCTCGAGTTCGACGATGTTGCGCAGGGGTTGGTTGAGTTCTGAACCGTTGTAGGTGACGGGGAGAGTCTGGGTCTTGATCACCTCGACGGTATTCGTGACTTCGTGTGTCACTTCTTCGCCATCGATGGTTTCGGTGACTGTTTCTGTCACCTTCTCGGTCGTACGGTAGGGCATGTCCACACTTTCGGTGCCCGCCCATTCCGTCACCTCATGTGCTCCAGGGAACAGGTCGCCGATGACCGAGAGGTAGAAGTCGTTGTACTCGGCGGTGTTGGTCACGTTCATGTAGCTGTAGAGGTTTCCGTCGGCGGGAATGACGGAGTAGCGCTGGCGGTTGAGGGTGGAGTTGAGGCGGTTGCCGGTCCAGCTGCCCTGGGTGAAGTCGATGTGGGAGATGAGCAGACCGTGCATTTTCGTGCGCTCGGTGCCGCGTCCGATGTAGGTGTCCCACAGTTCGTTCTGCCGATTCTCGATGATGAAGTATTCGTTGGCATTGTCTGGGTTGACGATTTTGTAGGCTTGTCCGCCGGCGTGCTGGGGTGCGAGCACGAGGTGCTGTGCTTCCTCGGGGCTGAGGGTGATGAGCGGTTGCCAGCCCATGAAGTCCTTTTCGTAGGCGCTGTAGCCGCAGGGGTGGGCGCCGTCCTGACAGTAGCAGCCCGAGTCCATGACGTCCCAGTAGTCGAGTCCGTAGGCTACGTAGTTGTAGTCGTAGAAGTCGGGCAGCCCAAGGGCGTGGCTGAGTTCGTGGACAAAGACGCCGATGCCGTCGGTTTCCTCTTTATAGGTCTCGTTGCAGCAGGCGTAGCATCCGTACTGTACGCCCTCGATGGTGCCGCCGTTGGCTTCTTCTTTGGGCCAGATGGTGTTGGCGCCGCCGCCGCCGTTCTCGCCTTCGCCGGCGAAGACGAAGAAGGCCATGTCGATCGTGCCGTCGCCGTTGTTGTCGAAGATGGTCCAGTCTTCCTGCAGTTCCTGTGCCTTCAGCAGGCTTTCCTTGTAAAATTCTTTGATGTTGACATCCTTGCGCGAGCCGGAGTTCTTGCCGTAGTAGGCATATCCCTGGTCGAGCGTGACGGGGCCGATGACGTGGAAGTTGGGGGTGAACAGTCCGGCCGACTGGTCGCGGAAGAATTCGCGGATGGCCCCGAAGCTGCCGATTTCGGTGCAGTAGCCGGCGTCGTCGCGCAGTCCGTTGCAGAACAGGTCGTAGAAGTCGCCGACCATGTCGGCCTGCTCCTGTGTTTCGCACTGCTCACCTTCGGGCAGTCCGCTGATGAACTTCTTGTCGGCAAACTGCACGAGGATGACGGGTATGTTGGGGCTTCCCATCGAGCCGAGCGATGCCAAGTCGTGCACACCCACGGTGCGGCGTTGGTGGTGATGGTCGGCATCGGCCGATTCTTCGGTCTGCACCCACGGGGCAGTGGTGGCGGTGCGGTAGCGCGGTTTCACCGTGGCATTCATCGTGAGGGTTGCGGCCGAGAGCAGCAGGAGTGTATAAATACGTTTCATATTGTTCCTTATATTATAAATAGGTGTATAATCGTTGCAAAATTACGATACTTTTTCCGAAAACACAATTTTCGGCGTAAGAAATACTGATTTTCTGCAAAATAAGCCCTAACTTTGCAGTAAAAATAACGAAACTTAACCACACTATGCACACAAGAGAAGAGAAAATGGAAGCCTTCGGACGTCTGCTCGACGTGCTCGACACGCTGCGCGAGAAGTGTCCCTGGGACAAGAAGCAGACCAATGAGAGCCTGCGCGCCAACACCATCGAGGAGACCTACGAACTGTGCGAAGCCCTGATGAAGGACGATGCGCGCGGCATCTGCGAGGAGGTGGGCGACGTGCTGATGCACATGGTGTTCTATGCACGCATCGGCGAGGAGCAGCAGCGCTTCGACATGGCCGACGTCTGCAACAAAGAGTGCGACAAACTGATTTTCCGTCATCCCCACGTCTATGGCGATGCCGTGGCCAACGATGCCGGAGCTGTGCTGAAGACCTGGGAGCAGATGAAGCTCAAGGAGAAGCAGGGCAAGGGAACGCTGAGCGGCGTGCCGCAGTCGCTGCCCTCGCTCATCAAGGCATACCGTGTGCAGGACAAGGCACGCAACGTCGGTTTTGACTGGGAGGAACGCCGCGACGTGTGGAAGAAAGTGAAGGAGGAAATCCGCGAGTTTGAGGCCGAGGTCGAGCAGATGGACGCCGACCGTGCCGAGGCTGAGTTTGGCGATGTCATGTTCTCGCTCATCAATGCCGCACGCCTCTACCACATCAACCCCGACAACGCGCTCGAGCGTACGAACCACAAATTCATCCGCCGCTTCAACTATGTCGAGCAGCGAGCCCAGGAGCAGGGCCGCAACCTGCGTGACATGACGCTGGCCGAGATGGACGAACTGTGGGAGGAGGCCAAACACCTGCCCGCCGAGGAATAGACCGAACGCCTCGGCACCGCCCTTCAGACAGGGCATCGGCGCACACCGAACCTGCTCACGGCGCAGAAGAAACTCGGAGGGAGCGCGGAATGAACTCAAAATATCATTGAGATTTGTAGAAATATCAATGGAATTCTTACAAATATCAGTGAAATTTTTGAAAATATCAGTGATATTTTGAGTTCATTCCGCGCTCCGTCCGAGTTTGTTGTCCAGACGGGACAGGTGTTATGCGCGGCAGGGTCGGGTTCGCAGGGCAGAGTGGGGGAGCCCTTTGTGCGCAGGCAGCCAGCCCGCGCTGTGCCTCTGTCGCCTCTTTACCAGACACCAATAATAAATTATGTTAATTTATTTTGTAGTGAGCGCGGTTTGCCGTAACTTTGCACCTTGTATAAAAACTATGTAGAACCTAAACAACATCGTTATGACAATGAAACGACTGATGATAGGCCTGGCCATGGCAGTGCTGCCACTGATGGCCACCACAGCCAGCGCTCAGCTGCTGATGAAGAAATACTACGACGGACGCCAGGATGCGACCTACTACCTGGCCGGCGCCGTGCCCGAACGCGAGGGAAAAATCGTCTTTACGAAGGAAATCGAGGCGCAGGGCAAGTCGGCCCGCGACTTGTTCTACAAGCTCGGACAGTGGGCCGACCTGCGCTACACGCCCAACACGACGCGTGGCGAATGGACCGAAGCCAGCTTCTTCCACAACTATGAATATGCCGGCGTGACCGTGGCCGACGTCGATGAGGGCACCCTCGTGTGCCAGGGCGACGAAGAGCTGGTGTTCACGAACAAGGTGCTCAACCGCGATGCCACGCGCACGAACTATATCCTGCGCCTCAGTGTGCGCGACGGTCATGTGACGGCCGAAATCTCGCAGATCTACTTTACCTACGTGTTCGTCGAAGAGCCGGAGCGCATGGCGGCCGAAGAATGGATCAGCGACCGCGAGGCGTTCGACAAGAAAGGACGACTGCTGAAGTCGGTGGCCCGCTTCCGTGTGAAGACCGTGGACCTGAAGGACGAACTGTTCAAGGAGATTGAGGAAGCTGTTCGATGAAGCAGGAGGAAATCGATCAGGCCATTGCCGAAGCCCTCGCCAAGGAGAAAGGGAAGAGCCGTTGGCACCGTCCCAGTCGCCGCACCGAACGTGTGCGGCAGGTACGCCAGGTGCTCAACGTCGTCTTCATGATAGGCTTCGTCGCCGCCATCGCCATCTATTTCTTGCTGCCGGAGCAGCGTGCGCTGTTCTTCGGCGTCGGTTTCGGAGCCATCCTGCTGAAGGTGGTCGAGTTTGTGCTGCGCTTCATGTTCTGACCATGGGCGTGAGCACGTTTTTTTCTAATGAAACAACGATTGACACGGATGGCACGCATCGTGCGACATCCACGGATGATACGGATGAAACGAGTCCTCTACCTATTTCTGTGCAGCACCCTCTGCTGTCTGTCTGCCCATGCCCAGCGCATCATCGGTGAGCTGGAGTCGAACGCAGGCTACGACGGTGTGGGCGTGGCCGACTCGATGATGCGCGAAGATGCCCGCAACAAGAAGGCGAAGAAGGTCGTACCCGTCGATGTGCGGGCATGGACCGTCGATCCCATCTACGGACAGCCAAGACCGGCCGACGTCGATACACTCCAGCACCTGTTCCAGAACGACGACCACAACGAGGGGCGCGAGGGAAACTACAGCGGCCTGAGCAACCTCGGTTCGCCGCGTCTGAACCGCCTGTATATGGAGCGCCCGAGGGACCCCAACTTCATCTTCCTGGCGCCGTTCAGCCAGTTCATCATCGCGCCAGGGAACTTCCTCCACTACAACACGAAGTCGCCCTACATGAACCTGACCTACACCTGGAGCGGCGATAAGCGCACGGGTTGGGACCGTTTCCGTGCCATATTTGCCAACAATGTGGGCAAACGCTTCAACTTCGGCGGAATGTTCGACTACCAGTATGGGCAGGGCAACTACGACCGCCAGTCCACTTCGTTCATGAACGCAACGGGCTTTGCCTCCTACACCGGCGAACGCTACGATCTGCATTTCCACTACACACACAACTACATGAAGTGGGCCGAAAACGGCGGACTCGAGAGCGACGTCTATATCGTCAGTCCCGAGGACCTGCCCCAGTCCTACGCCTCGAACGAGATGCCCGTGCGTCTCACCTCGACACAGAACCGACTGGAGACCGACGAAGTGGCCCTCAACCATCGCTACCACATCGGCTTCCTGCGCCAGGACAGCGACTCGGTCAGCGTGTGGGAGGAGTTTGTACCCGTCACCACCCTGTTCCACTCGTTCCAGCTGCACAACGGCCGCAAGTCCTACACCGACCAGGACAACAGCAGCCATACGTACTATCAGAACGACTTTTTCCCAGCCCTCGCCCAGTCGAACGACCGCTATCGCCACCTCGAGATGCAGAATTCGCTCGGCATCTCCCTGCGCGAAGGTTTCAACAAGTATGCCGTCGCAGGACTCAGTGCCTTTGTCGGATTCCGCTACCGGCGCTTTACCCATCCCCATCCCAACGTCATCGACGGCGAAGTGCTGGAGAACGACGAGAAACACTCGGAACACGACGTCCTGGTGGGCGGAAAGATACAGCGCACCCAGGGCCGACTGATCCACTACGACGTGAACGGCGACGTGGTGGTGGCCGGTGAGAACGTCGGCGAATTCAACCTCTTCGGCACGGGTGAGCTGAACATCCCGCTGCTGGGCGACACGGCACAGGTGGTGCTCGAGGGACGTATGCAGAACCTCATTCCCTCTTACTATCTCGAACATTACCATTCAAAATATGCCTGGTGGGACACTGACCTCGCCAGTACCATACGTACCCGTCTCGGAGCCAAGATTACCGTGCCCCACACCCGCACCGTGCTCAGTGCTGCGGTCGAGAACTTGAAAAACTACGCCTATCTGGCCGACAACGGAACGACGGTCACGGTCGGGGGAAACACCTACGAGGCACACAACGTGCTGCCGAAACAGGCAACCGAACACATCCAAGTGTTCAGCCTTCAGCTGCGGCAGGACCTCAAGTTCGGCCCCGTCCACCTCGACAATGTCATCACCTGGCAGAAATCGACCCACGAGGACATCCTGCCCCTGCCTGCGCTCAACACCTACACCAACCTCTATCTGCGCTTCCTCGTGGCGAAGGTGATGCACTGCGAAATCGGCGGCGACATGACCTTCTTCACCCGTTATCATGCCCCCGACTATTCACCCGTCGTCGGCATGTTCACCACACAGAGCGACAGCCACACCATCGACATCGGCGGCTACCCCCTCATCAGCGTCTATGCCAATGTGCTGCTCAAGAAGTGCCGCTTCTACGTCCAGTACTATCATGTCAACCAATCGGAGGGCCGCTATTTCTGGGCACCGCACTATCCGATGAACCCCTCCGGCCTGCACTTCGGCATCAGCTGGAACTTCTACGACTGATAGATTTTTCCACAAGTTAAACTCATTACCCCTAAAACGGTCAAATAGAAAATTAAAAGTTAAAATTAAAAGTTAAAATGCCTGCCGGCTATAACTCAACGAAACAACTTGTTAACTTGTTAACTCGTCAACTCGTCAACTTGTCAACTCTAATTTATAACTCATAAACTCTTAACCAATGAAACAGATGAAGAAAACACTTGCCATGCTGGCTGTTACGATGGTTTCGACCACAGCCATGGCACAGTACGAGGGCACGTCGGTTTACGACCGCGTGGGCCAAGGCAACGACAGCACCGAGGCGCTGGGCAACCTGAGCATGCTCAACGAATACTACAAGATGCAGAACTGGAAAGACGCCTTTGACTGCGTGCAGGCACTGCTCGAAAAGGCTCCGCTCGCACAGGTCTCGACCTACTCGCGCGGCGAGATGGTCATCTACCAGCTCATCCAAGGCTCGCAGGACAAAGCCGAGCAGAAGAAGTACCTCGACGCACTGATGAAGCTCGAGGACACCCGCATGAAGTATGTGGCCGAACTCAACTCCTTCTCCCCTCCACGCAACCAGACGAGCCACGGTGCCGTCCTCGCGCGTAAGGCCTACTACTACAGCGTCTATGGACCGCAGATCCTCAGCGACTACTCGCTCGACAACGCCTACCAGATGTTCACCGAAGGTATCGCCGAAGTGAACGAAGACCCGACGCACGAAGTCGAAGGCTTTGTCCTCGACCAGTATTTCAAGACATCGTACGCCAAGTACAAGGCCAACCCCGCAGACTTCCGCGAACAGTTCCTCAAGGACTATCTGCTCTGCAAAGAAGTGTGCGAGAAGATGCTCGAGAAAGCTAACCAAACCAGCGACCCCGCTCAGCAGCAGAAGATTGTCGATCAGTACGACCCCACACTCATGGCCGTCGAACATCAGTTCGCCGAATCGCGTGCCGCCGACCGCGACCAGCTCATCGCCATCTTCACACCGAAAGTGGAGGAACGCAAGGGCGACCTGGCCTATCTGCGCTCCGTCATCACGATCCTTCAGAACAACGACTGCGACGACACCGATGTCTATTTCACCGCTTCGAAGTACGCCTATCAGCTCGAACCCTCCTACGCTTCGGCCATCGGTATGGCACAGTGGACACAGAAGCAGGGTAAGCACGGCGAGGCTGTGCAGTACTATGACAAGGCTATCGAACTCTGCACCAACGACCGCCAGAAGGGACGCATCGCCATGCAGGTCGTTTATGCCCTAGCCAAGAGCGGCAACGGCGGCAACGTAGAGAGCTATCTGCGCAAGGCAGAACAGTTCGATCCCTCGCTCGCAGGACGCTGCGACCTGTTCCGCGCACAGAATGCTGCCATGAAGAAGGACTACAGCAATGCCCTCGCCCTCGCCACAAAGGCCGCTTCGGAAGACGCAAGTATCACCGGAACCGTGTCGCGTCTGAAGGCACGCATCAGCGAAGCCCAGGCTCGTCAGGCTGAGTACAACAAGGCCAATGCCGAATACAAGGCTCAGCTCGAAAAGCAACAGAAGCTCGAGAACTTCTGGAAGGGACATTAAAGACGATAGGCCTGACAGGCCAGACTCGACAACCCTAACAGGTCCTCCAGACCCAACAGGCCCTCCAGACCCTCCCCCGACCCCTCCCTTGTAGGGAGGGGAGTGGTTACTAAAAGACTCAAAAAGAATCCCCTGCAAGCAGCAAGTGTTTGCAGGGGATTTTTGTATATACTCCCCTCCCTACAAGGGAGGGGTCGGGGGTGGGTCTGTTGGGTCTGTTGGTCTATTTCACCACCTTCCGTACGGAAGTGCCAACCTTCAGGATGTAGGTGCCGCGAGGCAGGCCGGTGCTCCACGAAGAGGTGTTGGCAGCGGTGCGGATGTGCAGGCCGCTCAGGGTATAGACCTCGACGGCGGTGTCGGCGGCAAGGGTGGGAATGCAGTGGATAGCCGTCTCGGTGGTGGGCAGCGTGACGTTGACCACATTGCTCCATTCCGACGTCCGTTTGTCGGCATCCACAGTCTGCACGCGGTAGCTGTACTCCTTCTGAGTGAGGTCTTGGAAAAGGTATTCCGTGGCAGGTGCCTCGACGGTGTAGGTCGTCACGATGGTCCGTGCGTCGCTACCGCCAGTGCTGCTGCCTTGCTCCATGTCGGCAGTGGTGAAGTCTCCGTCGGCCACTTTGACGGCAAGGAGGAAAGCACGCTTGCTTTTAGTTGCGATGGTGAGCTTAGATGTACCACTGACTTCGGCGGTGAAGCGGTAGGTACCTGACTCTGTATAGGTCTGTGTGGTGCTGGTGCCATTGCTCGGTGTGACCGTGGCGGTGACGTTCATGTCATCATTATTGTACTTCTCAAGGGTGAGCAGTACGGTAATAATGCCGCTGGCTGGTGCTGCGAGCTGTGGTGTAGTGAGCGAACCTGTGCCCGAATTGCTGCCGATCTTGGCGCCGCCGGCTCCGCCGTTGGCGTAGCCGCTGAACACTTTGGTGCCCGACCATCCGGCAACGTTGGTGTAGTCGTCGAGCTTGTTGGATAAGTCTGTGCCAGACAATTGCTTTGAAACACTGCTCATCTTGCTGAAGTCTTCGTCGATTAGGAAGTTGATGTCCACGGGTGCTTCGGTGCCTTCTTCGGCAGGGAGATACTCAGTCAGTTCGACGGTGTAGCTCGCGGCGTCGGGCACTTCGCTCCAGGTGGCGCGGAACGAGGTTTCGCTCAGGTCTGCCTCGGCGACTTCATTGGCCACGGGGGCGTCGAGTTGTGGGCCGCCGTTGAAGGTGAACGAGATGAGGCCGCCCCTCTCTGTGATGTCCTCGATGGGGCGGTTCATGAGCTTGTTGCCGTCGCTGTTGGCAACGTAGAGGCTGGCTTTGGGTGTGCTGGTGTTGGTCAGCGCCGTTTTCGTGCCGTTGCGGAAGGGGTCGCCGGCGAGACTTCCGCTGGAGAGGCTGTTGTCGGCTGGGATGACGGTGCAGCGCTGATAGCGGTTGCCCGAGTATCCGGTGGTGGTGTTCACTTCGTTGGCCTGCCAAATGGACTTGTCGTAGAACACGTGCTGGACGAGCATGCCGTGGCCGCCTGCGTATTGGTTCCACGAGGTCTGCTGAATGTTCTGCAGCAGATAGTATTCGTTGCGGTTCTTTTGGTTATAGACCACGTAGCAGACCGGTTCGTCGGTGATGGCGGGCATGCCGCTCACGTAGCAACCGGCATCAAGCTCTGTCGGTTCGAGCCAGCCCGAGAACCAGCGCTCGTAGGCTGTGTAGGCGGCGGGAATGCTGCCGCTGTAGCCTGACGGTCCGCTGTATGAACCGTAATCCATGAGGTCCCATTCGCCCATGCCGAAGTTGCCAGCATTGGCAATGTCGTACATGTCGGGGATGCCAAGGCAGTGGGTGAACTCGTGGCAGGCGGTACCGATGCCATCCATCTGTGGTGTATCGGTGATGCCATACAACTCGTTGGAGCAGGCATAGGTGTCGATGTTCACGCCGTCGAGCTTCAATTCGGCAAACTGGCTGAGGTCGGGGTATTCCGAGGGAAGTCCCGTGAAGTAGGCTGCTTGCGACAGTTCGAATTCGTGGGGCCAGATGGTATTGCTCAGAGAAGTTGATGCTTCGCCATAGCCGTTGTAGATGACATAGACCTGGTCGACATATCCGTCGTCGTCCCAGTCGTAGTCCTTGAAGTTGACGTCGGAGTTAGCTGCCACGCAGGCTTCATAGACCATTTCGAAGGCGTTGACGTCGTCGCCGTTGCTGCTCCAGCCGGAAAATTCATAGCCGTCATCCGTATCTTCGAAGCTGGCATTGCGGCCGTAGTACGCCATTTCGTGTTTGAGCGGGTAGGGGCCGACCACGTCGAAGTCGATGGTCAGCTGGTCGTAGCTCTGCTTCTTGAAGTAGTCGCGCACGGAGCCGATGTGCTTGTTCTCCGAATAGCCCACTTCGTTGAACTGGCGGTCGAAGTCCTGCTGTGTGAACTCCATCTCGTCGTTTTTGAACTCGACGAGGATGACGAGTCCGCGTTTCTCGCCGACCACCTTGCCTGGCACGCCGAACTCACGGCGCGGCTTGCCTGCCAGACGTCGTTGCTTGCTGGCCATCTGGCGCAGTCTGCCCTTGGCGCTGCGGCGCTTGGCCCAGTTGTCGGTTTCGGTCTGCAGGTCCGTGTAGTCGTAGATGCCTTCCGACACTTCGGTGAGTGCACGTCCGTCGTCGGTTACATAGAAATGGTAGTGTTCGTCGCCGCGCAGGGTGGCGGTGACGGTGGTGCCGTCGCTGAGGGTGAGCGTGCGCTTCACCGGTTTGGCGGGCACGGCCATGAGCTGTAGCGATGTGAACAGCGTGGCCAGGAGTAATGTGATTTTTTTCATGAAATAGTATTTAGTTATTCTTCTATTTTTCACTTTTCATTTTTCACTTTTCATTTTTCACTTTATTCGTATGCAGTCATTTGGGCAGCATCGCGCACAGCCTGAATGTGGTTCTTGACGATGGTCGATCCGACGATGCCGATGAGGTGTTCGATGCGTTCGACGCGCACAACCTCCTGTCCCTTATCCACGAGTCGGTAGCTGCCGTCGCCCAGCACACGCACCACGACGTCGTTGCGGGTGCTGTCCATTTGTGCCTCGTCCATCGAGCGGATGGGACGGATGGCGTTGCGCAGCAGGGCACGTGCGCAGAGTTTGTACTGCAAGCTGTCCGGCGCACCCTCCATGAGGACCTCGCGTGCCACTTGGTGTACGATGCTGAAGGTGCTGGTTTCGGGATTGAAACTCATGTCTTCGCGCTGGAAATACTGGGCGATGCGCCCTTCGGCACAGAGGTCTTCGGGCGAACCGGTGCAGAGGCCGTGCGCATTGTCGAGCAGCCAAATCTGGTCGCTCACCTGGAGAGCGTGCTCCAGGTCGTGTGTCGAGAGGAAGATGGTCTTCTTCAGCGACTTGGCGAGGCGGTGGAGCAAGAGCAGCATCGCCACCTTCGAGGGATAGTCGAGGAAGGCCGTCGGTTCGTCGAGCATGATGATAGGCGTCTCCTGCGCGATGGCTTTGGCGATCATCACCTTCTGGCGTTCTCCGTCGCTCAGCGTCTGCATCTTCCGGCCGCGCAGGTCCTCGATGCCCACCCATGCCAGACATTTGTCGATCATCTTGCGGTCGCGCTCGCGCAGTCGTCCCCAGAATCCGGTGTAGGGGCTTCGGCCGATGGCCAGCACCTCGTCCACCGTCATGTTCTTCACCTCGTCGTTGTGGGTGAGCACCACGCTGATGGTCTTTGCCAGCTCCTTCTGCCGATAGTTTTTCAGCGAGCGATTCTGCACCAGCACGTCGCCGCCGAGGGCAGGCTGAAAGGCAGCCATCGTGCGCAGCAGCGTCGATTTGCCGGCGCCGTTCGGTCCGAGCAGACAGGTCATCTCGCCCTCGTGCAGCGAAGCATTCAGCTCGGTGCCGATGGCGAGTTTCTTGCCTTTCGACTTGTAGCCCGTCGTCAGGTCGCGCAGCTGTATCGTAGTTTCCTTTTCCATGCTAAAAAGATAAGCCCCTCAGTGCGTCTGAGGGGCACAATGGGCTGCAAAGTTACGACAAAAAATTAAGAATTAAAAATTAAAAATTAAAAAATAGAAGTTAACGAGTTGACGAGTTGACCAGTTGACGAGTTGTTTGGTGATGATAAGAAACAACTTGTCAACTCGTCAACTCGTCAACTTAGTGATGATAAGAAACAACTTGTCAACTTGTCAACTCGTCAACTTGTTAACTTTGTGAAAGCACGGCACGCGCATAGTAGGCCACGGCACAAACCAGCAGCAGCGCGCCCTCGGTGCGTGTGACGTAGTGGTAGCGACGACCGAAGCGGCAGAACACCCACAGCAGCAGGGCACCGAAGGTCATCGCGCCGAAGTCCCACAGGCTGATGCTGCCCAGCTGAAGCGGGGCAATCGTGGCGGAGAGTCCCAGTACCATGAAGATATTGAAGATGTTAGAGCCCACGACGTTGCCCATCGCCATGTCGGTGTCGCCCTTTCGCGCAGCGACAATCGAGGTAACGAGTTCGGGAAACGATGTGCCGCCAGCCACGATGGTCAGCGCCACGACCGACTGGCTGACGCCCATCTGCAGCGCCAGTCCCGAAGCACCATTGACCAGCCAGTCGCCACCGAACACCAGTCCGGCGAGGCCCACGAGGAAGAGCAGGACGGACTTCCACATCGGCATCTCGACCGTTTTTTCGGCCGTTTCCTCCTTTTGTTCCGTCTGTGGCTTCTTGGCAATGCTGAATGTGTAGGCCATGAAGATGGTGAAGAAGCAGAGCAGGGCGATGCCGTCGCCACGCGTGACAGCGTTGCCGTCGAGTGCGAGGGCCGTGACGGCGATGCTCGCCACGAGGCAGAGCGGCACGTCGTAGCGGATGTTGTTCCTGCTGCACGCCACGGGATAGATGAGAGCCGTCGTGCCCATGATGGCCAGGGAGTTGAAGATGTTCGACCCGACCACGTTGCCGATGGCCATTTCCGTCTGTCCTTCAAGGGCCGAAACGATGCTGACCACCAGTTCGGGCGCACTCGTACCGAAGGCGACGATGGTCAGACCGATGACGATGGTGGGGATGCCGTAGCGACGGGCAATGGACGAAGCGCCGTCGGTGAGCCAGTCGGCGCCCTTCAGGATGAGGACGAGTCCGACAAGAAATTTCAGAATGAGAAGTATTGTTTCCAAAACCGTGCGTTTTTAAGCCGCTGCAAAGGTACGACAAAAAAGTGAAAAGTGAAAAGTGAAAAGTGAAAAGTACAAGGTGAAAAGTGAGAAATACAAGTTTCGGATGAATCAAAAACCACGAATTTCTCGAATGATACGAACAATCCTTTCTTCGTGTATGCTAATTCGTGTCATTTTTTATTGCAATTACTCGCATTTTTTCCACTTGTATAGGTCCAAAAAGTAGGGATAATTCGTGTCATTCGCGAAATTCGTGGTTATCCTTGACTTCCGAAAGTTCAGTGACAAATCAAAAATAAAGAGTTGGTGGAGTGCCCACCAAAGCCGCTGACGGTGCGCAATAGACACAGCCGCGGTGCGCAACACACTCGACGACTCCGCGCAGAAAACTCAAAATATCATCGATATTTTCAGAAATCTCACTGGAATTTGTAAGAATCTCACTGGAATTTGTAGAAA
This sequence comes from uncultured Prevotellaceae bacterium, assembly GCA_900319385.1. Taxonomy (GTDB): domain Bacteria; phylum Bacteroidota; class Bacteroidia; order Bacteroidales; family Bacteroidaceae; genus UBA3839. The sequence goes on along the minus strand of ONOG01000019.1, from coordinate 10,370 downwards.
TATCAATGATATTTTGAGTTTTCTGTGCGCTGTCGCCGACTTTCTCCTGCGCTGTCGCCGACTTTCTCCTGCGCCGTCGGCGGGTTTCGTCGGCGGATGCGGCGGGTTTCAGCTGCGGATGTGGCGGGTTTCGGGGGCGGTGAACTTCCTTTTTCAGGCAGCTATAAGAAAAAAGAGTGCGGCCGCAGGGGTCGCACTCTCTCAGTATGAAGCAGTGAAAAGGCTTACTTCAGAATCTTCACGCTCTTGACGCTGCCGTCGCTCATCACGCTCTTGACGATGGTGATGCCACGCTGCGGCTGAGCCACTTCGCGACCGTCGGCGGTGAAGTAGCGGCGTGCTACGACGTCGGTAGCCTGACCCTCAGCATTGAGTTGGCTGATGGCGGTCGGGATGTCGCTCGATACGAACTGCAGACGGAAGTTGTCGAGCTTGAACCATCCGTCGGCTGGGCGCTTGCGGGCTGTGCCGTCGGCGGCGATGTTGTTCGTGCGGAAACCGATGACGGCTACGCCATCCTCGCCCACACCGAAGGTAACGCACATCGTGTAGGGGCAGAGGGTCGATGCTACGTCGGTGGCATCGTCGTCGTAGTCCTCAACCTCGTTCGACTGCCAACCTGCGTAGGTGAGGCACTTGACGTCGGCTTCGGGGTCGTAGGAGTCGCGCTTCTTGGCTGCCTTCATGTCCTCGGTTTCGTTCAGTTCGGAGTAGTGACCCTCGTTCGAGAACATCTGGACGTAGTGGTTGGCGAAGATGCGCTGTGTGGTGATGCTGTAGCCGCTCCAGTCGTTGGGCACAACCATGTCGCAGTAGAGGTTGTAGGTGCCTGCGGGCAGTCCGGTAATGGTCTGCGAGAGTTCCACCTCGGGCATGTTGTCGGCCCAGATGCCCCACAGGTGTGTGCCGTCGGTGTACTGTGTGGTCCAAGCCATACCCAGTTCGTCAACAGCATTGATGTTGTCGCCGTTGTTGATGGCGCACCAGTTCATGGCAGCACCCGTGGCGCTGTACTCAGCCTTGCTGGCCACTTCCACGCCGTTCAGCTTCAGGGTCCAGCCGACAGGCGGGTTCTCGGTCGAGCCGCTTTCGACGCCCTGCGCCGAGAGGTCTTCGAACGATCCGTTCTTGATGACTTTCAGGAACTGGCCTTCGGCCACGCCACCCTTGATCATGTCGTCGAGCAGTTGGTTGAGCTCTTCGATGTAGGCATCAATCTGAGCATTGTCGAATGTGCCTTCGTCGTGGGCTGTTTCGCCTTCTTCAATCTTAGCTTCGTAGGCGTCGGCACCGCTGTAGGCGTAGTATTCTTCGAGCTGAGCGTAGGCGTCGTCGATGGCAGCACTCAGTTTGGCATAGCCGGCGATGGACTCTTCCACCTTCGCGAGCAGCTCCATGTTGCTTTCGAGCGAGAGGATGAGGGCGTTGATGTCGGCTTGCGGTGTCTCGGCAGTCACTTCGCTGTAAGAACCAACGAGGGTCTGCATCTGTTCGGTCAGTTCCTTCTGCATGTATTCGTCTTTATAAGCCTTGAACATAGCGAGGAAGTTGTTGGCCACGGCTGCAGCATCGCTGGCGATGTAGCCTTCCTTCGAGATGCGGAAGTTATCGACCTTGAACCATCCGTCGCCGCCGGCGCTGTTGCCAGCCTCGCGGTTGGCAGCTGCGAGATTGCGGTCGGTGCGCAGACCGAAGACAAGTTTGCCGTCATAGACGTAAGCGCGAACCGACATATCCTGCATCGTGCGGTCGGTAACTATCTCGTCGAGATCGGCGAAAGCCTTCACGTCGCCCTTCTTCAGTTCGCTCTCGTTGTAGTCGTATGCGTGGCCGAAGTAGGTTGTGTTGTAGTTGCCGAACAGACGCTGTGTGGTGCGGCGGCTGCCACTGCCGTTGGCACCGACCATGACACCGGCTGTGATGGTGTATGTACCACAGTCGAGGCCTTCGAGCACTTGCGAGATCTCGTAGTCGGGCACAGCTGCGGTCCACAGGCCGAAGCCGTAGAGGCCGTCCTTCGCGCCGTCGCAGTCGTCGTTGATGCCGTGCCAGTTGGCAATGCCGGCATTGCGCACTTCGTCGGCTGTCGTTACCTGAGTGCCGTTGATATAGACGTTCCAACCTGTCGGAGGTGCAGCTACGTTAGAGGTCATGGCGCCACCCTGCGAGCTGAGGTCCTCAAACGAGGGGTTCTTGACGAGGCTGGTGTAGTCGCCCGTTCCCATGTTGAAGTCGTCGAGTGCTTCCTGCAGTTCAGCTGTTGCGGCGTTCACGTCGTCGGTAGCCGTCTTCTCGTTGAAAGCAGTCTGTGCCTTGCTGATAGCTTGATACAGGGCCATGTCCATTCCTTCTGTGAGGCGGGCAGTTTCAAGCAGGTCGTGCAGGGCCTTCTTGGCCTGAATCATGTCGATGATGGTCTGGGCATTCTCTTCCGTGACATCGCCATTGTTGTAGAGTGTCAGCGCTGCATCGATCGTGGCTTGGTAGCCTGTGTAGTAGGTGACGTCCAGTGCGGCGGTGGTGCTCAGCTCGTCCAAAGCCTTGTAAGTGTTGTTGACGAGCCGGAAGAGCGGAAAGTCTGTCTTGGCGATGAAGGCCCAGTTCTCGCTGGTGTGGTCGGCCATTACAGCGCGGCCGGTCTCGTCCTCCAGGTAGTCTGTCGCGCCGTCGGGGTCGGGATTGGGCTCGGCACCGCCTGCATAGTCAGGATACCAACCGCCACCGTTCACGGGTTCGCTGATGACGAAGTATTCACCGCTGGCGTTCAGGTGGAGGTAGTAGGGCTGCGAAGCCTCGGAGTTGCCTGCGCCTGGTTTCAACTTGACGAATCCGGCGAAGTCGCCGTTCTCGACATACCAGTAGGCAGGTTCGGTCCGGATGTTCTGAGTGTCGTGGTCGGAGGAGTTCAGGTTGCCGCTGCCATCGGGCATGTGCATGTAGTGCTTGTCCTCGCCCTTCAGGACGTAGAACGTCCACGTGCCGTCATCCTGCGACTCGGCTGTGAATTCATACTCGACGTCGTTACCGAAATAGACGGCGCCGTCCCAGCCTGTGCGGTGGCTGAAGTTGTTGGTGTTGTAGGCGCTGACCAGCACGAACTGTCCGCCATCGACGGGCTGACCCGAGAAGGTTTTCGGACGTGGAATGCTCTGCGCCTGTGCCGACATACCCAGCATGAGGGCTGCCAGCAGAATGAAGTAAGCTTTCTTCATACAGTGAGTTGGTTAGAAGTGAATGATAGATGAATTTCGGCGTCGCTGCAATGTGCATACACCGCCGCAAAGGTACGAATTTGACAGAAAACCGCCAAATGTGACATTAAATTTTAATAAGTTGCGCGTTTTTTTTGAATGAATAGTAGGCCGACGAAGGTGAGCAGCCCGTTGAGCAGGAGCAGTTCGTAGCCAAAACGATAGTTCCACAGCTGTCCGGCTGTGACGTCGATGACGAAGCAGAGCAGGGGAGAGGCCACGGCGATGTAGGGCACGAGGCGGTCGTGGATGCTGCGGCGGGTCGTCATGCCGAAAGCAAAGAGCCCGAGCAGGGGTCCGTAGGTGTAGCCGACGAGCATGTAGATGAGGTCGAGCACACTGCTGCTGCCCGCCGCACGGATGGCGATGAGGCAGAGCAGGAAGGCTGCCGCCATGGCGAGGTGAATCCGCTTGCGGTGCTTGGCGTCGGCGTTGGGCAGGGCAGGGCTTTCGGTGGCAGAGGGTGCCAGGTCGATGCACCAGCTCGTGGTCATGGCGGTGAGTGCGGAGTCGGCACTGGAAAAGGCGGATGCGACGATGCCGAGAGCGAAGAGGACGAGGGCTGTCTGTCCGAGCATACCGCTGCCGACCGCCGTGGGCAGCAGGTCGTCGCCCCGCTGGGGCAAGGCGAGTTCGGGGTGCGCGGCGTAGAACATGAGTAGCAAGATGCCGAGGGCGAGGAAAAGGAAGTTGACAGGCAAGAACAGCAGACCGTAGCTGCAGAGGTCCTTCTGTCCGTCGCGCAGGCTTTTGCAGGTGAGGTTTTTCTGCATCATGTCCTGGTCGAGTCCGGTCATGACGATGACGACAAACACGCCGCTGAGGAACTGTTTCCAGAAGTGCTGACGGCTCGTCCAGTCGCTGAACTCAAAGATGCGGGCGTGGGGGTCGGCCCACACAGCTGTCCATGCCTCGCTCGGCGAAAGGTCGAGCTGGCTCGACACTTGTACCAAGATGAGGGCTGCTGCCACCAGCAGAAAGAGCGTCTGCACGGCGTCGGTCCATACCAGGGTGCGTATGCCTCCGCGCCGTGTGTAGAGCCAGATGAGCAGCAGTGCGCCGAGACTGATGACGATGTAGGGAATGTGCAGAAACTGTTCGAGCACCAGGCATGCCAAGTACATCTTCGCAGCAGCGCCCGTCATCTTCGAAACCATGAAAATCCACGCGCCGGTGCGACGGCTGACGTTGCCGAATCGTTGACCCAAGTAGGTATAGATGCTCGTCAGGTTGTACCTATAATATAAAGGTAGGAGGACGAATGCGACGACCGCATAGCCGACGATGAAACCCATGCACATCTGCAAGTAGGTCATGTCGCTCTGCATCACCATGCCCGGCACACTGACGAAGGTGACGCCCGAGATGCTGGCCCCCACCATGCCGAAGGCCACAAGGGGCCACGGCGATCGACGCCCCGCACGGAAGAAGTCGTCGTTGCTCTTTCCTGCCGTCAGAAGGCTGATGCCGTAGAGCAGGGCAAAGTAGAGAAAAATGGTGAGGAGTAGCAAAAGGAAAATTAAAAATTAAAAATTAAAAATTAAAGCCTGCCGGTCCGGACTCCCCTCCTCAGGAGGGGGTGGTCAATGATTAATAATTAAAAATTAAAAATTAAAGCCTGCCGGTCCGGACTCCCCTCCTTAGGAGGGGGTGGTCAATGATTAAAAATGAAAGACCCCCTCTGTCCTTTGGAGGGGCAGGAAAGGTCGTTGGATCAACGACTGTGCAAAGGTACGCCTTTATTTTAAGTAAAGCGAAGCGGCGAATGTACTTTTTGGCTTTGTAATCGTATTGTAACAGAAACTTAACGTGCTTTGTTTCGTTGGGCGGTAGCGTTGACGTAACTTTGCAACTGAAATCGGGACAAGACGGAAAACGGCGTAACTCTGCATGGTGCAGAATCGACTTGCCGTATGTGTCGATACCTACATACAATGGAACAAAACTATTGGTTGATTGCATTCCAGCTGCTGGGCTCGTTGGCCCTGCTGATGTATGGAATGAAGACGATGAGTGATGCACTGCAGAAAATGGCCGGTCCGCAACTTCGTCATGTTTTAGGGGCCATGACTACGAATCGGTTCACCGGCATGCTGACAGGCGTCGGCGTGACGGCTGCAGTGCAAAGCTCGACGGCTACGACGGTGATGACTGTGTCGTTTGTAAGTGCTGGCTTGCTCACGCTTGGGCAAGCCATAAGTGTGATTATGGGTGCCAACATCGGCACGACGCTCACCGCATGGATTATGTCGGCAGGTTTCACCTTCAATATCACGTCGATGGTCTATCCTGCCTTCTTGATTGCCATCGTGCTTATCTATAGCAAGAAACGCCGCGTGCTGGGCGACTTCCTCTTCGGTGTTGCCTTCATGTTCCTCGGACTGGGCACGTTGCGTCAGGCGGGAACCGAGATGAACCTTGGCGAGAATCCTGCTGTACTGAACTTCTTCTCAAGCTTCGACCCCGAAAGCTTTGGAACGACCCTGCTCTTCCTGCTCATCGGCGGTGTGCTCACGATGTGTGTCCAGTCGTCGGCTGCCGTGATGGCCATCACGATGATTCTGTGCTCGAGCGGCGTGTTGCCCATCTACCAAGGCATCGCACTGGTGATGGGTGAGAACATCGGTACGACGGTCACGTCGAACATCGTCGCCCTGTCGGCCGGTACACAGGCACGTCGCGCCGCCTTTGCCCACATGTTCTTCAACGTCTTCGGCGTTATCTGGATTCTGATGGTGTTCAAGCCCTTTGTCAACATGGTCTGCTCGCTCGTGGGCTACGACTTCGAAATGCAGAAAGAGGTCGTGGGTGCTGAGGCTTTTGCGGCGAATGCAGCGAAGCTCAGCTTCGTGCTGGCAGCCTTCCACACGTGCTTCAACCTCATCAACACCACCATCCTCATTTGGTTCATTCCCCAGATTGAGAAACTCGTCTGCGCTGTCATCAAGCAGAAGCCCGATGCCGACGACGAGGACACCCGCCTGCGCTACATCTCCGGCGGCCTGATGAAGACTCCGGAACTGTCCGTCTTCATGGCGCAGCGTGAGATTGTGCTCTTCGGACAACGCATCCAGCGCATGTTCGGCATGGTGATGACTCTTCACAATATGGCACGCGAAGGCAGCGACGACAAGGAATTCAACAAGCTCTATACGCGCATCGAGAAGTATGAAGGCATCAGCGACAACATGGAGATCGAGATTGCCCAGTACCTGGAGCAGGTGAGCGATGCCCACCTCTCCGACGAGTCGAAGGGAAAGATTCGTCAGATGATGCGCGAAATCAGCGAAATCGAGAGCATCGGCGACGCCTGCTACAACCTTGCACGTACGCTCAACCGTAAGAAGCTGAGCGGAAAATCCTTCACCGACGAGCTCGAGTACAACCTCGGACAGATGCTGAAACTCACCGACGAGAGTCTGACGCAGATGAACCGAGTGATGGAAGGACGCCGCGAGGACTTCAGCCTGAACGAGACCTATCGCATCGAAAACGACATCAATGCCCTGCGCGACCGACTCAAGCAGGAGAACATCCAGGCCATCAACGAGCATCGCTACGACTACGCCGTCGGCACGATGTACACCGACATGGTGAGCGAATGCGAGAAGCTCGGCGACTATGTCGTCAACGTCGTACAGGCACGCCTGTCGTGATTTGCACCTCGTTTTTTTCGTTTTTTCGAGATAATTCTTTACCTTTGCAGCAATCATAATCCCTATTCGCCATGGAAAAGAGAAAGCACATCCTCATCGTCGACGACGAGCCAGACTTGTGTGAAATCCTCCAATTCAATCTGCAGTCGGTCGGCTACGACGCCAGCGTTGCCTATTCGGCCGAAGAAGCTCTGACGATGGACATTGCCAAGTGCGACCTACTGCTGCTCGACGTCATGATGGGCGGCATGTCGGGCTTTGAGTTTGCCAAGCAGCTGAAGGCTGACCGACAGACTGCCGAAGTCCCTATCATCTTCCTCACGGCCAAAGACACCGAGCGCGACACCCTCCGCGGATTCAGTATCGGAGCCGACGACTACATCGCCAAGCCTTTCTCCGTGCGCGAGGTCCTTGCACGTGTGAAGGCTGTGCTCAATCGCACTTCGCGCCACGACGACCCCACTGCCAATCTGCTCACCCACGAGGGCCTTGTGCTCGACCCACAGTGCAAGTCGGTCACCATCGACGGCGAAGAGGTGCAGTTCACGCGTACCGAGTTCGAACTCCTTACCCTCCTGCTCAGCCGCAAGGGTGAAGTGTTCTCGCGTCAGCAGCTCATCGAAGCCATCTGGCCGCGCGACGTCGTCGTTACCGGACGCACCGTCGATGTCAACATCACCCGTATGCGCAAGAAGATTGGCCGCTATGCCCAGTGCATCTGCACACGCATCGGCTACGGCTACTACTTCGCCACCGAGAGCGACCAGCGATAAGCACAATAAAATACTGTACAAAGTACAATTTACTAAGTACAAAGTAAGGTACAAAGTATCGCTGCTGCAGTACATCTCCCTCCGTGGTTCTTCGTTCTTCGTACATTAGTCCTCTCCCTCTTTAAGAATGAAAAAACTGACCGAAGGCCGCAAGATGTTCATCACCGTGCTGACCATCTTTATCTTCTACGGCGGCTTCTTCATTATCTTCAACGACTTCGACCGACGCGTCTGGGCACCGTTGTCCGACACGTGGGACTGGCACATGCTGGGTGTCGGACTGGTCGTTCTTTTCATTCTTGCCCTCATCCTTCTGCGCTATGCCCACCGCATGGACGAGCGCATCAGCCGTGAACAGGCTCAGAAGGAAAACATCCTGCGCCGGCAACTCACCCAGAACATCGCTCACGAACTCAAGACCCCCGTTGCCAGTATCCTCGGCTATACGGAGACACTGCTCGAAAACCCCAATATCGACTCGCAGACCGAGCGACAGTTTATCGAACGTACCCACACCCAGGCCGAACGTCTCACCCACCTGTTGCAGGACATCTCGACCCTCAACCGCATGGACTTCGCTCCCGATTTGATCAATAAGGAGCGAATCGACGTCGCCCGAATCTTCTCCGACATCGTCCTCGAAACCCAGCTCAGCGTAGCACAGCACCAGATGACGCTGCGCAACTGCCTGCCGAACGAGGTTATTATCCACGGCAACGCCACGCTCGTCTATAGCATTTTCCGCAATCTTGTCGATAACGCCATCAAGTATGCCGGACGAGGTGCCACGATGGAACTGGCGGCCGAACAGCACATGCGCTACTGGCAGTTCACCTTCAGCGACAACGGGGTCGGCGTACCGCTCGAGCATCTTTCACGACTCTTCGAACGCTTCTACCGACTCGACAAGGGACGCAGCCGTAAGTTGGGCGGCACAGGACTGGGACTGTCTATCGTCAAGAATGCCGTCCAGCTGCACGGAGGCGAAATCCATGCCGAACAGAATCAGCCTCACGGCCTCAAGTTTATCTTTACTCTACACAAATGATGCGACAACTTTTCCTCATGCTACTTCTCTCGCTCATCGCCGCAAGTGCCGCAGCACAACGGCAAGTGAAAGTCGATCTCACCCCCGACGGCAGTGCCCACATGGAAGGTTTCATCCCTGCCGAGCCCGACGGACGGGTCGTGCTCGTGCTCCCTGGCGGCGGCTATGCCCACCTGGCCATGCAGCACGAGGGCTACGACTGGGCACCGTGGTTCAACGCACGGGGCATTGCTTGCTTCGTACTCACCTACCGTATGCCCCACGGCGATCGCAGCATCCCCTACGCCGACGCCACCAATGCCATGCTCCATCTGCGCAGCCATGCTTCAGAATATGGTATCAATCCCCATCAGATAGGCATCATGGGCAGTTCGGCAGGCGGTCACCTCGCCACGACCGTTGCTACCCATGTTGCTGACGACGCCCGTCCCGACTTTCAGATCCTCTTCTATCCCGTCGTCACCATGGCCCGAGAAGGCACACACGAAGGTTCCGCACAGAACCTGCTGGGCACGCAGCGCGACGATCAGGCACTCGTCACAGCCTTCAGCAACCAACTTCAGGTTCGGGCAGGGCAGACACCACCTGCCATCCTCCTGGCTGCCAGCGACGACCGAGCCGTACCACCCCTGCCCAACGCCGTCGCCTACTACAGCGCTCTTTGTCAGGCAGGCATCCCCGCAGCCCTCCACCTCTGGCCCACCGGAGGCCACGGCTTCGGATTCCGCACCAATTTCACCTACCACCAGCAGATGCTCGATGAACTTGCTGCATGGCTTTCAACTCTAAACTCTAAACTCTAAACCCTAAACCCAAAACATTATCACACTAAACTCTCAACATTCAATGAAACAGACAATCATTCTCCTTTGCAGCTTCCTGCTGCTCGCACTCAGTGCCACGGCACAGAGCGCAGATCGCCTTTACGAACAAGGAAAGGCTCTCTACGACCAAAAGAAATACAACGAAGCCGTTCCCAAACTACGTGCTGCCGCCGAGAAAGGCCACAAGAAGGCTCAGTATCGTCTGGGCAAGTGCTATGCCAAAGGCTACGGCGTGGAGGAAGACGACCACACCGCCTTCCTCTGGTATCAGAAGTCTGCCGCCCAGGACTACCACAAAGGTCAGTACGAACTCGGCCGCTGCTACCGCAAGGGTAAGGGTGTGCCTAAGGACAACAAGCGCGCCTTCGAGCTCTTCACCCTCTCTGCCAAGCAGGACAATGGCGAGGCGCAGCTCGACCTCGGCGAATGCTACATGAAGGGCAAGGGCACCGCAGCCGACCCCGTCAAAGCCAAGTATTGGTTCAACAAAGCCATCCGCAACGAGAAGAAAGGTAAGGAAATCCTTGCCGACCTCCGCAAGAAGAGTGCCGAAGGCGACCCCGATGCCAAGAAGATTCTCGAGATGGTGGGAAAGAAATAGCCTACGACACTTGGTAGTTGACCCCCACAAACCGAAGATGAGCAGCCGCGACCGGCTGCTCATCTTTGTTTATCCCTGAAAGGTCATTGGCACTTAACTGAAAGAAATTTGGATAAATTATTATTGGTGTCCGGTAAAAGTTTTTATTGTTAAAGAAGTGGCTTTCAATCGCTGATTATATGCGATAGTGAGTTGCGTTTTCCAAAAGTAAGTCCCT
>ONOG01000003.1 GCA_900319385.1 uncultured Prevotellaceae bacterium | reverse complement strand
CGCCGTAACGGCGCGTCTCTGTGGGCGCAGACATCGAGTAGAAAAAAAACCTCTGCGCACTCTGCGTCTCTGCGTGGGATAGTTAGTGGTATGATTGCGGATAATCATAATTTTTTTGTTCAAAAATGTTTTATTTCAGAAATAAAAAAACTAATTTTGCAGCTGTGTTTACTAATGAAAACAGAAGAATGAAAAAGATTTATCGTGCAAACATCCTATATACCAAACAGAAAGACTGCTTTGAAATAATCGAAGACGGTTATGTGGCTGTAGGCGACGACGGTCGCGTCTGTCGTGTGGCTGCCGACCGCGACAGCCTGGGTTGGCCAGACGCAGAAGTGGTGGACTACACGGGCAAACTGCTGATTCCTGCCATGAACGACGTTCACGTCCATGCCGCGCAATATCACAATCAAGGCATCGCCATGGACATGGAACTCCTGCCCTGGCTGGAGCATTACACCTTTCCCGAGGAGGCGAAGTTTGCTGACACTGACTACGCCGAACGCATTTACAGCCGCTTCGTCAGCCATCTGCGTCGTGTGGGCACGATGCGTGCCGCTGTCTTTGCCACAGTCCATACGGAGGGAACGCGCCGTCTGATGCGACTCTTCAGCGAGGCGGGCATGGGGGCGCTGGTGGGTAAGGTGGCGATGGACCGCAACTGTCCTGACAGCCTTATCGAGACGGTTGATGAGGCTGTCAGCGGCATGGAGCAACTGGCTACGGAGTATTCCGATCCTCAATCTCTGGTACGCCCCATCGTCACCCCGCGTTTCATTCCTTCCTGTACGCCTGCCATGCTGAAGGCTTGCGGCGAACTGGCCAGCCGCTATGGGCTGCCCGTTCAGTCGCATCTGTCGGAGAACCTCGCGGAGGTGGCGAGTGTGCACCAACTGGAGCCTGACGCACTCGGTTACGGCGATGCCTATCGTCGCTACGGACTGTTCGGACAGACGCCGACCGTGATGGCCCACTGTGTGTGGAGCGATGCCGCAGAGCGACGGCTGATGAAGGAAGGTGACGTGATGGTGGCCCACTGCCCCACGTCCAACTTCAATGTCGCCTCAGGCATGGCGCCTATCCGCACGTTCCTCGACGAGGGAATCCGTGTCGGCTTGGGTAGCGACATCAGCGGAGGCCACGACCTCAGCATCTTCCGCACGATGGTCTATGCCATACAGGTGAGCAAGATGCACTATCAGCGCAACCACGACATGCCTTTCCTCCTTTTGTCCGAGGCTTTCTGGATGGCTACAAAAGGGGGCGGCAGTTTCTTCGGACGTGTCGGAAGTTTTGAGGAAGGCTACGACTTCGACGCGCTTGTCATCGACGACCACGACCTCTATCCCGAGGACTACACGCTCGAGCAACGTCTTGAGCGCTTCATCTACACGGGTGATGATCGTCACATCGTCCACCGCTTTTGCCGTGGAAAAGAAGTATAGGGGGAAACTTTCTACTTTCTTGCAGAAAGCAGGTCGGCAACGACAAAAGTGCTGCCGCCGACAAAGATAAAGTCGTCGGGCGAGGCATCGCTGAGCGCGGCACGATAGGCTGCAGCGACGGTGGGGAAGGCGCGACCTTCCAAACCAAACGCTGCGGCTTTTTGTTGCATCTCGGTCGCAGGCAAAGCCCGTGCCACACTGGCCTGACAGAAATAATAGGTGGCGTCGTGCGGCAACATGGACAGCACACCGCTCACGTCCTTGTCGTTCACCATGCCGAGGACGATGCGAAGTAGCCCCCCTCTAACTCCCCCCGATAGGGGGAGGACTTGTCCTCCGCTGGTTTGTACTCCCCCTCCTTGGGAGGGGGCAGGGGGGAGGCTTCTTACAATGTATTGGAAGCCGCCGACGTTGTGCCCTGTGTCGCAGACGACGGTGGGACGGGTGCGGAGCGTCTGCCAGCGACCCATGAGGTGGGTGTTCTCAATGACGTGCGCAAAGCCGTCGCGGATGTGCTGCTCCGTCACTTTCGGAAAAGATTTTTGAAGGAAAGGTAGGCAGTGGAGCAGGGTGTTGGTGTTCTTCTGCTGGCAAAGACCTTTGAGTTCGACGTCGAAGGGAGCCGTTTGGGGTGTGTCTTCGGAAAAGATGATGGGGGAATGTAGGGAATTGGCTTTGCCTTCAAACACAGGCCGCGTCTCGTCGGTGTGTTCTCCGACGACAACGGGAACGTGGGGTTTGATGATGCCGGCTTTCTCGCTGGCAATCTTCGCCAGCGTGTCGCCGAGCAGGGCAACGTGGTCGAAGGAAATGTTGGTGATGACGCAGAACTCAGGCTGAATGATGTTCGTGCAGTCGAGGCGTCCGCCCAGCCCGACCTCAATCACCGCCACGTCAACTTTCTGTTCCTCGAAATACTTGAAAGCGAGGGCGGTGACGACTTCAAAGAAGGAAGGGTAGAGGGGTTCGAAAAAGGCTTTTTCCTTTCGGACAAAGTCGATGACGCGGCGCTTCGGTATCATCTCGCCGTTCACACGGATGCGCTCGCGGAAATCGACGAGGTGGGGAGAGGTGTAGAGTCCGACGCGGTAGCCAGCCTCCTGCAGGATGCTCGCCAGCGTGTGGCTCACACTTCCCTTGCCGTTCGTCCCGGCCACATGGATGGTCTTGTACGAACGGTGCGGATGACCGAAGTGGGCGTCGAGGGCGAGCGTGTTGCTCAGCCCTTCCTTGTAGGCACCTGCCCCCTGGTTCTGGAACAGCGGCGTGCGGGTGTATAGATAGTTGAGAGCGTCTTGGTACGTCATTCGAAGTACGAGCGGAACTTCTGGAATATCTTTTTCTTAATGCTGTCGGTGGGCTGGAAGTTGTCGCTGTCGGCAAAACGCTTCATCGCCTCCTTCTCGTCCTTCGAGAGTGTTTCGGGCATATAGACGCTGATGTTGATGACTTCGTCGCCACGCTGTCCGCGATTGTAGCCCTGCACCTCGGGAATGCCCTTGCCGCGCAGACGGAGCACGGTGCCAGGCTGGGTGCCAGGGGCAATGTTGATTTTCGCCTTGCCGTCGATGGTGGGCACCTCGAGCGAGCAACCAAGTGTGGCCTGCGGAATGGTGAGCAGGAGGTTATAGACGAGGTCGTTGCCGTCGCGCAGGAAGGTGTCGTCTTCCTTTTCCTTTTCCTTGATAATGATCTGCAGGTCGCCAGGCACACCGTTGTGCGGACCAGCACCGCCCTTGCCGTCGAGGTTGAGCACCATGCCTTCGGCCAGACCTGCGGGGAAGTTCACTTCGATGATGCTTTCGCCAGGACAGATGCCTTCGCCGTGGCAGTGGGTACACTTGTTCTTGATGATGGTGCCTTCGCCGTGGCAGTCGGGACAGACGCTCTGGCTCTGCATCATGCCGAACATTGTCTGCGTGGTGCGTACGATGCTACCGCTACCATGACAGGTCGGACAGGTTTCGATCTTTCCGTCTTCGCTGCCTGAGCCGTGACAATGCTCGCACTGTACGTCGTTCTTAATCTTAAACTTCTTGGTGGTGCCGTTGACAATCTCCTGCAAGGTGAGTTCGACGCGCAGACGCTGGTCGCGGCCTTTATAGACGGGCTTGCGACGACCGCCGCGTGAGCCTCCGCCAAAGCCTCCGCCGAATCCGCTGAACCCGCCTCCGCCGAAGAGGTCGTCGAAGATGTCGCCGAAGTGGGAGAAGATGTCGTTCACATCGCTGAATCCTCCTCCGCCGGCCGCACCGCTCACGGCGTCGAAGCCGAACTGGTCGTACCGCTGACGTTTCTGCGGGTCGTGTAGCACTTCATAGGCTTCGGCAGCCTCTTTGAACTTCTCTTCCGCCTCCTTATCACCAGGGTTGCGGTCGGGATGGTATTTGATGGCCATGCGTTTGTAGGCCTTCTTGATTTCGTCTTCGCTGGCGTTCTTCTCCACGCCCAGCACTTCATAGTAGTCGCGCTTTGCCATTATCAAAGACCCTCCCCCTAACCCCTCCCTGCGAGGGAGGGGAGAGGTTAGAAGGGTTAAGGGTTATAGAATTGTGTGAATTGTTGTCATTTAATGAAGTAAGGGGGAGGGTCTGCTATTCTGCCACGGCTACTTTGGCGTGACGAATCACCTTGTCGTTGAGTTTGTAGCCGGTCTGCACACAGTCGAGCACCTTGCCGCGCATCTTGTCGGGTTGGCCAGGCACCATGGCGATGGCTTCGTGGAAATCGACGTCGAAGGGCTGGCCCACGGCGTCAATCTTCTCCAAGCCCTCGTGCTTGAGCGCATTGAGGAACTTGTCGATGATGAGTGCCACGCCTTCCTTGACGGCAGCAACGTCCTCCATGCGGTCCATGTTTTCGTGTGCACGTTCGAAGTCGTCGATGATGGGCAGGATGGCTGTCATCACACGTTCGCCGCCGTTGCGGATGAGATCGGCCTTCTCGCGGACCACACGCTTGCGGTAGTTGTCGAACTCGGCAGCCTGGCGCAGATACTTGTCCTTCCACTCTGCAATCTCGGCCTGAGCCTTTTCGAGCTGTGCCTCGGGCGTCAGCTGTTCTTCCTCACTCTGCGGCTGCTCAGCAGCAGTCGCCTCTGCTTGCTGTTCGTCGGCAGTTGCTTGTGTCTGCTCGTCCAGCTTCTCTTCTTCGTTTTCTATATCAATCTTTTTCATGTCGATAAATATTTTTCTATCTGTTATGTTCTGGCTCAAAGTCAGTGCCACACTGCCTTTCCGACGGTGGAGGTGACAGAGTGGCACATAGGAGCGGGGCAAGTTGTCAGTCGTTAAACATTTCGTCCCAACCCTCGGTGAAGCCTTCGTAGAGGAAGATTGTCAGAAACAGCAGGATGGGAGGCAGCAGCATGAATACTGCAATGCGCCAAATGCTGCCCCATACGCCATATTTCTGCCGAAGGTTGTTGTTGAAACAGTAGGCTACGAGTAGGGTATAGAAGAGGAATACTCCGAACACGAGGGCTACCATGATGTGTTCTTCAAATTCACTGTAGTCGCCGCTGATCAAAGATACAGCTATGTTGAATAGTCCAGTAACCGTGAGGGCAAAGAAAATCATGCTCACGAGCAGTAAGCCACAGCGCCATATCGTTCCCCACCAGCCATAGCCAAACAATTGCTTCGTGGCGACGATGCCCCATACGCAGGTGACGAGTATGAACGGACCTACCACATCGCTGACAATGGAGAAGAGCATCGACATCGTGCTCATCATCACCTGGATGAAGAAGCCCTGCGGAATGGTGTGGCGCGTGTTGCGTGGCGACTCTCGGAAGATGAACCACGTGGGCAGAATCAACGCGATTGAGCTGACCAGCATGCCCCAGTCCTGATGTACGTCCATCCAACTGATGAAGTCGAAGAGGGGCTGCAGGATGTCGCCAGACTTGGGAGTGGTAGTTGGATTGAAAACTTTTTCCGGCAGCACATAGTTCTTCATCAGGACATAGAACAGGGACACGAGGAACATCATCTTCACCGGCGGGAACGAAACTTGGCGCCGGCCGTTGATGTAGTCGCTGATAAAGTAGCCTGGACGCCACAGCAGCTGCCACAGCGAATAGAGCATTGAGCGTCCGCCCATGCCCCACACGTTGAGGAACTCCTGCCAGATGCTCTTCCACGTCACACTGCCCATGTCGTGCTTTTGTCCGCAATAAGGACAGAAGTTGCCTGTGAAGTCGTGATCGCAGTTGGCACAGTGGTGGGTCGTCGTAGGGTCAAAGCTGTACAGGATGGGTTCTTCCCGCCATGCCTTGTAGCGCGACTGCAGCTCTTTCCTGTTTAGTTTTTTCATAGACAGAATGTCGTACTGTTATGCTTCGTCGTCGAGTGTGCTGGAAAGTTCTTCGATGGTATAGGTGGCAGGCAGTGGACGACAGTTGTAGCAAGAGGCCATCGTCTCGCCGTAGGCACCGGCCGAACGGATGGCCAACAGGTCGCCGCGACGGGTGAGGGGTAGGGTAATGTCGCGGGCAAAGACGTCGCTCGACTCGCAGATGGGGCCAACTACGTCGTAGAGGGCTGTGTCGGCATCGAGGAACTGCCAGTCGGTGAGCCGTAGGTTCTGCGTCTGTGTGATGTTCTCGATCTTATGCTGAGCCTGGTAGAGGGCAGGACGTATCAGTTCGGTCATGCCTGCATCGACGATGACAAAGCGTTGCTCATGTCCCTCCTTCACGTAGAGCACACGGGTAAGGAGCGAACCGCACTGCCCGACGATGGCACGTCCGAGCTCGAAATGCAGCTCCTGGCCAGGCAGCAGGTGGAGGTGCTGGGCGTAGGCGTTGAAGAAACTGCGGAAGTCGGGCACGGGGTTTTCGTTCGGCTGGTCGTAGTCGATGCCCAGTCCGCCGCCCACGTTGATGACTTCGACGGCGACTCCCTGCCGTGCCAGTTCGGCCTGCAGTTCGTTGATGCGCTCTGCCAGTTGGACGAAATCGTCCATGTCGAGAATCTGGCTGCCGATGTGGAAGTGAAGACCGCGCAGACGTAGATGAGGAAGGGTATGGCACAGGCGGATGACGTCGGCCATGTCGCGCATGTCGATGCCAAACTTGTCCTCGGCACGTCCCGTCGAAATCAGTTCGTGGGTGTGTGCCCCTACGTTCGGATTGATGCGCAGGCAGATGTTGGCAGTCTTCTTGCTCTGCTGTGCCAGGTGGCTGATGACCTCGAGTTCGGGGACGCTTTCGACGTTGAAGGCGAAGATTCCATGGTCGAGTCCGAGCTGGATTTCCCAATCTGCCTTCCCGACACCGGCAAAGACAATCTGCTCAGGGCGGAAACCTGCATCGAGCACAGTTCGTATCTCACCTCCGCTCACACAGTCGATTCCCAGTCCTGCAGCCTTGATTTCGCGGAGGATGCATGGGTTGGCATTGGCCTTGACGGCGTAGTGAACCACGTAGTTGGGGTGATGATGCAACTCGGCCTGCAACGCCGCGAGTGTCGTGCGTAGCAGGTCGGTATCGTAGAGGTAGAATGGGGTGCGTGTGCCTTGAATGTTGTCGATGTTCATTGTGAATGTGGGGTTTAGGGTGTTGCGATGGTATCGCAGCATACTGAACACACTCGCTTCATCATTGTCTTGGCGAAAAAAACGTCTGATGTCAATCAAACAGTTTGTCGCTCAGAGCCTGAAGTGCGCGTTTCTTGTCGTTTGCTGAGACGAGGAACGAAATATTGTGGTTCGAACCGCCATAGCTGATCATCCGCACGGGAATGTCGTGCAGGGCGCTGGCTACATCGGCTTCGAAGCCTACGTTCTGCCAGTCGAGGTCGCCTACGACGCAGATGATGCACATGTCCTGGTCGATGCGTACGGTGCCGAACTTCTTCAGTTCGTTGACAATCTGCGTGAGGTTGGTGGTGTTGTCGATGCTGACCGACACACCGACCTCGCTGGTGCAGATCATGTCGATGGACGTCTTGTAGTTCTCGAATATTTCAAACACCTTGCGCAGGAAACCATAGGCCAGCAGCATGCGGCTCGATGTGATGTTGATGGCAGTGATGTTGTCCTTGGCAGCCACGGCCTTAATCTTCTGCTGTTCGGTTTCGTTGCTGATGATGGTGCCAGGCGCCGTGGGGTCCATGGTATTGAGGAGTTTGACGGGAATGCCGGCAAACTTGGCAGGCTGGATGCACGTCGGGTGCAGAATCTTGGCGCCGAAGTACGCCAGCTCGGCTGCCTCTTCAAAGTGGAGGTGGGCGACGGGGCGTGTGTTTTCAACAAATCGGGGGTCGTTGTTGTGCATGCCGTCGATGTCGGTCCAGATTTGGATTTCCGTCGCATCGACTGCAGCACCGAGCAATGAGGCCGTGTAGTCGCTGCCGCCACGCTGCAGGTTGTCCACTTCGCCGTAGGCATTGCGGCAGATGAAGCCCTGTGTGATGTAGATTTCTTTGTCGGGCTGTTCGTCCAACTGCATGTGCAGCTTCTCGCGGATGTACTCGAGGTCAGGCTCACCGTTCTTGTCGGTGCGCATAAACTCGAGGGCGGGCAGCAGACAGGCGCTGTAGCCTTGTTCGAGCAGGTAGTTTGTCACCATCGTCGTGGAGATGATTTCGCCCTGTCCGACGATGATTTTCTCTTCGAACATCGTGAAGATGCCCTTGGTGAAGGAACGCAGGTAGTCGAACTCTTCCTTGATGAAGGCCAGCGTTTGCTGCTTGGTTTCTTCTTTCGTATAGAGTTCGTCGATGTGCCGTCTGTAGGTGGCCTCCAGTCGGTTGATGGTTTCGTTAGCTCCCTCGGGATTCTTTTTGTAGAGGTAGTCCGAAATCTCTACCAGCGTGTTGGTGGTTCCCGACATGGCCGAGAGCACCACAATTTTCTGCTCGCCGTCGGTGATGAGTCTGACGACGTCTTTCATGCGCTGCGGTGTACCTACTGACGTACCGCCGAATTTCAATACTTTCATATCTGTGTTGTTATTTTTTATTTTCCACTTTTCACTTTTCACTTTTCACTTTCCACTTTCCTGTTCAGTCGTCGATGGTGTCCTCTTCGTCGTCGATGGGTTCGTAGCCGTCGGCTTCGTCTCCTGTGTCAACGATTTCGGTGAGATGGTGATCCTTGCATTGGTACACCCGTCCTGGGAACATATCGAGCAGGTGGAGGTTGTGGGTGATCATCACCACGGCCGAGCCCTGTTCGCACACTTTGTGCAGGAGTTCGGTGATGTTGCGGCTGGTCTCGGCATCGAGGTTGCCCGTCGGTTCGTCGGCAAGAATGAGCTCGGGACGGTTGAGGATGGCACGTGCGATGGCGATGCGCTGCTGTTCGCCGCCCGAGAGTTCGTTGGGGTACTTATATCCTTTGGTGCTCATGCCGACGAGGTCGAGCACTTCCTGGATGCGCTGGGTGATGTCAACGTTGTTTTTCCAGCCCGTGGCACGGAGCACGAAGCGCAGGTTGGCTTCGACGGTTCGGTCGGTGAGCAGCTGGAAGTCCTGGAAGATGACTCCGAGGCGGCGTCGCAGCTGCGGCAGGTGTTTCTGCTTCAGGTGCAGAAGGTCGAAACCCATGACGTGGGCCTCGCCTTCGTGCAGGGGCAGTTCGCCATACAGCGTCTTGAGCAGCGAACTCTTTCCGCTGCCCACCTTGCCAATCAGATACACGAATTCGCCTTTCTCGACCTGGAAGTTGATGTTGCTCAGCACTTCCTGAGCCTCCTGATAGACGTTGACAGAATTGTAATTAATGAGCATACTGTTGTTTAGTGTTTATGCCATGTCGGGTCGTGGCGCTCCCGCAGTTCGCGGCAGAGGTCCTCGATGCTCAGGCCTTTCGATGTGAGCAGCACGATGAGGTGGTAGAGCATGTCGGAGGCTTCATACACGAGTCGTTCGTTGTTTTCGGCCACGGCTTCGATGACGGCTTCGAGGGCTTCCTCGCCCACTTTCTGCGCCATGCGGTGGCATCCGTCGCGGAAGAGACTTGTGGTATAGGAACCTTCGGGCATTTCCTCGTGGCGCTTTTCGATGAATCGTTGCAGCTCTGTGAGGAACTGCACGGGATTGTCGTTGGTCTCGTTCCAGCAAGTGTCGGCACCGGTGTGGCATACAGGTCCGGCGGGCACTGCCTTGATGAGCAGCGTGTCCTGGTCGCAGTCGTTGAGGATTTCCTTGACCGTCAGTGTGTTGCCGCTCGTCTCGCCCTTCGTCCACAGCGTCTTGCGAGTGCGGCTGTAGAAGGTGACGAGTCCTGTCTCGACGGTTTTCTGATAGGCTTCTTCGTTCATGAAGCCGAGCATCAGCACTTTCTGTGTGCGAGCGTCCTGTATGATGGCGGGCACAAGGCCGTTCATTTTCTGAAAGTCAATGTTCATAGTCGTATTTCTATTCCGTTGTTTGAGAGATATTGTTTCAGTTCTGGGATTGGGATTTCGCCGAAGTGGAAGACGCTGGCTGCGAGGGCTGCGTCGGCATGTCCTTCGGTAAAGACATCGAGGAAGTGCTCTCGTCGTCCGGCACCGCCCGAGGCAATGACGGGGATGCTGAGCGTGTCGCTGAGCTGGCGCAGGGCATCGTTGGCAAAGCCTTGCTTCACTCCGTCGTGGTTCATGCTGGTGAAGAGGATTTCGCCGGCGCCGCGTTCGTTAGCCTCGTGCGCCCAGTCGAAGAGGTCGCGGTCGGTCGGGATGCGACCACCGTTGAGGTAGCAGGTCCATTTGTCTTCTTCTTCCCGGGCATCGATGGCGACGACGCATACCTGCGAACCGAAGTGACGGGCAATTTCGTCGATGAGTTCGGGACGGCGCAAGGCAGCGCTGTTGATGCTCACCTTGTCGGCACCGGCCATGAGCATCCGCTCCACGTCGGCGAGTTCGTTGATGCCGCCGCCGACGGTGAACGGAATGTTGATTTCGCGAGCGATGCGTTCGACGAGTGCGGTGAAGGTCTTGCGTCCCTCATGGCTGGCTGTAATGTCCAGATAGACCAGTTCGTCGGCGCCCTGTTCGCTGTATTGTTTACCCAGCTCCACAGGGTCACCCGCCTCGCGAAGATTCACGAAGTTTGTGCCTTTGACGGTCGTGCCGTCCTTGATGTCGAGGCAGGGAATGATACGCTTTGCAAGAGCCATGGGGAAAATGGAAAGTTAAAAGTTAAAAGTGAAAAATGAAAAATGAAAAGGGAAAAGTGAAAAGTGAAAAGTTAAAAGTGAAAAGTTTAGACTGCCAAGAGACTCCGCAGGTCAATCTTCCCTTCGTACAGGGCTTTGCCGAACACGACGGCTGGCACACCTGCTTCTTCGAGTGCGCGGATGTCGTCGGCCGACGAGACACCTCCGCTGGCGATGAGGTGAAGGTCGGGAAACTCGGCCATCACCTGGCGGTAGAGTTCGATGGAGGGTCCCTGAAGCATACCGTCGCGCGAGATGTCGGTGCAGAGCACGTTGTGCACACCCATCCGGACATAGCGCTGCAGGAAGGGGATGAGTTCCTCGGTTGAGTCCTCCAGCCACCCATTGATGCTGATGCGTCCGTCGCGCACGTCGGCGCCGAGGATGATGTGGTTGCTGCCGAAGTGGTGGAGCCACTGCTCAAACAGCTCCGGCTGCTGAACGGCGATGCTGCCCACGGTGACCATTCGTGCGCCGGCCGAGAAGGCACGACTGATGTCGTCGTCGGTCTTGATGCCTCCGCCGAAATCGACGGTCAGCCGTGTCGTGGCGCAAATCTCGCGCAGCACCTGCTCGTTGACGATGTGCTTCGACTTTGCTCCGTCTAGATCGACGATGTGCAGTCGCGTCACACCCATCTCCTCCAGTTTGTGGGCCATGCGCACCGGCGACTCGTCATAGACAGTCTTTTGTCCGTAGTCACCCTGTCGCAGCCGCACGCATTGTCCGCCCAGTATGTCGATGGCAGGAATCAGTTCCATAAGAAAGTGAAAAGTGAAAAGTTAAAAGTTAAGAATGGGCCAGCCAGTTGCGCAGGATCGTCTCGCCCACGCTGCCACTCTTCTCGGGGTGGAACTGCGTGGCGTAGAAGTTGTCGCGCTGCAGTGCCGAGGAGTAGCGGATGCCGTACTCGGTCGCGGCGGCGGTGTCGTCGCAGAGCGGCACATAGTAGCTGTGGATAAAATAGGCATAGCCTTCCTCGCCCAGCCACTTAGCGTGCTCACCGACTGGCTCAAATGTGTTCCAACCCATCTGCGGCACTTTCAGACGAAGGGTTTCCGTGGGGCAGAACCTTTTCACCTTGGCGTCGAACACACCCAGACAGTCTGTGTCGCCTTCTTCAGAATGGCGGCACAGCAACTGCATGCCGATGCAGATGCCCAGCACGGGTTGGGTCAGGCTCTTGATGACGCTGTCCAGACCATGTTGGCGCAGGTAGGCCATTGTCGTGCCAGCCTCGCCCTGTCCGGGGAAGATGACACGGTCGGCCGTACGCAGCATGTCGGCGTCGTCGGTCAGCACAGGTTCCACACCCAGCCGCCGCACGGCGTTCACCACCGAGCGGATGTTTCCGGCGTTGTATTTCACAATGGCTACGTTCATGTCATACTTACACTTCATCTTGCAAAGTTACGACTTTTTGACCAATAATCTTATATAAGTATTACAAAAACAGCGAAATTGTAGAAAAAATGCAAGTAAAATGCTGTTTCGAAGTAGTGAATGATGTGCTTTTTGTCGATTTTTCGTAACGATGTCACACGAAAGCATTCGGTGATGAAACGGAGGAACTGCGTCGTCGTCTTCGTAGTGGCACACAAAAAACAGACTGTGTCGTGTGTTTCGACACAGCCTGTCCGTTGCTTTGGCAAGAATTGTGCTACTTAGTTAACAAGTTGACAAGTTAACGAGTTGTCACTTTTCACTTCATCAGCACTTTCTTACCGTTTTCGATGACGATGCCGCGGTAGTCGCGACCGACACGCTGGCCGCTCAGATTGTAGCGAACGGCGTTGGAGTAATTGGTGTCCACATTGGCATCGATATCGTGGATAGCAGTTATTTCGTCGCCGATAATCACTTCGGTGGCAGGCTTGGGATTGTTCGGGTCGGTCTGGTCCTGATAGTAGAACTCTGTGGGATCAATGATGTTACCCAAATAACCCGTATGGTATTCGCCTGCTGATGGCTTGAAAACTGGATATCCAGAACAATTCATCTCGGTAAAGTGGTAGATGGCTGCCTCGTTACCTCTTACAATCAATTCGGAGTTAACAATCGTTAGGTATGTATAAAGGTACAGATTATAATATCCCTGGGGTTGAAGTACTCCATCACTTATCATATCCCACGACACGTCGGAATACAGTCCATAATTCTTACCTTCTATTTCCATCTCACAACCGTCGATTGTGAGGTGTCCTTCTATTTCAGTCTGCATAGACTCCACGGGAATCGTCGGCATCTTGAAGAGCAAACGTATGGCTGCGTCATTGTCGGAAACAACTTTCGTGGGATAGGAATTCTTGAATGTAAGGTTATAACCTTTGATTGTTTCAGATTCAAGGCTGTGCAGCGAAGATACGCCTTCGCTCACAATGGTCAGACTGGAAAGTCTGCTATCGATGATAGTGCCATCGTAGGTGCAATCCCCGTTGATATAGAGCGTCTTACTCGAAGCATTGAAGCGGAACACGCCATCCTCGAGCACGTCGGAGGCATTATCATCAGTTACGAGTTTGCGACATATCATGAGTTGACCCTCTTCTGGAACAGGCTCGATGATCACTTCCCTGGCCATATTGCCATCTGCATCGACCACCATTTGTGAGTTCACACTACCGGTGGCCCTGAATTGTCCGTTGGTGGGCAGTGTAATCTTTACGCCGTCGAGAGTGAGGCTGACAAATCGCCTGATGGCAGGATTAGAAGTGCTGGTGCTGATGGCATGGAGGACAGCATTACGTACGACAAGGTATTCAGTTTCCACACCCGACACACCACCATATTCGCCTTCGGTTTCAACTCTTACATCGTCGAAGGTGAGGGTGCTGCGGTTGCGAACGATAAAGCCAGCCTCCTTCTTGGCCTTCACTGTCAGTTTGCCTTTACCTGTAACGGTTGTATTGGCGTTGATACGGATAGGCCATACGTATAAGTGCTCTGTCTTGAAGGTAACATCGTTCGTCACATTGATGGTCAGTCCGTCGATGCCTTCATTGTTGATTATTGGTGCCTCAAAGCCGATATTAACGCTTCTGCTGACAGTGAGCGTTTTCGTGGCAGCATCGTAGGAAAAACCTCTATCGCCGAGGATGTCCTCAGCGTTGTTGCTCGTCACCTGAGTGCCACAGACGTAGAGGTCGTACTTAACCACCCCAATCGTCACTTCCGTTGCAAAATTACCTTCGCTGTCAACAATAGAATTGTAATTATTAACATCTAAATATGCACCTTCGGGCTGGATGATTTGGCAGCCTTCGAGGTTGAACTCTGAGAAGGAGAAGAAAGCAACATAATTAGCACCGGCTTTCACATGGATATCTGACGAGATAATCCGAATTGGGGATGGGTTAGAATAATAACCAACGAAACCATCATGACTACAGTTTGCTTCTATCGTCATGCCTTCAATGGTAAGGGATTTATGGGACGTTAGACCAAAACCTGAAGATTCGATGGTTAGAGTTCCTTCACCCTTGAATGTGGTATTGGACTCAAGCCGAATACAGCCATATGACTGAATATATGTTCCTTCTCTACCAGTTGTCGTAAACTTGACATCCTTTTGGAAATCAATGGTCAGTCCGTCAATGCCTTCACATCCATCCGTGGCTTTGTTATAGATGATGTACTCCTCATAGGTCGAAGCATCGCCGCTGACGGTGAGCACTTTGTTCTCGGCGTCGTAGCTGAATGCACCGTCACCGAGCACGTCGGAAGCATTCCTGTTTGTTACTTGGTTACCACAAATGAAGAGGTCGTACAACTGGGCAGGATTGGGATCATCTCCGGGCTCAATGGTCACTTCCTTGGCCGGGTTGGAGAGGCTGTCCATAATCGTATTTTCGTTCACATATCCGCCATCGGGCAGGGTGATGTGGCAACCTTCAAGAACAATGCCTCCTGAACAAGAAAAGGCTTTACGATTGTCGCTTTGGGTTTGGGCATGAATGGTAGAATTATGAATAGTCAGGTCGCCTTTGGAAGCATAGCCGCTGGAAGAAATGAAACACTCATAGAAACAATTTGCTTCAATATTCATGTCTTCAATTGTGACCGATGAAGATGAAGTGAAATAGAGACCACCCAAACTTTCTGAAACTATGGTCAGTTTCCCATCTCCTTTGATGGTGGTGTTTTTCGCTAAATACATGACATCCGCATTATAAAGAGCCGTTGTCTTCAATTCCGAATTAGCCGTAACGTCGATGACAAGTCCTTCGATGCCGGAATTGATGATATTATTCTCTCTTTCGTACGTACAGTCGCCGCTCACGGTCAGTGTCTGTGTTTCAGCGTCATAACTGAACACGCCGTCGCCGAGCACGTCGGATGCATTCCTGTTGGTCACTCGCTTGCCACAAATGACGAGTTCGTACGGCACTACAGGATTCGGATTATCTCCGATGCTAATGGTCAAGTCTCGTGAAGGGTTGCCGTAGCTGTCAACAATCGTGCTTCCATATACATAACCGCCACTGGGCCTGGAGACATAGCAGCCTTCGAGAACAAGGCTCCCTTCCACCTTGAAAGCAGGATCATGATCGTCCTCTGAATAGGCAAAGACGCGAGAATTACGTATAGTCAGTTGTGTGTCACTATAATTATGACCATAAAAAAGATATATACAAGAATAGTGAGCTTCTAAGCTAAGCTTCATGTCTTCGATAGTGAGCGAAGAATTGGTATAGATGCCATAACCATAATCCATGGCTGATATACTCAGTTCCCCATTACCTTTGATGGTGGTATTGCCATATAAAGACAAGACTTTAAGACTCGATGCTCCTCCTTCAGCCAGCCACAATTTCGAATCGGTCGCTACGTTGATGACCAGTCCGTCAATGTCTGAATCGATAATATTACCGGCATTGTACGTTGTACAGTCGCCGCTCACAGTCAGTGTCTGTGTCGCGGCATCGTAACTGAACACACCGTCGCCTAGCACGTCGGAGGCATTCGCGCTTGTCACCTGAGTGCCGCAGACTTTGATAGGATAGTCCTCGACCACCCCGATGGCGATGGTCGCTTCCTTAGCCACATTGCCTTCGCTGTCCACAACATTGCCGTTATCGATAGCACCGCCTACGGGTTGGATGATTATACAGTCTTCGAGCGTGATGCTGTTGAAGTCGCAGACGGCGCCATCTGTACTTATGGCGTGGATGTTGGAACCTTTGACGATGAGATACTCGTTGGCAGGATAGCCCGCAATGCCCCATTTACCGTCAACCTCGATATTCATGTTGTCGATGGTGATGGTAGCGCCTACTGCATAGATGCAGCAGTCAGATTCAGATTTAATGGTGAGTTTGCCCGCGCCGGTCAGGGTTGCATCTTCTTCGATATGCAAACCTGTAAGCGACGCCTGCAGCGTCACATCCTGCGTGACGTTGATGGTCAGACCTTCAATGCTGCTATACACACAGGTGCCGTTGTAGCTGCCATCGCCGCTGATGGTGAGCACCTTGTTCTCGGGGTCGTAACTGAACGAACCGTCGCCAAGGATGTCGTCGGCATTGAGCGAGGTCACACGCTCGCCGAGAACCGTGAGGTCGTACGTCTTGATTGCCTCGCCCGTTTCGATGAGCACTTCGCGGGCGATGCTACCGTCTTGGTTGACGATACCCATGAAGCGGGTCATGTCCACGTAGCCGTCTTCAGGAATACTGATGTGGCAGTCCTCGAACGTGATGCCTCCGCCCAGTTCGAAGATGGCACCGAAGCCGCCACCCGCACATTTGGCATGGATATACGAGTTTTTCAGCACAAGTTTTTCAGAGGACTTGTTGCCCCAGAAGATGTTCTGGCCCTGGGCCTCGATTTCCATGTTGTCGATGGTCAGCGTGGCATCGCCTTGGATGTAGAAGCATCCCGCCATGCCTTCAGCATTGCTCATGGTCAATTTGCCGTCGCCCTTGACGGTCATGCTGCAATCAGTTTCGTTATAAACCATGAGCTGGTTGCCGTACGACTCAAAGGCGACGTCTCTGGCGATGTTGAGCGTCAGGCCGTCGATTCTGTTGACGATGATGTTTTTGTTTTCGACCGAGACGTCCTTTTGAACAGTCAGCATGTTCGTCGAAGCATTGTAACTAAATGCTCCGTCACCCAGGATGTTCGAGGCATTCTGGCTCGTCACCTGAGTTCCACAGATGAACAAGTCGTAAGCTGTGATTTGAGCCTGCACTGCCAGCAATGGCAGGAGTGCAAGCAGCGTAATAAAAAGTCTTTTGTTCATAAGTAGGAGTATTAAAAGGTATAAATATATAACTCTGATATAACTCTGAAACAATTTAGTCCACAAATATAAAAATAAAAAAGAAACAAAAAAATATCCCCTCCCATAATTTAGCATAATTTAACAAAAGACTGCTGCAAACAGGGTGCCGACTGAAGACGGGAAAGCGGCGCTTGAAGGGTCGCGTCGGCGCGGATGAAACACGGTCCGTGCGCGCTGTATTCTCGCTGACAGTGCTGTCGGAACTGGACGGAAGTGCGGAAAAAACTCAAAATCTCACTGTGATTTGTCAAAATCTCAGTGAAATTTGTAGAAATCACAATGAGATTTGTAGAAATATCAGTGGGATTTTGAGTTTTTTCCGCACAATCGACGGCATTATGGTGCGCCGCCAGTGAGTCTTTGGTGTGGATGTGTCGGGTATGTTTCGGCGTGCGAGCAAGTCGAGCCTGCGGGCGATGTGGTCAGCCCTGTGTGGGATAGTTGTACGGGGACTACTCGTAGCGTATCGCCTCGATGGGGTCCATGTTGGCGGCTTTCTGGGCTGGGAAGTAGCCGAAGCCGACGCCGATGAGGGTGCAGACGAGGAACGAGACGACGATGCTCCACAGCGGTATGCTGGTGGGCAGGCCGAAGGCGGTGCAGACGTAGGTGCCGAGCCAGCCGACGATGACTCCTATGATGCCGCCGGTGATGCTGATCATGATCGACTCGATGAGGAACTGGTTGCTGATGTCCAGCCCTCGGGCGCCGACCGACATGCGCAGGCCGATTTCCTTGGTGCGCTCGGTGACCGAGACGAGCATGATGTTCATGATGCCGATGCCGGCGACGAGCAGCGAGAAGGCGGCTGCCACGACGAGGATGATCGTAATCGTGTCCATCGTCGAGGTCATGGTCTCCATCATTTCCTGTTGCGAGCGGATGGTGAAATCGTTCTCTTGGTCGTCCTTCAGCTTGTGGCTGGTGCGCAGGATTTGTGTGAGTTCGTCGATGGCGTCCTGCGACATCTCCTCGGTGATGGCTGAGCAGACGATGTTGGAGTAGAAGGTCTGGGCGAGCAGACGCTTCATGACGGTGGTGTAGGGGGCGACGATCACGTTGTCCTGGTCCATGCCCCAGTTGTTGTAGCCCTTCGGTTTGAGCACGCCGACAATGCGGAAGGGGATGCTCTTGAAGCGGATCATCTTGCCCACGGGGTCGGTTCCGTCGGGAAAGAGTTCATCGACGATGGTCTTGCCGACCACGCACACCTTGGCGCTCTTGCGGATGTCCTCGTCGGTGAATTCCTCGCCGCGCACGACGGGCCACTGCTTGATGTCGAAGTATTCGACGCTCTCGCCGTAGAGGCTCGTGGTGGTGTTGTTGGCTCCGTAGATAGCTTGGCCGGAGGCGGTTACTTCGGGTGAGACGTAGGTGACGAACTTCTTTTCCTTCATGATCGCCTCGAAGTCGGCGGGCTTGAGCGTTTGCATCTCCGAGGGGTCGCGGCGTACGCCGCCGCGGCGTTCGGCTCCGGGACGGATGGTGAGCACGTTGGTGCCCATCTGCTGGATGTTCTGCCGCACGCTCTCCTTCGACCCCTGGCCGATGGCCATCATGATGATGACGGCCGCCACGCCGATGATGATGCCGAGCATGGAGAGGAACGAGCGGAACTTGTTGGCTGCGATGGCACGCAGGGCTACTTTGAAGAGATTTAGGATACTCATAAGAAAGACCCACCCCCGATCCCTCCCTTGCAGGGAGGGGAGTCCAGGCCGGCTGGTATTTAATTTTTAATTATTAATTTTTAATTATTAATTCAAGTTAGTCTTGTTGTACCGGCAGTTTGTCCAGAGCCTCGGCCGCCGAGAGGATGTTTGGGTTTTCGGTGTCTTCGCGGATTTTTCCGTCGCGCAGCATGATGTTGCGCGAGGAGTACTGGGCAATCTCGGGGTTGTGTGTGACGAAGATGATGGTGCGACCCTCGGCATGGAGCTTCTGAAACAGGACCAGCATCTCGAACGAGGTGCGCGTGTCGAGGTTACCAGTGGCCTCGTCGGCGAGGATGACGGCCGGGTCGTTGACCAAGGCGCGGGCAATGGCGACGCGCTGCATCTGGCCGCCCGACATCTGGTTGGACTTGTGTTCCAGGCGATCGCCCAAGCCGACTGCCTGCAGGGCCTTGATGGCGGCTTCGCGGCGCTGACGGGCATTGTACTTGGTGTTATACATCAGCGGCAGCTCCACGTTTTCGACGGCTGTCGTCTTGGGCAGCAGGTTGTAGTTCTGGAACACGAAGCCAATCTTGCGGTTGCGCAACTTGGCTCGCTGCGACTTCGACATCTTGCGCACGGGCGTCCCGTCGAGGAAGTATTCGCCGGAGGTCGGTGTGTCGAGGCAGCCCAGCTGGTTGAGCAACGTGCTCTTGCCGGAGCCCGACGTGCCCATGATGGTGACGAACTCCCCTTCGTGTATCTTGAAACTCACGCCGCGCAGGGCATGCACCGTCTCTTCACCCACGATGAAGTCGCGACGGACGTCGCGCAGTTCGATGACGACTTTGTCCGTTTTCATTTCTTCTGGTTGTTTTGGTTGCGGTTGCGCGGTCCTGGCATGAAGGGGTTGTTCTGCTGCTGCGGACCTGCACTTTCTTCTTCGCCACCGACAATCTGGAACTCGGTAATCACCTCGTCGCCTTCCTTCAGGCCGCTGACGATTTCGGTGAGCGTGCCGTTGGTCGTTCCGGTCTGCACGGCATAGGCCTTGAACACCTTGCCTTCCTGGCGCCACACCTTCTGCGGGGCTTCCACGGTCTCGATGGTTTCGTCGTCGGCGAGCATCGCCTCGGTGGGCTGGAAGCGCAGTGCCTTGGAGGGCACGGCGAGCACGTTGTTCTTCTCGGCGGTGAAGATGGTGACGTTGGCGGTCAGTCCTGGTTTCAGCTTGAGGTCGTCGTTGCGGGCGGAGATGACCACTTCGTAGGTGACGACGTTGCTCTCGGTCGTGGCCTGCTGGCGTACCTGGGTGACGGTGCCGTTGAATACGTCGTCGGGGAACGCATCGACGGTGAACGTGACGCGCTGTCCGTCCTTCACACCGCCGATGTCAGCCTCGTCGATGTCGGCGATGACGCGCATGTCGGTCAGGTCCTGGGCGATGATGAAGAGGGTCGGCGTGGTCATCGACGACGCTACGGTCTGTCCTTCTTCCACTTTTTTCGCCAGGACAACGCCGTCGATAGGTGCCGTGATGGTGGCATAGCCGAGGTTGGTCTTGGCCTTCTGCACGTTCTGTTGCTGGACGACGATTTGCTGGCGCGCCTGTTCGTAGCTGAGTTTGGCGCTTTCGTATTCGTTGGCAGCGATGAGCCCCTTGTCGTAGAGGGTCTTGAAGCGCTGGTAGTTGGCGGCCTGATAGCTGAGGTTGGCCTGGGCATTGGCCAGGTTGGACTGCGCCGAGGCGAGCTCGCTGAGCAGGTTGGTCTTGTCCAGTTCGGCGATGACGTCGCCACGGTGTACGACACTGTTGTAATCGACGTAGATCTTGTCGATGATACCGCTGACCTGTGTGCCGACTTCGACCTCGGTGACAGGTTCGATGGTGCCCGTGGCGGTGATGCTGGTGGTGATGTTCTGGCGCTGTGCCGTCTCGGTGGTGTAAGTCACCTTGGGCGCCTTGCTGCAAGAGGCAGCTATGAAGTACAAAGTACCAAGTACGAAGTACAGGGAAAAATTCTTGCTGTTCATTATGGTGTAGCTGTGATGTTGACGAATTAGAGGTGGAGACTGTCGCCCTGATAGAAGCGCAGAAGGGCAAGATTGAGCAGGGCGGTGTACTTGGCTTCGAGCAACTGCTGCTCAGCCTGCAGGAGGTTGTTCTTGCCGGTGGTGAGCTCGACAATGTTCTTCAGTCCGAGACGGAACTGCTCGCTCAGCAGATTGTAGCTCTCCTGCATGCTGGCGACGTTGGCCTTGGCTGCGACGTACTGCTGCTGGGCGTTGCGGGCCTGCAACCAGTAGTTCTCGATGTTGCGGTAGAGCTGCTGCTCTGTGTCCTGGAGCGAAAGGTCGGCGGCCTCCTTCGAGAGCTTGGCCTTGCGCACGTTGGTGCGGTTCTGGCGGTTGTCGAAAATGGGAACGGAGACGGTCAGCCCTACGCTGTTGTTCAGGTTTTTCTTCCACTGCTCCGTGGCGGCAGTCTTCATACCGCTGCTGTTGCTTGTGCCGACACCGGCCGACATACTGACGGAGGGATAGAAGCCTCGGCGCGCGATATCGACATCGAGTTCGGCTGACTCGATGCTGAGTTTGCTGCTCTGGATTTCGGGACGGACGGCGTAGGCCTGTGCATAGACGTCGGCTTTGGGGGGCAGGGGAGTGAGCACCTGTGCATCGTCAACCTGCGGCTTGGCCACGTCGAAGTCGTCGGTCCCGACCAGTTCGAGCAGCTGCTTGAGGCGCAGACGGTAGTTGTCGGCCTGGGTTTGGGCGTTGACTACATTGTATTCGTCCTGACTCACCTGAGCCTCCAACTGCATGAGGTCGGCACGGGCAAGGCTGCCCACTTCGACCATTTCGCGGGCACGGTCGCGCTGCAACTTCGATGCCTCCAACACCTGCCGGCTCACTCCCACAGCTTCGTTCAGATACAGGATCTGGACGTAGTACTGCGTGATCTGTTCCTGAATGGTGTTGGCCGATGCCTCGGTGGCATACTCAGCCTGCTCGACCGTCAGTTTGCTCTTCTCCAGATTCTTTTGGTTGCGTCCTCCGTTCCAGACTGTCCACTGGGCATTCAGCCCGTAGGAGCCGTTGTAGTTGACCTCGCTGTTGGTCGAAGTCATCGTACCGCCCGACAGGTTGACGTACGATTCGTTGAACGGACGCCACGAGGCATTCTGGTTGGTTGAGAAGGACAGAGAAGGCAACAACGCCGCGCGCCGCATGAGCACGTCCTCGGCATTTTGTGCCTGGGTCAGTCGGCTTTGGCGCAACGAGATATTGTTCTCGAGTGCATAGTCGATGCACTGCTGCAGTGTCCATAGCCGTTGTGCCTGCGCTGCACCCGTCGCCATGAGCGTCATGGCGGCTGTGAGCAGAGGCAAGGTCCATTTTCGTTTCATTGGATCGTGTTTTATAGATTTTCTTCGCGCACATAGTCGATGGCGCGGTTGACATAGTCGAGCAGGGGACGGGCCACGCGGTAGCGGTCGGCTACGCGCTGGGCGAGGTCGGCACCGAGGATGAAGTCGTCGTCCACATTGGCGACGAGGCAATATACCTTATACTTTGTGTATTCGGCCCAGGGACCGTCGGCATTGAAACCCTTCGGCACACGCTTCAGCTTCCAAGTGTCATCCAGCCGGAAGCCTGCTGTCGCCGCTTCTTTGACGAGGGCGTCGAAATCGCCGTCGCCACCTTCGATGTCTTCGCGCAGCACACGCAGCACCCGTGGGTCGGCCATGTAGTCGCCCGCAGCCAGCATGTGTCCCTCGAAGCCCCATTCGTCGTGCCCTGGCGTGACGTGGAAGTAGTAGCCCGAGTAGCCCGACTTCTTGCCGCCGCGGCAGATGTAGCTGCCCATGTGCGTCTTATAGGGGTCTTTGTTCTTCGAAAAACGGACGTCGCGATAGATGCGGAACGTGCAGTCCTTGGCCTGCAAGTCGCGCACCGTCGGGTCGTACTCGCCGATGCAGCGAATCAGATCCTCCGTCAGTTCGTTCCACCGCGCCTGCACCTCCAGATATTCGTCCTTGTGTGCCTGAAACCACTCCCTGTTATTGTTCTGCTGCAAACGGCGCAGAAATGACAGCACTTTTTTCATTTGTCGTGTCGAATTTGCCGCAAAATTAAGAATAATCTTGCTTTTTGCCAAATTCAGAGTGTCAAAAGATGTGAATAAGCAAAGAATTGCTGCGGCGGCTCATGCCCGTCTTTTCTTGGAGTAAAATTTGGCAAGGCAGAAAGAATGTCGTAAATTTGCCGAAAAGAAATGAATCATGATTGTAGAACAGCAACTGCGCATACTGCCGCATGAGGCCGCCAGCGAGCAAGACATAAAAAAATACTTGCAGAAAGAAAAGGGGTGGACTCCGCAGGAGATGCGCCATGTGAGGGTGCTCAAGCGTAGCATCGACGCCCGACAGCGCACCATCTATGTGAATCTCACCGTTCGTGTGTACCTGAACGAAGAACCGTCAGACGATGCCTTTCAGCACACGGATTATCCCTGTGTGGATGACGGGCCGCAGGCCATCGTCGTGGGAGCCGGCCCTGGCGGACTGTTTGCAGCCCTGCGACTCATCGAACACGGGATACGTCCCATCGTCATCGAGCGTGGAAAGGATGTCCACGAACGGCGCAAGGACATTGCTCGCATCTCACGTGAGCATGAGGTGAACCCCGAATCGAACTATTCGTTCGGCGAGGGTGGGGCAGGAGCCTTCTCGGACGGAAAGCTCTATACGCGCAGCAAGAAACGAGGCAGTGTGGAGAAGGTGCTCAGCGTGTTCTGTCAGCACGGTGCCTCGACTTCCATCCTCAGCGATGCGCACCCCCATATCGGTACCGACCGTCTGCCTGGCGTCATCGAACAGATGCGCCAGACCATCCTGCGCTGCGGCGGTGAGGTCCACTTCGGAACGAAGATGACCGAACTGCTGGTCGAAGGCGACAGGGTGGTGGGCTGTAAAGTAGAATCATCTACTCCCCTCTCTATAAACGAGGGGCAGGGGAGTGCGACTTTTTCCGGTCCCGTCATTCTTGCGACGGGCCACTCCGCCCGCGATGTTTATCGCTACCTTCACCGTGCCGGCATTGAGATTGAAGCCAAGCCATTGGCGGTCGGTGTTCGTCTGGAGCACCCTGCCCAGCTGATTGATTGCATTCAATATCATAATAAGGAGGGGAAAGGGCAGTACCTGCCTACGGCTGAATACTCGTTTGTCACGCAGGTGGAGGGACGCGGAGCCTATTCTTTCTGCATGTGTCCGGGCGGGACGGTCGTGCCCGCTGCCACAGGACCGGAACAGGTTGTCGTGAACGGGATGTCGAATGCCCTGCGCAACTCGCCGTGGAGCAATAGCGGCATGGTGGTGGAAACGCGGGTCGAGGACGTTCTGTCTCTGGTTGGCGACAACAGCGCATTGACCATGATGAAGTTTCAGGAGTGGTTCGAACGTCAGTCATGGCAACAGGGTGGACGGCGACAGACTGCACCTGCCCAGCGCATGGCTGACTTTGTCAACAATCGCCTCTCGGCCGACCTGCCGCGCTCGTCCTATACGCCAGGGCTCGTATCTTCGCCTCTGCACTTCTGGATGCCGGACTTCATCACGAGCCGATTGCAGCGTGCCTTCAAGAGTTTCGGACACAACTCGCGCGGATTCCTCACCAACGAGGCTGTGATGATAGGGGTGGAGACCCGCACGAGCAGCCCCGTACGCATCCTGCGCGACCGCGACACCTTGCAGCATGTCCGCCTGCAGGGACTATTTCCCTGTGGCGAAGGTGCCGGCTATGCGGGGGGCATCGTCTCTGCAGCCATCGATGGCGAACGCTGTGCCGATATGCTGGCGGAATCTATGAACAATTAAATAATCGATAAGATGAAGAAGCTAATGACGATGTTGCTCCTCTTCCTGACGGTAGGATCAGCAATGGGACAGGATGCAAAGGAGACGTACATGAAGGGTGTGCTGGCCCTGAATGCACAAAACTACGAATTGGCGGCGATGTATTTCGAGTCGGCAGCCAATGAAAACGTACCCGACGCGCAACTGAAGCTCGGTGGCCTCTACATGGTGGGCTACGGAGTGGAGAAGAGTCCCCAAAAGGCTGTGGAATGGTACGAACGTGCGGCTCGTCTGGACTATGCACCTGCGCAGTATGCACTTGCCCTTTCATATATCAACGGTGTGGGAGTGGAGAAAGACGATGCGAAGGCTATCGACCTGATCTTTAAGGCTGCTCAGCATGATTTCCCCGCAGCGCAGTGGCGACTTTCCACGCTCTATGAAAATGGGTGGGGACTTCCGAAAGATGCTGAGAAGGCTGCTTACTGGAAAAAGAAATACGAAGAGAATAAAGACAAAGCACAATCGCCGGATTATGTAAACGGAATGAAAAAGGAAATGGAAGCCCATTGAGCTTCCATTTCCTTTTCTTTTGTGATACTGTCTGTCGTCGGTTTAGAACTCGGCGTTCTTCGGAGTACGTGGGAACGGAATGACGTCGCGGATGTTCTGCATGCCGGTGACGAACAGGATGAGGCGCTCGAAGCCGAGACCGAATCCTGCGTGCGGACAAGTGCCGAAGCGACGGGTGTCGATGTACCACCACAGATGGGTCATGTCCATGTCGCGGCGCTTGATTTCGCCCATCAGTTTGTCGTAACTTTCCTCGCGGACAGAACCGCCGATGATTTCACCGATCTGGGGGAACAGCACGTCGGTGCCCTGCATCGTCGGGCCTGGAGCTACGGCTCCCTTGTAGCCGACAGAACCTCCGTCGTCGGTATCTTGGTTCTGCTTCATGTAGAACGATTTGAACGCACGAGGATAGTCGGTCATGATGACAGGCTTCTTAAAGTGTTCCTCGACGAGGTAGCGTTCGTGCTCCGAAGCCAGGTCGTCGCCCCAGTTGCAGGGGAACTCGAACTTCTTTCCTTGCTTGATGGCCTCCTGAAGGATGTTGATACCTTCGGTGTAGGGCAGGCGCACGAACTGAGTATCGACCACACTCTCCAGACGCTGGATGAGCGTCTTGTCAATCATTTTGTTGAGGAACTCGAGGTCGTCGCAGCAGTTGTCGAGAGCCCAGCGAACGCAGTATTTGATGAAGTCTTCCTCCAAGTCCATCAGCTCTTCCTGGTCAAGGAAGGCAATTTCGGGCTCGATCATCCAGAACTCGGCCAGGTGGCGCGGCGTGTTGGAGTTCTCTGCACGGAAGGTGGGACCGAAGGTGTAGATGGCCCCCAGCGCCGTAGCACCGAGTTCACCCTCCAGCTGTCCGCTCACGGTGAGTGAGGTCTGCTGGCCGAAGAAGTCGTCGTCGTAGATGATTTTGCCCTCTTCGTCCTTCTTCAGGTCGTAGAGGTTCTTCGTGGTTACCTGGAACATATTGCCGGCTCCTTCGCAGTCGCTGGCTGTGATGAGCGGTGTGTGGAAGTAGAAGAAGCCGTGCTGGTGGAAATAGGTGTGGATAGCCATCGCCATGTTGTGGCGGATGCGCATCACGGCGCCGAACGTATTGGTGCGCAGACGCATGTGGGCGTGCTGACGCATGTATTCGAACGACTGTCCCTTCTTCTGCATCGGATAGTCAGCGCCACAGGTGCCGTAGATTTCGATGGCCTGACACTGAATCTCCGAGGCCTGTCCCTGTGCGGGGCTTTCAACAAGTGTGCCGGTGACGTGCAGGCAGGCTCCGGTCGTGATTTGTTTCAACAACTCCTCGTCAACCTTGGCTGTATCGACCACTACCTGTACGTTTTTGATGGTCGAGCCGTCGTTCAGTGCGATGAAATCGACTGCTTTGCTCGAGCGGTGCGTACGCACCCAGCCGCAGACATCGACCGTCTTACCGTACTGAGTGTCCTGGAGTACGTCTATGATCTTGGTACGTTTCATAAGCTTAGTATTTTCTTTATTCAAAACTTCCCATGTGGAGCATGGCCACTTCCTGCTCGGTGAGGAAACGCCAGTCGCCGCGCTTCAGACCCTTCTTGGTCAGACCGCAGAACATGACGCGGTCGAGTTTGAGCACACGGTAGCCGAGGCTTTCGAAGATGCGGCGCACGATGCGGTTCTTGCCCGAGTGGATTTCGATGCCAATCTGCTTTTTGTCGGTGTCGGAGGCATAGCTGATAGCGTCGGCGTGTACTTCGCCGTCTTCCAGTGTGATGCCATCGGCAATCTGGCGCATATCGGCGGCCGAGCAGTTCTTGTCGAGGAACACGTGATAGACTTTCTTCTTCAGGAACTTCGGGTGGGTCAGTTTAGAGGCCATGTCGCCGTCGTTGGTCAGCAGCAGCACGCCGGTGGTGTTGCGGTCGAGACGTCCTACGGGATAGATGCGCTCGCGGCAGGCATCCTTCACCAGTTCGAGCACGGTCTTGCGCTGCTGCGGGTCGTCGCTGGTGGTGACGTAGTCCTTGGGCTTGTTCAGCAGGACATAGACTTTCTTCTCCAGCGAAACGAGCTGGTCGTGGAAGTGCACGCTGTCGGTGCGCAGAACCTTTGTGCCCAGTTCGGTAACGATCTCTCCGTTCACCTTCACGACGCCGGCTTCGATAAACTGGTCTGCTTCGCGACGTGAGCACACGCCTGCATTGGCAAGGTATTTGTTCAGACGGATGGGTGCATCGGGGTCGTCGATGTATTCTTTGTACTCGATGCGCTTTTTCATCGAATACTTATTGTTGGGGTTGAAACCTCCGCGCTGCTGGCCGTAGCCTCCGCGCTGCTGGTAACCACCACGCTGCTGGTAGCCGCCACGCTGCTGTCCGTAGCCGCCATTATTGTAGCCACCACGCTGCTGTCCGTAGCCGCCGCGCTGCTGGTAGCCGCCACGCTGCTGGTAGCCTCCGCCGAAGCCGCGCTGCTGTCCGTAGCCGCCTTCGTTGTCGTAGGAACCATAGCCCTGCGAATAGTTCGGACGGGGACGATAGCCGCCGCGGTCCTGATTATCGTAGCCATAGCCACCACGTGGGCCTCCGTACTGCGGACGCTGACCGAAACCTTGGTTGCGGCCGAAGCCTTCGGGGCGGAAGCCTTGTTCGGAGTTGTGGCCGAAGTTGCGTTCGTTGCTGTTGA
The DNA here is from genome assembly GCA_900319385.1 of uncultured Prevotellaceae bacterium. GTDB lineage: Bacteria > Bacteroidota > Bacteroidia > Bacteroidales > Bacteroidaceae > UBA3839. The sequence continues at coordinate 87,946 of ONOG01000003.1, read as the reverse complement.
AACGTGGGCGACGCGGACGTTCCATGCCGTTCTGGTTGAAACGTGGGCGCTGCGACCCGAAGTTGTTTTCACGGTTGAACGACGAGTAGCCTTCGCGACTGTTGCCGTCGTTGTTCTTGTCTGCGGGTTTCTCAGCAGGAACCATTTCCTGCCATTCTTCAAATTCGCTCATTGTTTTGTTTACCTTAAAAATGATTAGTGATTATTTGAATAGTTGTCATCCTCGCGGATGTGCTTGCTTAAATGCCTGTATAGTTGTGGGGCGTGATCTGTCGGAGTTCGTCCTTCACACTTTCTGTCACGTCCAGCTGTTCGATAAATCCGTGAATGCTCTCGGCGGTGATGGCGCTGTTGGTGCGGGTCAGGGCCTTGAGCGCTTCGTAGGGGTGGGGATAGCCTTCGCGACGCAGGATGGTCTGGATGGCTTCGGCGCAGACAGCCCATGTCTGATCGAGGTCGCGGTCGATGGCGTCGCGGTTGAGAAGCAGTTTGCGCAGGCCCTTCAGCGTGCTGCTGAGGGCGATGAGCATGTGTCCGAGGGGCACACCGACATTGCGCAGCACGGTCGAGTCGGTCAGGTCGCGCTGCAGACGGCTCACGGGCAGTTTCTGCGCCAGGTGGCTCAGCACGGCGTTGGCCAGGCCGAGGTTTCCCTCCGAATTTTCGAAGTCGATGGGGTTGACCTTGTGGGGCATGGCGCTGCTGCCCACCTCGCCGGCCTTGATTTTCTGCTTGAAATACTCCATCGACACGTACATCCACATGTCGCGGTCGAGGTCGAGAACGACGGTGTTGAGGCGTCGCAAGGCATCGAACACCGAGGCCAGGTGGTCGTAGTTCGATATCTGTGTGGTCCACTGCTCGCGCTCCAGTCCGAGGCGTTCACTGACAAACTGGTTGGCAAACGTCTTCCAGTCGCGGTCGGGGTAGGCCACATGGTGGGCATTCATGTTGCCGGTGGCGCCGCCGAACTTGGCAGTCAGCTTGCAGTGCTTGAGGGTCTGCAGTTGTTCTTCGAGTCGATAGACATATACCTGCATTTCCTTGCCCAGTCGGGTGGGGCTGGCCGGCTGTCCGTGAGTCTTGGCCAGCATGGCGATGTCCTTCCACTCGTCGGCATAGCTGCGCAGCTGTGCGATCAGTTCCTCGAGCAGGGGCACGTACACCTCGTCCAGTGCCTCCTTCAGCGAGAGGGGGACGGAGGTGTTGTTGATGTCCTGGCTGGTCAGCCCGAAGTGCACAAATTCTTTGTACGCGTCCATGCCGCCCATCTGGTCCATCTGTTCCTTGATATAGTATTCCACGGCCTTCACGTCGTGGTTGGTCACAGCTTCGATGTCCTTCACCCGCTGTGCGTCTTGCTCAGAAAAGTTGCGGTAGATGTCGCGCAGGCGTTCGAAGTTCTGCTTGTCGAACGTCGCCAACTGCGGCAGTGGCAGCTGGCAGAGTGCGATGAAGTATTCGATTTCGACGCGGACACGATAGCGTATCAGCGCCCACTCCGAAAAGTAGCGTGCCAAGTCGGCTGTTTTGTTGCGATACCGTCCGTCTATGGGCGATATGGCGGTCAGCGAGTCAAGAGTCATGGGAGGATGGTCCTAAAAACGCGGTGAATGTTTATACTTGTTACTATCTCTTTCTGCTTTGCTATCAACTCCCTTGCCGTCGCAGCAAGTTGCGTTTGCCTTTTTACAGCTGCAAAGTTAAGCGTTTTTCTTCAATCTGCAAAACCCTCACACCTTATTTAATATATATAGGCGCAAATTTAACTTTTTTTATTTTTCGGCCGCAGGCAGACGGAAGGCTGTATAGGCTTCGATGACGACAAAGGCGATGAAAGGCAGCAGCCACATACTCGCCCGCATATAGATGCCGAAGTAGAATCCTGGCGGCAGCAGAATCGCCACGACTGCCAGTGCCAGCAGCACATAGCTCAGGATGCGCTGGCGATAGAGGTGACGCACCGTCGGCTTCAGATCCTTGTTGCCAGCCATCACGCCGTCGCCATGGTTTCCAGCCATGCGACCGACGACGAACAGCACGGCACCCACAGCCATGACATAACCCGCCACAGCCGGCGCAAACAGCCACAGGGCTGCGGCCACCACGACCATCGTCTCGCCCGTGAGGGCAATTATGTTCAATGTTTTCTGCATCGTGCTTTCACAAGCTATATGCTTTTAATTCTTAATTTTTAATTTTTAATTTTTCACTTTTCACTTTTCACTTTTCACTCTTCACTTTTCCCGTTCATCCTCGATGATGAACACATCCTCGTTCTGCCGCTTCATGAAATACTTTTCGCGAGCCACGCGCCGCACAGCCTCGGGGTTGCTCTTCAGCTCTTCCAGCACACGTTTGTCCTCCTCGAATTTCCGCTGCTGTTCAGCAATCTTGTGCTGCAACGTCGCAATCTCCTGCTTCCGTTTGAGGCGCTGGGTGATGCTGTGTTCACCGATGAAACCGATGCTCACGACAAACACAGCCAGTGCGATGGCATATTTGAACTTCGACAGGTAGTGTCGGATGGGATGCTTCATGATGCTCTTTCTTTTGCAGTAAATACAAAAAATGAGACATCAGAACCGTCTCTGAGTCTCAATCTTGCTGCTCATTGTGGGCGCTGAGGGATTCGAACCCCCGACCCTCTGCTTGTAAGGCAGACGCTCTGAACCAACTGAGCTAAGCGCCCGTGCTCCGTTTCCGAAAGCGAGTGCAAAGTTACACCATTTTTCCCGAGCCACCAAATCTTTTACAGTTTTTTTTGTTTTTCGGCAGAAGAAAGTTGTGAAACCGCCGAAAGGCCCCGTCATCACTGCTTGTGTACGCCTTGAGTCCCGCCTATCTGCGGCGTGAAATCACCCTGACGGCGGACACAATCCGATGTGTGCGCAGAGCAAACTCAAAATACCATTGATATTTTTACAAATACCATTGATATTTTCAAGAATACCATCGAGATTTTTACAAATATCAATGATATTTTGAGTTTTTTCGGGACATGAATTGACTTCAGAATGTGGAAGAACGGAGTGTTTTGTGCAGATTGTCCGAGAACGAAGTGCTGAGTACGGGTCGATCGTGAGCGGCTTGGCGGGGTGCTCAGCGGGGACGAAATCTAAATAATCGTAAAATAATGGGGAAAAAGGTTTAACAAAACATAAATCATTTTGTCGGTCAAAAGATTTATTGTACTTTTGCCACAAGTTTAGAAAGAAGGTATGTTCAAACTTTTAAGTATCGCGCTGCTTACAGCAATCCTCACCGTGTCGTGCGCCGAACAGTATTCGGTGCAGGGCAGTTCGTCGGAGTCGTTGCTCGAAGGACGCATGGCCTACATCAAGACCATGGACGACAACAAGTACACGACGCTCGACTCGTGCGAGGTGCTGCACGGCAACTTCCACATGGTCGGGACGCTCGACTCCGTGCGCTACGTCACTCTCTTCATGGGCGACGACAGTTTTATTCCCTTCGTGCTGGAGCAGGGCGATGTGCAGATAAGCATCCAGAACTCGCAGATTCGAATCGGCGGCACGCCACTCAACGAACGCCTGTATGTATTCTTCACTTCGCGCGACTCGCTGGCCATGTTGCGTGCCGAGCTGCCGAAGCGTGAGAGCGAGATGTATCTCGAAGGCTATTCGCAGGAGGAAATCCTGGATGTGCTGACGACGGAGCAGCTGCGCATCAACAAGTCGCTCGACAAGCTGGAAACGCAGTTCATCACCGACAACTTCGACAATGTGCTGGGCGTGACGTGGTTTCTCGAACTTTGCAAACGCGCCTACGACATCTACGGCTACGAAACCACGACGCCCCAGATCGACGACATCTTCAGCCGTGCGCCCGAGACCTTCCGCCAGCAGCCTGCCATCAAGGCCTGGATGGAAAAGGTGAAGTAAGACAGACTCTCTCAACAGCACGCGACAGACCCTCCCCCAGCACCTCCTTGTGAGGGGCTGGGGGAGGGTCTGTTAGGGGAGGGTCTGCTGGGTCGAGACTCCGTTTCTATTACCCGTTCATCGAAAGGAGCAGCTCCTCGTTGTTAAGTGTGCGCTCCATGTAGGTCTTCATCAGGTCCATCGCCTCAAGCGACGTCATGTCGGCGATGTGCTTGCGCAGGATCCACATACGGTTGAGCGTCGTCTGGTCGTGCAGCAGTTCGTCGCGACGTGTCGAAGAAGCCACGAGGTTGACGGCGGGGAAGATGCGCTTGTTGGCCAGGGTGCGGTCGAGCTGCAGCTCCATGTTGCCCGTTCCCTTGAACTCCTCGAAGATCACTTCGTCCATCTTCGAACCCGTGTCGATCAGTGCCGTGGCAACGATGGTGAGCGAGCCGCCGCCCTCGATGTTGCGGGCAGCACCGAAGAAACGCTTCGGTTTCTGCAGTGCATTGGCATCGACACCGCCCGAGAGCACCTTGCCTGAAGCCGGGCTGACGGTGTTGTAAGCGCGTGCCAGACGAGTGATGGAGTCGAGGAAGATGACGACGTCGTGACCGCACTCGACCATGCGCTTGGCCTTTTCGAGCACCAAACCGGCAATCTTGACGTGGTTCTCGGCCGGTGCGTCGAATGTCGATGCGATGACTTCGGCGTTCACGGTGCGGGCCATGTCGGTCACTTCCTCCGGACGTTCGTCGATGAGGAGCATGATGAGGTAGGCCTCGGGGTGGTTGCGGGCGATGCTGTTGGCAATGTCCTTCATGAGCAACGTCTTACCCGTCTTGGGCTGAGCGACAATCAGTGCGCGCTGACCCTTACCGATGGGGGTGAAGAGATCGACGATGCGCGCCGAATGGCTGTCCTTCGAGTCGCCGCTGCACAGCTTGAACTTCTCGTCGGGGAAGAGCGGGGTGAGGTATTCGAAACCGACACGATCGCGCACGACTGCGGGGTCGCAGCCGTTGATCTTCTCGATGCTGGTCAGCACGAAGAATTTCTCGTTGTCCTTTGGTGGACGTACATTGCCCTCGACCACGTCGCCCGTCTTCAGTCCATAGTGCTTCACTTGGGCCTGGCTGACGTAGATGTCGTCGGGCGAGGCAAGGTAGTTGTAGTCCGAAGAACGGAGGAAACCGTAGTTGTCAACCGTCTCAAGCACGCCGCTGGCGGTGATGATGTCCGAGAAATCGTAGGTCTTGGGCTTCGGTGCCGTGTACGCAGGCTGCGGATGTTCGTCGAGCATGGCAGGCTCGGGACGTCGCGACTGGGGCTCGGGACGCTCGGCTGCGCGGTAGGGCTCGAAGTAGTCCATGCCGTTGCGCATCAAGACAAACTCCTCTGACGGCACGTCTTGCAGGACGATGAAATCTTTGTCATCGGAGGGCAGGGCTTTTTCGTCGGCAGTGGGTTGAGCGGCAGCCGCCTTCTGCTTTTTCGTCGTCTTCTTGCTGGTCTGTTCCATATCGACCACGACAAAGTCGGCGTCGGGCTTCTTCTCCTCCGTAGCCTCGGCTGCGGCCTCCGGCTGTGCGAGGGGGAGTTCTTGCTGGGCTTCCGTCTCGGCGTTCTTCTTGTTCTTCGACCCGGGCTTGCGTCCGCGCTTCTTCGGGGCTTCCTCTGCGGGCTGCTCTTCAGCGGTCGCAGCTGTGGCTTCTGCCTCGGCTGCGGTGGCCTTGGCCTCTTCTTCCTGCTTTTGGGTCTGGGTCATGAGGGCTTGTTCCTCGTTCGAGAGCGAACCGAAGAGCGAGTCATCGACGGCCTTGGTGACGGTTTTGTCAATTTTTTTGGCTTTTTCTTGGTTGGCAGTATAGACTCGATCGACCGTCTTGATGCGAGTACGCTTCTTTGCAGCGGTCGCTGTCTTGGGGGCTACGGCGGCCTTGTCGGCAGCCGACGCGACTGCAGACTGGTCGAGAATTTCGTAGACAAGGTCGAGCTCGCTCATGCCAGCGGTTTTAATGCCAAACTCTTTGGCGATTGAGCGCAGTTCGTCCAAGCTCTTGCCAGTGAGTTGTTCCTTGTTGTAATGTTGCATATATATAAATAATGTGTAGTTTCAGTTTTCTCTGCTTGTCATGAGGTTGGGGTAAACCTACGCGCACGACACACTCTCCGCCCTTCACGTGGGCTGTGTCTCTGGATTCTGTGTTGAAAAAACTGGGTAGTTGAGAAAGGATTGGAAAAATGCTTTGGAAGGATTTCTTTCCAAAAAACTTACCAAGTGTTCTAAAAACGCTGCAAAATTAGCTGTTTTTGGCGAGACTACAAAGAAAATCCGTGTTTTTTTTGCGAAAAACACGGATTTGGTCAGGCTTTGAGTGTGGCGTTGATTTGGTCGATGTAGTCCAGCAGTTCGTCACGTCCTTGCCGCGACATGGCGCTGGTGACGAAGTGGGGTGGCAGCGACTCCCACGACTCGCCGAGACGGTCGAGGTAGGCTTTGACCTTCTGCCCGATCTGGATTTTCGACAGTTTGTCGGCCTTGGTGAAAACGATGGCGAAGGGTACGCCGTTCTCGCCGATGAAGTTGAAGAACTCAAGGTCCTTGGCCTGTGGTTCGTGGCGTATGTCGATGAGGACGAAGAGGCAGGTGAGTTGCTGGCGGTCGAGCACGTAGTGGCTGATGAGGTTGCTCAGAATGTTCATCGAACGTTTGCCGCGCTGGGCATAGCCGTAGCCGGGCAGATCGACGAGATACCATTCTCCGTTGATGAGGAAATGGTTGATGAGCAACGTCTTGCCTGGGGTCGATGACGTGAGGGCCAGCCCTTTGCGGTCGGTCAGCATGTTGATGAGCGACGACTTGCCGACGTTCGACCGTCCGATGAAGGCGTATTCGGGCAATGTCGTCTGCGGACACATGTCGGCACGTGGGCTGCTTGTCTTGAATTCTGCGGAAGTAATCTTCATTGTTGATGCTTGTTTTACTATGATGGCTGTCGGCTTTAGCATGGTTAACTGTTCCCTATTTCGCTCAGTTCGAGCCATCGCATGGTTTTTTCGTCGAGCTCGTCGTTGAGCGGGCCGAGGCGTTTGGAATGCTGTGTGATGAGTTCGACGCTGATTTGGCCCGACGACAGGTCGGCTTCGATCCGCCGTTTCTCAGCCTCGAGTCGCTCGATGTCCTGCTCCAGTTGCTCCATCTCACGTTTTTCTTTGTAGCTGAGGCGGCGCTCCTTCTCCCGCTGCCCTGGCGTGTTCCCTTTCTTTTTTGGGACGGAAACTTGGGCTGCGGGTTCTGCTTGCGGCTGCTTGCTTCTATATTCGGTATAGCTGCCCGGGAAGTCCTTCACCTCGCCGTTGCCGCTGAACACGAAGAGGTGATCCACCACTTTGTCCATGAAATAGCGGTCGTGGCTCACGACGATGAGACAGCCACGGAAGTCGATGAGGTACTGCTCGAGGATTTGCAGCGTCACGATGTCGAGATCGTTCGTCGGCTCGTCGAGGATGAGGAAGTTGGGTGAGCGCATCAGAACGGTGCAGAGATAGAGCCTGCGGCGTTCGCCACCGCTCAGCTTGCTGACGTAGTCGTACTGTTGCTCAGGCGTGAAGAGGAAGTGCTGGAGCAGTTGCGAGGCGGTGAGTCGGCCGGCTTTCCCCATATCGACATATTCAGCGATGTCGCGCACGAGGTCGATGACGCGGATGTCCGACCGGAAAGTGAAATCTGCCTGGGAGTAATACCCGAAACGAACCGTTTCGCCGACGTCGATATGGCCCGAGTCGGGCTGCATTTCGCCCATCAGCAGACGCAGGAACGTCGTCTTGCCAGCCCCGTTCGGCCCCACCAGTCCGAGCTTTTCGTAGCGGCTGAAGGTGTAGCTGAAGTCGCGGAGGATGGCCTTCTCGCCAAAAGCCTTGCTCACATCGGTCATCACGAAAATCTTGGAGCCGATGTAGCGGTTGTTCTGTTCGAGCCGCACGGTCGAGCTGTCAATCCGTTGCTTCGCCGTCTTCTCCAGTTCGTAGAAAGCCTCCTCGCGGTAGCGGGCCTTGTGACCACGCGCCTGAGGCATTCGCCGCATCCATTCGAGCTCGGTGCGGTAGAGGTTGTTGGCGCGGGCAATCTCCGCATTCCGTTGGTCGATGCGCTGCTGGCGCTTCTCCAGATAGTAGGAGTAGTTGCCGCGATAGGTGTAGAGCGTCTGGTCGTCCATCTCGATGATGACGGTGCAGACACGGTCGAGAAAGTAGCGGTCGTGGGTCACCATCAGCAGGCTCATCGTCGTGCGTCCGAGAAACTTTTCCAGCCATTCGATGAGTTCCACGTCGAGGTGGTTCGTCGGTTCGTCGAGCAGGAGCAAGTCGGGTTCTGTCTCCAGCACCCGTGCCAGAGCCACCCGCTTCACCATGCCGCCCGACAGGTGGCCGAACTGCTGTTGCAGGTCCGTGATGCCGAGCTGGGTGAGCAGCTGACGAGTCTTCAGCTCGTCGGCATGTCCCAGGCATTCCTCTTCGATGGTCCGGTCGGCAGGGAACGTCGGTGTCTGCTCCAGATAGCCGATGCGCAGTCCGTTGCGACCGACGATGCGTCCTTCGTAGTCGGCATCCCGACCGGCAAGTATGCGCAGCAGCGTCGATTTTCCTGTTCCGTTTTTGGCAATGAGGCCGATGTGCTCCCGTTCACCGACGGTGAACGAGAGGTCGTGGAACAAGACGCGATGCCCGATGCGCTTCGTCAGTCCCATCACTTCGAGGTATGGAGTATAGTTTGCCACGATTCGCTGCTCTTTCTGCCGTATAAAAATTTTTGCAAAATTACGCAAAATCAGCCGAAAAGCCAAGTAAAAGTTTGTAAGAACGAAAGTTTTATCGTATTTTTGCAGGTGAAAAGGCTCGGATATTGAATCCTTAAGACAACGTTTCATGCAGAACAAAGGCGTCTCAGAACACACACGCAACGTCATCATTCCGCAGTTGCAGGAGTATTTCGCCACGCAGCCCGTGCAGAAAGCATGGCTTTTTGGTTCGTTTTCACGGGGAGAGGAGCGTCGCGACAGTGATGTGGACATTCTTGTACGTTTTGACAAAGATGTCACGCTGATGCGCTATGCCCGTACTTATCGCCTGCTGAAACAACTTCTGAACAAGGAAGTGGATTTGGTGGAGGAGGGGACATTGCTGCCTTTTGCCGTGGATAGTGCTGAACGAGACAAAATTCTAATCTATGAGAGAGCGGATTAAAGACATCGACCGGCTACGGCACATCATGGAGAGTATAGACGTCCTGCTTGAAAGTCGTCGGCATCATACGATTGATGACTTGAAAGCAGACAGAATCCTATTCCACGGATACGTCAAGGAAGTAGAGATTATTGGCGAGGCTGCATACAAACTTACCAGGGAGTTTCGCTGCACACATCCCGACATTGAGTGGGACGACATGATAGCCATGCGCCACGTACTGGTACATGGTTATTACCAAATCAGCCCAGCCAAGTTGTGGGATACCGTGGTAAAGGATCTGGAGCCGATACGCCCGTTCATAGCCCACTACATAGACGAATGGTCAGAATAAGCCGCCGTCGTTCCTCACCGTAATCGGCTACAGTCATATCTTTTTAAGCTTGATGTCTCTGCTAAAACGGCTCAAGTGACGAACCATTCGGATTCATAGACCCCCTCTACCGGCAGCAGATACATCCCAACAACAATCTTCTTAGCTCTGTTCAAGTTCCCGCCACTCCGGCTCCCACAGGTGGCGCTGCATATCGACATGGCCGTTGGAGAGGAAACGGACACCCTCGGCTTCGAGGAGCGGACGGTGGTGAATCCAGTCGGGGGCGGTGCGACCGACGCTGTTGACGACGCGGTGGCAGGGCAGGGCAGCGGCGGCAGGGTCGTAGCGCAGGGTGCGGCCCACCATGCGGGCATGGCTCGGCCAGCCTGCCCACAGGGCGATGAGGCCGTAGGTGGTGACGCGGCCGGACGGTATCTGGGCGACGATGTTCAGCACGTCGGCACGAAAAGTGCGGGCCTGCTCCGGCGACATCTTGTCTGGATAGTCCTTCATGGGGCGTTGGGGAATGGGGGATGACGCTGTGGTCGTTGGTGATTGACGCTGCAAAATTACGAAAAGTGGGGGAAAACGGCAAATCATGCACCGTGTTTTCTCGACGGAAGTGCGCTGGAAAGTCGGCGCTTGTCCGGATGAAACCCAGCCGGTGTGCGCTGTAAACTCAAAATATCAATGGTATTTTCAGAAATTCCACTGATATTTTTGAAAATTCCATTGATATTTCTACAAATTCCAATGATATTTTGACTTTTCTGGGCACACCGGCTGAGTCGTGTCGGCGATGAACTGATTTTTGTGGGCGTTCGGGCTGAGAAAACGGGGCGTCGTGTCCGCTGGTGGGCTGGGGTCGGCTGTCGTCCGGTGTGCTGTATTGCTCTCGCAGCGCCGTGGTTTGGCCGTAAATGCGAGCCATTCTTCTTTTTTTTATTTTCAATGTCCGAAAAAGTTGTGTAGCTTATAAAAAAGTTGTAAATTTGCCGTAATTTTCAGTTAGTGTGTAGAAAGAGGTGAAAAGAATCAGATAAAATCTTATATACAGACATGGAAAATAAAATTCAAGAACTGACCCAGAAGCTCCTGCACGAGGGAGTGGAGAAGGGTAATGCTGAGGCCGAGAAAATTGTGGCTGCAGCTCAGGAAAAGGCTGACAAGATTGTGGCCGACGCTCAGGTTCAGGCTGCCGACATTGTGGCTAAGGCTAAGAAGGATGCCGAGGCGATGGCTGGCAACACGAAGTCGGAACTGAAGATGTTCAACGCCCAGGCGCTGAATGCCCTGAAGACGGAAATCGCCAATGTCGTGTGCGACAAGGTGGTGAAGGACGTGGTGAAGGGTCAGACCGACGACAAGGCCTTCATGAACGAGTTTATGCTGAAGCTGGCCGAGAAGTGGGGTGCCCAGGAAGACATCGTCATCTCCGCCCAGGACGCCGAGAGCCTGAAGGCGCTGTTTGCCAAGAAAGCCAAGGCATTGCTCGACAAGGGCGTGAAGATCGAGCAGGTGAACGGTCTGAAGACTGCCTTCACCGTGGCTCCGGCCGATGGCTCGTACAAAGTGAATTTCGGCGATGCCGAGTTTGAGGAATATTTCAAGAACTTCCTGCGTCCGCAACTGGTGGAAATGCTTTTCTGAAATTGAAAAGTTGACGAGTTGACAAGCTGACAAGCTGACAAGTTGCTTGTTCAATTGCCGATTCGACCATCTTTGGAATAAGATGTCAACTTGTCAACTTTTCGACTTGTCAACTAAAACAATAGACAATGGCCAATTACTATTGCTTGATGGCAGGAATGCCGGACATCGCGATGGACGAGGGCGACAAGTGTCCCGTCACGCTGGACGACTTCCGCGAGCAGTGCGACGAGGTGCTGACGGAGAAGGACAAGGGCCTGCTCTACTACTTCTACCTGAAGCAGGATTGTCTGAACGTGGTGCGGCTGCTGAAGGCTTCGAAGACCAACGACCCTGGGGAAGACCTCAGCGTCCTGGGCGTGGAGCTGAATCCGTGGTGCAACTACACGATGGAGCAGTATCAGGACCTCATCAGTGCCGCCCGCACGATGAACTTCAACGTGCACCGCTACCCAGGGTTCATGTCTTCCTTCGCGCGCGACTATAATTATAATAAGGACAAGGAGGGATGGTTTGCCGAGGACCAGATGTTGCTGGCCTACTACGACTATGCGGCGCAGTGTCCCAACCGGATGATCTCGGCGTGGTTCAAGCTCAACTTCAACATCACCAACATCATGACGGCGCTGATCGCGCGGAAGTACGGCTGGAACGTATCGAAGTATATTCTGGGTGACAACGAGGTGAACGAGATGATCCGCACGAACAATACGAAGGACTTCTCGCTCATCAACGAACTCGACTACATGGCAGACCTGATGAAGATTGTCGATACGGCCGATCCGGTGGAGAAGGAGAAGCGTATCGATGCCTTCAAGTGGAACTGGCTCGACGAGCAGACCTTCATGAACATCTTCTCGGTCGAGGCCGTGTTTGCCTATCTCTGCAAGCTGGAGATGCTCAACCGCTGGGAGGTGCTCGATCCCGAGAAGGGAAAGGAGGCTTTCCGTCAGGTGATCGAGAACCTGCGCGGCGAGGCCAAGGTGCCGGAAGAGTTCATCCGTCCCGACATCGCAGCAAGAATGAAAAGAAACTAAAAAACAATTATACAGAATGACAAAAGGTACAGTACAGGGCGTCATCGCCAATATGGTGACGCTGAAAGTGGACGGACCGGTCAAGCAAGGTGAAATCTGCTACATCGAGACAGGCGGCGACCGCCTGATGTCGGAGGTCATCAAGGTGATTGGTGCCGATGTCTTCGTCCAGGTGTTCGAATCGACACGCGGACTGAAAGTAGGTGCTCCCGCCGAATTTACCGGACACATGCTCGAGGTGCAGCTCGCACCTGGTATGCTCTCGAAGAACTTCGACGGTCTGCAGAACGACCTCGACAAGATGGAGGGCGTGTTCCTCAAGCGTGGTCAGTACACCGACCCCCTCGACCGTGAGCGTCTGTGGGACTTCGAACCCCTCGCCAAGGTGGGCGACACCGTGGAGGCCAGCGACTGGCTCGGCAAGGTGGAGGAGAACTCGCAGCCGCTGAAGATCATGGTTCCCTTCCAGATGGAGGGTACGGCTACGGTGAAGAGCATTGTGGCTGCCGGACAGTACAAGGTGGAAGACACCATCGCCGTGCTCGTCAAGGAGAATGGCGAGGAACTGAAGGTGAACATGATCCAGCACTGGCCGGTGAAGTTCGCCATGACCAACTACAAGCAGAAGCCCCGTCCGTTCAAACTGCTGGAGACGGGTGTGCGCACCATCGACACCTTCAACCCCATCGTCGAGGGCGGTACAGGCTTCATCCCCGGACCCTTCGGAACGGGTAAGACAGTGCTGCAGCACGCCATCTCGAAGCAGGCTGAGGCCGACATCGTCATCATCGCTGCCTGCGGTGAACGTGCCAACGAGGTGGTGGAAATCTTCACCGAGTTCCCCGAACTGGTCGATCCGCATACAGGCCGAAAGCTGATGGAACGTACCATTATCATTGCCAACACGTCGAACATGCCGGTGGCAGCGCGTGAGGCGTCTGTCTATACCGCCATGACGATGGCTGAATACTATCGCTCGATGGGTCTGCGCGTGCTGCTGATGGCCGACTCTACGTCGCGTTGGGCACAGGCACTGCGCGAAATGTCGAACCGTATGGAGGAACTGCCTGGCCCCGACGCCTTCCCGATGGACCTCGGTGCGCTGGTTGCCAACTTCTACGGCCGCGCCGGCTACGTATATCTCAACAACGGTGAGGTCGGCTCTATCACCTTCATCGGTACCGTATCGCCTGCCGGTGGTAACCTGAAGGAGCCTGTGACCGAGAACACGAAGAAGGTGGCACGCTGCTTCTACGCCCTCGAACAGGACCGCGCCGACAAGAAGCGCTACCCCGCTGTCAACCCTATCGACTCCTACTCCAAGTACCTCGAATATCCCGAGTTTGCCGAGTATATCTCGAAGAAGCTGGGAGACCAGTGGATTTCGAAAGTGCTCGACCTGAAGACCCGTATGCAGCGTGGTAAGGAAATCGCCGAACAGATCAACATCCTCGGCGACGACGGTGTGCCCGTTGACTACCACGAGACTTTCTGGAAGTCGGAGATCATCGACTTTGTGCTCTTGCAGCAGGATGCCTTCGACGAAGTGGATGCCGTGTCGTCGCTCGAACGCCAGGAGGAAATCATGGATGTCGTGACCGAAATCTGCGAACACGAGTTCCAGTTCAGCAACTTCCTCGACGTGACCGACTACTTCAAGAAGCTCATCAACCTGTGCAAGCAGATGAACTACTCGCAGTTCAAGTCGGAGCAGTACGAAGACTACAAGCGTCAGATCCGCGAAGCCATCGAAGGTAAGTAATAACAGCAAAAGTAAAAAGTAAAAGTTAAAAAGTAAGATGGCTTAGCAACAGGATGCGCCATTGGCACTTTTAATTTTTAATTTTTAATTTTTAATTTCAAATTGTTATGGCAACAGCATTTCAAAAAGTATATACAAAGATTAGCCAGATTACGAAGGCAACCTGCTCGCTCAAGGCAACGGGCGTCGGCTATGACGAACTGGCCACCATCGACGGCAAACTCGCCCAGGTGGTAAAGATTGCCGGCGACGACGTGACGCTGCAGGTGTTCGAAGGTACGGGCGGCATCCCCACCAACGCTGAAGTTGTTTTCCTCGGCAAGGCTCCGTCGCTCAAAGTGAGCGACCAGCTGGCCGGACGCTTCTTCAATGCCTACGGACACCCCATCGACGGAGGTCCGGAGATTGAAGGTAAGGACGTCGAAATCGGCGGCCCCTCGGTCAACCCTGTCCGTCGTCGCCAGCCCAGCGAACTCATCGCGACAGGTATTGCCGGTATCGACCTCAACAATACACTCGTGTCGGGACAGAAGATTCCTTTCTTCGCCGACCCCGACCAGCCGTTCAACGAGGTGATGGCGCTCGTGGCCCTGCGTGCCAAGGCCGACAAGATTATCCTCGGCGGCATGGGTATGACCAACGACGACTACTACTTCTTCCGCAACACGTTCTCGAATGCAGGTGCGCTCGACCGCATCATCTCGTTCATGAACACAACGGAAGACCCTGCCGTCGAACGTCTGCTGATTCCTGACATGGCCCTGACCGCTGCCGAATATTTTGCAGTCGAGAAACACGAGAAGGTGCTCGTGCTGCTCACCGACATGACGTCGTACGCCGACTCGCTCTCGATCGTCAGCAACCGTATGGACCAGATTCCGTCGAAGGACTCGATGCCTGGTTCTCTCTATTCCGACCTCGCCAAGATCTACGAGAAGGCCGTGCAGTTCCCCGAAGAAGCTGGTGGCGGCTCCATTACCATCATCGCCGTGACGACCCTGTCGGGTGGTGACATCACACACGCCGTACCAGACAACACGGGTTACATCACCGAAGGTCAGCTCTACCTGCGCCGCGACAGCGACATCGGTAAGGTCATTGTCGATCCCTTCCGTTCGCTCTCACGTCTGAAGCAGCTCGTGGCTGGTAAGAAGACACGTAAGGACCACTCGCAGGTGATGAACGCAGCCATCCGACTCTATTCCGACGCTGCCAACGCCAAGACGAAGCTGGAGAACGGTTTCGACCTCACCGACTACGACAACCGCTGCCTCGACTTCGCCCAGGAATACGGAAAGAAGCTCCTCGCCATCGACGTCGATCTTGACACGACAGAGATGCTCGACGTGACCTGGCAGCTGTTCCAGAAGTATTTCAAGCTGGAAGAGGTTAACATTAAGAAGGAACTGACCGACCAGTTCTGGAAATAACGAGAATATTTTTCTCCCATGGCAATTAAGTTTCAATATAACAAAACGTCGCTTCAGCAGATAGAAAAACAACTGAAGATGCGACAGCGCACGCTCCCCATCATCAAGAGCAAGGAGACCGCGCTGCGCCTCGAGGTGAAGAAGTGCAAGGACGAGGCAGACGAATTGGACCGCAAGCTGGAGCAGCAGATTGCCGGCTACGAGTCGATGTACGCCCTGTGGGGCGAGTTCGACCAGTCGCTCGTAGCACTGAAGGACGTCGAGCTGGACGTCAAGAAGATTGCCGGCGTGCGTGTCCCAATTCTGAAGAACATCCGCCTCGACGTCAAGCCCTTCGGTCTGTTCAGCGCCCCGAAATGGTATTTCGACGGAATCAATCTGCTGCAAGGCCTGGCCAAGACCGCTGTCGAACGGGAGTTCGTCGTGGCCAAGCTCGGACTGCTCGACCATGCACGCCGCAAGACGACGCAGAAGGTCAACCTGTTTGAGAAAGTCCAGATACCTGGATTCCAGGAAGCCATCCGCAAGATTAAGCGCTTCATGGAGGACGAGGAAAACCTGTCGAAGTCGAGCCAGAAGATTCTGAAGTCGCTGCAGGAGAAGCGTAAGAAGGCCGACGAAGCCAAAGCAGCCGAGAAACAAGGAAAGGAGGGAGCCGCATGATTACGCAAATGAAGAAAATCACGTTCCTCGTTACGAACAAGGAATATGATCAGTTCATCGATGGCATCCGAAAACTCGGTGTCGTACATGTTGACCAACTCCAGAGCGGAGCCACCAGCGAGGAGTTCGAAGCAAGCAAAGCCCTCTCCGAGCGTTTCAAGAATGCGCTGAAGGAACTCGACTATGCCGTCGATTCCTACAAGGTGGACCGCACGTTCACGGCCATCTCTCCTGCTTCGCTTAACCACGCCAAACTCTGTGCCGAAGCCCAGAGCCAGGTCGAGCAAGTGGAATCGCTCGTCAGTCGTGAGCAGGATGTGAAACGTCAGATTGAAGCAACGGAAAAGAATATCAAGGCACTGGAACCCTGGGGTGAGTTTGACTTTGCCCAGGTTCGCGAGCTGGAGCAGCATGGCTACAAGGTAAGTTTCTTTGCTTGTCCCAACAAGATGTTCCAAGCCGATTGGGTGGACCAATACTTCGCCACAGTCATCAGCGAGGTGGAGAAGAAAATCTACTTCGTCACCTTCTCGCCCGAACATCCCGACATCACCGCCGAGACGCTCGAACTGCCTGCCAAGCCTCTTTCTTCCTACGAAGAGGAGTTGGAACAGCTGAAGACGCAGCTCGACGATATCCACGTCAACCTGCTCAGCATCAATGGTATGTACCGTGATGTGATACAGGCCGCACAGGTAGAGGTCGGCAACGACATCTCGCTTTCTCGCGTTCACCTGAGCTATGAGGCCGTGGCGGACAATGCGCTCCGACTGATGCAAGGCTGGATTCCCGCCGAGCGGGAAGAGGAGGTGACTGCCTATCTCGACCAGAACCACATTTTCTACGAAGTGGAACAACCCGTGCTGGAGGACGACGTGCCCGTGGAAATCAAGAACGGCAAGTTCAGTTCGCTCTTCGAGCCCATCCTCAAGATGTACTCGTTGCCGAACTACCACGACCTCGATGTCACACCGTTCTTCGCACCGTTCTTCATGCTCTTCTTCGGACTCTGCATGGGCGATGCGGGCTACGGACTCATCATCCTTGCCGTGAGCATTCTGCTGTTTAATAAGCTGCCGCAGGAGCAGAAGCCCTACGCCAAACTGGGCATCTTCCTCGGAGCCATGACCATCATCTGCGGTACGCTCACAGGTTCGTTCTTCGGCATAGACCTCACACAGCAGGAGTGGGCATTCCTTGCTCCAGTGAAGAAGTACTTCATCAACGAGCACAACTTCACCCTCTTCGGCTACTCGCCCATGATGGTCATATCGGTCATCATCGGACTCATCCAAGTGCTGCTCGGCATGGTGTTGGCGGGAATGAAGGCCGCCAAACTCTACGGCTGGAAGTTCGGCATAGGCAAGTTCTCTTGGGTGACAGCACTGCTGTCCGCCACCCTGCTGTTTGGCCTGCCAGCCTGCGGAGTCGAGTTGCCTACGTTTGTCACTTATATATTCTACGCTTTGATCGGAGTGAGTGCCATCGGCATTTTCTTCCTAAACAATCCGGCGAAGAATCCGCTGCTGAACTTCGGTACGGGCGTGTGGGACACCTACGGCATGGCCACTGGACTGCTTGGCGACCTGCTCTCCTACATCCGTCTGTTTGCCCTCGGACTCACAGGTGGTGTGCTCGGCTCGGTGTTCAATTCTTTGGCCATCGACATGACAGACTCTCTGCCCTGGACGTTGCGCTGGTTGCCGATGCTCATCATCCTTCTGTTGGGCCACGGCATCAACTTCGCCCTCTGCATGATCTCGTCGTTCGTTCACCCCATGCGACTCACCTTCGTCGAGTTCTTCAAGAACGCCAACTTCGAAGGCGGTGGCAAGGCCTACGAGCCATTCGAGGTGAAGACCTATAAAAAGTAAAGTATAAAATAAAACAATTCATAACAAAAATCAATCCAAAACAATCATGGGAATTATCTTAGCTTATTTGGGAGTTGCCCTTTGCGTGGGCCTCTCTGGCGTAGGTTCTGCCTACGGAGTAACAATTTGTGGTAATGCAGCCATCGGCGCATTCAAGAAGAATCCGAGTGCCAGCGGTTCGTACATCGCACTTGCAGCCCTGCCTTCGTCTCAGGGTCTGTACGGCTTCGTCGGCTTCTTCATGCTTCAGGGTCTGCTGCAGCGTGCTGCCGACGATATGATTGTCGCAGCCGCCGTCCTCGGTGCCGGTCTGGCTTGTGGTCTCGTAGCCCTCTTCTCGGCTATCCGTCAGGCCAAGGTGTGTGCCAACGGTATCTCTGCCATTGGTGGTGGTCACAACGCATTCGGTACGACCATGGTGCTCGCCGTGTTCCCCGAGCTCTACGCCATCCTTGGTCTGCTCGTGCTGATTCTGATCGCAGGCGCATTCTAAGCAGTATCAATCATCAAGTTCAAAGCGGCAGGTTCACTTCGGTGGACCTGCCGCTCTACTATATATAATAGAATCAGTTTAACTACTAATAGCCGGGGTTTTGACCAATGGATGGGTTCGTCAGGATTTCACGCTGAGGAATTGGCAACAGTTGTTGCCACGTAGGAAGTCCAAGCGAATAGAACAGACGTGAGCGCTTGAGAAACGCAAAGTAGCCACCGTCGCCAAGGTGGATTTGACGTCGCACCTCGTCGATGGCCTTCATTGGATCTGTGGATGTGATGCTCAATCCTTTAGCCGAAACGACCTGATGGATGTACGTCCAGGCGACATCCGGACGCGTGGTCATCGTTTCGCACTCAGCCATCTGCAGCAGTATGTCGGAGTAGGTAGAGATAATGGCATCGGTCGAAAGATGAATCGAGAGGAGTGCTTCGCCAGAGTCTGCATTCAGTTTCCCGTTCTGACTGTCTAACGTGTATCTGCCGCTTTGGATGAGTTCGTCGAGCAGCGGTCGAGCCTCGGCATACTGATGTTGGTAGAGATGAAGGTCTGCCAACAGAATCAGCAGGGTGTGGCGTGATGGGCAGGCCCAGTTGTCGGGTGTCGTCGGACCCTTCTTTTCGCTGTCAGACGCCTGGGGCAAAAGCGACTTCAAGGCTGTGGTGTATTCGCTGAGTAGTTTTTCGGCAGAGACCCGCCCAGACGGCATCATCCCCTCCATCAAACCTCCCTCCGGTACATCTCCGAAAAAGGTGATGAGGCGGTAGTATGCCAATGCCTCGGTCACAGCACACATGGCTTCCAACAGGTTCTCTGTACTATTGCGATTGAAGGTATCGCTGATAGTTTTACATAGGACGATGGCACGATAGTATGCCGTCCACAGATTTTGCAACTCAGGGTCGTTGGCGCTCATCGGCGTGAACGAATCTGTGTAATGGCCATCTACAGCGGCGTAGCCATCTTCTGCTTCCGACAAAGTGCGCAGCAAGTCTTTGACAATTTGAGTGCCCTTATCGCCTAAGAACGCACCGTCAGGATTACCCTCCTGCGTCACATCAATGCTCACGACGACGTTGCCGACAGCGTCATACAATCTCACTTTCTGCGCTTTGATGATACGGTAGGAGGCAGGCTCGACGGTGAGGGTCAGCACACCATCGGCGTAGTCTTTCGCCATTGACATCTGCGTGCGGACAAGTTCTCCTACATAGTCAGGAAACGAAAACTCATTTTGCGCTATGATGGGTGTGAGGTAAAGTGGAATGTCTGCTCGGACATTGATTCGCCACGTTCCACCTTCTATCGGTGCGTGGATGTGGTCGGTGTCAACCTGAGCTGGGTGTGTCGGATCGTAGATGTCGTTGCCCGCAGTTCCGTCGCCGTTGAAATCGACAAAGGCAGAGAAATCGGAAAAGGTCAGTTCACGTCCTTTCTCGGCATAGAACTGCGTGATGTTTTCGACCACTTTCGAGGGTGTAATGCAGCGCTGTCCCTCATGCAGTTTTTCAGTGAGTCCAGGATTGTCAAGCCTGCCGTTGTCTGCAAAATCTTGGGCAAAGGTGGCGATGAACTCCGAAAACTCTGCCTCGCTGCGGTCAGCCAGCAACACAGACGATACCGCCAACAGCACCTTCGCGTTCTGCGTTGCATCCGTTAACGAAATGTCTTCTGACAACGCCACTTCGGCATGGATGCCGAAGATGGTCAGCAGTTCGCGTTCTGCCTGCAGCTTGGCATCAGCAAAGGATGTGCCCTCGGCTACGAGCTTTAGCACACGGTCACACTCCAGATGGGTGAGCAGGTTGACATTGACTGTGCTGCGGTCGCTTAGGTCGGACAGGGCGCGGAGCGTGATTTGCGACGTTGACAGCTGTCCCTTCACTTCGTTGAAGAAATAGCCGCTTGTCTGTAGTTCGGCATACTGGCTTTCGAGGGTCATGGCCGTGGAGAAGGCGAATGCGCCCAGGTCGTCGGACGTTTGAGCAGAAAAGGTTTTTCCCGTCTGCGTCAGTCGGTCGGTGAGTTCATGGAGCGTAACTTGCGATCCCTGGAGGAAGGGTCCCTTCTCGATGTGTCCGCTGATGGATTGTTTTGTGGTTGTGTTGCTGTCTTCTTCGCCTTTGTCGCTGCATGCGGCAAAAACAAATGAAAGGATGATGAGGACGAAACTTGAAGCAAGGTGTTTCATTGTAAGGAAAATGGATTAGTAAAAAAAAGCGTAGAACATCTCTACGCATCTACAGGTTCACCACAAACCTAAACAAACCATAGAAACGTCTACGCAAAATATGCGTACACGCTCTTCGTTTGTTTTCTGTATGCTCGCGTTCTTTCGAGGTGGTGATTCGTAGATGTGAGAGCAAGATGTTGCTGTAAGCACGATGCAAAGATAGTTCAATTTCGTGAATTATACAACGAACAAATATTTTTTTTGAAGAAAAAGTGGGTGGGCATTTGGCCTGTTCACAAAAACTCTTTACCTTTGCAGCCGAAACGAATACGACAATCCCTATGTGCTGGCCACGCTTGGTGTGGCGCTCATAGGGATTGTTGTGCTTTTTTGTGTACGTCATCTCTGTGGGCAAAGTTGTTCTTTAATTTATTGGTTTACACAGAAATGAGACGTAGAAAACGTATTGGCTTGGTGTGTCGTTGCACACCTGGCCGAGGCATCGAAGGTGGGTGTGGCCGCGACCTCGGAGAGGTGGTGACACAAAGCCTCGAAGCGATGCGCAGTGAAGGGAATCCGCGCAAACAGGCGAGACTGGGACTGGAACTGGGCGACCTGTGTGCAGCGAGCGGAATGCCGGTCAGGGCGCTCGACATCTGGCGCGAGGCATTGGCCAGGCTCGAGTGGCGCGACTACGAATGGGTGTACCGCCCGATGAATCCTGCCTACTTGCGGTTCGACCATGCCGTTTCGCGCTGGGAAGCAGTGCAGTTGGGCATGCGCATCGACCGCGAGTGGCGACGGTTGGGACATCCCGAACAGGCACATTATGGGCGCGATGCTAACCACGAGTACGACGAAATGTGGATGGACAAATACTACATGGCACTGCCATGAAGTAGGGAATGAAAGGCAAAATGAAAAGTTTTTCGACTTTTCATTTTGTTTTTTTTGTGAATAGCCGTAACTTTGACCTCCTTAACAGGGTACACACATGAGTAAACGACGAATATACAACGGAGCGCAGTTGGCGCAGTATGTGCAGGAAGTTGGCTTCCTGCCGCTGTTGCGCAGTGCCGTGCCAGGCTTTTCAGCCGAGGAAATCGTTGACGACGATTGCCGCTACGTGGTGTTTCCCGACGGCGGTTGGGACTGGCCGTTGTGGAAGTGGAAGGGGCCGATTGTCCGCGACGGAGGCTGTGTCTATGGCAAGTTTTTCGATGGAAAGGCAGGCTTCGTGAGCCGTGAGTGGTGGCCCGACCTGTGCAACTGGCGCCGCAGCCGGCACCCGTTGGCAGCGGAAGGCAGTGTCGAGGAAACCATTCTGTTTACGCTGGCAGAGCAGGGCAGCCTGATTACCCGCGAACTGCGGTCGGCCTGTGGGTTTACGGGCAAGAACATGCGAAGCCGCTTCGACAGTTACGTCACACGCCTTCAGATGGCTTGCCGCGTCGTGACGGAGGACTTTGTCTATCCCATCGACCGTCATGGCAAGGAATACGGCTGGGGCTGGTCGTTGCTCACGACGCCCGAACAGCTCTACGGCCGCGACTATTGCCTCGTGGACCGCACGCCACAGGAGTCTGGCGAACGGCTGAGGACGCAACTCCAGGCGATTTTGCCGCAGGCGACCGAGCGGCAGATCCAGAAACTGATGGGTTAGGGTGGGGAGGCTTTTTAATGTATGACCTCCCCTTACCCCTCCAAAGTAGGGGAACTCCAAGTTAATGAATGAAAGTAAAAATACTACAACAGAACGCTTCTCCCCTCCTTGGGAGGGGCTGGGGCGAGGTCTTTAATTCCTAATTTTTAATATCCCTTGATAGTTTGTATAGCAGAGAAGCCGAGTGTGGCGCAGGACATTGCCCGCATCATCGGTGCACGAGATAAGAAACAAGGTTACTGGGAGGGCAACGGCTACCAGGTGACCTGGACCTTCGGCCACTTATGCGAGCTGAAGGAGCCAGGCGAATATACCGATGACTGGAAGCAATGGCGGCTCGAATACCTGCCGATGATTCCGCCGCGCTTCGGCATCCGCCTGAAAGACGACGAGGGCGTGAAGCGCCAGTTTGCCGTCATCCAGTCGCTCATGCAGGCCGCCGACGGCATCATCAACTGCGGCGATGCCGGCCAGGAGGGAGAACTCATTCAGCGCTGGGTGATGCAGAAGGCCGGAGCCACCTGTCCCGTCAAGCGCCTGTGGATTTCGTCGATGACCGACGAAGCCATCCGCGAAGGCTTCCAAAACCTGAAGGACCAGTCGGAGTATCAGAAACTGTATGTGGCAGGACTCAGTCGCGCCATCGGCGACTGGCTCTTAGGCATCAACTGCACACGCCTCTACACGATGAAGTACGGACAGCACCAACAGATGCTGTCGGTCGGTCGTGTGCAGACCCCGACGCTGGCACTCATCGTCCGTCGCCAGCTCGAAATCGACAACTTCAAGCCCGAGCCCTACTGGGTACTCTCGACCATCTACCGCGACACCACCTTCACCGCCACCAAGGGTAAATTCCAGTCGAAGGAGGAAGGCGAACAAGCCTTTGCCGCCATCAAGGACCTGCCCTTCGAAGTGACGAACGTCGAGAAGAAGGATGGCAAGGAGCAGCCGCCGCAGCTCTACGACCTCACCTCGCTGCAGGTCGATTGCAACCGCAAGTTCGGCTATTCCGCCGAGACCACGCTCAACCTCATTCAGAGCCTCTACGAGAAGAAACTGACCACCTATCCGCGCGTCGATACCCAATACCTTTCCGACGACATCTACCCCAAGTGTCCGCAGACCATGAACGGACTCTACCAGGTCAAGTTTAACGGCATTGCACCCTACGCCGACGTCATCCGCAGCATTGGGGGAAAACCGCTGAAAAAGACCAAGCGCGTGTTCGACACGTCGAAGGTGACCGACCACCACGCCATCATCCCCACGGGTCAGCAGCCCCAGTCGCTGTCCGACATGGAGCGCAACGTCTATGACCTCGTCGCCCGACGCTTCATCGCCGCCTTCCTGCCCGACTGCAAGTTCTCGACAACAACAGTGCTTGGGAGTGTTGACAAAACCGACTTCAAGGTGACTGGCAAGGAAATCCTCGACCCTGGTTGGCGCATCCTATATAATAAGGAGAAGGAAACGGACGAGGAAAAACAGAATGAAGAAGAACGGACGTTGCCATCGTTTGTGAAAGGCGAGACCGGTCCGCACACGCCGACCCTCACCGAGAAGCAGACCACGCCGCCGCCCTACTACACCGAGGCCTCCCTGCTGCGAGCCATGGAGACAGCCGGCAAACTGGTCGAAAACGACGAACTGCGTGCTGCTCTCAAGGAGAACGGCATCGGCCGGCCATCCACCCGCGCAGCCATCATCGAAACCCTCTTCCGTCGCCATTACATCCGCAAGGACCGCAAACGCCTCGTCGCCACTCCGACGGGTATCGAACTCATCCAGCTCATCCGCGAAGAACTGCTCAAGAGTGCGGAACTGACCGGCATTTGGGAGAAAAAGCTGCGCGAGATAGAGCGCGGACAGTACGACGCCCAGCAATTCCTCGAAGAACTGAAGCAGATGGTCACCGAGATCGTGATGGCCGTACGCAGCGACAGTTCCAACCGTCGCGTCAGTGTGGAGATCACCAAGGACCAAGGGCAAGGCACCAAGGCAAAAGGACAAGGCACAAAGACGAAGAAAGCGGCGACGCAGAAGCGCAGCAGCACGGCAGCTCAACACGTCGCCGGCTTCCAGCCGCGCACCCAACGCAAGACAGCGACAGAGCTTCCTCCCTCACCCTCGACGACAGGACAGGGCACCGAGGACGAGTGGGTCGGACTTCCCTGCCCGAAATGCCACGAAGGGCACATCATCAAGGGAAAGACTGCCTACGGCTGCAGCCGCTGGAAGGAAGGCTGCGACTGGCGCAAGCCTCTGGACGAAGCGTAGCCCAACACGCCTCCAAACCACGCCCCCGACTCCCCTCGTCCGCAGAGAGGAGTCGGGGGTGATGCCGTCGATACCCAGTTACGCCGCAGTCCATTCTCAGAATATCAATGAAATTTGCACAAATTTCATTGATATTTCTGGAAATATCACTGCGATTTTTACAAATCTCACTGAGATTTTGAGTTTCGTCTGCGCACTGCGTGTGAATGCTTGGGGGACGGACGCAGGACCGACTGCACACTGACTGGCTCCACTGGGTGCTCTGACGGATTATTTAGTTCTGTCCCAGCATGGTCAACAGGAGTCTTTCGGTACGGATGACGCGGATGACGCGCTGGAGAAAGGCTTTGAAATCCAGGAAATCCGTGCCTAAAGACTTTTTTTTGATAAAAACGAGGTTGCATTTCGCCAAATGCGAAAAAATCCCTAACTTTGCACCGAAATATGTACTTTTACGAACGAAAGAATGGCTGAGACCAAAGATAAGAAAGAGACGAAGGGGCAAGGCAGCATTGCGCACGGACTGCGCGTGGTGTGGGTCACAACCCTGATCCTGATTGCCCTGGGGCTGCTCGGCGTGTTTGCCATCTCGCAGGGATGGCTGGGCAAACTGCCCCCGATTTCCGACCTGCAAAACCCGATCAACAAGTACGCTTCGCGCATCTACACCGACGACGGCAAACTGATGGGTACGTGGAGCTATGCCAGCGAAAACCGCGTGATTGTGCCCTACGATTCGCTGCCTGCCAATCTGGTGAATGCGCTGGTAGCGACCGAGGATGCGCGTTTCTTCGAACATTCGGGCATCGATATGCGTGCGTTCATGCGTGCCGTCATCAAGCGCGGATTCATGGGACAGAAGGCAGCTGGCGGCGGTTCGACCATCACCCAGCAGCTGGCCAAGCAGCTGTATAGCGACGTCAACGTCCACACGACGGTGATGGATCGTCTGCTGCAGAAGCCCATCGAGTGGTACATCGCCGTGCAGCTTGAGCGCTATTACACGAAGGAGGAAATCCTGACGATGTATCTCAACTACTTCGACTTTCTGCACAATGCCGTGGGCATTAAGATCGCTTCGCGCACTTATTTTTCGAAGGATCCGATCGACCTGACGCTGGAGGAGTGTGCCACGCTGGTGGGTATGTGCAAGAATCCGTCGTACTACAACCCGATCCGATTCACCGAACGCAGTCGCGAACGCCGCAACCTGGTGCTGGCTCAGATGCAGAAGGCTGGCTATATCACCTCGGCCGAGATGGAGGCAGCACAGGCCCAACCGCTCGACGTGACCCGTTTCCATGTGGCCAACCACCAGGAGGGCATCGCCCCGTATTTCCGCGAACTGCTCCGCCGCTGGATGATGGCCGACAAGCCGCGCCGCGACGACTATGCCTCGTGGCAGTACCAGCAGTTCTACGACGACTCGCTCGCCTGGGAGACCGACCCCCTCTTCGGCTGGTGTAACAAGCACACGAAGAAGGACGGTTCGCACTACAACATCTATACCGACGGCCTGAAAATCTACACGACCATCAACAGCCGTATGCAGGAGTATGCCGAAGAGGCCGAACGTGAGCACGTGGCCAAGTATCTGCAGCCTGCTTTCGACCGCATGGCTTCGCGCTATGCCACTTTCCCCTACATCGGTGTGAGCCGTGCCAAGGCCGACCAACGCATCGAGCGCGCCATCAAGCAGAGCGAACGCTACCGCGTGATGAAGGCCGACGGGCACAGCGAGCAGGAGATCATGGCGGCTTTCAACCAGAAGGTGCCTATGACGCTGCTCAAGTACGACACCGACGGCACGTGTACGGAGTACGAAACCGAGATGTCGCCGCGCGACTCTATCCTCTACTACAAGAAGTTCCTGCGCACCGGCATGATGGCAATGGACCCTGTGACGGGCTATGTGCGTGCCTACGTGCCAGGCTTGGACTTCAAGCATTTCCAATATGACAACGTGCTGGGCGGTGGTCGCCGTCAGGTGGGTTCGACGATCAAGCCCTACCTCTACAGCCTCGCCATGATGAACAACTGGACGCCGTGCAGTGTGATCAACACGTCGCAGTTTGTCTCGGGCGGCTGGGCACCGCGTGGCGGTGTGGGCGGCATGCGTACGCTGGCCTCGGCGCTGGCAGCATCGAGCAACCAGGCGAGTGCCCGACTGATTGACTATTTCGGCCCGAAAAACTTCATCCACCTGCTCCACGAGTTTGGCATCAAGACGCAGAACATGGACGCCACGCTGCCGCTGTGTCTGGGCACGTGCGACATCAGCATCGGCGAGATGGTCAGCGGCTATTCGGCTTTTGCCAACCAAGGTCTGCGCACCGAACCGCTGCTCGTGACCCGCATCGAGGACGGCGAAGGCAACATCATCGACACCTTTGCCCCCCGCACCAACGAAGTGCTCTCGCGTGAGCAGGCCTATCAGATGGTCATCATGCTCCGCGGCGTCATCGACAGCGGTACGGGACGTTCCCTCCGCACCACGATCAAGGCCGACATGGGCGGCAAGACGGGTACGACCAACTCGCACGCCGACGCCTGGTTCATGGGCTTCACGCCGAAGCTCGTCGTCGGCTGTTGGGTGGGTGGTGAAGACCGCGACATCCACTTCGACACCATGGGCTACGGTCAGGGTGCACGTGCAGCCCTGCCTATCTATCAGAAATTTATGAATCGTGTCTATGCCGACAAAACTCTGGGCATAGGCCAAGACCCCAAATTTGTCGCTCCGCCCGACTTCGACCCCTGCTCCAACGAACTCGACGACCTGCAGGACGCCGGCTATGAGGGAACTTCGGAGCCCAGCGGAGTCATCGACGAGAGTTTTCAGTAGTTTTTTATGCATTTTATCGGAATCATTCCAGCCCGTTATGCCTCTACCCGCTTTCCGGCCAAACCGCTGGCCATGCTGGGTGGCATGACGGTTGTTGAGCGTGTCTATCGCCAAGTGGAAGGCACGATGGACTATGTTTGTGTGGCCACCGACGACGAACGCATCGAACAGGCGGTGAAGTCGTTCGGCGGCAACGTGGTCATGACCAGCACCGCACACCGCAGCGGCACCGACCGTTGCTGGGAGGCATTTACGAAAGTGAAAAGTGAAAAGAGGGAAGTGAACAGTGATGAGATGGTCGTTGTCAACATCCAAGGCGACGAACCCTTCATCCAACACTCGCAGCTTGCTGCCATCAAGGCCTGCTTTGACGACCCTACGACCGACATTGCCACGCTGGTCAAGCCTTTCACCGAGGCCGACGGATGGGCTGCCGTGCAGAATCCAAACTCGCCGAAGGTGGTGGTGAATGCTCGCATGGAGGCCCTCTACTTCTCCCGTTCCGTCATTCCCTACATCCGTGGTGCGGAGCAGGGTGCGGAGTGGCTGCAGCGTCACACGTTCTACAAGCACATCGGGCTCTATGCCTACCGCGCCAATGTGCTCCGCGAAATCACGCAGTTGCCGCAGTCGTCGCTCGAACTGGCGGAATCGCTTGAGCAGTTGCGCTGGCTGGAAAACGGCTATAAGATTAAGGTGGGTGTCTCGGATGTGGAGACCATCGGCATCGACACACCGGAAGACTTGGCGCGGGCCGAAGCCTTTCTGAACAGTTAACCTCCCCCTAACACCTCCGAAGGAGGGGATTTCGGACCGGCAGACTTTCAATTTTTCAATTTTTCACTTTACACTTATCACTTTTAACTTTTCATTTTTCTCTTTTCACTTTTAACTTTCATCGCTTTCAATGGGGCTTACCCACATTCCCGATACGAACCTTGTCCGGATCGACTTCGTCTTTCTCGGAGCCCAATGGCTTCAGACACACGCGCTGCAGGCGCGTCTGGCCTTTTCGCAACTCAAGGAAGGAACACAGCAGTACAGCAGTGAGACGCTGGCACGTCGGCTCGACTACTACGGTGCGACCCTCAGTACGTCGTGCAACCTCTCCTACAGCGCGGTGACCATTCACTGCCTCCACCGTCACCTGCCCAGCGTACTCCCCTACATTGCGCCGATGTTTTCCGAGCCGCTTTACCCCGACGCACAGCTGCAGATCGCCCTCTCGCAGGGACGCACTGCGTGGCAGATTCAGCATCAGAAGGTCGATGCCCTGTGTAAGGAAGGACTCTACCGGCAGCTGTTCGGCACTCAGCATCCCATGGGTCGGTTCCCCACGCTCGCCGACTATGCGACCATCACTCCGCAGCACCTGCACGACTAT
The DNA here is from genome assembly GCA_900319385.1 of uncultured Prevotellaceae bacterium. Classification (GTDB taxonomy): domain Bacteria; phylum Bacteroidota; class Bacteroidia; order Bacteroidales; family Bacteroidaceae; genus UBA3839. Next base: position 59,239 of record ONOG01000003.1, on the reverse strand, counting down.
CACGAGCGCTGCATAAGTCCTGCATTCATGGTGCCGCTCGTCACCGGCTGTTTCGACGATACCGACCTCTTGCTCATCGAACGTCTGTTCGGTGTGAAGGCAGGCACTCGGCCCAGCGCCTTCGCTTTCGAGCCGAAACCTATCCGCACTTCGGACGAGCGACACGCCCATATCCACACGGGAGAGGAAGAACGTCTGCAGGCCGGTGTGCGCTTCGGTCGGCTGCTTCCCCCAGCCACACATCCCGACATGCCCCTGTTGCGACTGGCGGTGATGGTGCTCGGCGGATATTTCGGCAGCCGATTGATGACCGAAATACGTGAACGTCAGGGTCTCACATACGGCATCAATGCCACGGTTTACAACATACCGAACGACAATGCACTGGTCATTGCCACCGAGACCGCTACGCAGCACGTCGAACGCCTGCAGCGACAAGTCCTGGCTGAGCTGCAGCGTCTGTGCGACGAGCCTGTGCCCGAGGACGAACTGCAGATGGTGAAACAGTACCTCTACGGTCAGAACTGCCGGCGCTACGAGCATAATTTCAACTATCCGCAGGTGCTGATGAGCCTCCTTGCCACGGGACGCAGCGTCGAAGACCTCGACCGAGAGCAACAGCTCCAGCTGCAGGCTACCCCCGAGCAGTTGCTCGACATCTGCCAGCGCTACTTCCGTCCTGAGGATTTCATGTCATGTGTGGTTGACTGACCACGCCGCTTTGCTAAAAACCTAAAAGCCCGCAACACCTTGTCGCAAGGTGCTGCGGGCTTTGCTGTAGGGCCGAGGCCAGACCTCCTACCAGAGGTTTCCCCAGCGTTCAGGTTCGGATTCGAATTCTTCGTTGCGCTCTTTGGATTCTGCGATACGTGGCCCGCCTTCGCCGCCGTAGGGTAGCGAGTCGTCGCCACAGACGTAGTTAAGTAGTTGGAGCAGTGCGGTGCTTAGGCAGGGCTGCTGATACGTTTTGCGAATCATAGCACAGACTTATTTGAGGAATACTTTCTTGCCGTTCACGATGTAGAGCCCAGTGGCGGGACGCAGCACGCGGCGACCCTGCAGGTCATAGACAGCTTCGCCGTCCGTTGTGCGCCGAGCGTTGAGCGAATCAATGCCCGTTGCCTCTCCTTTGTCGATGTTGATGTTCAGCTGTTTGGCCGCTGCACTGGCGGTGTTGGTGAAGTAGGCGCGGAAGGGGTTGACGGTGATGCTGCCGTCGGTCTTCCAGAACTTGTCCTCGGCGATGTAGTAGGCGTTGGCATCGTCAACCGTTGCCAGCCCATAGCTGCCCACAAGGCTCCATCCCTCGCAGTCGTCAGCTGTAGCGGCATTGGCCGTCGTGCTGACTGGCAGCGACGCTCCGCCGATGGTCACGTTGCCACTTTCGGTGTTGAGGCGGCGGAAGATGGCGGCGGTGTTGGCCGGAACGCTGGCTGCGGGTGTGAAGTGCATGGACTCCTCATCGACGGCTTTCAGTGTGTAGTACTGCACCGTTTCGTCCGTCTGCACGGCGTAGGGCAGGATCAGCGTCCCCCATTGGTTCGTCATCGTGCGGCTGTAGCTGGCGTCGATGGCGGTGAAGGCACGAGGCACCTCGAGGCTCACGCCGTCGGTCAGGACGAGGTTGAGGCACTGGCCGTTGGCGACGACGTTGTTCTGTTCCGAAACAAACTGAGTACCCGTGGCTGCATAAAGTATCTGGTTCTTGTGGCGCGGATAGAGCCGCACGCCCACAGCCTGTCCGTACTGGTTGACATTGTCGGCAGTCGTATAGTCCACGTAGGCTGCATCGCGTCCACTCCAGAAGTAGTCCTGACGCAGGTACGAGGCGTCGGTTTCCTGCTCAGCTGTCGTTCCGCTGATGAACTGCAAGTGCACATTCTTCATCTGTATGTAGTGTTTCAGGGCACGGATGCCGAAGAATACGGAGTTGGTCTGGGTGGTGGTGGCGCAGGTATAGGTGCCGAAGGCGCGTCGGTCGCCGGAGTTGTAAGTGTGCACCTGTTCCGAGGCGCCGACCCGCTCGCCGATGATGAAGGCCACCATGTCGGCAGCGTCCCCTTCGAAGATTGTTCCGAGGTCAACGCTCAGTCGGTAGGTGCCGTTCGGCAGGTTGCTGACCGTCTGTGTCACCTCCAGGTCGTTGATGGTCGGATACCAGGCATTAAAGACATTCGCTCCGTCCTGGCTGCGAGTCCACACGTCGCCACCGCCTTCCACGCTTCGAATCGACATGTTCCAGCCATTGGGCGCTGTGCCGTTGAGGCCTGTGTCGGCGAAGTCGGCATTGACGACAAACGCAGTGGCGTCTTGTCCGGCTTTCGCAATGGCGGCACCGTTGTTGAGGATGGTGATGGCCTTGCTCACTTCCTCCGCAGTCTTTGTGTCCAGCTCGGCATCAGTCCAGGTGTATTGGTCAAGTGCGGCCGTGGCAGCACCGCTCACCGACGCCTCGTAATTCTCCTTTGCCTGCTGGCAGTTGGCCAGAGCCTCTTTGTAGAGAGTTCCGTCCGTATCCTCGCGGTAGAGGAACAGGTTGTCGATGGCCACCCAGTTGGCCGATGTCATGTCGGTGTTGACGCCGAAGGTGAGTGTGCCGTCGGTCACTTCCACTTTCAGAGCATAGATTTCCGGAACCCCATTCAGTGTGCCCAGAGCCACGGCCTGGTCTTGGGCATAGAACGTCACACCCTCGACGTGGGGGCCGTCGCTGCCCTGGCTGGTGGCGATGAACGAACCGCCGATGTAGTAGGTGCCGTTGGCCAGTCCGGTGATGGTCTGTTCCACAGACTTGTTGTCGAGGCGGTTGTTGGAGCCTGTCCACACTTCGAAGAAGGGATAGGAGACGAGCGCACCGTCGCTGCCGCTGTAGCTACCCCAGTCTGGACCGGCTGTAAAGCCGTTGTTCGTGTAGCGGTCGAACGACGACGTGCTGAGCCAGCCGCTCAGTGTGCTGGTCACGTCGACGACGACCTGTCCCTCGGCTGCGTTCTGCACAGACGTCAGATAGCGTGCCGGCGTATTGACATAGCGGTAGAGGCGGAAGTCGTCGGCCTTGTACCACGAGCCGGCCTGCACACCGATGCTCAGTGTGCCGTCGTTGCCGACCGTGATGCCGTCGATACACACCTCCTGCAAGTAGTATTTGCCGCAGTCGTGAGCACCCGTCGAGGCTGTCTTGTCGCCAGCAAAGACGGTGATGGTGTTGCCAGGGTCGGTCGCTACCTTGGCGGTCAGCTTATATGTACCCGCCGCGAGACCTGTTACGGTTTGGCTGATGGCGTCGCCCAGGTCGCCCGATTTCCAGCTGTCGAGAACCATGTTTCCGTCGGCTCCGACCGCACGGAAATGGTCGATATTGGCGTCGCGGCTGAACTGGCCTGCGCCCAGCGTCCAGCCCGTCGGTGTGTTGTTATTGTGCAGTTCGAACGAGGGGTTCTGAATCTTGGTCGTCACTTCCTCCACGTCGCCTGGCACCTTGATGCGGTCGATGATGTGCATCGTGTTGTCGACCACGGTGAGGTACCACACGCTGCCTGCCCCAGGATTGACGGTGAACGTGAGCGGCACATTGGCGCCGCCAGCGGGGATTCTGGTCCAGTCGGCCTGCTGCGCGCCCCACGCCGTGGGCTGGAAAGGCTCGGTGGTGCAGAACAGATTGATGGCCGACGTGTAGTCGAATGTGCCATTGTTCTGCACGTTCACGGTGACGGTATTGTTTGTGTTGGCCTGGAAGTCTGGGGCCGAAATCGTGGCACTGAGGTTCTGACGCTTCGGGAATATTTGGTAGGTCATGCTCTGGTCCGTGTTGAATCCGTTGGCATCGCTCAGTGCGAACCAGCCGTTCCAGCCGCCGTTCCAGCCGAAGTCGAAGTAATACTTGCCGTCGCTCAGCTGGTAGCCGTCGAGCACGAAGGCATGGCCGGCCCAGTTGTTGTTGGCATCGACGCTATAGCCGCTGTAGAGGATGGGGCGACCCACAGCCAGGTCGTCCTGAATCATGTTCTCCCACGTCTCCATATTGTTCACGCCGCTGTACCAGACGTTCGTCCCGTTGAGGTTGAACACGTTGAGCGCATTGGGCTGCTCGTTGCTCTGTGCACCGCTGCTGCCTGCGGCGTAGTCCATGTGGACAGCCGTGCCGACGATGGCCACCAGCTCCGACACACTCGTGTAGTAGTCGCTGCCGTTGCCATAGTTCGTTCCGTCGTACGAGTCCTTCATCAGTTCCCAGCGCATCGGGAAACCAGCTTTGTAGCCGGTGACGGGGATTTTTTTCGTCCATGTTTCGTAGCTGTCCGTCGACGCCACGGAGTATCGTGGGCAGTCGCGTCGCCAGTAGTGGATGACCGACGAGGTACTCGTCGCCACGCAACCCGTGGCACTGCGAGTGTTGCCGTCCATCGGGCAGAGGTCGAAGTAGGGCCATGCCTGTCCCCAAGCCGACGTCATCAGCGGGTTGATGGAGGAGGTGGCAGCGCGGCGCGGCGCCTTGGCACGTGCGGCACGTCGCTGCTTCACCAGCTGCTGGGCAGCCTCTTCGCCGTGTTCATCCACATATTGTTGATACTTGTCGAGTGCCACTTCGAAGCCCATGAGGTAGTCGGCGAGGGCCGGCGGCATGTTCGTGGCGTCGAAGTCGCCCGACTCGGTGTAGCCGATGATTTCGGGCAGCAGGTCGTCGCCCCCGACAATGACGAAGCCCTGTCCCTCGCCGCGCGAGAAGACATAGTAGGGTGGGGTGGTCGTGGCAGCAGCCTTGCGGCGACGCTGGTTTGCACTGATTCCCCTGCTTACGAGCACAGGCGTTGCGCCCTGTTTCATGTAGCCCGCAGCCAGTTCCCGAGCCTTGCTCAGGTCGATGGGGTCTGCTGTAGCCGTGAGTACGCAAAGCAGGGCTGTCATCGAAAGTAAAATTCGTTTCATGAGGTTGAATGAGATTGTAAGAAGTTAGGTGTTATTGTTTCGTAATTGCAAATTATTCACTTTTCACTTTTATCTTTTCACTTGCAAAAGTTAGGTGTTGGAGTGATTTTGGGGCAAATATAGAGAAAATTTGTGCAGTTTCGCAAATTTATTTGTAAAATTTTAGACGTTTGAAAGATTTGTGTACAAAAATGAAAGATTTGGACAAAAACTTCGCGCGCCGCCCTTCACCTACAGCCACAGCGCACCCTGCAAACAACTCGACCGCCCACCGTTCCCAGCCAGTGTGCAGAATGAAGTCAAAATATCATTGAGATTTTCAGAAATTCCACTGATATTTTCAAAAATTCCATTGATATTTTTACAAATTTCAATGATATTTTGACCTTATTCGGGGCATCAGCTGAGAATGTTGTGCGCCGCAACGGAGTTTTTTTCAGCACTTCGACTGAATTTTTTCGGCACTTCGGCTGAGTTTTTGGCACCCCTGCGCGGCGTTTGTGGGGCCGTCGGGTGGAGTTTTTGGGGCGCAGGAGCGTTTTCTGCATCGCCGACGACGTGTCTCGACATCCCCCCGAATTTGAATCCGGAATGCGAAATTTGCGCTCTGAGAGGGCAAATTGCGGTTCGGCGTCTTAAAAAACGTTATTTTCTAAAACTTTTTTGGCGCTTGTTTGTGTGTGTGCCCGTTTTTGCGTAACTTTGCCTTGGAATGAACGTGAAAGGAAAAGTGAAGAGTGAAAAGTGAAGAGTGAAAAATTTCAAACTCCAAAGCATGAAAAGTGTAGCGGACGTTCCCTGAAATGTGAAGCGAAATACTTATATAATATAATATATGACTGAAGACAGAATTATTAAAGTTGACATTAACGAGAGTATGCGCAAGTCGTATATCGACTACTCGATGTCGGTCATCGTGGCGCGCGCACTCCCCGATGTGAGAGATGGATTCAAGCCCGTACACCGCCGTATCCTCTACGGAATGATGGAGTTGGGCAACACGCAGGACAAGCCGTACAAGAAGTGCGCACGTATCGTGGGTGAGGTGCTTGGTAAGTATCACCCCCACGGCGACTCTTCGGTCTATGGCGCATTGGTACGTCTGGCTCAGGACTGGGCCATGCGCTATCCGCTCGTCGATGGACAGGGCAACTTCGGCTCTGTCGATGGCGACGGTGCAGCTGCCATGCGTTACACCGAGGCACGCCTCACTCGCCTGGGCGAGGCCATGATGGACGACCTGTATAAGGAGACGGTCGATTTTGAAGATAACTTCGACGGCAGCCTGAAGGAACCGAAGGTGCTGCCCACACGCATACCCAACCTGCTGGTCAACGGAGCCACAGGTATCGCTGTCGGTATGGCAACGAACATCCCGACGCACAACCTCGGCGAGGTGATCGACGGCTGTGTGGCGATGATCGACAACTCCGACATCACGGTCGAGGAACTGATGCGCTACATCAAGGCCCCCGACTTCCCGACGGGCGGCATCATCTGCGGTCTCGACGGCGTGAAGGATGCCTACGAGACGGGACGCGGACGCATCGTCATCCGCTCAAAGACGGATATCGAGACCGACGCCATGCACGACAAAATCATCGTGCACGAAATTCCGTACAACGTCAACAAGGCTGAACTGATTAAGAAAATCGCCGACCTGTCGAACGAAAAGAAGGTGGAAGGCATCGCCAACGTGAACGACGAATCGGACCGCGAAGGCATGCGCATCGTCATCGACCTCAAGCGCGAGGCCAATGCCAATGTGGTGCTGAACAAGCTCTACAAGCTGACAGACCTCCAGTCGTCGTTCAGCGTGAACTGCATCGCACTGGTCGGTGCGGGCAAGAACAACTCGGGACGTCCGAAGCTGCTGAACCTGCGCGAGTGTGTGAAATACTTCATCGACCACCGTCACGACGTGACCATCCGCCGCACGCAGTTCGACAAGCGCAAGGCAGAGGAACGTGCACACATACTGGAAGGACTGATCATCGCCTGCGACAACATCGACGAAGTGGTGCACATCATCCGTGCCGCCAAGACACCGCAGGAGGCTATCGACAACCTGAAGGCCCGCTTCGATCTCGACGACGTGCAGGCACGCGCCATCGTCGAGATGCGTCTGCGCCAGCTCACCGGACTCGAAATGGACAAACTGCATGCCGAGTATGAGGAGCTGGAGAAACTCATCGCCTACCTCGACCAAATCCTCAACGACCCCGAGCTGTGCAAGAAGGTGATGAAGGACGAGCTGCTCGAAGTGAAGGCCAAATGGGGCGACGACCGCAAGACGACTATCGACTACACGGCGAGCGAAAGCTTTAATCCCGAGGACTTCTATCCGAACGAACCCGTGGTCATCACCATCAGCCACCTGGGCTACATCAAGCGTACGGCGCTGTCGGAATTCCGCACACAGGGCCGTGGCGGTGTGGGCTCGAAGGGAGGCAGCGCCCGCGACACCGACTTCATCGAGCACATCTACCCTGCCACGACGCACAACACGATGATGTTCTTCACGCGGAAGGGACGCTGCTTCTGGATGAAGGTGTATGAAATACCCGAGGGCGGAAAGACCTTCAAGGGCCGTGCCGTGCAGAACCTGCTCAACATCGACTCCGACGACAAGGCCACAGCCTTCATCTGCATTGAGAACATCAACGACCAGGATTTCGTGCGTCACCACAACCTGATGTTCTGCACGCGCCGAGGCACGGTGAAGAAGACTCGCTTCGAACTCTACTCACATCCGCGCTCGAATGGTCTGAACGCCATCAACCTGGTCGAGGGCGACGAGGTGATCGAAGTGGCACTCACGAGCGGCAACGACGACATCATCATCGCCAACCACAACGGACGCGCCATCCGATTCAACGAGAACGGCGTCCGTCTGATGGGCCGCACAGCCACCGGTGTGCGCGGCATTCGCCTCGACAACGAGGAAGACGAAGCCGTGGGCATGCTCGTCATGCAGTGTAACGAAGCCCTGAGCGAGGAGCAGTGGGCTGCGATGGATGCTGCCGATGTCGAGACTGTCGAGAATGAAGAGCTGCTGGACGACACCGAACCGACGGAAGAACAGACCGAGGCTCAGCCCTTTGCACAGGACATCATGGTCGTGAGCGAAAAGGGTTACGGCAAGCGTTCGCTGCTCGGCGACTACCGCATCACCCGTCGTGGCGGCAAGGGCGTGAAGACGCTCAACCTGACCGACAAGACCGGCAAACTCATCGCCATCAAGGCAGTGACAGACGACGACGACCTGATGATCATCAACAAGAGCGGTGTGACCATCCGTCTCGCACTGAGCGAAGTGCGTGTGCAGGGTCGCAACACCCAGGGCGTTTCGCTCATCAACCTGAAGAAGCGCAACGACGTGATCAGCAGTGTCTGCCGCGTGGAGCACGAAGAGCCGGAAGATGAAGTCGCCACAGACGTCGCCGAAGCTGGGGAAGAAGCCTCGCCCAATGCCTCTGAGGGAGGAAAAGTCCCAACGAATGAATAGGAAAGTATGAACACAGTAGGCTCTTTATTTACTAATCAATAAATCTTTAACTCCTATGAAACGATTATTGTTCATCTGTGCACTTGCAGCGATCTCTGCATCTGCCTTCGCCCAGGCGAAAAATGTGAAGAAAGTGAAAGCGTACATCGAGAACGCCATCCCGCCCTTGGCACTCGACCTCAGCAATGCTAAACCCGAGATGATTCAGGAGTATCGCGAACTGCTCGAACCCGCACTCACGAACCCCGAATCGAAGGATCTGGCCGACACATGGCGCTATGCCTCCCGTCTGAGAATCCACGACATGAACGTGATTCTCAAGCGCACGGGTGGCAAGTTCGGCGAAGACAAGACGCAGCTGCGTGAGTTTATCAACAACCAGCGCGACATCGTCAGCTATCTGATGAACTACGAACGGCTGATGCACGTGCCCAACGAAAAGGGCAAACTGCCGTACAAGGAAGAGGAAATGAGCAAGGAACACATGATTGCACAGCAGGCTGTCATGGGTCCGCGCGCCAACCTCATCGTCGGTGCCAGCCAGTTCGTCTATGACGATCCTGCCTATGCCGTCGAGCTGCTCAAACTCTACAACGAGACCTTCGACCATCCGCTTTTCAAGGAAAAGGACCTGCGCAAGACGGATGAGAACCAGTCGCTCGCCAACTTCATCTATGCCACGGCCCTGAAGACGACCGGCGGTGACGAAGCTGAGTATCTGAAGCTGTTCGAACAGTCGCTCGAAGGTGAGAATGGCCCTCTGGCTTGCCAGGAACTCATCACCCACTACAAGAACAAGGGGGACAAGGCCAACCAGATGAAGTATCTCAACTATGCTGCAGAGCACTTCCCCAAGCAGCTCGTCTTCGGCATGAGCCTCATTCAGGAGGAAATCGTCGAGAAGAACTACGACAAGGCTGTGGCCGATGCCGACAAACTGATTGCCGCCATCGAGAGCGACGAGGCACTGAAGGCCGACGAAAACGCTCACTGGCCCTACTACTTCAAGGCTGTTGCCCTGTACAACTCGGAAAAGCACGAGGAGGCCTACAACGCATTCCTCAAGGCCTACGAGTTCCATCCCGACTTCGACAACCTGAACGGTGCAGCCACCTGTGCCGCACAGCTGGCCCAGCACAATGCCAACAAGAAGGATGTAGCCAAGGCTTGGTACGACAAGGCCATCAGCCACTTCGAACAGTGCCGCACCGACTTCCCCGACAAGTCCGACGTATGGGGCTATCAGCTCTACGTCTGCTACAACAACACGGGCAACAACGCCAAGGCAGCCCAGTTTAAGAAGTACGCGAAGTAAATGAGAATTAAAAATTAAAAATTAAAAATTTGCCTGCCGGTAGGCAACGTCTCTCAGACACCATCCTCCCACCCTTTGGACTCAGAAAAGAAGAGTCCAAAACCGGAAGGCTTTTAATTTTTAATTTTTAATTTTTATTTTCTGTCTCCCTTATGTTCGAGCGCATCCGCACGATGAAGATCTGGCTGGTGGCGGTGGCTGTTGTCATCGCCATCGCCTCGCTCCTCACCTCCAACTATCTGATTCGCGACCTGCAGCAGGAGGAACGAAACAAAATGGAGGTGTGGGCCGAAGCCATGCGCTCGCTCAACGATGCCGATGAATACACCGACCTCAACCTCGTGCTGAAGGTGATTAACGGCAACAACACCATTCCCGTCATCGTGCTCGACCGCGATGGCAACGTGCAAACCCACCGCAACCTCAGCCGCCAGTTCAGTGCTACCGACGACAGCGTCAGCGTGCTCAGTCGTATGGCTCGCCGCATGAAGGCCGACGGCAACAGCATCCGCATCTTCCCCAACATGCAGAGCTTCGACCAGCCCGTTGGCGGCGAGGTCGAGTTTATTGAAATCTGCTACGACGAATCCCTCATGCTCAAGCGACTGGCAGCCTGGCCCTACATCCAGCTTTCGGTCGTCATCATCTTTGTCGTCGTAGCCATCTTTGCCCTCTTCTCGTCGATGAAAGCCGAACAGAATAAGGTGTGGGTCGGACTCTCGAAAGAGACTGCACACCAGCTCGGCACACCCATTTCGTCGCTCATGGCGTGGTCCACCGTACTGCGCGAGACATACCCCGACGACCAGCTCCTGCCCGAAATGGAGAAAGACGTGCAGCGGCTGGAACGCATCGCCGAACGATTCTCCAAGATTGGCTCCATCCCCGAGCCAAAACCCGAAGACGTGGGTGAAATCATTCAGCGTGTAGTCGATTACATGCACCGGCGCACGTCGAACAAGGTGCGCATGACCACCGACCTGCCTGCCGACCCCGTCATCGTACCGCTCGTAGCCAGTCTGTTCGAGTGGGTGCTCGAGAATCTCTGCAAGAATGCCGTCGATGCCATGTCGGGCAGCGGCAGCATCGATATCCACCTCTCCGAAACCGATGCACAGGCCATCATCGAAGTGCATGACACCGGCAAAGGCATCGCCAAGTCGAATTTTGGATCCGTCTTCAAGCCAGGCTTCACGACTAAGGAGCGCGGCTGGGGACTCGGACTCTCGCTCGCCAAGCGCATCGTCGAGCAGTACCACCGTGGTCGGATCTTCGTCAAATCCTCCGAACTGGGCCACGGCACCACTTTCCGCATCGAGCTGCCTAAATAGCCGAAGCCGTGAGCGACAGAGAAACCTATAACTGATAAATCGAAAATGATGGAGAAAAAAACTATCCCTATGTGGCTGTTTGCAGGAATGCTGTCTGCATTCCTGTGTGTGACGATGTCGTCATGCAGTGACAGCGATGAGTCGAATCCAGGCACCCCTGCTGCCGATACATCCACCCTCACGACGTTCACGGTGGGCAGCGTATCGTTCAATATGGTTGCTGTTGATGGCGGAACGTTCCGGATGGGAGCTACATACGAGTTGCTGGGCGATGCGACAGACAGAGAGAAACCTGACCATAGCGTCACGCTGAGCAGCTTTCGGATTGGGGAAACGGAAGTGACCCAGGAGCTGTGGCAGGCTGTCATGGGCACGAATCCTTCTGCACATCAAGGCGCTCGGCTTCCGGTCGAGCAGGTTTCGTGGGTCGATTGCCTCGACTTTATTTCCAAACTCAACGCGTTGACCGGCCAGACCTTCCGGCTACCCACCGAGGCAGAATGGGAATTTGCTGCCCGTGGTGGCACGAAGCGTCAAGACCACAAGTTCAGCGGCAGCAATAAAGTGAACGAAGTGGCGTGGTTTCAAGCCAGTAGTGGTGGTGCGACGCACGAAGTCGGAACGAAGCTGCCCAACGAACTGGGCATCTACGACATGAGCGGCAACGTCTGGGAATGGTGCAAAGACTTCTACGGGGCTTACTCCAGTGAATCACAGACCAACCCAAGTGGTCCGGCCATGGGAACCTTCCGCGTGATTCGTGGCGGCGCTTATGACACCTCCTTCTATGGATGCCGTGTCTCGTACCGCGAAACGGGTACCGACGAAAACCATCGCAGCGGCTCCTGCGGCCTGCGCCTGGCTCTATAGAATCGGAAAAACTAAAAACAAGTTTGTCTTTAGCCAACTTTGTCTTGACTCAGCAAAAAATAAAATATTTTTGTTTTTCGCGTTCGCTGCTCCAAAGTTTGGTTTTTAGCTCACTTATTCGTACCTTTGCGCCACTATTATATAATAGGTATATCGATGGCAATAAGATTTTGGCTGCTGACACTCGTGCTGTGGGCAGGTTCTTTGTGTGCGTGGTCGCAGGGAGAACCCGCTGATTCGGTGATGGCAGACAGCGCGAAGGTGACGGACGAAGATCCCATCTTCATCTCGCTGATTACCTGTTCGCCTGGCACGGAGCCTTATACGCTGTTCGGCCATACGGCCATCCACATGCGTAACAGCCAGTTGAAAGGCTTTGACTTTGTTTTCAACTACGGCCTGTTCGACTATCAGTCAAAAAACTTTGTCTATCGTTTCGTGAAGGGAGAGACGGACTACGAGCTCGGTGCCGAGCCGACGGACTTCTTCATGTCGCGCTATGTGGATGAGGGACATACGGTGTGGGAACAGGAACTGAACCTGACGCCGGAGGAGAAACGCCAGCTGTTTACGCTGGTTGTCTGGAATTCGCGGCCGGAGAACAAAATGTACCGCTACAATTTCCTTTATGACAACTGTACGACTCGTGCCCGTGACATCGTGCAGCGAGCCATGCAGGAGGTGCGGGTGGCTTATCCGCCGAACTTTGAAGAACTGACGCAGCGCGACATTATTCATCATTATACGGCTCAGTCGCCGTGGGTGGGTTTTGGTATCGACCTGGTGCTGGGCTGCGAGGTGGACCGTCCTGCCAGCCAGCGTGACAAGATGTTTGTGCCGTCGCGCTATCATCTGTTGGTGAAGCAGGCGACGATTGAATATCCCAATGGCCTTGTCAAACCGTTGGTGAAGGAGGAAACGATTCACGAAGCCAAGGGCGAACTGAAGCAGACGAAGGGTCTGCCCATCACGCCGATGCAGCTGATGTGCGGCGTGCTGGTGCTTACGTTCCTGGTGACGTATTTCGACTGGCGTCGGCAACGCCTGAGTTGGTGGCTCGACGTCGTGCTGGTGGGGACGCAGGGAGTGGCAGGACTGCTGGTAGCTTTCTTGTTCTTCCTTTCGGAACATCCTGCTGTGGGGACGAACTGGCTTATCGTGTTGCTGAACCCGCTGGCGTTTGTGCTCATCGGCAGTTGGCTTTTCTCACGGAAACGTCTTACGAAGTGGTTGGAATACGTCAATTTGGCAGGTATCCTCTTCACACTCCTGCTGTTTGTCCTGCCATTGCAGCACTTGCCGCTGGCCCTTTTGCCCTTGGTACTCAGCTTGCTTGTGAGATGTATCGTTAGACTGAAATTCTGCGGACGAGGACGTCCGCGTTCCCAAAAATTGAGATGAAGAAACCGTATATAGCATCGTTGTTGATGGTGTTGGCGACGAGTTCGGTGCTCAGCGCCCAGGTCGGCACGCCCGTACCTCGGCTGGTGGTGGGCATCGCCATCGACCAGATGCGCACCGACTATCTCGAAACCTTCCTCCCTCTCTGTGGCGAGGACGGGCTGAAACGTCTGATGCGCGATGGGGTGGTATATACTTCGGCGCAATATGCCTCGGCTGATGTGGACAAGGCATCGGCCATTGCCTCGCTATATACGGGAACGGTTCCCTATAATCATGGCATTGTTGGCGAAGACTGGATGGACCGTCAGACCTTGCGTCCTGTCCACTGCGTCGATGACTTCAAGCAGCGTGGCGTCAATACACAGAAAACGACGTCGCCACAGCATCTGCTCGTCTCGACATTGGGGGACGAACTGAAGGTGGCGACCGACGGACGTGCGCTCGTCTATAGCGTGGCACCTTCGTGCGAAGCAGCCGTACTGGCTGCCGGTCATGCTGCCGACTATGCGTTGTGGCAAAACCGACAGACGGGAAGTTGGGCTGGTACGTCGTACTATGGCAAGGAACCAGCTGCCACACGCCTGCTGATGAACACAGGCGTGGGCAATGTGAATGAGTGGGTGAGCCGCACTGCTTCGACCTTGATTGAATATGGAAGCATGGGCATCGACGAGACGACCGACTTGCTGACGGTCTGTTTCGATGCCAGTGCAACGGTCAATTACAGCACCCGCACTGGTCAGTCGATGGAGTTGCAGGACGTGTATGTGCGCCTCGATGCTGCCATTGCCGACCTGCTCAAGACGGTAGATAAGCAGGTGGGGCTCGACAAGACCCTCTTCTTCATTACTTCGACCGGCTACGAGCCCAACGAGAGTGCTGACTTGCAGGCTTACCGCATTCCGACAGGCAATTTACAGATTAACCGTTGTGCAGCCCTGCTCAATATGTACCTCGTGGCTATCTACGGCCAGGGGCAGTATGTCGAGTCGTACTACGGCAACCAGCTGTACCTGAACCATAAGCTCATAGAGCAGAAACAGTTGAACCTGACCGAGGTGTTCAAGACCTGCGAGGACTTTCTGTTCCAGTACAGCGGTGTGCGCGACGTCTATACAGCGGCACGGCTCACACAAGGGGCATGGACACCAGGTATCAGCCGTATCCGCAATGCCTACCATCCCAAGTGTTCGGGCGACATCCTCGTTCAGGTCAATCCAGGCTGGACGCTGTCCAACGAAGACACGGCCCAGTCGCGCTTTGTCCGCGATAGTTATTTGGAGTTCCCGCTGATTTTCTTTGGCTATGGTCTGAAAGCAGAACGAGTGCAGGAGCCTGTGACCATGGACGTCGTGGCGCCCACCGTGGCCCACTTCATGCGCATCCGTGCTCCGAACGCCTGCTCTACGGCTCCGCTCAGTTTTAATTATTAGTTTTTAATTTATAATACTCAATTCATAATTCATATATGGCATTCTCATTAAACAGAATTCTGAGTTCGCTGTTTGGCAACAAAGCCCAGCGCGACATGAAGGAAATCAAACCCATCGTGGACAAGGTGCTCGCTGTAGAGCCCGAAATAAAGAAACTCTCGAACGACGAACTGCGTGCCAAAACCGACGAAATCAAAGCGCAGCTCCAGGAACTCGTGAAGGATCAGCGTGAACACATCGCCGACCTGAACGCTCGCATCAAGCAGACAGAGATTGACCAGCGTCAACCCATCTTCGACGAGATTGACAAGACGGAAAAGGAAATCCTCGACATCTTTGAGGAAGGACTTAACGAGGTGCTCCCCACCGTGTTCGCCATCGTGAAGGACACAGCCCGCCGCTTTGCCGAGAACGAGAACGTGGAAGTGACCGCAACCGACTTTGACCGTGAGCTGGCTTCGACCCACGACTTTGTCGATGTCGAAGGCGACAAGGCCATCTGGCACAACCACTGGGTGGCTGGTGGCAACGACACGGTGTGGAACATGATTCACTACAACGTACAGCTCTTCGGCGGCGTCGTGCTGCACCAAGGTAAGATTGCAGAAATGGCCACGGGTGAAGGTAAGACCCTCGTCGCCACGCTGCCAGTGTTCCTCAACGCCTTGACTCGCAACGGTGTGCACGTCGTCACGGTCAACGACTATCTGGCCAAGCGCGACTCGGAGTGGATGGGACCGCTCTACATGTTCCACGGACTCAGCGTCGATTGTATCGACAAGCACCAGCCCAACAGCGATGCTCGCCGCAAGGCCTATCAGGCAGACATCACCTTCGGTACCAACAACGAGTTCGGCTTCGACTACCTACGCGACAACATGGCCATGCGTCCCGAGGAACTCGTGCAGCGAAGTCACAACTACGCCATTGTCGATGAGGTGGACTCCGTGCTCATCGACGATGCCCGTACGCCGCTCATCATCTCTGGTCCCATTCCGAAAGGCGAGGATCAGATGTTCGAAGAGTTCTGTCCCATCATCGAGCGACTTGTGGAGGCCCAGCGCAAGCAGGCCACTGAGCTGTTGGCCACTGCCCGTAAGCAGATTAACAGCGACGACCAGCAGGAAGTGGAGGCCGGTTTCCTCTCGCTCTTCCGTGCCTATAAGGCCATGCCGAAGAACAAGGCCCTCATCAAGTTCCTCTCGGAAGACGGCATCAAGACGGGCCTGCTCAAGACAGAGGAAATCTACATGGAGAACAACAACCGCCGCATGCCCGAGGCTACCGACCCGCTGTTCTTCGTCGTGGATGAGAAACAGAAGTCAGTCGAGATGACGGACAAGGGCAACCAGCTGATTGCCAACATCGTCAAGGACGACAATTTCTTCGTCCTTCCCGACATCACCGGACAACTTGCCGAACTCGACAACCTCGGACTCGACGAGGAAGAACGCCTGAAGCGCAAGGACGAACTGATGCAGGACTATGCCGTCAAGTCTGAACGTGTGCACACCATGCAGCAGTTGCTCAAGGCCTACACCTTGTTCATGAAGGACGACGACTACGTGGTCATCGACGGACAGGTGAAGATTGTCGATGAGCAGACAGGCCGTATCATGGAGGGTCGCCGCTGGAGCGACGGACTTCATCAGGCTGTCGAAGCCAAGGAGCGCGTGAAGGTCGAGGCCGCCACCCAGACCTTTGCCACCATCACCCTTCAGAACTACTTCCGTATGTACCACAAGTTGGCTGGTATGACGGGTACAGCCATCACCGAGGCAGGTGAGTTCTGGGACATCTACAAGCTCGACGTCGTGGAGATTCCTACCAACAAACCCGTCGCCCGTAAGGACTTGAACGACCGTGTCTATAAGACCAACCGCGAGAAGTATAAGGCTGTCATCGAGGAAATCCAGCGGATGGTTGAGGCCGGACGCCCTGTGCTCGTCGGCACGACGTCGGTCGAAATCTCCGAAATGCTCTCCAAGATGCTCTCCATGCGCAAGATTGAGCACAACGTGCTGAACGCCAAGCTCCACCAGAAGGAAGCCGACATCGTGGCACAGGCCGGTCAGCGCAGCATCGTCACCATCGCGACGAACATGGCAGGACGTGGTACCGACATCAAGCTTTCCGACGAAGTCAAGGCCGCAGGCGGTTTGGCCATCATCGGTACAGAGCGCCACGAGAGTCGTCGTGTCGATCGCCAGCTTCGTGGTCGTGCCGGACGTCAGGGCGACCCAGGCTCCTCGGTCTTCTACGTCTCGCTCGAAGACAAACTCATGCGCCTCTTCGCCTCCGACCGCATCTCCGCCATCATGGACAAACTCGGCTTCGAGGAAGGCGAGATGATTGAGCACCCGATGATCAACAAGTCGATTGAGCGTGCCCAGAAGAAAGTCGAGGAAAACAACTTCGGCATCCGTAAGCGTCTGCTTGAGTACGACGACGTGATGAACAAGCAGCGTAAGGTAATCTACGAGCGTCGTCGCCATGCCCTCATGGGACAGCGCATCGGCATGGATATCACCAACATGATTTGGGACCGCTGCGTCAACATCATCTCCAACAACGACTTCGAAGGCTGCAAAGAGCAGTTCCTGCGCATCTTCGCCATGGAATATCCTTTCACAGCCGACCGTCACGAATCCTTGAGCCGCGAGCAGTTGCAAGACGAGGCCTTCGACGCCGTGCTCGCCAACTTCAAGAAGCGCACCGAGCGTTTCCAGCAGCAGGCCTGGCCGGTCATCAAGGACGTGTACGAGACACGCGGACAGATGTACGAGAACATCCTCGTGCCGCTCACCGACGGACGCCGCATGTACCAGATCAGCGTGCCGCTCAAGGAGGCATACGAGACACAGGCCGAGAACGTGATGCTTCAGTTTGAGAAGGCCATCCTCCTCCACACCATCGACGATGCCTGGAAGGAGAACCTCCGCGGACTCGACGAACTGCAACACTCTGTGCAGAATGCCAGCTACGAACAGAAAGACCCGCTGCTCATCTTCAAGCTCGAATCCGTCACGCTCTTCGACAATATGGTCAACGAAATCAACGACGGCACCATCTCTGTCCTCATGCGTACCCAGCTGCCTCAGCAGCAGCCGCAGGACGTGCAGCAGGCACCGCAGCAGATGCAGCGACGCCAGCAGCCGCAATACACGGAGCACAAGCAGAACCTGGACGAGATGTCGGAGACGCAGCGCGCCATGCATCAGGCTGCCCAGTCGCCCACCAGCGGCGGCGGTGCACCCCAGCAGCGTCAGCCCATCGTCAACCAGCAGCCGCGCGTCGGTCGCAACGATCCCTGTCCCTGCGGTTCGGGCAAGAAGTTTAAGAACTGCCACGGACGCGGATTAGTCTAATTGTTTTGAGGTTTGAAGTTTGAAGTTTGAAGTTCCAAATTCTTCACTTTTCACTTTTTACTTTTCACTTTTCGAAGAAACATCCATGAGCAAAATCATTGTAGCCATCGACGGACACTCCTCGTGCGGAAAGAGCACGATGGCCAAGGCATTGGCACGTGCCGTCGGGTACATCTATGTCGATACCGGTGCCATGTACCGCTGTGTCACCCTCTATGCCCTGCGCAACCGTCTGATGGAGCAGGGACGCATCTACGAGTTTGCCCTCCTTCAGCACATCCTCCTCGGCCGCATCCGTGTCGGTTTCCAGCTCGACACCGAGACCAACCTGCCCCTCGCCACGCTCAACGGCGAAGTCGTCGAGCAGGAGATTCGGGGCATGGAAGTGTCGGACAACGTCAGCCCTATCGCAGCCCTGCCCTTCGTGCGCACCTTCCTCGTGGCGCAGCAGCAAGCTATGGGCCGCGACAAAGGCATCGTGATGGACGGTCGCGACATCGCCACCGTCGTCTTTCCCCAGGCCGAGCTCAAGGTGTTCGTCACCGCACGCCCCGAGGTACGTGCCCAGCGACGCTATGACGAACTGGTCGGCAAGGGCGACACTTCGACAACCTTCGACGAAGTGCTCCGCAACGTGCAGGAGCGTGACTACATCGACTCCCACCGCGAGGTCGCTCCCTTGCGTCCAGCCGACGATTCACTCATCCTCGACAACAGCGACCTCACCCGCGAGCAGCAGAACGAGTGGTTGCTCAACCAGTTCCATCAACGGGCCAATCAATAAATCATCAGGGATTTAAGGGATTAAAAGGATTCAGCACAGCGTTGCCGAAATAATCCTTTTGATTCTTTAAATCCTTGATAAAGACCACTCATTGATGCAAGTAGAAATTGACGAACATTCCGGTTTCTGTCACGGCGTCACCACCGCCATACGCAAGGCAGAAGAGGAACTGACCACTGGCCAGCCCCTCTTCTGCCTTGGTGATATAGTGCATAACGGACGCGAGTGTGAACGGCTCCGCAAGCTGGGCCTCGAAACCGTCGAGCATGCCGACCTCGAGCGTCTGCACCACGCCAAACTGTTGCTCCGTGCCCACGGCGAACCGCCCCAGACCTACGCGACCGCTCAGCGCAACGACCTTCACGTGATCGATGCCACCTGTCCCGTCGTCCTCAATCTGCAGCGCCGCATCAAGGCCGAGTACGCCAGCCATCCCGAGGCACAGATTGTCATCTTCGGCAAACAGGGACATGCCGAAGTCATCGGACTCGTCGGGCAGACCGAGGGCCATGCCATCGTCATCGAGAATCTGGACGATGCCAAGCAGAAAATCGACTTTACGCGTCCCGTCAGCCTCTACAGCCAGACCACGATGTCGCTCGACGACTTCCGCAAAATCGTCGATTACATCTCCTCCCGTTTTGACGTTCAACGTGCAGTGAATACGGATGGCGACGCTACACGTTCAGCCGACGTTTCGCGCTTCACGTTTCACGACACCATCTGCCGTCAGGTAGCCAACCGCATACCCAACATCCGCGAGTTTGCCCGTCGTCACGACGTCGTCCTCTTCGTCAGTGGCCGCAAGTCGAGCAACGGTCGTGTGCTCTACAACGAGTGCCTGCAAGTCAATCCCCGCACCCATCTGGTCGAGACCCCATCCGACATTCGCCTCGACTGGTTCGCCACAGCTCGCAGTGTCGGCATCTGCGGAGCTACCTCCACGCCGAAATGGTTGATGGAGCAGTGCCGCGAAGCCATCCTGCGGTAGGGACGCAGCGCAACAGCCACCTCCATTCATGTACGAACTGAAAGAAATGATGATCAATGTTGATACATTTCTTTCAGTTCTTTTCTTATAACCGATTTGAACTTATTTCTTCAGTGGAACGCCAGTACACAGTATTGACACGCCAATCAAACACGGCTGCTGCGTAGTGCATTCTCGGAGCCAGTGCCGTCGGAACAGGGCAGCTGTGCGGAACAAACTCAAAATATCATTGATATTTCTATAAATTCCATTGATATTCTTACAAATTCCACTGATATTTGTGGAAATCTCAATGATATTTTGAGTTTGTTCTGCGCAATTTCTCTGTTTGTTCTGCGCAATTTCTCTGTTTGTTCTGCGCATCTGCCCTGTTTGTGCTGCGGTGTTGTCGGGTTTCGTGCGCGGCTCGCCCCGAGTTGCAGTGGATACGTGGCAGAGTGGCGGCGGGGCGTGGTTTTGATAAAAGTTGTTAATTTATTTGGCTGTGTGCGCACAAATCCTTAACTTTGCGACGACTTTGGGGCGGAAGTCGCCCCGAGCATTTCATGAAGTAAAGGAATCAATTATTTTTACAAAAAGTAAAGGAATGAAAAAACTTCTCTTATCCATGTTTGTGCTGGCCCAGAGCATCATGGTGGCCCAGGCACAGACGGAGCAGAATCAGTCGCTCTTCGAGACTGTGCACAAGTATGCAACGGCAATTGTGAACGATCCTAAGTCGAGCGAAGAGCAGATTCAGACGAACCAGTTCAAGGTGACTGCTCTGAACTATATCACGACGCAGGTGATGAAGCGCGGCTTGAAGAAGGATGAATACTTCTTCGACAGCCAGGCGGTGAACATGCAGTCGTTTGTATCCGAATTTCTGATGAACCTCGACAAGGCTCGCGCCATCTCGGCTGCCAAGCGCATGGAGGTGATTAAGGTCTATCGCGACGCTTCGCTCAAGAATCCGCTGCTCAACGACACTGACCGCGAGCGTACGTACTGCTACGTGAACGACAAGCAGACGTTCACTCCTTTCTCGCTCGACACCGACTGGGAAAAGGCCTACGAGCAGGCTACGAGGAACATTAAGACCGTTTTCAAATAAACACTTAGGAAGTGCGCACCGATGTGAGGTGCGCACTTCTTTTTTATCCATCCTCTCAATCCTTAATTTTTTTTTATGAAGAAGATTCTGCTTCTCGGCAGCGGTGAACTGGGTAAGGAGTTCACAATCGCCTGCAAGCGCAAGGGTGCGTACGTCGTAGCCTGCGACAAGTATGAGGGTGCTCCGGCCATGCAAGTGGCCGACGAGTGCGAAGTGTTCAGCATGCTCGACGGTGATGCGCTGGCTGCGGTGGTGACCAAGCATCAGCCCGACATCATTGTGCCCGAAATCGAGGCCATCCGCACCGAGCGCCTGTACGACTTCGAGCGTCAGGGTATCAAGGTGGTGCCTTCGGCACGCGCCGTCAACTTCACCATGAACCGCAAGGCTATCCGCGAACTGGCTCACACGGAGCTGGGCCTGAAGACGGCTGACTATCGCTATGCCAAGACCTACGAGGAGTTTCTGGCTGCTGTCGAGGTGATTGGCTATCCCTTCATCGTCAAGCCGCTCATGTCGTCGTCGGGTCACGGACAGAGCAAGGTGGACAGTCCTGCCGAGCTGGAGAAGGCATGGAAGGACGCCTACGAGGGTGCGCGTGGCGACATCAAGGAGGTGATTGTCGAGCAGTTCATCCGTTTCGACAGCGAAATCACGCTGCTCACAGTGACGCAGCAGAACGGTCCGACGCTCTTCTGCCCGCCCATCGGCCACGTGCAGAAGGGTGGTGACTACCGCGAGAGCTACCAGCCCGCCACCGTCACGCCCGAACAGCTCGAGGAGGCTAAGCGCATGGCTGCCAAGGTGACCGAGGCGCTGACGGGTGCCGGCATCTGGGGCGTCGAGTTCTTCCTGAGCGCAAAGGACGGTGTCTATTTCAGCGAACTGTCGCCCCGTCCGCACGACACGGGTATGGTGACGCTGGCCTGCACACAGAACCTGAGCGAATTTGAGCTTCACTGCCGCGCCGTGCTCGGCCTGCCGATTCCCGAAATCAAGCAGGAGCGCATCGGTGCTTCGGCTGTCATCCTGTCGGGCGTCGAGACACACCAACCCGAATACGAAGGTGTCGAGGAGGTGTGCGCCGCGACGAACACCTACCTGCGCATCTTCGGCAAGCCCGAGGCTCATGTGGGTCGCCGCATGGGTGTCGTGGTGTGCTACGACGAGCTGGGTGCCGACGTCAACGCCCTGCGCGACAAGTGCAAGGCACTGGCTGCGAAGGTGACGGTGAAGTGAAGCGTGAAGCAATCCGAAAAAGTTTTCAACAGCTTTATTCGGCTGTGATATAAGCTTTTGAATTTATTTGTCCACAGACACGGCTGCGTGTCTGTGGATATTTTTTTGCGCGTTTGTTGTGCGGGTTTGGCGGAAAAGACCTAACTTTGCCGAAAATAAAGAACCGTTTAGTGCTTAGCGTTTAGCGTTCAGTGTGCTTGCTGACTCACCTGAACACTCAACATTAAACTCTCAACACTCAACACTAAAAATGCTACCATGCCTGAAGCAAGACGTACATCCAACAAGAAAAAAACTTTGTCGCAGGAAGAAGTGGCTGCCCAGCTGCTCGACCTGGGACGTGTGGTGCCTCAGGCACCCGAGGTGGAGGCTGCCGTCATCGGTGCCTGCCTGAACGAACGCGAGGCGTTTTCGCTCGTGAGCGACATCCTGAAACCCGAATCGTTCTACGACTCCAAGCACCGTGCCATCTTCGGTGCCATCCGTACGCTGGCTGCCGAGAACAAGCCTGTTGACCTGCTCACCGTGACCGAACATCTGCGCGCCAACGACCAGCTCGATGCAGCCGGCGGACCGGTCTATCTGGCTGAACTGAGCCAGAAGGTGCTGTCGTCGGCCCACGTGGAATATCATGCCCACATCGTGGCGCAGAAGTCGCTGGCACGCCAGCTGATCACCTACACAAGCAACATCCAGCGAATCGCGTTCGACGAGAGCATCGACGTGGCCGACCTGATGCAGAAGGCCGAAGGCGACCTCTTCGAACTGTCGCGAGAGAATATTAAGAAGGACTTTACGCAGATCGACCCCGTCATCGGCGATGCCTACAAGATGCTGCAAGCTGCCATGGCCCGCACCGACGGACTGAGCGGACTCCCCAGCGGATTCCACGCGCTCGACGCCGTGACCAGCGGCTGGCAGAACAGCGACCTGATCATCATTGCCGCCCGTCCGGCCATGGGTAAGACGGCTTTTGTGCTGTCGATGTGCAAGAACATGGCGGTGGATCTGAAGATTCCCGTGGCTATGTTCTCGCTCGAAATGTCGAACGTACAGCTGGTCAACCGTCTGATAACGAACGTGTGTGAGATTCCAGGCAACAAACTCAAGAGCGGACAGCTGGCACCCTACGAACTGTCGCAGCTCGACCTGAAGATCAACGACCTGTACGGTGCTCCGCTTTATGTCGATGATACACCTTCGCTGTCGGTGTTCGAACTGCGGACAAAGGCCCGACGGCTGGTGCGCGACTATGGCGTGAAAATCATCTTTATTGACTATCTTCAGCTGATGAACGCCTCGGGCATGGCCTACAACAGCCGTCAGGAAGAGGTTTCGACCATCTCGCGAAACCTCAAGGCGCTGGCCAAGGAACTGAACATCCCCATCATCGCCCTGTCGCAGCTCAACCGTGCCGTCGAGAACCGTGTGGGCACCGATGCCAACGACACCAATGCCAAGCGTCCGCAGCTGAGCGACCTGCGTGAGTCGGGTGCCATCGAGCAGGATGCCGACATGGTATGCTTCATCCACCGTCCTGAGTATTACAAGATTATGCAGGACCAGCACGGACGCGACATGCGCGGCGTAGCCGAAATCATCATTGCCAAGCACCGTAACGGCGAGGTGAAGGACGTGCGACTGAAGTTCGTCGGCGAATATGCGCGGTTTGCCAATTTCGGCGAAAGTGCGCCGATGCCGACTGCCGACGACGAAGGCATCGTCCGTTCGTCGCGCACCAACGCATCGACGGCATCGCAGGCTGGCACGGGCGACGACCAGTTCGACTCACTCTCAGCCGACATGGCACCGCAGGAAGCGATGCCCTTCTAAGCCACGAGTGGTACCATAATAAACCACGAATTGCACCACACTAAACCACGAATTACACGAATTACACGAATTTATAGCAAAGAAAAAACGGCAATAAACTATTCGTGTAATTCGTGTAATTCGTGGTTTTATTACGTGCCCTTCGTGGTTTGCTGATACTCTCAGTTCGGGTTTATAGTTGTCCGCTGGCTTTCAGCAGGCGGGTATGTGCCACGCGCAGCTGGCAACGGGCTTCTACCAGGTTGGCCGAGGCTTGCTGCCAGAGCGATTGCGCCTCAAGCAGGTCGCTGAGCGGCTCGAGTCCGTGGTCGTACTGTGCGCGGCTCATCTTCATGTTTTCCTCAGCCTGCCCGAGGGCACGCTCATTGAGCTGGAGCTCAGTCTGAGCCTCCTCGTAGTTGTTGCGGGCCTGATTCAGTTCGAGGTCCATCTTCTCGTCGGCATCTTGCAGCTCCAGCTCGGCAATTTGTTGCTTGGCACGGGCTGAGCGAAGCTTGTGTGTGTTCTCGCCAAAGCTGAACAAGTTCCACTTCAAGGCCACTCCGACGTAGGCCGAACCGTTGTTTATAAACTTGCGGCCGGCAATTTCTCCGCCATTGGCGTAGGTATAGCCACCCATGAGGGCGAGGGTGGGGAGGTAGTCGCTGCGGGTGAGGCGCACCTGCTGTGCCGCCAAGTCGGCTTTGTGCTGGAGAATACTGTGCTCGGGTCGGCCCCCGACGCCGCTCTGAGTGGGGGCGCTGTGGCCGATGGTCGCAATGTCGTCGCCATCCTGCGAGGGCGCAGGTGTGTCGTCTGCACCTATGATTTGTCCCAGGTTCATGCAAGCCAGCCGGTAGCCGTTCTGTGCACGTTGGATGTTGAGTTCGGCCTCGTTGAGCTTGACCTGCACCTTGAGCAGGTCGTTACGGGTGCGAAGTCCGTGGCGCACTGCGCTCTCCACATTCTTTTGAAGTTCGAGCAACAGCTGTTTATAGCTCTCTGCCACTTGTTTCAGTTCGCGGGCACGCACGGCCTGCATGTAGGCTTCGTCGGTGCGCAGAATGACCTGTGCGCGGGTGAGGGCTATGTTCTCGTCGGCCATCTGCTGCCCAATCTTTGCCATGCGGTAGGCCGTCGAGATCTTTCCTCCCATGTAGAGTGGCTGCTGCAGCTGTATGCCGCCAAGAAAGACATTCTTCACCTTGTAGTCAATCGTCTGGTCGGGGAACATGGCGTACTGGTTGAGTGTGTACGACCCGTCGGCGTTGACTGTGACGTTGGGCACGTAGGTGCCGGTGGCGGGGTTCATGACATAGATCGGCAGGTTGCCGCCGGTGAGTGTCATGTCGCCCTTGGCTGTGGAGTAGAAGTCGGCGGCGATGAGGCTGATGCGAGGGTAGAAGTTGGTGCGGTACGCCTTCACATCGTGGCCCGTCTGTTCGAGGGTGAGCTGCGACTTGTGGATGTCGCGGTTGTGCTCGAGGGCAAGGTTGCGTGCCTGTTCAAGGCTGATTTCTTGTGCCGTGAGCTGCAACGACGTTGCAGCGCAGAGCACAGAGAGGAATATTCTTGTGAGTTTCATAATTTACTTGATTTTGAAGAACATACCGTAGAGTACGGGGATGAAGACCAGCGTGATGAGGGTGCCGACGAACAGACCGCCCATGATGGTGACGGCGAGACTGCCGAACATTGCGTCGGGCACGAGCGGAATCATGCCGAGAATGGTGGTGAGCGACGCCATCATGACGGGACGCAGACGCGATTTGCTGCTCTGTATGAGGGCCTGCCGTGGCTTGATGCCACTTTCTATCTCGAGGTTGATTTCGTCCATGAGCACGATGCCGTTCTTGATCATCATGCCTATGAGGCCCAGCACACCGACGATGGCGACGAATCCGAAGGGTTTTCCGGTGATGAGGACGGTGGGAATGACGCCGACAAGGATGAGCGGGATGCAGCAGAAGATGATGGCTGGCTTCTTATAGTCCTTGAACAGCATGATGAGGATGCTGATCATGAGGATGATGGCGAGGGGGAAGCTGTTGAAGAGGTACTTCATCGACTGGTCGCTGGCCTTCTTTTCGCCCTGCCACGTGATGCTGTATCCGGCTGGCAGTTCCATCTTTTCCACCTCCTCAGCGATCGCCTTGCGGGCAGCTTCGGTGCCGACACCAGGCCGTGGCGAGCACTGAACGCGCTGTTGTCGTTGGCCGTTGTAGCGCATGACGACGGGTTCTTCCCACGTGATGTCGATGCTCGACGCCACCTGCTTGAGCGGAGTCGTCTGGGTGAGTTTTTCGATCAGGTCGTTCTTGGTCAGACGTCCCGTCATCAGTTGTTGGATAGTCGTGCGGTCAACGAGGCCGGCGATGTTGGGCACGAGTCCGAACACGCCGACATTGTCGAGGCGCTCAATGTCGTTGCCGTTGGCATCGGTGGCTTTGAGGAATATGTTTTCGGTGTGGATTCCGTCGTAGAATGTTCCGATGGGGATTCCGCCCGTGTAGGTCAGGACCGAAAGTCCGACGTCGCTGCGAGAGAGGCCTGAGGTGCGTGCGGCGGGCTGGTCGTAGTCGATGGTCAGCACAGGAACTTGCGGCTCCCAGTCGGTGGTTGGCAGATAGACTTTGTCGCTGCGTTCGATGATCTGCAGGGCAGAGTCAGTGAGTTGGTGCAGCACGGCGGGGTCGGGTCCGTTGAAACAGAGTTCGATGGGATATTTCTTGAACATCAGGTTGTAGCGCTTGAGCTTGATGTAGGCATCGGGGTAGCGCCGGTTCAGCTCTGCCTGGATGTCGTCGATGTTCTTCACCAGTGCGCTGGGCGACTTGAAGTCGATGATGAGTTCGCCGTAGGCCAGCGAGGGTAGGGCGATGGAGCGCACGAGGTTGTATCGGCTCGGCGTGCCTCCGAGGCTGGTGGTGATGTGCGTCACCTCGTCGCGGGTCTTGAGGTAGGCCGAGATTTCCTGCAAATCTTTCTCCACCTGTGTGTAGTTCGTGCCTTCGGGCAGTTTGTACTCCATATACAGCTGGTCGTACTCCATGTCGGGGAAGAAGGCTTGGTTGAGGAAACGGTAGCAGAAGGCGCTGAGTCCCACGAGCACGATGGCGATGACGACCATCGACTTGCGGTTCTTCATGCCGAAGTTGAGCACACCCTCCAGCAGTGTGTAGCTCCATCCTTTGTACAGTTCTTCGTCGCCTTCAGCGTCGTTTGCCTGTTTCTTCGGTGCCTTGAGCATACGTTTTGCCATGAGAGGCACGTGGGTCAGGGCGAGAATCCACGACAGCATGAGCGACACAGCGACGACGATGAACAGGTCGTGGACATAGACGCCGGCATTGTCGGGGCTCATGAAGATGGGCCAGAAAGCGAGGATGGCGATGAGTGTGGCGCCGAGCAGGGGCATGGCGGTCTTGCGTCCGATGTTGGTGAGTGCCTCGCGATGCGGCTTTCCCTGCTTGAGGTCGATGAGGATGCCATCGACGATGACGATGGCGTTATCGACGAGCATACCCATGGCGAGGATGAACGAGGCGAGGCTGACGCGCTGAAGCGTGCCGTCGAATCCACCGAGCACGAGCAGGCTGCCGAGGACGATGACCACGAGGCTCATGCCGATCATGAGGCCCGACTTCCATCCCATGGTGAAGATGAGCACGACGACGACGATGATGACCGACTCGAGCAGGTTGATGAGGAACGTATTGAGCGCGTTGTTGACGAGGGTCGGTTGGTAGAACACTTTCTCGAAACGGACACCAGCCGGCATCGTGCGTTCCAGTTCTTCGATCTTGTCACTCACTTTGCGTCCCACCTTCGTCACGTCGTACGACGGGATGCACGCCACCGAGAGGCCCAGGGCACGCTGCCCGTCGCGCTTCATGGCGTTGCGCGTGGGTTCGGCATAGCCCTTATAGACACGTGCGATGTCGCTGATGCGCAGCTGTTCCTCGTCGTGTCCCTGGATAATCATTTCGGCGATGTCGGCCACGTTGTTGAACTTGTCGCTCACGGTGACACGCACGCGGTGGTTGCCGTTGTCGTAGTAGCCGGCATAGGTGGCTTTGTTCTGGTCGTTCAGTGTCTGGAGCACCTCGACCGGCATGACGCCCAGGTTCGCCATTTTGTCCTGACGCATCTCGATGTAGATGCATTCCGGGCGCTTGCCGTAGATATCGACACGCGACACACCTTCGATGTCGGCCACGTTTCGCTTCACCAGTTCGGCATAGTCGCTGAGCTCACGGTCGTCGATGCCGTCGCCCGTGACGGCGTAGAACATGCCATAGACGTCGCCGAAGTCGTCGCGAACCTGGGGCGTCGAGGCACCCGAGGGCAGCGATGCCGTCGTGTTATCCACCTTGCGGCGCAGCATGTCCCACTCCTGTTCCACCTGATCGACGGGTACGGTGGTCATCAGCTCGACCGTGATGATGCTCAGGTCGGCCATCGACTGGCTCTGAACGTTATCTACACTGGACATTTCCCGAATAGCCTTCTCCAGCTTGTCCGTCACTTCGAGTTCCACTTCGTGGGCCGAAGCACCCGGGTAGGTGGTGACGACCATCGCCTGCTTCACTTTCAGCGCAGGATCTTCCAGTTTGGGCATATCGTAATAGCTGAGTACGCCGCCCACAACGAGGATCGCAACCAGGAAACTGATCAGTTTCTGGTTGTCCAGTGCCCAGCTTGACAAATCGAACTTCATGATTCTTCACTTTTCACTTTTCACTCTTCACTTTTCACTTTTCACAAAAGACCTCCCACGTTAGCCTTCGACGTCGGTTCGATTTCCTTGACGCGCTGTCCGTGGGTCAGGTAGCGCACACCGGCTGTCACGACGGTCTCGTCGGGCTTCAGGCCCTTCACCACCTGGATGTTTCCGTCGAGGTCCAGCGCGCCCAGTTCGACGTCGCGCTGCTCGACGGTCGAGTTCTGTTTGTTGACCACAAACACTGTCGTCCGGTCGTTCTTGTGGAGGATGGCTGTCGAGGGCACCTTGACGATGTTGCGCTCGTTCGGCTGATGGAAGGTTGCATAGACCATGGTTGACATGCCCGGAGTGATGCGTGAGTGGTCGTAGTCGCCCTTGAAACCCAGTCGCAGGGTGTAGAGCTGGCTGGCATTGGCCTCCTTGCTCATGCTCACCACGCGCAGCGGGAACGTCTCGCCGGGCAGCACCTCGAACGAGCAGGTCGCGCTGCTGAACTGCTCCTGGCGGGCATAGTCCGACGCCGGAACGTGGATTTCGATTTCCACGTCCGTGCCGCCCATCAGGCGAACGATGGGCATACCGGCGCTCACCGTCTCGCCGCTCTCGTGAAACTTCTGCTGCACATATCCGCTGACGGGCGACACCAGTCGGGTGTCGGCCAGCTGGTTGCGATGGTTGGCCAGCTTTTGCGTAATCTGTTGCAGGCCATAGCGAGCGCGGTCGTTGGCTGCTGCCGTCGTGCTGCCCTCTTCAAAGACCGCCATCACGCGTTCGGCCTCTGCCTTCACTTGTGCATATTCGGCCTGTGTAGCCTGCAGCTGCACCTGATAGTCGCGCGGATCCATCTGGGCAATCACCTGTCCTTTCCTGACATAGTCGCCTTCTTTCACCATCACACGCTGTATGGTGCCACTCACGCGGAACGCTGCGTTCACTTCTTCGTTGGCTTTCGTGCGGCCAGGATAGCTCATTTCGGCTGCATCGCCCAGACGCTGGGCTTTCGCAGTCTTCACATACTGGACGTCGTTGTCCGTCTGTTTCTTCTGGCTGCACGCTGTGAGCAGCAGTGCGAGCAGCATCAGGAGAGTCGTTGTCTGTTTCATTTTTCTGTTAAGGGAATAATATTCTTTTTACTTGTTTACTTTTACTTCCACCGATAAGTTTTTGAGTTTCTGCGTTTTTAGGTTTTTAAGTTTTTACCTTTCACTTCGTTGTACTTCGTACTTCGTACTTTGTACTTCTCTTCACTTTTCACTTTTCTGCGGTGGGTGCAAAGATACAAACTTTTTCTTGAACTCCAATGGTTTATATCAGTGTTTTATTGGTGGATATGTCACTTTTTGATATTTTTTGGCTGTGCTTCCGTTGACGGCATGCTGCGCTGTGTTTTCAGCCCGTGTGCGTCGTCAACACGCTCTTGCTGCGCTCCAATCTCAGCAGCTGTTCCGATAAAAGTCAGAATATCATTGAAATTTGTAAAAATATCAATGGAATTTTCAAAAATATCAATGGAATTTGTAAAAACACCACTGATATTTTGACTTTTGTCTGCGCCTTGTCGGAGAATCTTCTGCCCACCGACCGAGTATTTTGTGCCCACCAAGTAAAATTAAACTGTCCACCATGCAGAAGTCATCCATGACATAAATATATTCTCATTTAAGTTTCGGGAGTTGTGACACCGTGTGTGTGAATATTTTATACCATCAATAGCATGATGAACATATTGGCGTCTGGTAATGCCGTAATCGGGATTTCTGGGTTTTGCTTCACCAGTGGCTTAGAATGACATGGCGACGGGAGATTCGTTTTTTACAGAGCACAGGCGATTAAAAATCATTTTGTCGTGCTTGTTCCCCGCCAATGTTTGTCCTTTTTTTTCTGATTTCATTATCTTTTTGCACTTTTTGTGTAAATTTGTGCATGATTTTCTTTTGTGGTATGCATAATAGTTATATCTTTGCGGTGTGAAACTCAAACCAAATAGCGGTTTTTTGTGTTAGTTTACTTATTTATTCATTAAAAAAACAAACAAAATGAAAGAAATCATTGCACGATTCCGCCGCGCAGCATTCCTTTTGCTGCTGGCTGTGACTTTCGGCACGCTCTCTGTGCAGGCACAGGAGTTGAGTGCTACGAAGTCAAAGGTTTCTGCGCTCAGTAAGGACGTAGGCTTTACGGCGCGCAAGTTCCAGAAGAGTGACCCCAAGGCATCGAAGATTTCGGCTAAGAAGATGGCTGATCGTCGTGCCAAGGCTCGCGCCGTGCGCAAGGCTCCCGAAGGTGCCACTTTCTTTGAGGATTTCGAAGGAATCACCACGGATGGTGAACTGCCCGAAGGCTGGACTGCCATCGATGCCGACGGTGACGGATTCAACTGGTCGTCGCACGTTAACACGGGCACTGGTAACCATACTACTCACTCGGGCGACGTGACGCTCTATTCTGAGAGTTACAGTAATGATAGTGGCATTCCTCTCACCCCTGACAACTGGCTCATCACGCCGAAGGTGGCCTTGGGCGGAACGCTGAGGGTCTGGGCCATCGGACAGGATGCGAACTATTGTGCCGAGCACTTTGCCTTCTATGTCTCGGTAGCCGGCAACACCGACGTGGCTGACTTCGTGCAGATTGCCCCGGCCAGCGGTGAGTTTGTTGCTACAGGCGCTTATGTGGAATATATTGCCGACCTCAGTGCATACGCAGGTCAGGAGGGCTACATCGCCATCCGTCACTTCAATGTCTCCGACGAGTTTATGCTTGTCATCGACGACTTTGCGATTATCGACGAGGTGGCTCCTGTCACAAACCTTCAGGTTACCGATGTCACAAGCAGCCGAGCAACCGTTTCGTGGAGTGATACCTACGATAGTTTCAATGTGCGCTATCGCACGGCATACGACCCAAACGCTACTTACTTCCAGGACTTCGAGGGCGATATTGAAGGCTGGACCAGCTATACTGAAAATGAAGGTGATGGTTGGGAAATTGTTTCCTCCGGTGAAGAATATGGCAAAGTGTTTTATTCCAAGAGTTATGATTCTACCACTGGAGCATTAGATGTTGACAACTGGTTGGTCAGCCCCAAGTTGGCTCTGGGTGGCACCCTCAAGTTCTCGGAGTTTGTTGATACATCGTATCCCGACTCCTACGAAGTACTGCTCTCAACTACCACCAAAGAGAAGGAAAGCTTTACCAGCACCTTGCGT
Organism: uncultured Prevotellaceae bacterium; assembly: GCA_900319385.1. Classification (GTDB taxonomy): domain Bacteria; phylum Bacteroidota; class Bacteroidia; order Bacteroidales; family Bacteroidaceae; genus UBA3839. Next base: position 27,230 of record ONOG01000003.1, on the reverse strand, counting down.
GAGATGGCTGTAGGTGCAGGCGGTTGGAATGAAGTCAGCATCGACCTGAGTGCCTACGAAGGTCAGGAAGGCTACATCGCCATCCATCACGTCAGCAAAGATTGTTTTTACTTGCTCATCGACAACTTTGGCCTCTTTGGCGAGCCTGTTCCTGCAGGCGAATGGGTTGAGACGACCACTACAGAGAATTCCCTCATTCTGACAGGTCTCAATCCAGAAACCACTTACGATGTGCAGGTTCAGGGCGTGACAGGGGAAACCACAACGTCTTGGGCGGATGCGGTTGTTCAGTTCACGACCCTCGAAATGAGCACTTCTGCCCCGACCGATGTCACGGCTACGGACATCACAACCGATGGTGCCACCATCAGTTGGCAGGGTGAAGCCGACGCTTTCATTGTGCGCTATCGCTCAGGTGAAGGCGAATGGATACAGACTTCCACGACCGAGAAGTCTATCGAGCTGATAGGTCTGGAGACCAATGTACAGTATGAGGTACAGGTTCAGGCTATCTATGGAGATATGGAATCCGAATGGACGGAGCCTGTCACCTTTACAACGCTTAAAATCTTCCCCAAGCCGTCCGATTTTGCTGTCACAGATCTAACTTATAACGGCGCTAAACTGACTTGGAAAGCAAACGGTGATGAAACAGGCTGGCAGATTTATATCAGCACAACTTCAACAGTGGATGGTTCCGAACTTGAAGGCTTGCTCGTTCCTGTTGATGAACCCGAATATATTCTCACCGATTTGGAAGAATACACGACTTATTACGTCTTTTTGCGTGCCGTCTATGAAGATGGAGTCAGTGAATTCTTTACCTCAAACTTCAAAACCCCTGAACAGTTCCCCACACCCAAGAATTTTGAATATTTTGGTGACGTGACCTTTACGTCATTTGGCGTTATATGGGACGAGAACGCCAATGCGACGGGTTACGAATATATCGTATCAACCACTTCTTTGACCGATGCGCAGATAGAAGAAAATGCAGAATCCGCCGTCGCCACCGTTGAACCTTACTTCTATTTCACCGATGGCGAACCCCAAACTGATTATTATTTATACTTCCGCACCCTCTATGAAGACGGTGTCAGCAGTTGGGTTTATCCTGGATTTATTACAACCCAAAAAGTGCCGACTCCTACGGATGTGGCTGTCAGCGACATCGACAGCGAGAGCGCTGTAGTCACTTGGACCGGTGACGAGGCAATAGAGCAGTACAAACTGCGCTATCGTACTAAGGGCGTCGATCCAAGTGGCGAAGAAACTGTTGCCTTTAGTGAAAACTTTGACGGTCTGTCAGAAGGTTCTCTGCCTGAAGGATGGACAGCAATCGATGCCGACGGAGACGGGTATAACTGGGGAGCCTCAGTAGATGGTACTATGGTTTCTGATAGTTTCAAAGGTGGCGTCGCCCTCTCTCCCGACAACTGGCTCATCACCCCGAAGGTACAACTCGATGGCCTCTTGAAGTTCAAGGCAAAAAATTCTTCTTCTAACTATCCAGACATGATGGCGGTTTACGTATCCACTACGGGTACCGACGTGGAAGATTTCGTAGAGGTGCTCGAACCGATTACCCCTCCAACCTCCAGGACGGAGTATACCGTCGATCTGCACAGTTTTGCCGGTCAGGAAGGCTATGTGGCTTTCCGCCACTCTTTCGTTACCGACCAGTTGCACATCTACCTCGACGACGTGAGCATCACCACCTACGAGGATTATGGAACACCTGCAGGCGAATGGGTTGAGGTTGACGCCAGTGAAACAACCGCCGAACTCACCGAACTGGAGGCCGAGACCGACTACGAGGTTCAGGTGCAGGGCTTCTACCATGGATTCGTGAGTGACTGGAGCAACATCGTCTCCTTCACCACAGGCGACTTCTTCAGCCTGCCCACCCAGATTACTGTAAGCAACATCACGGCCGATGCTGCTACCGTCAACTGGAAGAACAGCAAAGCCGAAAATTACTTTGTGCAATACCGTGTCGCTGGCGAAGACCCAATCGTCCTCTTTGAGGATTTCGAGGGCGTTATCCCCGAAGGAAGTGACTATACGTACGATCTGCCCGAAGGATGGACCACCATCGATGCTGATGGCGACGGTAATAGTTGGTATATTGTTAATAGTGGGGAGAGAGCACATTCTGGCATTGCTGTCGCCACCTCGGCCAGCTATTATGGCGAGCCATTGACACCGGACAACTGGCTTATCACACCGAAGGTTCCGCTCGATGGCACCCTGCACGCCTGGTTCAGAGGCCAAGATCCTGATTGGAGTTCCGAACCCTATGCCATCTATATCTCGACCACGGGTACAGAGATTGCCGACTTCACCGAAGTACTTCCCCGCACCGTTGCTACCGCTGAATATGTGGAGCAGGTTGTTGACCTGAGCGAATACGCCGGTCAGGAGGGTTACGTGGCCTTCCGCCACTACGACGTGACCGATCAGTTCCGCCTCAACCTCGACGATGTCGCTATCTACAAAGAAGTGTCTGAAAACGAATGGGCTTATCTGTACGACTATGAAGAAGCTCCTTGCACCCTGACAGACCTGCAGCCCGAAACGAGGTATGAAGTGCGCGTCGGTGCCTTCTTCAACACAAGCGAGAGTGATCCTGTCAAGATTGAAGGCACGAACAGCGTCTTCTTCACCACTCTGGCCGAAGAGGCTGATGCCATCGACGACCTCGCTGCCGACGTGAAGGCTGGCCGTACGGACGTCTATACGCTGACGGGTATCCGCCTCAAGGGCATGCCCACCCAGCGTGGCTTCTACATCGTGAACGGCAAGAAGATCTTCGTCAAGTAAATCCCCGACACTCACATTCTTCAGCGCTGTGGCCTCCCCGCCACAGCGCTTTTTTGTACTACTCAAAGACTGCACCTTATCGGTCGCCCTTATATACGGGTTCATCCCTTTTGGGTTTTTGCCTATTGCTTTTAATTGTTCAAGCACATTGACTTAATTTCCAGATTATTTTTGGATAATTCTTTCAGATGCCGTAACTTTGCGTACAAAATGACCAAAAAAGAAATACAATGACAGATGAGTCTGTAGTATATGAACGGCTGAGGGGCAATATGCAGGATGTGCTGGCTGCGGGAGCCGAACCGCTGCGTGTCGGACGGGCCGGCGTGTTCCTCTGCCTGAACGGCGTGGCCGAAATCGAACTCGACCACGTGCGCTACCGCCTCGAAACGGGCTCGCTCTGTGTCTATTTCCCCTACAGCGTGCTCGAGGTGAAGCGCCGCAGCAACGACCTCGACGGGCTGCTGATGGCGGTGGACCTCGAAGCCGTTTCGCCCATCGTGGCGCGCATCACCGACCTGGAGGAACTGCTGCGCCTGCGCCAGAATCCGCTCGTGCGGCTGACGCCCGAGATGCACCGCGTTGTGCACGGCTATATGACGCTCTATCAGCACCATCAGAAGCTGGCCGAACGCTACGCTGCCGAGCAGCAGCGTCGGCTGTGGCAGCTCAACCAGTTGCAGTTTGAACGTGCCAAGGAGGGGCTCGTGCTGCAGATTGCCATCGCCTTTACGGGCAAGAATGCCTCGACGAAGAACTCGCTGAACCGCAAGGATGAGATTGTGCGTAATTTTTTCCAGGCGCTGCGTCAGCACTATCGTGCCGAGCACGAGGTGGGCTACTATGCTGACAAGCAGTGTCTGTCGATGCGCTATTTCTCGTTTGTGGTTCGTGAACGTACGACGCAGACACCGTCCTACTGGATTGCCAACACACTGCTGAACGAGGCCCGACAACTGCTTGTCGAGACCGACAAGACGGTGAAAGAGATATCGGAGCACCTGAATTTCCCCACTCAGTCGTACTTCGGAAAGTGGTTCAAAGCCCATACGGGTATGGGACCGATGGAGTATAAACGGAGCGTGGATAAGGGGAAGCGTGAAGAGTGAAAAGCGAAACGACGTACAAAGTACAAAGTACGAAGTACAACGAAGTAAAGTGAAATGTGAAGCATATGTTGCGGTTTTGTGCTTATATGGTCATGCTGATGCTGCTGTGCTGCGGTTGCACGGGGCGTCGGACTGCGGGACTGGCTGAGCAGCTGGACTCGCTCAATGCGTGTGCCTACGAGCAACACTACCGCTCGACCGACAGCACGACACACTATGCCGAGCGCGTGCTGAGCCTTTGTGCCCAGCAGAGGGGAGTTTCTGACCAGCGCGACGAAGCGTTGTGCCACAAAGCCTTTGCACAGGCCATGCGCATGGATTACGACTCGGCAGCGGTGGTCTATCGCCAGGTGCTTGCTACTTCGGGCAACGAACTGATTAAGCTCGTCGCCGACGTGGGCATGATGCGCGTCTGCCAGCGACGCAGTGCCAACAAGGATTTCTACGACTATGCCGTGTCGGCCGAGCGACGCATGGAACGCATCGCCGACGAAGAAGCTCAGATGACGCCCCACCAGCGTCGGCTTTGGAACTATGCGCAGAGCGACTTCCACCTCACGCAGTCGGTCTATTACTACTACCTGCGGCGTGAGGAGAAGGCACAGGCCGAAATCGACTGCGTCGGTCAGCACATGGAATGGATCGAGGACGACGCCCAGCAGCTGGCTTTCTACTACTTCTTGGGTGGCAATGCCCGCAGCATCGACAAGATGCTCACCGAGGACAACCTCCAGCACATCCTCCAGAGCCTGTCGGTGGCATGGTACAACCGCCACCCCTACCTCTACAGCAAAGCCCTCACGACGCTGGCCGACGACATGATACAGACGGGTGAGGTGCGTCCCAGCCGTGCCAACTATCTGCGCGAGCTGCTGAGCATCCCCGACACCGTGGCCACCAGCGACTACAGCCTCTACCTCTCGCTCCGAGCCTTGCAGGAGCTGAAGCAGTATGGCTCGCCCTTTGACGTGGCGCAAACCTACATCACCATTGCCGACTACTACCTCTACGGCGGCAACCCATCCATGGCCCTCGACGCCATGCAGCGCATCGAAGTGCCTGCCGATGCCGACGGACGGCCGAAATGCCCCGAACTGATGGTCGATGTGCGCGAACATCTGTGCATGGTCTATAGCGCACTGGGCATGAAAGCAGAGTCGGACGAAAACCGCAACACCTACCTCGACATCCTGGACAGCACCCGACAGGATCGCATGATGGAGCAGCGCCTCGACGCCCTGCGCAGCGAGGAGCACGCACTCAACCGCACCGCCCTCGTCGTGGGACTGGTGTTGCTGCTGCTCATCGCCCTTGTCATCTACTTCAGCCGTCGCCTTCGTGCCAACTATGCGGCTCACTACCTGAAGGAGCAGACCGTCGTGGAGCAGGAGATGGCGCGCTGGCGCGAACGCAGCGATGAGCACTTTTCCACCCTGGCCGAGGAACAGGAAAATGTCGAGGCGCGCCGCTATAGCAACGAGCAACGGCTGGCCGACCAGAAACGGCAGTACGTCGATCGACTGACGTGCCTCTCACTCGTGGGTTCCATTACGCCCTTCCTCGACCGTGCCGTCAACGAAATCCGAAAAATGCGGAGCGGAGGTGCGTCGCCTCAGCGGCTCAGCTATCTCGGTGAACTGATGGAGCGCATCAATCTCTACAACGAAATCCTGTCGCACTGGGTGAAGGTGCGTCAGGGACAGGTGGCACTCCATATCGAGAACTTTGCCCTGCAACCGCTGCTCGACATCCTCGGTAAAAACACCAACGCCTTCCGAACGAAAGAACTCACGCTCAGCATCCAGCCCACGCAGGCTGCAGTCAAGGCCGACCGTGCCCTGACGCTCTTCATGCTCAATACCTTGCTCGAAAATGCACGAAAATACACGCCGCAGGGTGGGGCAGTGAGTGTCAGTGTCGAACAGACCGACGACTATGTCGAGCTGAGCGTCAGCGACACGGGCCGCGGACTGTCGGCCGACGATGTGCAGACCCTCCTCAGCGAAAAGGTATATGACTCAAGCCGCATCGGCGCTGCTACCGCCGACGACGACCTGCGCAGCAACAAGGGGCACGGCTTCGGCCTGATGAACTGCAAGGGCATCGTCGAGAAATACCGCAAGAGTGGCGCTATATTCAGCGTCTGTCGGTTCGGCATCGAGAGCACACTGGGGCATGGCAGCCGCTTCTTCTTCCGTCTGCCAAAGGCCGTGCAGCGTGCCCTCGGCGTGGCATTCCTCATGCTGCTGCCCTTCGCCGCCATCTACGCCCAGGGCGACCTTGCCGCGCAGGACTCGCTGCACCAGTTGGCGACCAGCCTGCCCGACGACCCCTTGCTGGAGCGTGCCTCTGCCTATGCCGACAGTGCCTACTTCTGCAACATCGACCGTCGCTATGCCGACGCGCTGCAGTTCGCCGACTCGGCCTGCGCTGCGCTCAATGCCTACTACCTCAGTCAGCAACCCGACGGACAGCAACTCATGCGACTCGAGAGCGCAAGCACCATGCCCGAGATTGCGCTGTGGAACGAAGGGTTCAACACCGACTATCACATCATCCTCGACCTCCGAAACGAAGCCGCCGTGGCAGCCCTCGCCCTGAACAGGTGGGACGTCTATTACTACAACAACGAAGTCTATACCCGACTATACAAGCTCATGGCGCAGGACACGACGCTCGAGAAATATTGCAACGACGTCAAAGCCACCAACACCAACCGCCAATCGCTCCTGATTGTGGGAGTCCTGCTCCTGCTCACGCTCCTGCTGGTCTATTACCTGACCTACTATCGCAACAACATCCTGCCGACGTTCAACCTCCGTCAGGTGCTGGCCCTCAACCGCAGGCTCTACGAAACAGAGGACGAGCAACAGCTGGCCAATATCATCGACGAGGGAGTGAACGAAATACGACGCACCGACGGGGTAGCCCTGGCCCTGACCGACGGTCAGATATACTTCTCCGACCAATGCCCGCAGCGGGACTTCCTGCGACAGATGCTCCAGCATCCCGATGCTTTCGGCGAACCTACCACCTACGACGAAGGGCGTATCCGTCTCTATCCGCTGCACATCGACGACCGTGTCATCGGAGTGTTGGCGCTGATACTGCACAGTGGGCAGATGCATAAAGCCGATGCTCAACTGTTCGACCTACTGACGCGCCACACCGCCATCAACATCTATTATTCGCTCGTGCGTACCGAACGACTGCGGACGGAGATAGAGTTGGCTGACGACGAGCGACGTCGAGCTGAGACGGAGGCGAACCATGTCCATGTGCAGAACATGGTGCTCGACAACAACCTCTCGACCATCAAGCACGAGACGATGTACTATCCCAGCCGCATCAGTCAGATCGTGACGCAACTGCAGGCCGGAACGGATGCAGATGCGCAGGAGAGTATCGCCATGCTCGACGAACTTGCCACTTACTACAAGGAAGTGTTTACCCTACTCAGTGCGAACGCTGCACGACTGATGGACGGAGTGAACTTCCACCGACAGCCCATCCCGATCACCTCGCTGCTTCACCACGCCGAAAAGTGCTTGGCACGTCATCAGCGCCGGCATCCCGACCTCACCCTCTCGCTGTCCGAATCTGCTGCCAACAGTGAGGGCTCCGAGCCCATGATGCTCGGCGACCAAGTGATGCTTTATTACCTGATTGACAATGTGCTGACGGCATTTGTTCAGTTGAACGACCGAGGTGTTATTTCTCTGAAACCCAGTGTTTCCGATGGATTTGTGCAACTTCAGCTTTCTTTCGATAACTGCTCGTTCACAGCCGAACAGCTGCACGGGCTTTTCTACCCCGAAGCACTCCGCTACGACCCCGATACCGACACCTTGCACGGGGCGCAGATGCTCATCGCGAAACAGATCGTCCGCCTGCACGACGACTACGTTCGGCGAGGCTGTCGCATTGAGGCTCGTCCTGCTGCCGCCGACGGCAGCGGGATCAGCATCTGCATTTCACTACCATTGAAATTGAAAATCGAGAATTGAGAATTGAAAATATAATCCATGGATGTCCGTGGATATCCGTTGATGAAAATTAAGACATAAGCATGGACAACTTCAAAGTCATCATCGTCGAAGATGTAAAACTCGAACTCAAAGGCACGGAAGAAATCTTTCGAAACGAGATTCCGCAAGCCGACATTGTAGGCACAGCGCAGAACGAAACGGAGTTCTGGGCTCTGATGAAGCAGCAAGAGCCCGACCTCGTGCTGCTGGATCTGGGTCTTGGCGGCTCGACCACCATCGGTGTGGAGATTTGTCGAAAGCTGCGCAAAGAGCACCCTGCTGTCCACGTACTCATCTTCACAGGCGAGATACTGAACGAACGGCTGTGGGTCGATGTGCTCGATGCCGGTGCCGACGGCATCATCCTGAAGACGGGCGAACTGCTCACGCAAGGCGATGTACGCGCGGTGATGGAAGGCAAACGCATGGTGTTTAACCAACCGATCCTGGAAAAAATCCTCCAGCGCTTCCGTCGCTCGGTGCTGAGTGAGAGCATGCGCCAGCAGGCACGTGTCGATTATGATATCGACGAGTACGACGAGCGTTTCTTGCGTCATCTCGCTCTGGGCTACACGAAGGACATGATTGCCCAGCTCAAGGGCATGCCTTTCGGCGTGAAGTCGCTGGAGAAACGTCAGAACGACCTGGTGGCGCGTCTGTTTGGTGGCAACGAACGAACGGGCATCAATGCCACCCGACTCGTGACCCGCGCCCTCGAACTCCGCATTCTTGACCTCGACAACCTGCAACCCGACGAAGAATAGTATGCGTATCGCTCCGCTTATCCTCCTCGTGCTCATCGTCCTCACTGCCATCCTTTCGTGGGTCGGCAATGTGTACGACTGGGGACTGCACAATCTGCTCGATGCCGAAGGCCTGCGTTGGGCCTTCACGCATGTGCTGTCCAACCTGCGACAGTCGCCATGGGCGGAGATTGTGCTGGGGCTTTCTGCGCTGAGCATCGTCATGGAGTCGGGGCTGATGCAGGTGTTTACGTCGCGTTTCTGGCAGAAAGACAGGCGCTCATTGCGCAAGTTGCGGGCCTTGCAAATCACGTCGGTCGTAGCCTTGCTTTTCGTCGTTTGTGCCTTGTACTTTGTGCTTGTCCCCACATCGCCCCTGCTCAGTGCCTTCGGACGTTTTTCGCAGTCGCCGTTCTACTACGGTCTGTATCCCTACATCCTGCTCTCGATGGCAGTCGTGGCCGCGACTTATGGCTATGCTTCCGGTCGCTTTCTTTCGTTTGGCGATATGGTGCAGGCGCTGGTAGCCCTGCCTGTGGGCATTGCTTCTTATTTCGTCACGCTCTTCATGGCTTCGCAATTCATCGCCTGCCTGCATTACGTGCTCGACGTTCCCTTGCCGACACTCAGCCTGATGCTCAACGGAGAGTCCCCAATGGCTGACGGTCTGTGGCCGATGCTTTGCTGTCTATACTTAGCTGTATATTTTATTCCTCTAATAACCAGTGTTTTGAAATATTATGTTAAACAATAAATTAACCACAAAATGAAACGAACAACTCTTCTCTCTCTCCTGCTGTGCGTGGCATTCACCCTGTCGGCACAGTCGCTCAAGCGCGTCAGCATTCTGGGCGATTCTTACTCTACGTACGAAAACTTTGTGCAGCCCGACAGCAATCGTCTGTGGTATCGAATGGTCGATACGAGAAACGATGTCGTCAGTGTTGAGCAGACCTGGTGGCACCTCTTCGTCAAGGAGAACGGCTACTTGCTCGACCGCAACAACAGTTTTTCGGGCGCCACAATCTGTCGTCGCGGTTATGACGGAGCCGACTACACGCCTCGTTGCTACCTCACCCGCATGGACAACCTCGGCTGTCCCGACATCCTCTTCATCTTTGGCGGCACGAACGACGCCTGGGCAGGCGTGAAGATGGGGGACTACAAATACAGCGGATGGACCGATGCTGAACTCTACACCTTCCGTCCGGCGCTGGCCAAACTGCTGTGGTACTGCACGCTGCGCTACCCTAACACCAAGATTTACGTGCTGCTGAACGACAAGCTCGGCGAACCTGTCAACGAGTCGTTCCGCACCATCTGCAAGCATTACAACGTCGCCCTCATCGAGCTGCGCGACATCGACAAGCAGAAGGATCACCCTTCGGTGAAGGGGATGCGGCAGATTTGTGACCAAATCAACGCTTTCATCGCGGGGGAAAAGTAGCCCTCTCTGACCGGCAAGTCAGGGAGGGCATCGCCCTTGCCGACACCATCGTCCGCTACCAACTGCCCAATGGGGGCTGGATGAAAAACCAGAATTGGGCTCGTGGCATCGACCGACAAGCCTATCGCGAAGCCATTGCCACCGGCATAGGTGCCACCATCGACAATGGTGCCACGACCCAGGAACTGCGCCACTTAGCCACCGTGCTCAAGCGTCGGGACCTCACGCCTCGTCAGCGTGCGACCTATAGCGATGCCTTTGACCGTGGACTTCAGTTCCTGCTCGCCATGCAGTACCCCAGCGGTGGCTTTCCGCAATTCTTTCCCCCAAAAAGCCCCACACACTATTCGCGCCACATCACGCTCAACGACGATGCTACCGTAGCTGTGCTGCAGCTTTTGCACGACGTCGCCCTTCGCCGCACGCCCTACGAGGCCGTACCCCATGCTGATTCGCTCCGCAGCGCATCGGCTGAGGCTTTTCAGCGCGGGCTTCGTTGCCTGCTGGATTGTCAGATTCAGAAGGACGGACAGCTCACCGTCTGGTGCCAGCAGCACGACGAACTGACGCTTCGTCCAGCCCAAGGCCGTGCCTACGAGTTGCCTTCGTTCAGCGGCTGTGGCGAGAGCGTGAAGGTGCTACAGCTACTGATGCAGTTCGACTTGCAGGACCCCCTCGTACAGCCTTGCGCCACCCGCATCTGCCAGGCAGTCCATGCCGGCGTACGCTGGCTCTGGAGTCACCGCATCGAAGGCATGCGTCTTGAACGCTTTACCAATGACGACGGCCTACCAGACCAACGCTTCGTTCCCGATTCCCACAGCCAGACAGTTTATCTTGCCCGTTTCTACGACCTCACGTCCGAGCAACCCTTCTACTGTGACCGCGACGGTCAACCCCGTTTCCACCTTGCCGACATCGGCTACGAACGTCGCAATGGCTATGCCTGGCTGCGTCCCTTCCCCATGCAGCTGATGCGGCAGTATGAGGAGTGGAGAACGTTGAACCTTGGTCGTTAAATGAAAAATATTTACGCTTTTGCTTTCGGAATCCGAAAGAAAGTCGTATCTTCGCGAAGTCAATAGACTGAGTAAGTTTTTTTTTACTTTTAATTTTTAATTTAATAATATTATGGAAACAAAGAAATGGGTTTGCCCCGTGTGCGGCTATGTGCACGAAGGTCCGGAACCGCCCGAACGCTGTCCGCAGTGCAAGGTTCCTGGAAGCAAGTTTAAGGAGTTGACAGAGAAGGCCGAAGGCCTGCAGTTTGTGACTGAACACGTCGTCGGCATCGCCAAGGAGATCCCCGACACAGAGGACGGACGCTTCATCCTGCAAGGTCTGAAGGACCACTTCAACGGGGAGTGTTCGGAAGTGGGCATGTACCTGGCAATGGCACGTCAGGCCGACCGCGAGGGATATCCTGAAGTGGCTGAGGCCTTCAAGCGTTATGCTTTCGAGGAGGCAGACCACGCTTCTCGCTTTGCCGAACTGCTCGGCGAGGTGGTTTGGGACACCAAAACCAACCTCTACAAGCGTATGGTGGCTGAGGAAGGTGCTTGCGCCGGCAAGATGGAAATCGCCAAAAAGGCGAAGGCTCTGAACCTCGACGCCATCCACGACACTGTTCACGAAATGGCCAAGGACGAAGCCCGTCACGGTGCCGGCTTCCAGGGCCTGTACAACCGGTACTTCAAGTAAAAAAGTAAAAGAGAGGCCCCCCTCTAACTTTCCCATTCATGGAAGTTAGAGGGGGCTTTTTTATTGGCTTCCGATAAACAGGAGCACCATCGACAGCAGTACGAGTAGGAGGTCGATGAGTTTGGCTTTCAGGTTCTTTTCGTGGAAAGCCAGTGCACCGAAGAGGAAGGATACGACGACACTGCCGCGACGAATCATCGACACGATGCTAATCATTGCACCATCGAGCGACAGGGAATAGAAATAGGCGAAGTCGGCAGCCGAGAGGAATAGAGAGATGAGCGGTATGGACCACACCCAATGGAAGGGCGTGCTCTTCTTGCGTTGCGGCCACCATAGCAGCAGGAGCATGGCAGTCATCATGCCCAGCTGATAGATGTTGAACCACGACTGCACAGCCATCTTGTCGAGGCCGATGCCGCCATTCTCGGGCGCCGCCATCAGATATTTATCATACAGACCGGAGAGTGCACCGAGGATGTTTGAGAGCAGCACAAACACAATCCATTTGTTATGACGGAAGTCGATGCCCTCTTTTTTTCCGCTGCGCGAAAGCAGGAACAGTCCCACCATCGCCGTCATCACGCCCAGCCACTGAAACAGTGTCAGCGTCTCGCCGAACAGCGCGAGTGCGCCGATGAGCACCATGACGGGTCGTGTCGCATTGATTGGCCCGACGATGGTCAGCGGCAGATTCTTGATGCCCCAGTAGCCGAACAGCCACGACGCCAGCACAATCAGGCTTTTCCCCACAATGTATTTGTGCTCTGCCCATCCATACACCGGCACGTGCAGCAGCGCATCCTCACCAATCTTTCCCATCGCAGAAAGTACGATGAAGGGCAGGAACAACAGCGATGAGAACAACACGTTCAGCGTCAGCACCGGCACCACAGCATTCGCCTTCAGCGCCTTCTTCTTGAAGACATCATAGAAGCCGAGCAACAAAGCCGAAAGAAATGCAAGGACAAACCACATGGAATGGTCACTCCATATCAACGTCTTCCACGGTCCATCCCCGTGGACGCTTCGAGAGCATCACCATTGCTGTGACATCAACCAAGCCCTTTAACTCCACATCGACAATGGCGTCGTATTCGCCCTTGGGGTCTGTGCGCTGTGTCACCGTACCCATCTCCAGGATGAACATGCCGATGCTTTCTTCCCATTCTCGGCGTGCTTCAGCGATCTTGCTTTTCTTGTCCGTGTCAGAAAGGGATGAGAATCCGGACCGGCACATAGATGCTTTGGCAAAATCCCCATCCATGATAGACGCCTTCACAAATTCGCGTGCGATGTCCTTGGCCGAAGCCGTGCGCAGCCAACTCTCGGTGATGGGCGACTTTGCGGGATTGTTGATTTTGATGCCGTTGAACTTCCAGGCTCCGCTTCCGCTAGACGGCTGTGGCTCCTGGACGCTGATGGAAGTGTAGCCCGACGGAATCCGGGGAAACATCAGTTTAATTGTCCATCTGCTGGATTTGTAATACCACGTGTCCAGCTTGAAGCCCAATATGTCATCATCATCCGCCATGATGATAGGGTACTTGTACTCTACACCATATTTGTCGGTGAGCAGAAGTTTCATCTCTGAATTCACCAGAATTTTATAGTTGGAACCATAGGGAGCACCTGAAAGCGTGACCACAGTCCCTACGGAAGAAACTACAACTTTCTCTACCGTAACGTTCCTTGAACTGTTGTACTCCACCGTCGGCTTGACCGTCGTTATGGTTTCGTCGCTGCTTGTTCCCGACTTCTGCTGTGCATACACATTCACGCAGCACAACAGTACTGCAAACAATAAAAACTTCTTCATAAAGATTTATGGATTATTGATAGTTTGACAATATGGTATTTGCTTATTATTGCAAATTTACAACAAAAATCAGAACGATGCAAATATCTGTGTGATAAAATGTGGGGAGAGAAATAAAATGGGGAGAATGGTTGTTTCCTTAGTGTCGAAATTCGACGAAAAATGCACCGCAGTGCAACTGAAAATGCACTGTGGTGCGTATATAACTGCACCGCAGTGCAAATAAATTTATACTGCGGTGCAAATTCGATGCTAAGTCACCAAAAATTGGCTTGTTACAGGAAGATGTCCCCGGGATAGGTGATGTTGGCGAGGAAGAGGGCGTTGCCAGGAACGCTTTGACCTGCGGCACAACGGTCTTTCCGCTCGATGATGTCGCAGAACTGCTGGACGGTCATGCGTCCACGGCCTACATCGACCAGCGTGCCGACGATGGCGCGGACCATGTTGCGGAGAAAGCGGTCGGCCTGCACTTCAAACATCCAGGTGCCATCGGCCTGCCGAACCCATTCCGCCTTCATGATGCGGCAGTTGTTCGTCTTGACGTCAGTATGGAGTTTTGAGAAGGAGGTAAAGTCGGTGTATTCGAACAGGTGTCGGGCTGCCTCGTTCATACAGCCGAAGTCGAGAGGGAAGGGACAGCCCCAGGCGTAGTGGCGCAGGAAAGGTGACTTGTCGAAGGTAATATAATAATGGTAGGTGCGCGAAGTGGCGGAGAAGCGGGCATGGGCATCCGGACGCACAGGCACGATGCGCTGCACGGCGATGTCGGACGGGAGGAGTCGGTTGAGGCGGCTCACGACCGTTTCCTCGGGTAGGGAGGCATCAAAGTGTGCCACCATCATGCTGGCATTGACGCCTGCATCTGTGCGTCCGGCTCCCACCACCTCGATGGGCTGGCGTAGCAGTGTGGACAGGGCTTCTTCGAGCACCTGCTGAACGCTCAGACCGTTCGGTTGCCGTTGCCAACCATGATAGCGTGCTCCGTCGTAGCTGAGATAGATAAAGTAGCGCATCGAAAATTGAAAACTAAAAATTAAAAATTAAAACCCCGTCTGCTCAGTTCTCCCCCTCTAACGGGAGGGGGTTGGGGGGGGGAGGCTTTCTCCTATGGAAGGGGTGGGGAAATCCTTTTTTCGCTGCAAAGGTACGAAAAACGTGGCATCTTAGCAGAAAATTCGGGGATTTTTAGTATTTTTGCAGACAGAATAAAGGATTTTCCGTATGAAAAAGAATTTTCTCATCGTCATGCTGGCGTTTGTCCTGCTGGCGTCCTGTACGCAGACGAATCAACATCCAACCTCTCAAAATAGTGAAACGATGAATACAGAATTGAAGTTGACACAGGAGTGGGACAAAGTGTTCCCACTGAGTGAACGGGTGAACCACCGCAAGGTGACGTTCCCCACCCAGTATGGACTGACGCTGGCCGCCGATCTCTACACGCCGAAAGACACACAGGGAAAGCTGGCTGCCATCGCTGTGAGTGGACCTTTCGGTGCCTCGAAAGAGCAGTCGAGCGGGCTTTATGCCATGCGGATGGCTGAACGCGGCTTTGTCGCTTTGGCCTTCGACCCCTCGTACACAGGTGAGAGCAGTGGTGAACCGCGTCGTACGGCTTCGCCCGACATCAATACTGAGGACTTCATGGCCGCCGTGGATTTCCTCTCGGCTCTCCCTGAAGTGGATGCCAACCGCATCGGCATCATCGGCATCTGTGGCTGGGGCGGCATTGCCCTCAATGCTGCTGCAGCCGATACGCGTATCCAAGCCACGGTGGCCTCGACGATGTACGACATGACGCGCGTCAGCGGCAACGGCTATTTCGACAGCGACGACAACGAAACCGCTCGTCATGCCGCTCGTGAGGCGATGGCACAGCAGCGCCTGACCGATCCGATGGCGATGGCTGGTGGAGTGGTCAATCCGCTGCCAGCCGATGCACCCCAGTTCGTGAAAGACTACTACGACTACTACATCACTCCGCGCGGCTATCATCCGCGCAGCGGCAACTCGAACGATGGCTGGCGCGCCATCGGCACGCAGGCCTTTGCCAATGCCCGTTTCCTCTACTATATCAACGAAATCCGTTCGGCAGTGCTCGTCATGCACGGCAGCGAAGCCCACTCGCGCTACTTCGGCGAAGCAGCCTATCACTATATGGTCGAAGGCAAAGCAGAGGGGTACAACGTGGTGGGGAAGCCCAATCCCTGCCCCGAGAACAAGCAACTGCTCATCATCCCAGGTGCTTCTCACTGCGACCTCTACGACGGTGGCTACACCGAGCCGGAAGGCAAGGGCGAGCCGAAGAATCTCATTCCTTGGGACACGCTGGCTGAGTTCTTTGAGAACAGCATGAAGTGATTGACGTGGAGCATAAAGAGTGAAGCGTGAAGTGAAGACTGATGCCATCACTTCACGCTTCACTTTCGCAAAGCGGCCGCTTCACGTTCAGCGAAAAGCGCAATAGGTGAGATACACAGCGCAGATGAGCAGTACGCACACACCGGCTGTGATGTCGGCAGCAAGGTCGGTGGCGAGTCCGATGAGCGGTGTGACGGCACCGCCACCCGAGACGGCTGTGATGATGAGGCCGGAAATGAGATTTTCCTTTTCGGGCTGTGTCTCAACTGCCATCGTGTAGATGATGGGGAAGATGCACGAACAGAGGAAACCGATGGCACCAATCAAGACAAGGGAACCGGCAGCAGGCAACGGAACGAAGGCCAGTATGAGGATGGCTGCGATGCAGGTCAGGATGTTCCAACGGAAATACTGACGGCTCGGTATCTTCGTCATCAGCAGCACGCCGAGGAAGGCACCGATGGTGCGACAAATGAAATAAACTTGTGGAGCTATGCCGGCTTGTTCTACAGCCCAGCCGTAACGTTCAATCATCACTTTCGATGATACAAAATTCGTCCCCACATCGATGGCTACGACGAAGAAGATGCCGAAGAACAGGCGCAGGATGGTGTGGTCGCGCAGCAGTGACACGCTTCGTCTGATTTCGTTGGACATGGATGCTGTCTCGGCAGCACGGCTTTCGTGTGGTATCGGCGAGAGGAGCAGCCAGAGGGCTGATAGCAGGGTGATGCCCCCCATGACGGGCAGGGCAAGATACCACATCTGCCGGTCGCCGTTGCCCAGTACGTTTACGGCAAAAAGCATGATGAAGGGGCCGCAGAACGAGGAGATGGCTTTCACGACCTGTCCTGCGGTGAGGGTGGAGGTGAGCACTTTCTCGTTCGTCACCACATTCCGCACAAGCGGATTTTCCGACACCTGTAGAATGGCGTTGCCGATGCCAAGGGCTGCGTAGCCGACGAGGCATGCCGACGAGGTGCCGATGAGCGGAATCATCGTGCCAACTACGGTCACTGCCATGCCGATGAGCACGGTGTTCTTACGTCCCCAAGCATTCATCTTGATGCCGACGGGAAGTGCGAGCAGCAGTACCCAGACAAAAACAACCGATGGCAGGAGCCCTGTCATGGCTTGGCTCCATCCGAAGGCTTCGCGTGCATAGTCGCTACTGATGCCCACAATGTCGCAAAATCCCATGACGAAGAAGGAAAAGAGCACTGCGCCGATGGCGCTGACCTGTCTTGCTTTCATAAGTGCTGGAGTGAGGATTTATTTTTCCAGTTCGAAACTCATCACACCGACGAACTGTGCATTCTTGCCCATGTGGTTGCAGGGGATTGAAAGGCCGTCGGCGTTGGTCACATATTTGGGTTCTGAGAAATAGACGTGGCTGTGTCCGCCAAACACGGCATCGATGTTGTGCATGCCGGCGATGAACTGCTCGTCGGTGATGCCGCCGTTGAGGGGCTTGAGCCAGCCGAGGTGGGAGAGGACGAAGACGAGGTCGCAGTGCTCTTCGTTCTTCAGCCGTGCAGCGATGGGCTGAGCGGCCTCCACGGGGTCAATGTAGCCGACGCCATGGCAGTTCTGACTGGACACAAGTCCGTCGAGCATGGGGCACACGCCGATCAGACCTATCTTCAGACCTTTCTTCTCGACAACGACGTATGGCTTGACGAGTCCTTCGAGTACGGTACCTGTGAAGTCGTAGTTGCAGCAGACAATGGGGAATTGAGCCATGCGGAAGAGACGTGCCATGTTGTCGAGTCCGAAGTCGAACTCATGGTTGCCGATGGTGGCAGCATCGTAGCGCATGTGGTTCATCAGTTTTACCTCGACATCGCCTTTAAACATATTGTAGTATGTAGAGCCCTGTGAGAAGTCGCCGCAATCGACGAGCAGCAGTTCGGGGTCGGTGACACGCATGTCCTCGACGAGGACACAGCGGCGCAGGTAGCCTGCCTTGTTGCCGCGTGGGTCGTTGTCGGACGTCGGTTTCAGGGGCATGATGCACGAGTGGGTGTCGCTGGTGTGAAGCACGAGCAAGTCCTTCTTTTCGGTTCGAGGCTGGCGGTTGGCCTGCAACTGGTCGAATGTCATGCCATCGACGGTGATACGTCCTTCTATTTCGGCGGTGATGGCTCGGCCAGCTGCGGCTTCACGACGGATATAATCCATATAGACGTTGCGTACAAAGTCGGGCTTCACCTCCTTCTTCACAGCCTTGCGCAGGGCGGTGAGTCCGTCGTTGCCCTCAGCCAGGTAGTCGATGGTGGCGATGGTGTACTTCTTCTTTGGGTTGATGGGCTTTCCACCTACCGTTGCCGAAATCAGTTTTCCCTCTTGGCTGATGTTGAGTTGAGCACCGCTGATGCCTTCGCCTTTGGATTTTGCAATCTGGTGGAAGAGTTCCAGGAGGACGTCGCCGCGCAGGGTGAGCAGGCAGAAGCGGTTCTCAAACGGGGCAATATCTACAATGTCGCCTACGCGGACTGTGCCTTTGGGCATGGCTGCACGCAGGCCGCCGACGTTGCAAAGCCCGATGTCGGCACGCCGTCCGTAGCGCCCGGACTCCTCACGAAGCACGTCGCACACCCAGTTCGACAGCAGGCTTTCCGGACGGTCTGCCGCCATCATTACCGCGCTTTCGCCGAGTACAGGCATCATCACGCTATCGACGCCAGCCTTGTACGGAGCCACAATGTCCCAGGCAGCTTGGTCGGGGTGGCGGTCGTAGGCCGCTGTCACTTCGATGCGCTGTGCATTGATTTTCTTTGTTTCGAACGTCTGTGCTTGTGCGCAGAAGGGCACAGCAAGCAGGAGCAGCGCAGTCGTTGTGCTCCACATTCTCTGAATCTTTATCATCCTTGTTTAGTTTTTCTTGAGTATCATGGCGAAACCGCCTCCGCTGGCCATCTGCACTTTCAGCGCTTGTGTGTGGTTGACGTCGTTCGCCTGCTTGAGCAAATAGTCGCAGGCATTCTTATTGGCATTCACACCATCGATGCACTCTCGCAGCGAGTAGGTGGCGCCTTCGTCGAGGAACGAGAACGGCACTCCCACCTCGCGGGCGTCCCAGTTGGTCTGTCCTGCCACATACCAGGTGCTTCCCTTGCGGCGGGCCGTGACGATATACTTGCCGATGACGCCGCTGAGGATGCGTGTTTCGTCGAACACTGTGGGCAGTTGGGTGATGAAGTCGGTGAACTGCGGTTCGCGTTCGTAGGCCGTGGGGTTGTCTGCCAGCATGGTGAGCGGCGAGTCGTGGACGATATACATGGCCAGTTGGTGGCAGCGTGTGCCCATGGTCATGGGGTTGTTATAGACTGGCTGGAAGTCGGCGCGAGTGGCGTTGCGCATCCCACCAGGTGTAAAGTCGGTATAGCCTGTCTGCTGACGGATGAAGGGGAAGGTGACGTCGTAGAGCGGCATGTCCTGCTCGTCGTGCTTGGTCCATTTTGCTTCCTCCATGCCGAACACACTCTCGAAGTTGACGATGTTGGGATAGCTGCGGTTGATGCCCGTCGGTGGGAAGACGCCGTGGTAGTCGAGCATGAGGTGATGGCGGGCACAGACATCGGCGATGCGATAGGCCATCTCCACACCTTCCTGATCGTAGCGGTCGAGGAAGTCCACCTTAAATCCGGCGATGCCCATCTCTGCATATTTCTTGCAGGCGGCTTCGAGCTGGTCGTCGAGCACATTGAAAACGGTCCAAAGAATCAGCCGTACTCCCTTTTGCCTGCCGTAGTTCACCAACTCCGGCAGGTTGATGTCGGGAATGGTGGTCAACATGTCGCCGCCTTTGGGTTCGTACCACCCTTCGTCGAGGATGATGTAGGGAAGATGGTTCTTTGCGGCGAAGTCGATATAATATTTATATGTCTCCATGTTGATGCCCGCCTTGAACGGAACGCCCGAAAGCCCCCAGTCGTTCCACCAGTCCCACGAAACGAGTCCTGGTTTGATCCACGTAGTGTCGCCGATGCGGTTGGGCGAAGTCAGGGCATAGACGAGGTTGTTGGTGGGCAGGTCGGAGTCGCGGTGGCTGATGCCGACGATGCGCCAGGGGAATGTGCGATTGCCGTGGCAACGTGCGATGTATGTCTCCGTCTCTTTCACGTAGCGCTGCTTGCGCCATGCATAGTAGTCGAAAGTCTTGGGATAGGGTGCAAACCATGCTTTCAGCGCATTGCCATTGGGCTTGACAAACATGCCAGGATAGTCCTCGACATTGCTCTCCATCAGCGTGAGTTTGATGCCCTCACCCGTGTCGAGCTGAGCGCCGGAGGCCACGGTGCAGGGCAGGAACGCTAGCAGGTCGGTGCGCTGCTCGGCGAGGGGTTTTGCGCTATAGACGGCTTGGAACGCCATCGCTTCGGGCTTCTTGGGGTTGGTGGAGTAGGGAATCCACGACATGCCGGCTTCGGTGAAGTTCAGTTCGACGGTCTCGTTGGCGACGCGGTAGTCCTGCTTCTTCATACCCGTCGCGACGAAGCGGTAGGCCACACCGTCGTTGTAAGCACGGAACTCGATGTCGAAGCCTTTCTTCAGCTTTAGGGTCAGTTCTGTATATTCTGTATCGAAAGCGGCTTGGCGATAGAATGGGGCTGTGATGTGCTCCTTCTTGTGGCTCGTCTTGGTGCCGGAGATAGTGCTGAACTGCAGGTCGCCACGTCCTTCAATCTCCAAACCGAGACGGCAATCGGCGAGCACTTTTGTGTCGTAGGCATAGATGCTGTAGGTGATGGCACCGCGGTCGGTGACCTCTACCGTCACACTCCCGTCGGGCGAGGTGATGCGGTAGTTCTTAGCGTCGATGGGCTTGAGCTGTGCTGAGGCACAGAGCACAGAGAGCATACAGAATGCTGAGAGAATATATCGTTGCATCATGGTCGTAACTGTTTATTTAACGGTGATTTGATATGGATAGGTGCGTTCGGGGGCTTCATTCCGGCGCTCATATGGATTGCCGGCCTGGTAACCGTACTCGTCGGCAGGGCAGCCTACGACGACGAGGTATGCCTTCTTCGTCGTAGTGGTAGGGGTGTATTTCTGTTTTCCACTGAATGTGCGCTGCATCGGCAGGTAGGTGGCGTTCATGTCCTGGTCAACCAGCACCACGCCCCAGCGATAGCTGTCCTTTGTCTTGTCGCCCAGGCCTTTGAACGTCACCGTGCCGGCCTTCAGAGGCAGTGGTACGACGTTGAATCCGTAGGTCTGTGGAATGAACTCTGTCTGAGGCTTCACTACGTTGCCCTCCGTTGTGGTCGGTGTTTCCAGCTGGCAGGCGTATTGTTTGTGCGACGACTTCACACGTGGAAAGTCAAACGTGACGAGGCGCGAGTAGCAGTCGTACATCTCGTCGGCCATGCCGTCCAAGTCGAGGTTGAACATACGCATATATGCCTGGGCGATGTCCTCACGTCCACGGCCTTCGCGGAACAGGTCGGCTATGACACGTACGCCGTGGCGCGTGGACCAATACTCCAACACGTAGGGCGAGTGGTAGATGTTTTCGCCGGCCAGGAACCGCAGGTGGAACAGCTTGCGGAAGGCTTCCCAGTGATAGTTCTCGTCAGTCGTCCACTCGGGGTTCACCTGCCAGAGCATCCATTGCGAACACATTTCGTAGATGCCGCCGCCGAGTCCGTGTCCGCGTCCGTCGCAAGCAATCTGAATCTGGAACGAGTGTCCGATTTCGTGGGCGATGCAGTTCAGCTTCTTGTCCTGCACACGGTTGGGCGCAATCCACAGCGCGCCGATCACGTTGTCGTAGCAGCCGCCGTAGGCTGTGCCTTCGAGCGAGTAGTTGAGCATCACCATCATGCGCAGCGAGTCGGCTTTCGAGCCAGGTAGCGTGAACTTAAACTCGTCGCGGTAGGTCTGGTAGAAGAATTCGAGTCGTGCCAGAAGATTTTGCAAATCTACTGTCATCTTGTGTCCCTCCAGGTCAGGAGCCTTCGAGAGGTCGTCGCCGAAGCCTTTTTCCCAGAACACCACCACGTTCTCCGTAGCAGCCATGCGGTGGTAGCTCCATTTCGAGTCGGGATTGGTGAAGTCGTTCGATTGCAGTTCTTCGGGAATGTAGATAGCTTTTCCCTTGGGCAACGTGTAGCCCTGGGCCATGACGGCCGTGCACGAGCCGAGCGCGAGCATCAGCGCCAAGCATAGTTTGGTTGTTGTTTTCATGTGAGTACAGTTAGATAGGTGTCTATTTGTCCGCAAAGGTACGACAATTTTTTTAATTTTTAATTTTATATTTTTAATTTTGAATTTTTCACTTTTCACTTTTCACTTTTCGAAGAAATCACTTTTCACTTTTCACTTTTTTGTCGTAACTTTGCACCTGCAATTATTATTTAATAAGTAGAAAGACTATGAACGAGAAAACCATTGCCCCCGGTATTCAGTACATTGGAGCAGACGACACGGAACTGGATCTGTTCGAGGGTCAGTACGCCATTCCCGAGGGAATCAGCTACAATTCGTATATCATTCTGGATGAGAAAGTCGCTGTGCTCGACACCATCGACGCACGCAAGACCAACGAGTGGATGGACAACCTGACGCAGGCGCTTGACGGACGACGCCCCGACTACCTCGTGGTGAGCCACATGGAGCCGGACCACTCGTCGAACGTGAAGCTTGTGCTCGACACCTGGCCCGACATCACCGTCGTCTGCACGCAGAAGGCAGTGCAGCTCATCACCCGATTCTTCGGCGTCGAACTGCCGCAGGAGCGCGTCATGCTGGTAAAGGACGGCGACACACTGCCGCTGGGTGAGCACACGCTGCGCTTCTTCACCGCCCCGATGGTCCACTGGCCCGAGGTGATGGTGGAATACGAAGAGAAGGAAAAAATCCTCTTCTCGGCCGATGCATTCGGCAAGTTCGGCGCCCTCAGCTACGACGACCCCGAGGGTTGGGCTTGCGAGGCACGCCGCTACTATTTCAATATCGTCGGCAAGTACGGTGCACAGGTGCAGATGCTGCTCAAGAAACTCGGCAGTCTGGACATCCAGAAAATCTGCCCCCTCCACGGACCCGTGCTTGATCAGGATATCGCCTACTACGTCAACACGTACAACACCTGGAGCTCCTACGAGCCCGAGGATTCAGGCATCTTCATTGCCTACTGCTCGCTCCATGGCAACACGGAAGAGGCAGCGCTCAAGCTCGCCAGCATCATCAAGAGTGACTACGACGTGAAGGTATCGACCGCCGACCTTCGCCGCGACGATCTGCACGAAGCCGTCGAGGATGCCTTCCGCTACGACCGTCTTGTCCTGGCCGCCCCGACCTACGACGGCGGAGTGATGCCCATCATGGAGGACTTCATCCACCACCTCCAGATCAAGAACTATCAGAACCGCCGCGTGGCGTTCATCGAAAACGGTTCCTGGGCACCGATGGCAGCCAAGAAGATGCGCGAAGCCATGGAACAGCTGAAAGGCATCACCGTGGTCGAACCCATCGTCACCGTCGAGAGTACTGTGAAGCCGCAGACGGTCGAGAAACTCAAGGAACTGGCAGCCGCACTGAACGCGTGAACAGACTGCCCATCATACTACTTTTGTTTGCCACTGCGCTGATGGCGCATGCACAGCGGGTCAGCAAGGCTACGACAGCCTTTGCCGACTCGTTGTCGCGTATGCAGAAACGCCTCGCACGCGAGTCCGACCAGTACGTCGATACCGTGGCCCCCAGCCCCTACCTCTACCGCATGATGGGACCCTCGACATACTATCGCGACGTAGTGAAGAGCCAGTTCAGCCTCGCGCAACCCATACCCGTGGCTCCACCCCAAGGGATGGAGTCCGGAGCCCTGTTCCAACTCTACGCCCAGCATCCCGAACTCGTCCGCTATCACGACGGGCAGTTCCAGGGCGAGCAAGTCGATATGGTTCGCACACCCGAGCAGCAGAACATCGCCAAGGACGTGGCCGACGTGCTCACCGCAACGACGGTCGATGCACAGCTCGACAACGTGGCCGACGTCGTCGATGACATCGGACTCGAAATCAAACGGCCGAATTTCTGGAAGGCAAAAGGCACGTTCAAGCTGCAGCTCACGCAGAACTACTTCAGCGAAAACTGGTACAAAGGCGGCGACAACAACTACACGCTGCTCACGTCGGTGCTGCTCGAACTCAAGTACGACGACCAGCGACGCATCACCTGGGAGAACCGGCTCGACATGCGCCTGGGATTCGTCGCTACCAGCGCCGACACCTGTCACAACTACATCACCAACAACGACAAACTCAACCTATACAGCAAACTCGGCGTCAAGGCAGCCAAGTCGTGGTACTACACCGCCTCGGTTGAAGCCAACACACAGTTCCTGCCCGGCTATCGCGTGAACGACGCACGCACCTACTCCAAGTTCTGCGCACCGCTCGACTTCTACGCCTCGCTCGGTATGGACTTCAAACCCTCGCTCAAGAACGGCAACGAACTCAGCGTGGCTCTGCTCCCACTCTCCTACAAGTTTCGCTACATCCGCGCCGACGAAGAGAACATCCACCGTTCGTACAAGATGGTGGGGCAGAACTTCCACCAGGACTTCGGTATGAAAGCCGAGCTGAAACTCAAACTGAAGATAGCGAAAGACTTCTATTGGCGCAACCGAAGCTATTTCTTCACCTCATACAAGTATGCCGAAGCCGAACTCGAAAACGCCTTCCAGTACCAGTTCTCGCGCTACATCGCCGCCGAACTCTACACCCTCTGGCGCTTCGACGACAACCGTTCGCCCGACTTCTACGACGACAACCTCGGCTACTTCCAGTTCAAAGAATACTTCACGCTCGGACTGACGTATAACTTCTGACTCTACCTAATAGAGGTGAGTGACTTACAATAAAAACGGGAGTTTTAGCGTTATTACTTTTGGATATGAAACGTAGAAGGCCCATATTCCTGTTCTCGTTGCTCTGCACAGTGCTGATGCTCTCGTGCAGCAACGAGAACATTGCTTATAAGAAAGGTGAGCAGGCGATGGCCATCGGCGAATATAACACGGCTGCCGCATGGTTCAAGAAGTCCTACTCGCGCATCCCTTCGAAGCAGAAGGCCAAGCGCGGACAGCGTGCCTTCATGATGGGCGACTGCTACCGTCGCATCAACAACGCGCAGAAGGCGGTGGCGGCTTTCCAGAACGCCGTACGCTATAAGTATCCCGACTCGCTCGCCGTCTTCTACCTGGCTCAGCAGCAACTGAAGACGGGCAACTACAAGCAGGCTGAGCAGAACTTCCGTGCCTACCTCGAACTCGACCCAGGGAACGAACTGGCGCACATCGGACTGCTCTCGTGCGAACTCGGTCCGCAGTGGAAGGCTGCGCCCAACCTCTACAAGGTGAAGCGCGAAGCCATCTTCAATGCTCGGCGCAGCGACTTCTGCCCCATGCTCGTGCCGGCTGGGATGGCTGGCGTGGGCAATCAGAACCCGACGAAGGATGATGTGGATCAGAAGGCGACGGAGGCTGCCGAGCAGAATGCCATGCTGGGCAAGACGGAATGGAATATCAACCTGATGGAGTCGGACCAGCTGGTGCTCAGCTCGACGCGCAACGATGCTACGGGCGACGACTTGAGCGGCATCACGGGCGTGAAGTTTGCCGACCTATTCCTCGCCCGTCGTGAGGAGAACGGCAAGTGGAAACAGCCCGAGGTGGTTGATTCGGAGGTGAACGGCGAGTACGACGAGGGGGCATGCTGCTTCTCGCCCGACGGCAGGACGATGTACTTCACGCGCTGCTCCAGCGACCCCGACTATCCCCGCTATGCCGAGATATGGCAGTCGACTCGCAGCGATGCGTCGTGGGCGAAGCCGACGAAGTGTGAGATCAGCAGAGACACGCTTTCATCCTACGCTCACCCTGCCATCACGCCCGACGGCGAGTGGATGTACTTCGTCAGCGACATGCCTGGCGGTGTGGGCGGAATGGACATTTGGCGCGTGCGTATCATGACGAGCGGTTTCGGTGGCGTGGAAAACTTGGGACGCCCCATCAATACGCCTGGCGACGAGATGTTTCCGTCGTTCCGTCCCAACGGCGACCTTTACTTCTCTTCCGACGGCCATCCTGGCATGGGCGGCCTCGACATCCTGAAGGCTACGCCCGACTCGGTGCGTGGCTGGATTGTGGAGAATCAGCAATACCCCCTCAACAGCTACGCCGACGACTTCGGCATGACGTTCGACGGTGTGCACAACCGTGGGCTCTTCTGCTCAAGCCGCAACGACGGCAAGGGGTGGGAACATATCTACAGTTTCGAGCTGCCCGAGGTGCTGCAGACGGTCACGGGCTGGCTGTATGAGAAGGACGGCTACGAACTGCCCGAGGGTCTGGTCTATATGGTGGGTAACGACGGTACGAACGAGAAAGTCAGCGTGCGTGCCGACGGTTCGTTCACAAAGATTGTGAAGCCAGGCGTTGACTATGTTTTCCTCGGTACGTGTAAGGGTTACCTGAACGTGAAACAGGAGCTGAAGGTGTTCCAAAGCGAGGAGAGTGAGGACTATGTCCTGCAATTCCCGCTGCCGCCTATCAACATCCCCGTGCTCATCGACAACATCTTCTACGAGTACGACAAGGCTACGCTGTTGCCGGAATCGAAGGAGGCCCTGGACAAGCTTGTCGTGATGATGGAGGAAAATCCGAACATCACCATCGAGCTTTCGTCGCATTGCGACTACCGAGGCAGCGACTTCTACAACGAGCGTCTGGCCCAGCGACGTGCCGAGAGTGTGGTCAACTATATGATCGAGCACGGTGTGGCTAAGGACCGTCTGACCGCCGTCGGCTATGGCGAAAGTCGTCCGAAGGTGGTACGTCGCCGTCTGGCAGCCCAGCATGAGTTCCTCACCGAGGGCGACACGCTCACCGAAGCGTTCATCAAGAAGCTGCCCGACGAGGAGAAGCAGGAAATCTGCAATGCGCTGAACCGCCGCACGGAGTTCCGTGTGCTTCGCACGACCTATGGCCTGACGCTCGACGAATACCAGCGTGACGCCGCTACGAAGACGGAAGGAACGAAACCCGAGGACGAATAAGTACAAATGTTTAGTGTTTAGTGTATAGTGTATTATTGGTGTCCGGTAAAAGTTTTTATTGTTAAAGAAGTGGCTTTCAATCGCTGATTATATGCGATAGTGAGTTGCGTTTTCCAAAAGTAAGTCCCT
>ONOG01000044.1 GCA_900319385.1 uncultured Prevotellaceae bacterium | reverse complement strand
TTGTCTTCTAAAATATTGCCTCTCCAAAGAATTTATCCCATTTCTTTCGGTTTTCAGGCTTCGCCTGATCGGGCGGGCATGGGAACCCGCCCCTACGACTATCGGAACCGCAATTTTCTGGATTCCCCGCCAAAAATTTTCGTGTTTTTCGTTTTTTTTCGTTTTTTTTCGCTGTTCGAAAACCTATTTCCCTCAAATTTCTCCCACAAAATTGGGGGTCAAAACTGTTAAAATTCTTGTTTTTTTAACATCTAAGTTCGGTCCCGTGGAAACGCTTTGTTCCCCCGACTCAAACTCTCATCCGCGCTTCATGCGATTTCAAGGACTGAGGAAGACGGTTTCTTTCTAAAAGACTGCAAATCACTCATCTTGACGAAAAAATATTTATCTCTGAACGTTTTTTTTATTTTGTTTTGTGATAAAAATTGTAACTTTGCAGCCGGAATAGAATCTAACTAATTTCTTACACACAAAAATGAAGACATTCAAATTTCTTTTGGCCTCTGTACTGCTCGGAAGCAGCCTCGTGGTCATGGCACAGACTGACTTCACGTCGCGCATCACCAACCCGAGTTTCGAGTCCAACTTCACGGGATGGACGTACTCGAGCATGCAAACTCAAACGAACAGTATATTCGACATCAAGGCTGGAACCGTCTATTTAGAGAAATGGACGGGCAAAGGCGGCGCTGTCGGTTCGTGCAGCGTCAGCCAGGCCATCACCCGCCTGCAACCCGGTAACTACGAACTGACCGTGGCTGCGCAGAACATTCAGGAGGACACGCCGAATGCCGCTCAGACAGGTGCCTACATCTTTGCCGGCGACCAGCAGACCACCGTCACCGTGCGCAACAATTACAAGGTCGCATTCGACTTTGTGGCAGGCTCGGTAGAGATTGGTTTCAAAGCCGTCAATGCTTCGGGCAACTGGATTGCCGTCGATAACTTCCGCCTTGTCAAGGTGGGCGACGACCTGAGCACACCCTTGGTCTCGGCTATCACTCAGGCACAGACCATGCTGGGCGACGGCACGGGTCTTCAGGCAGAACAACTGCAGCAGGCCATCAGCGATGCGGAGACAGTGGCTGCCAACACCGAAGCCACGGCTCAGCAGCAGGCCGACGCCATCGTCGCCCTACAGGAAGCCGAAGGCGTGTACCAGCGTGCCAATGCCTCGGAAGACCATCCACTCGACCTCACCTCGCTCATCATCAACCCGAGTTTCGAGACCGCCGACTTCACAGGTTGGACTCAGTCGAGCCTGTCTCTCCAGACGAACAATGTCTTCAACATCAAGCAAGGTACTTATTATGCAGAGAAATGGGTGAGCAAAGGCAATGCTGTAGGCAACGCATCATTGAGCCAGACACTCACCGACATGGCTCCAGGACGCTACCGCCTGCATGTGGCTGCCCAAAACATCCAGGAGGACTATCCTACCCGTGCCCAGACCGGTGCCAGCATCTTCGCCGATACCCACACACAGGCCGTTTCCACACGCCAGAACTACACCGTCGAATTCGTACTTACGGGTAGTCGGATGGAAATCGGCTTCAAGGCAGATAATGCCTCGGGCAACTGGCTTTCCATCGACAACTTCCGCCTGGAATACATCAGCGACAATGCCGACGACATCCTCGCGGCCTTCAACTCCCTTATTGAATATGCTACCACGCTGAGCAATAAGCGCATGAACGCAAAAGCCAAAGCAGCCCTCACATCGGCCATTGACGCTGCCAACCAGGCTCTGGCCACAGGCACCAAACCCGCTGACTGGATCGCTGCCTCCGATCAACTACAGGCTGCCATACCCGCTGCCGAAGCCTCGATAGCCTCTTTCCAACTGCTCAGCGATGCCATTGCTACGGCACAAGCCGAAATCAATGCCGCCTCGGGCAAGGAAACAGCTGACTACGAGGCTGCTGTCGCTGAGGCTCAGAGTGTGTACGACAATGCCTCGACCACCGACGCACAGGCTCTCGCCGCTGTCGCAGCCCTCGACAAGGCAGCCTTCGCCTTCAAGATTGCCAACGGCACGGGTGCGGCACCCACCGTCACGACCGACCCCCGATTCATCAAAGGTTCGCGTTGGGCATTCGGCCGCAGCACCGTCACAGGGTCGAACATCCTCGAGGAAGGCTTCTGCTGGAGCGAGTCGCCCGACCCGAAGGTGACCGACAACCGCACCACCGAGTTCATCAACCAAGCCGGCAAAATCTACTGGCTGCGCGACCTCAAGCCCGGCACTATGTACTACATACGCGCCTACGCTATTACTAAGAACTATGCCGTCGGCTACGGCGACGTCATCAAGTTCTCGACCGTACCCGCATCCGCCATCGGCCACTGGTACAACAACGGCGGTGACGAAGCCACGAACGACCGCATCAACTACGCCATCAACACGGCCATGGACTACTACTGGGGCAACCTCACCAGCATCCACGACTTCGGCATCAGCGTCACCTACAGTCCGGGTACGCCGACTGCCGACTGCTCGTACGGCGGCAGCATGCGCGTCGGAGCCAACGCCAGCTATCAGCAGCCCGGCACCATCATGCACGAAGCCCTGCACGGCATCGGCGTGGGTACGCACGGCATCTGGTGGAGTGCCGACATGCGCGCCAACGGTGACCGCGGCGTATGGCTCGGCGACCGCGTGACCGAAGCCGTCCGTTTCTGGGACAACAACTCGACGGGTACCATTACCGGCGACCACATGCACCTCTGGCCTTACGGATGTAACGGTGCCAACGAAGACAAACACAGCGACAACCTCTACTGCATGATGGGCATCCTTGCCCAGGCCCTCAACGAGGACGGACTGCCTGGCTCCGATGCCATCGGATACGCACTGCCGTACTACTCGTTCAACCACGAGGATGGCGTGAAATACTACATCAAGAACGAGGACGAAAACCACGGACTGCGCACTTCCTACCTCGTCGAAAACGACAGTCACCGCCTCGTCTGGAAGGAAATGTCAGCCGCACAGGCTGCCGCAGACGATGCCGCTGCATGGTACCTCAGCTTCACTCCTGGCAACCAGTACTACCAGCTGCGCAATGCCAAGACGGGCTACTACATGACCTACATCACGACCGGCACCAACGGCATCCGAACCATCAACCGCACCGGTGCCCCGCAAGCGAACGACAACTTCCACCTCATGCGTGGACGTGTGGACGTAACGTCCGAAGATTTCACCCACCGCGGCTACTACATCATCCACCCGCAGTCCTACACTGCCACCCCAGCCGTGCTCAGCGCAGGCAGCAACGGAGCGACCACGACAGAGAACTTCAACCTTGCCTACGGCGCAACAACCCAGCGCTGGCTCATCCTCACCGCCGAGGAAGCCAACCTGTTCGACACCGGCGGCAGCGAAGAGGTGCGCAGCGAACTGCTCGACCTGCTGGCTGCCATCCGTCGCATGGCTGCCACGCCGCACATCGAGACCGTGGCCGATGCCGACGTAACCCTCGAATCCGAACTGCAGTCGATCGAGGCTCAGGCCGAGGCTTCGACAGCAGCCGGCGAACTGAAGTCGCTGATGGACTCGGCACGCGATGCTGCCAAGAATTTCTTGGCTGGCGTATCGGCGCAGTCGCTCGACCAGCCCTTCGACATCACCTGCCTGCTCGTCAACCCCACGCTCGAGGAAGATGCCGACGGATGGGATGCAGGCGAAGGATATGCCTGCAGCGAAGGTTGCGTTGAATACTATGAAAAGACGTTCGAGTTCTACCAAGTGCTCACCAACATGCCTGCCGGAAACTACGAAATGCATGTGCAGGCCTTCCAACGTCTGGGCGAAGTGGCTAACATCTACGAACCCTGGGCTGCCGGCACCGACAAGATTACGACCAACATGGTCATCATGACCACTCGCCGTCCGATCAAGAACATTTGTGCCGACGCCAGTTCGTCAATCCTCTATAGCGGAACCGAATTTGAGACCGACAAGGCCATCGCCGACGACCTCTACGTGCCGAATTGCATGAAGGGCGCTGCCCTCCACTTTGCCGAAGGCAGCTACGAGAACAGCATGGAATATAAGCTGACGACGAGACGTAACATCCGCATCGGTCTCGCCTGCACCAGGGCTGGTAGCGCCAACTGGGTCATCTTCCGCAACTTCCGCCTCTTCTACTACGGCGACAAGGAAGTGATCACCGGCATTGATGAACTACAAGGTGCAAAGTCCGACGGACAAAGTCTGATGGACAAAGTTCAGGACGAACCCATCTACGACCTGAGCGGACGTCGCGTGACGACACCCCAGAAGGGCCTCTACATCGTGGGTGGCCGCAAGGTGTTCATCAAGTAACCGCCCCTCAGACATCTATCAACGAAGCATCCCTGCACTCAGCGTGCAGGGATGCTTTTTTGAATCCCCGACCGGACGAACGGACATATTATATATAAGTACGGATGCACGCGCGTGTGCGAGCCGCCCATTTTCCCCCTTCAAACCGCAGGTGTTAACAAAATTTAACCAAAAACCTCCGTTTTGGGCATCAGGCAACAAAACTTTGTATTTCTGATTGTCATAGATTGACATCGGTTGCGCGTAACTTTGCAAACGGAAAATCAAAACATTGTATCACGCAAAAATACCGTTATCTCATGAAAACTTCTGTTTGCAGTTCGGTACGTCCGAATCTTTTTTCCATCCTCAGCACGCTGGTGCGCCGTTCGTCGTTCTCTCTCGTTCAGTCGCTGGCCAAACTCAGCGCCGTTCGCAGTTTGGCCCTCTTGTTTTCCGACGTCATGGACGAGCACATCAGTCCGCGCCAAGCCCTGTGCATCGTCAATGCCGTGGCGGCGCTGCTTCTCACAGTCTTTTCGCTGGCAGTGCCCTTGATGTTCCGTCTGCTCTGCCTCGCCTGGTTGTTCGTCGCCCTGCGTCAGTGCAAAGCCGAGGGGCTGGGGGAAAGTGAATAGTGAAAAGTGAAAAGAGCCTCCCCCTCCTCGGGAGAGGGTGGGGTGGTTGTTAAGAGTAAAAATGTTTGCTGTTTGCTGCTGATTTGTAAGCAAACGGACCGAAAAAGTGTGGATTATTTGGCAAAATGGCCGAAAAGCTGTAAATTTGCAGTCCAATTAGTTCATTTGAGTTTTTAGGTTTTGAAGTTTGTTCCTTTTTGAGTTTGGGATGAACCTTATTCACTCTAAAACCTGCGAACCCCAACACTTAAAAACTCAAAAACTTAAATTTCAAAAACTAAAAATGGATAGACTGTATATTTTTGACACAACGCTTCGCGACGGCGAGCAGGTGCCAGGCTGCCAGCTCAACACGGTAGAGAAGATTCAGGTGGCCAAGCAGTTGGAACTGCTCGGTGTCGATGTGATTGAGGCGGGGTTCCCCATTTCGAGTCCGGGCGACTTCAACAGCGTGATTGAGATTTCGAAGGCCGTGACCTGGCCGACGATTTGCGCGCTGACACGTGCTGTGGAAAAGGACATCGACGTGGCAGCCGAGGCGCTGAAGTTTGCCAAGCACAAACGTATCCATACGGGTATCGGCACCAGCGACTCGCACATTAAGTATAAGTTCAATTCCAACCGCGAGGAGATCATCGAGCGTGCAGTGCGCGCCGTGAAGTATGCCAAGCGCTATGTCGAGGATGTGGAGTTCTATGCCGAAGACGCCGGCCGCACGGACAATGAATATCTCGCCCGCGTGGTCGAGGCAGTCATCAAGGCCGGTGCCACGGTGGTCAACATTCCCGACACGACCGGCTACTGTCTGCCGGCTGAGTACGGAGCAAAGATTAAGTATTTGTGCGACCACGTGGCGGGCATCGAACACGCCATCATCTCGACCCACTGCCACAACGACCTCGGTATGGCGACGGCCAACACGATGAGCGGTGTGCTCAATGGTGCGCGTCAGGCCGAGGTGACGATCAACGGCATCGGCGAACGGGCAGGCAACACTTCGCTCGAAGAGGTGGCCATGATTCTGAAGTGCCACAAGGGCGTGGGTATCGAGACGAATATCAACACGACGAAGATTTATCCGACGAGTCGCATGGTGTCGAGCCTGATGAACATGCCAGTACAGCCCAACAAGGCCATCGTCGGTAAGAACGCCTTTGCCCACTCGAGTGGCATCCACCAGGACGGTGTGCTCAAGAATGTGCAGACCTACGAAATCATGAATCCGCAGGACGTAGGCATCGACGACAATGCCATCGTGCTGACCGCACGCAGCGGACGTGCCGCTCTGAAGAGCCGTCTGCACGCCCTGGGCGTGGATTTGGCGCAGGAGAAGTTGGATGCTGTGTACCAGGAATTTCTCAAACTGGCCGACAAGAAGAAAGACATCAATGACGACGACATCCTCGTGCTGGCAGGTGCCGACCGTTCGCAGAACCACCGCATCAAGTTGGACTATCTGCAGGTGACGAGTGGTGTGGGCGTGAAGAGTGTTGCGTCGTTGGGTCTGCTCATCGCCGGCGAGAAGTTCGAGGCCTGTGCCTCGGGCAACGGTCCTGTCGATGCTGCCATCAAGGCTCTGAAGAAGATCGTCAACCGGCAGATGACGCTCAAAGAGTTCACCATTCAGGCTATCTCGAAGGGCTCGGACGATATGGGTAAGGTGCACATGCAGGTCGAATACGACGGCCACATGTACTACGGTTTCGGCGCTAATACGGACATCATCGCCGCCAGCGTCGAAGCGTACATTGACTGTATCAATAAGTTTAAGATATAAGAAAGGATATGGGAAAGAATTTGTTTGAAAAAATATGGGACGCTCATGTGGTGCAGAATGTCACGGACGGTCCCACACAGCTTTATATTGACCGCCTGTACTGCCACGAAGTGACGAGCCCGCAGGCCTTTGAAGGTATGCGCAGCCGCGGACTGAAGTGTCTGCGCCCGCAGCAGATTGTCTGTATGCCCGACCACAACACGCCGACGCACGACCAGGACAAACCCATCGAGGACCCCGTGAGCAAGACGCAGGTGGATACCCTCGCCAAGAACGCAGCCGACTTTGGACTGACACACTTCGGCATGATGGACAAGCGCAACGGCATCATCCACGTGGTGGGACCGGAGCGCGGACTGTCGCTGCCTGGCATGACCATCGTCTGTGGCGACTCGCACACCTCGACTCACGGTGCCGTCGGTGCCGTTGCCTTTGGCATTGGTACGAGCGAGGTGGAGATGGTGATGGCGTCGCAGTGCATCCTGCAGCAGAAGCCGAAGTCGATGCGTATCAACATCGAAGGAACGCTCGGTTGGGGCGTTACGGCCAAGGACATCGCACTCTATCTCATGTCGAAGCTCACGACGAGCGGTGCCACGGGCTATTTCGTTGAATATGCAGGCAGCACGGTGCGCGGACTGTCGATGGAAGGTCGCTTGACGCTGTGCAACCTCAGCATCGAGATGGGAGCACGAGGCGGCTTCATCGCCCCCGACGAAGTGACGTTTGCCTATCTCAAAGGTCGCGAATATGCACCGAAGGGTGACGACTGGGACAAGGCTGTCGAGCAGTGGCGTCAGCTCAAGAGCGACGACGATGCTGTGTTTGACAAGGAACTGACGTTCCGTGCCGAGGACATCGAACCGATGGTCACCTACGGAACGAATCCGGGCATGGGCATGGGCATCACGCAGACCATTCCCGCACTCGATACGGTCGATGAGGCTGGACGCGCCTCCTATCTCAAGTCGCTCGACTACATGGGCTTCAAACCAGGGGAGCAGTTGCTCGGCAAACCCATCGACTACGTTTTCCTCGGGGCCTGCACCAACGGCCGCATCGAGGACTTCCGTATGTTTGCCAATTTGGTGAAGGGTCGGAAAAAGGCAGAGAACGTGACCGCATGGCTGGTGCCTGGTTCGTGGATGGTCGATGCACAAATCCGAGAAGAAGGCATCGACAAGGTGCTCGAGGCAGCCGGATTCGAAATCCGTCAGCCTGGCTGTTCGGCATGTCTGGCCATGAACGACGACAAGATACCGGCGGGTAAGCTCAGTGTCTCGACCTCGAACCGTAATTTCGAAGGCCGTCAGGGTCCTGGTGCCCGCACCATCCTGGCCAGTCCGCTTGTGGCAGCAGCCTCGGCTGTGACCGGTGTCGTGACCGACCCGCGTACGTTGATGTAAACTTAAAAAACGATATGTTTATGAAAAAGCTGTTCCGAATGCTCATCATGGCAGCAGTAGCAGTGGCTTTGGCCTTTGGCTGTGATAAGGCTCAAGCCGACAATGGTCCCATCAAAGAAGCGATTTGGGCGCAGGCCGACCGGATTGAATACTACTTCGGCGACTCTTCGACACCCCCCGACTATCACCGCAGCTACAGCCTCACCGTGACGAAGGCCGAGGCCCGCATTGTGGTCGATTCGTACGGGACGACCCTGCTCGACAAGACTTACAAACTGAAGTCTGGGCAATTCGCCAAGGTCGTTGCCGAACTACAGAAGCTCGGCATACGCTCGAAGAAAAAGCAGGAAGGCACCCCTTGCAGTGGCGGTACGACCGAGTCGTTCTACCTCTACGCTGGCAAAGAAAAGCTGTTCAACGGCTATCAGGACAACTGTGAGGAGCGGCTGAGCACGATGGTCGTAGGTACGAAAGCCATCCCCCGCGTGCTTGGAATGGTCTTCCCGAAGACGGTTGACGAACTCGTGGACAGCACCCGTAAGCATTAGTACAGAATAATAGCAGACAAGTATGAAACAGAAATTCGATATCATTCAATCGACGTGCATTCCGCTCCCCTTGGAGAACGTCGATACCGACCAGATTATCCCCGCACGTTTCCTGAAGGCGACGACGCGGGACGAGAAGTTTTTCGGCGACAACCTCTTCCGCGACTGGCGTTTTGACAAGCAGGACCAGCCGAAGCAGGACTTCGTCTTCAACCAGCCCGACTACAGCGAGGCGCCCCGCGAAGGTGTGCACCAGATTCTGGTGGCTGGCAAGAACTTCGGTTCGGGTTCGAGCCGTGAGCATGCCGCCTGGGCCATTGCAGGCTATGGATTCCGTGTCGTCATCAGCTCGTTCTTCGCCGACATTCACAAGAACAACGAACTGAACAACTTCGTCCTTCCCGTTGTCGTGAGCGAAGATTTTCTCGCCGAGCTGTTCGCTTCCATCCGTCAGAATCCGCAGATGGAAGTGCGGGTCGATGTGCCCAACCAGACGGTGACCAACCTCGCCACAGGCCGCTCGGAGCACTTCGACATCAACGGTTACAAGAAGTACTGCCTGATGAACGCCCTCGACGACATCGACTTCCTGCTGGAGAACAAAGACAAGATTGAGGCATACGAGAAATCCAAATGAAGAAAATCGAGTT
Organism: uncultured Prevotellaceae bacterium; assembly: GCA_900319385.1. Lineage (GTDB taxonomy): Bacteria > Bacteroidota > Bacteroidia > Bacteroidales > Bacteroidaceae > UBA3839. The sequence goes on along the minus strand of ONOG01000044.1, from coordinate 17,173 downwards.
GATGGACACGACACTCCGCGACGGTGAGCAGACCAACGGAGTTTCGTTCGTGCCCCACGAAAAGCTGAGTATCGCCCGAATGCTGCTGCGCGACCTCAATGTTGACCGCATCGAGGTGGCGTCGGCACGTGTGTCGGAGGGCGAGAAGGATGCCGTGAAGAACATCTGCCGCTGGGCACGCCAGGCCGGCATGATCGACCGCATCGAGGTGCTCGGCTTTGTCGATGGCACAACCTCTATCGACTGGCTGCACGACTGCGGCTGCCAGACGCTCAACCTGCTCTGCAAGGGCAGCGAACGTCACTTGCGCTACCAGCTCAAGAAGTCTCTCGACGAACACGTGCAGGACATCCGCCGTAGTGTCGATTATGCCACGAGCCTCGGAATCACGGTCAATCTCTATCTGGAGGACTGGTCGAACGGCATGAAAGACTCGCCCGACTATGTTCACGCTTTCGTGACCGCTTTGCAGGGCCTCGGCATCCGCCGCTTCATGTTGCCCGACACGCTGGGCATCCTCAACCCGATGCAGGTCGGCCAGTTCGTCGGCCAGATGCTGGAGTGGTTTCCCGACACACACTTCGACTTCCATGCCCACAACGACTACGACCTCGCTGTAGCCAACGTTCAGGCTGCCGTCATGGCGGGTTGCCGTGGTGTGCACACCTCGCTCAACGGACTCGGCGAACGTGCCGGCAATGCTCCGCTGGCCAGTGTGCAGGCCGTGTTGAAGGACCATCTGGGCATCGAGACTTCCGTCCACGAGGAGCGGCTCAATGCGGCTGCCCGACTGGTGGAGAGCTTCAGCGGCATCGCCGTTCCGCCCAACAAGCCCATCGTGGGCGAGAGCGTGTTCACGCAGGTGGCTGGCGTGCATGCCGACGGTGACAACAAGAACAACCTCTACTGCAACGACTTGCTGCCCGAACGCTTCGGACGCAGACGCGAATATGCGCTGGGCAAGAACAGCGGAAAGGCCAACATCTTGAAGAATCTCGAGGAACTGGGCCTCGAACTGACGCCCGAGCAGACACGCCGCGTCACCGAACGCATCATCGAGCTGGGCGACAAGAAGCAGCTCGTCACGCGCGAAGACCTGCCCTACATCGTCAACGACGTGCTCAAGCATTCGGCCCCCGACGAGCGCATCAAGCTCATCAGCTACATGGTCAGCACGGCATTCGGACTCAAGCCGATGGCGAGTGTGAAGTTGGAGGTGAACGGCGAAGTGTACGAGGAGAGCGCAATGGGCGACGGTATGTACGATGCCTTTGTGCGTGCCGTGCGCCACATCTACAAGAACAAGCTGCAGCGCAGTTTCCCTTGGCTCACCAACTACGTGGTCAGCATTCCGCCAGGCGGACGCACCGACGCCCTTGTCCAGACTTCGATCTCCTGGACCTACAACGACCGTGCCTACCGCACTCGTGGCCTCGACGCCGACCAGACCGAAGCAGCCATCAAGGCCACCATCAAGATGCTCAACATCATCGAGAATGAGTGAGCCGGCACCTGATAAAACGTCCGAGCACAGAACTTGCTCGTATAAAATATAACATTCATCAAACGAATGGCTGCGCATGGGAAATACCGATGCGCAGCCATTCGTTTTGTATAACAACGTCTCTAAGCCTCTGCCACTCTGTTGGTAGGGGTGTAGTCCTCGAACATGGTTTCAAAGCAGAGATCTTCGTCAATTTGCGACCAATGAATACCTCCATAGGAAACGTAGAAATCGTGGCGCTGCTCATCGGTGGCAGCAGCCAGTCGTGGCCAGTCTGCAAAGGCATAGGATGCCACGATACCGTTAGTGGACTCGGCATAGACCCGCTCTGCATCGACCCACACTTTCTTAACCTTTATTTGCTGTGGTTCCATTATTTATAGGGCTTTGAAGTATGATTTCCATCTGTTGATGATGATTTCTTCATTTTCTTCAATCACAGATTCGATGATAGCCAATTCGCGTTTCTTAAATCCGTGATTATAGATAAGCTGTATGGGATTCACATTGTATTTGGCTTCACATCCGTCTTTAATAATATGCAAGTGGATGGGTTCGTGGTCATTGGAGTAGAACAGAAATCTGAAGCCGAAGAATATGAACAGTGTAGGCATTGGGAGAAATTAGTTTCTTTTGGCGCAAAGATACATCTTTTTTTGTACATGGCAAAAAAATCAGGCATGATTCTCCTGCTCCATCTCGGCCTCGAACTGTCGGCCCCAGATGACATAGGGGTAGCGCATGAGGTGGTTGTTGTAGAAGCGACGGTCGCCGGTCACCTCGCGACCCAGGAACACGGGCTTGATGAATTCCTCCGTCTCGCTCGACAATTCGATTTCTGCCATGACGAGTCCTTCGTTGTCGCCGTGAAATTCGTCCACTTCGACCGTGTGTTTTCCGTCGGGCACGAGCCAGCGGTCCTTGTCGATGCGTCCTGGTCGGCAGAGTTTGAGCATCTGACGTCCGTCCTCCATCGGCACTTCGGTCTCAAATTCGTAGCGTGCCAGTCCCTGTTCGTTCGACGGGCCTTTGATGGTCAGATAGGCTTTGTCGTCGCGGATGCGGATGCGCACGGTGCGGCCTGGTGCCGTCTCGAAGTACCCTTGTTCGATGTGCGTGTGGCTCGTAGCCAGGTGCTTGAACGGGCCTGTGACGATGAACTTGCGCTCTATTTCGAAATGTGGACCCTCCCCCGTTCCCTCCCAGGGGAGGGGAGTGGTTACATGATTCTCTTGATTCATATTGATGTTATTCCATAAGTATTAGTTCATACTCCCTTCCCTCGGGGAGGGCTGTGGGGAGTCTTCTACTCCTTCCCCGCGAATTCCATCAGGTAGGCCTTGATGAAGTCGTCGATTTTGCCGTCCATCACGCCCGTGACGTCCGACGTCTGGTAGTTGGTGCGGTGGTCCTTCACGCGGCGGTCGTCGAACACGTAGGAGCGGATCTGCGAGCCCCATTCGATTTTCTTCTTGCCTGCCTCCACTTTTTCCTGCTCGGCCATGCGCTTTTTGAGGGCGCGGTCGTAGAGTTGTGAGCGGAGCAGTCGCAGGGCATTTTCGCGGTTTTCCTGCTGTTTGCGCGTCTCTGTGTTTTCGATGAGGATTTCCTCTTCCTCGCCCGTGTCGGGGTCGGTGTACCAGTAGCGCAGGCGCACGCCCGTCTCCACTTTGTTGACGTTCTGTCCGCCGGCACCGCTCGAGCGGAAGGTGTCCCACGAGAGTTTCGACTTGTCGATGGTGATTTCGATCGAGTCGTCGACCAGTGGCGTGACGAAGACACTGGCGAACGAGGTCATGCGCTTGCCCTGCGCGTTGTAGGGACTGACGCGCACGAGGCGGTGCACACCGCTCTCGCCCTTCAGGTAGCCGTAGGCCTGGTCGCCTTCGATCTCCATCGTGACGGTCTTGATGCCGGCTTCGTCGCCGTCCTGATAGTTGCTGATCGTCACCTTATACTTGTGTGCCTCGGCCCATCGCTGGTACATGCGCATGAGCATCTGTGCCCAGTCCTGCGACTCCGTGCCGCCGGCGCCCGAGTTGATTTTCAGCACGGCATCCATCGAGTCGGCCTCGTCGCGCAGCATGTTCTTCAGTTCCAGATCCTCGACGAGCGAGAGTGCCGTCTGGTAGTCGCGGTCCACTTCGTCCTCCGTCACCAGCTCCTCCTTGTAGTATTCGAAGGCCAGTTCCAGTTCGTCGTAGGCCGACTTCACCTTGTTGTAGCCGTCGATCCACTTGCGGATGTCCTTCACCTTCTTCATCTGTGCCTCGGCAGCCTTGGCATCGTCCCAGAAGTCGGGCGCCTGAGTGCGCAGTTCCTCCTCCTCCACCTCGACCAGTTTCTGTTCGATGTCCAGATAGTGGTAGAGGGCATCGGCGCGTTCGCGAATGTCTTTCAGTTGCTCTGCTGTAATCATGTTTCTGTAAACTTTCCTTAAATCCAGTGCAAAGGTACGGATTTTTGGCTTTTAATTCAAGAAAAATGCGTAAGTTTGCACACTTAAACTCCAATTCTATGATGCGCAAGCTACTTTTCCTGTTCCCCTTGCTGGCATTGTCCACCCTCTGCCGAGCCCAGTTTTTCGATTTCAGTGTCCCTGGCGACCCCTTCATGCAGCGTCGTCAGCAGCCCCGCGAGACCTACACCGCTCCCGAGTTCAAGGGCGGTGACAAAGCCGTGCAGGCCTTTCAGCTCAAGCAATTCAAGAATCCGGCGGTCGATGGCCGGCCCGTCGAGGGATATGTGGTCGTAGCCTGCATCGTCGATGAGCGGGGCCGTGTGGCCGAGACACACCTCGTGCGCAGCGTCGCTCCGGCCTTCGACCAGGAAGCCCAGCGCGTGTGCCGCAAGATGAAGTTCCGTCCGGCCCGATTGGGAAAGAAGAAAGTGCGTGGCCGCTTCGACGTCACCTTCCCCATTCGCCGCAGTCGTCTCTCGTTCGTGACGCTGCAGACCGTCGATGTGTGAGCACGGCGTCGGTGCGTAGTCGTTAGTTGCATTTTTGACAACTAACGCCCTCCGTCCTCATGCGCTGAGAATCGTGCAGAAATCACCGGCCGACCGCTCGGTCGCAAATATCGCAACCACGACGCGTTGACTTCCGCCCCATTTTTCACTTTTCACCTTTCCCCAGCCATTGAAATGGCAGGCTACCATTGTCAAGCCCCTCTGGGGCTTCCATCCATTCATTTTTCACTTTTCACTTATCACTTTCCACTTTCCACTTGTCCGCCGACGGAGTGTCGGTAGTCGGCGGACGCAGCGTCGGCAGACGGCGGACAAACCTATCGGCAGACGGCGCTCTGCCGACCCGTCAGACGGCGGACTGCCGACGCTCCGTCGGCGGACAACCGACAGGGTAAACGGCGCTCTGCCGACGCCCAGACGGCGGACAGACGACAGCCAGACGGCGGACAAAAATGATAGACAGCCATACAGCAGTGCCGTAAGTATGGCGAAATGATGAATGGTTGTAGAACTTAAAGAATAATGGTTGTCCCGTAGGGACATGCAAGGGTAGCCAGCCATGGAGCTGCTGACGCAAGTCGGCAGCGGGAATGGCTGGTAATGTGCCGAGGGTCAAGGGGTTGCGTGCCGTAGGTACGCCGCAAGGTTGGCGGCGAGGCGTGGCGGCGTACCTACAGCACGCCCCGTCTCTCATCCTACGCTGACCAGCCATCTGGCTACCTTTGCATGTCCCTACGGGACAATGTGTTACGGAGATTATCATTATACCAGAGGTTTGCCGTGTGTCCGTACAGGCGGCTCCTTTCTACGACCCCGCCCCTACGACCATCGGCATTCCCGATTTTTTGGACTCCTTACCAAAATTTTCCGTTTTTTTCGTTTTTTTTCGTTTTTTTCGTTGTCCCAAAATTCTATTTTCCTCAAATTTCTCCCACAAAAAAGCACCCTTGAACTGTTAAAATTCCTGCTTTTTTAACATTTGAATCGAAGTCCACCTGCATCTTTTTTACTGTGACATGGTTGTAGTTTCGCATTTATTGCGTAAATTTGCGCCAAATAAGGAAAACTACCGCTTTTATGGAACAAAATAAAACTGAAGAAAGTCAGCACAGACACCACCATCACCATCACAAACATCGGAAGCCCGAGGCCAAGAGTTCGTTCAGCCTCATGCTCAACATCGCCATCTGGCTCAATGTGGCCTACGTGGCAGTCGCCCTCGTGACGGGGTTCAGGGCCGAGTCGCTCGGACTCATCTCCGATGCAGCCCTCACCCTGGCCAACGTGCTCGTCATCGCCGTCGCCCTCTTCATCCACCGGACGTCGGCCCGTAGAGACAATCCGCGCAAGGCTTATGCCTACCGCTATCGCAGCATCTACACACGCCTCGCCTCGATTCTTGTCATGCTCATGGCCGCCGGAGCGCTCGCCTGCGAGTCACTGCGCCGCATGAACCTGCCCATCGAGCTCGACGAGTCGCTGCCCCTGCCCAACGGCCGCCTGATGCTCTACGTGGCACTGGCGGGTGTCGCCCTGCACGCCCTCACCGCCATCTTCCTGACGCATGAGCGCAAACACAACAGCGTGGCAGGCACACCGACCGCCTTCTGGCTCTCGACCGCCGTCTCGGCAGTCACCGCACTGGCGGGAGTCATCGTCATGAAGGTCCAGGACAACCTCTTCGACAACGTTGCTGCACTCTTTGCCTCTGTCCTCATGGTGATCGAGTCCGTCACCATCCTCTATCCCGTGCTGCGCTTCGCGATGGGCGGATCGACCGACAAGGTGAACCGCGACTACGTCTCCACCGTCTTCAAGACCCATGCCAACGTGCGCGGATTCGGACACATGCGCATCCTGGCTGTCAACAACGACGAGATGGCACTCACCGCCCACATCGCCCTCTTCCACCGTGAGCGCGAAGCCGAAACCCGTCAGGAGCTGCGCCAAGAGCTGCAGAAGCTCGGCATTCAGCACGTCACCCTCGAGGTGAGCGACGAACACAGCAAGAGCGACAAAGAAAGTGAAGAGTAAAAAGTGAAGAGTGAAAAACGGATGAATGGATGCCCCAGAGGGGCGACAGGCAAGAAGAACAGCTTGAGACACAAAGCAAGAGGGCTGGGAACGCAGGTTCCCAGCCCTCTGTGGCTCATTGAAAAGTCGCGGAATTAGTAGTGGTAGCGACGAAGGCTGAACTGAACTGTGCCGTTGTACGACTTGCCATCGGCAGTCACCACTGTGGCATTCAGCTTGAGCAGAGCGCGTTGACGGTCGCCATACCATACGAAGGTTGCCGTGCCCTTGTAGTTCACAAGGTCGTTGCCCATCGTTTCGTCGTCCCATACCCAGCTGAAGAGGCCGGTGTCTTCGTTCATCGGTTTCCACATGCCGTAGTAGGTACGCCTGCCGTTGTACTGATACATGATGCGGCCGTTGCGCTGGAACTGGATGTAGTCAATCTTGCCAAGATCCTTGAAGTTGTTGGGATCGATGTTGATCTTGCCTGAGCTGATGATGTGCTGAGCCATCTTGTAGAGGTCGCCGTTGCCACCTTCGTCAGCAGTGAAGAAGTGACCGTAGTCAACACCTGTACCCTTGACGGTAACGTCTGTGGCCTCGATGACCCAGCGGCGGCAGATGTTCTGCACGAACGGGGTGCAATCGATGTAGGGAGGATAGTCAGAAAGATCACCCGTGCCGACGAAGTTGCCCTCGGCATCGGTGAAGGCAATGGCAATGGCAGCCGTCTTGCCGGAACCCGTGATGGTGAGCACGCCTACGCCGTCGATGACGTAGCCACCCATACTGTTGACGGTGTATTCACCCACGATGTATTGGAACGGAGCAGCTTCGGCCTTGCGAGCCTTGCCCGACGAAGTCTTGGCAAATGCCTCTTTGGGAGTCACCGAGCGACCCTTGCCGGCTTCGCTGACAGCGTCGTCAGCAACGGTAGCGATGAGCACACCGTCTTCCGAAAGGGTGATGTCCTTGACAGGAGGTAAGCTGCGGCCAAAGTCAGCGGGGTCAGAGGTCCAGGTGATGCCTGTCACCGAGATAGCCTTGCCAGAATAAGAGGGTTCGGGCAGAGTGGCTCCGGGTGTGGTGCCGCCACCACCGCCGGCGGGGGTAGAGTCGCCGTCGCTGCCGCAAGCAGCGAAACCGAGTGAAACGATAGCCAGAATGGCCAGGATAGCATTCTTTTTCATTGTTGTGTTAGTTTTAGAGGTTAATAAAATGGGTTAAACATGAATTCGGTTTAGAAAATGGTGTAGGTCAGACGGAAGTTGATCGTGGGCCATACCTTCAGCTTCGATACCCACTTGGCAGCCTTCTTGGCATCGTCGTTGTCGGTGCTGCCGTAGTCAAGCTCCTTATAAACCTCCGTTCCGAAGTCGTCGAGCGTCCAACCATGCAGTTTCGGCTTGCCCCAGAACTGAACGCCGAGGTCGAAGTTGAAGTTGAGACCCGGAGTGCTCTTCACGGCGCGGCCGAAGCCAATGCCCACGTAGGGCTTGAAGTTGTTGACCTTCACCTTCGCGTCGGTATAGCCGTCGCTCTTGATGATGACGCGCTCATCGCCAATGCGGATGTAGTCGTGAGCGTGAGTGGGCAGCGGCTCGTCCAGCTCGGCAAACGCCAGTTCGTCGCCACCGATATAGGCACCGAGCGTCACGCGGAAGGAGCTGGTCTTGAAGGGATGCACGTCGAACAGCAGCTTCCAGTTCGTCATCTTCTGGAACAGCTTGAAGTTCACGTCGGCATAGTCCGACACCTTCGTACCATTATTCTTGTGGATGGTGACGTCGTCAACGTTGAACTTGATGGTCGGCAGCGACGAGAAACCGGTACGCACGCTGACGTACGGCGTGAGGGGAGCTGCCACTTCGAGGCCCCAACCGTCGGAACCGACGCCGACACCTACCGAGAGGTGGTTGAAAATCATTTTGTCGTCATTGGCACGACCTGTGCCCATGAAGGCCTGAGCCTGTGCGGTAGTTGCCTGCATCGAGGCAACCACGACGCCAATCATAAACAGAATCTTCTTCATTTGTTTGTTCTTTTAGGGGTTAATATAAAATGATTCAAATCTCTTGCTTGCTCGCTCATCTCGCAGGATTGCTAAACTGTCGGCATGTGTGCACCGCGTCGGAATACTGCGTTCGCTGCAAAGATATGCTATTTTTTCTTTTTGTTAAAATTATTTTACACTTTTTTTGGAAAAAAACCGAAAAAAGTTTCACAGCCCGTCGCATTCCCCTCAAATCCGTCGGATTTCCCTACACCCGTGGCAGGGTTTACCCTAAAAATGCCGCGCCACCCAAACTTTCTCACCGAAATGTTTGCGCGATGACGCCAAAACCCTTAACTTTGCCAGCGAAAGAAATCGGTAAACATATCTATCATTCGGTATCATATATATAATAAGGTATAGGTTATGAAGACAATCAGCAAACTCATGGCAATGGCAGCCCTCGCGCTGTGCACCCTCAGCCTCATGACATCCTGCGACGAAGACCGCGAAGAGGCACGCATCCTTTCCGGACAGTGGTACGGCGACTTCGGCATGTACTACAGCGATGGTTATGACACATGGTATGCCACCACCACCGACATCCGATTCATCCCCAACAATGGCTATTCACGTCGCGGCACCGGCGAGGAGGTTGACTACTTCAATCGGCCGTGCCCCATTCGCTACCAGAGCTTCTTCTTCTACTGGGAAATACGCGATGGCGTCATCTACCTCGACTATCCTCACAACCCCGACCTCAACGTGGCCATCTACGACTATCGCCTCGACTACGACTACTTCTCGGGCTACTTTGGCGACAGCCACGAGTGGTTCCGCCTCGTCAAGCTCTCGGGCTACAATGACTGGAATCTCTACGACCCCTACAACTACTATGGCTACGGCTCCTACGACCCCTACTACTACAGCAAGTCGCGTGACGGTGTCGAGAAGCCCGACCAGCAGCCGACCCCCGACCCCTCGACCTTCCGCTTCGGACGTGATCTGCGCCGAAATAAGACCGAATAAGGAAAAAAACGCCCCTTGTCACAATTTTTTTCACTTTTCACTTTTCACTTTTAATTTTTTTCCGTACCTTTGCACTCGCTTTCAGAAAGGCACACCTCTTCTGCAGGCGGTTTGGCGAGATAGCTCAGCTGGTTAGAGCGTCGGATTCATAATCCGAAGGTCAAGGGTTCAAGTCCCTTTCTCGCTACCACAAGAATCTCTGAAACGCCGATAAATAAAGGGCTTCAGAGATTTTTCTTTTCAAAAAGGTGTAAAAAAGTGTAACAATTTTCAAATATTTGATTTTGTAAGATAGACATTGCAATTCTTTTTAATAGACACCAAAACGAAAAAGAGCACCCACCAGTTAATCTGATGAGTGCTCCTTTCGTTTACCATGGAGTAGGATCGGTGAAGATAAACAATCGACTGATCTTCTCAATCAGCCACTTCAAGAGTCGCAGCTTCTTAATGAGTTTCTTCTTTTGCTTCATAATCTTCTGTTTTTTTAGTTACTACTTTATTTCCGTTATCATCGACCACCTCAAACTCGTGGAAGGAGAAGAATACGTCCTCGCCCTTCTCGTCTTGTTTCTCTGTGTAATCGTCAAGTGCATGGACGATTTCATTATAGTCCGGCTTTACCTTATGCCCGACAATACCAGATACGCTTTCCGCAGCTTCCTCGATGGTCTCATAGTATAGCGGTTCTTCGTAATTGTCGAGTAGATAGCGGTATGGAAAGTATTCGCCATTTGCATCGTTGGTATTGAAGACTTCACACCCAGGTTCTTCTTCGATATAGTAAACCTTGATGGACGGGAACGCCTTTTCGATGCACTTCCGAAAACCTTCCTGCTCACACCATGCTGTATATTGATAGATGGTCAGTACATTGCCTTCCAGTTGGTTTCTCAACTTCAGCGACAACAAACTAAACCTCGACTTCATCTGGCGTCTGGGGCTGGTCTATTACGACACGAAATGGTATGCCGGAGCGTCGTTCATCCTCCATTCCTTCAACTATCACAGCGAGCAAGTGCGCCTCAACAATGCCTTTGGCTCGCTCAACTTCTACGTCGGCTTCAATTTCAAGCGGAAAAAAGCCGTACAGTAGCAATGCCTTTTACAACTCCTGAACGTAACTGCCCTGTCCGTCAAGTCGCATATCCGGTGGTTTTTAAAAGATTTTTGTCCTTTTTTGAATGATTTTTGTCCGATGTTTTAGTAAATTTTCCGTAATTTTGCAAGCGAAATTTATGTTCTAACATCAACGACTAATCTTAATAACCATCTCATGAAAAAATTTCTACTTACTGCAGCACTTTGCGTGCTGACGCTCGGACTGAACGCCCAGACATGGACGGCGCCGGCGGTGCCGGGTGCCGACCTTGCGTCGGTGGGCAGCGAAACGTTGGGCTACTTCTACAACGTCGAGGCCAACGCATTCCTCAGTTACGGCATGGACTGGAATACCAATGCGTGTGCCACACGTCTGACCAACGGCGAGACGGCCGTGTCCAATCCGCAGCGCTGCTATGCCCTCGTCGATGGCACGAAACTGAGCCTGCGCATGGCCGACAAGGCCGACAAGTATGTCTATTGTCCCTCGGCCAATGCCAATGACATCTGGGTCGATGGCGACGCCAACCGCGAATTCACCTACACCGAGACGGCCTCGGGCAGCCATGTCTATACGCTGACCAACGTGACCTACGCGCAGGCGCTCGACCTGAGTTGGGACCGTGGCGGACACCTCACGCTCGCCGGCGGAAAGGGGCACACACGCTGGGCCTTCATTCCCGAAACCAGCATCACCGACGGCACCTTTGCCACCTATCGCGCGCGTGTACAATTATATAATGTCTATCAGGCTATCGTCGCAGCCGGCAAAACCTCGACCTACGCCAGCCAGATCAGCACGGCACGCACCACCTACGTGAACACCTCGGCCACAGCCGCCCAACTCCGTTCGGCAGCCGCCACCCTGTTCCGTGCCGCAGCCGCCGGACTGAGCAGCAGCAGTGTCGATGTGTCGTTCCTCTTCGACAATGCCGACATGGCCGCCACGGGCTCGTGCAGCGGATGGGGCGCCAGCAACGCCATTGCCTGGGGACAATATGAGCAGTACCATGCTGCCATTACCCTGACCCAGACCAAGAGTGTGCCGCAGGGTATCTACGACGTCAGTTTCCGTTCGCTCTACCGCCAGGATGGCACCGACGCCGCCCCCACATTCACGGCTGCCGGCCAGAACACCGTGACGGTCACTGTGCCCGACCTCACGGCCATCGACTTTAACGTCGGCAACGACAACGACAACGGCTACAAGGTCGGCCCCCGCTATGTGCAGCCCAACGACCGAAAGTCTGCCAGCGAGGCCCTGCTGCACGAGCAGTCGGAAGCCCTGGCCCACAACGTCATCGTCGGCTCGGCGGGTCAGTTGGCACTCACCGTCAGCATGACCAGCGGCAGCCAATGGCTCAATTGGCAGAACATGGACGTCGTCTTCCTCGGCACCAGCACCGCTACCATGCGCACCGAACTCAAGGCGCTCATCGACGAGGCCGACGGCATCTACAACGCCTCCTACAACGGCGCTGCAGCACTGAAGCAGAAACTCGACGCTGCCCGCACCGTCTATAACAACACCTCGGCCTCGGCTACAACCATCTACGACGCACAGCAGAACCTCACCGAGGCCATTTCCACCTACCGTTATGCCGCAGCCAGCGTCGATTTCCCCTACGACTGCAACGACCTGCTGCAGAACCCCAGTTTTGAAAAAGGTTTTGACCACTGGACCAACATCGGAATGCAGACGCAGGACAACACGGCCTTCAGCGGCAAGGACGGCAATCTATACGTCGAAAAATGGGCCGGTGCAGGCAATGCCGTAGGCGACGGTTCGGTCACACAGGTGATTGAAGGCCTGCCCCTCGGACGCTATATGCTCAAGGCTCATGCCCAAAACATTCAGGAGGGCAACACCGCAGCCACACAGCAAGGCGCCTCGCTCGTGGGCAACCTGAACACGACGGCTGTCAACGCCAATGCCGACTACACCCTCCTGTGGACCAACATCGAAGCCGACGCTACCGTGGGCTTTGTCGCCGAAGGTGCTACGGGCAACTGGATGGGCGTAGATAACTTCCAACTCTACTACGTCGGCAATGCGCTCAGCGACCTGCGCACCGAACTCCAGAACTACATCAGCCGTGCCCAAAGTGTGCAGGGACTGAAAATGGAAGCCTCGGTGCGCTCGGCACTGGAAACCGCCATCAGCAACGGTCAGACAGAACTTGGCAAATCCACCACTACAGGCTATCCGGCCGTGGCCAAAGCCCTGCGCGAGGCGAAAGACGCTGCCAAAGTGTCGTCCGATGCCTTCCAGGCCTTGCAGGACGCCATCACACTGGCCGAACAACGCTACGGCTCGGGTTCGATGACAGGTGCCGACGTTTTCCTCGCCGCCATCAATCAGGCAAAGGATGTGAACAACAACCTCAGCAGCACACAGGAACAGATGCAGGCTGAAATCAGCAACCTCGAACTGGCCTACCGCCGCTACCGCGTGACGAACGGAACAGGCACGGCACCCGTCGTGACCACCAATCCGCGCTATGCCCGTGGCTGTATCGAAGCCTTCGGACGTATGGACGTCAGCGGCAGCAACATCCTGGAACAAGGTTTCTGCTACAGCGAAACCAATCCCGAACCGACCGTGCTCGACCAGTGCGGCACCGACTATCTCGACTACAACGGCCGCATCTATCGTATGCCGATGAAACCAGGTACGACCTACTATATCCGCGCCTATGCCATCACCGACACCTATGCTGTAGGTTATGGCGACGTAATCCGCATGTCAACCCTGCCTCAGGGCGATGTACGTTGGTGGTACAACTACGGCGGACCTGAAAACCAGAACAACCGCATCGTGGCCGCTCTGACCGACGCCTGCAACTGGTGGACCAACTACACCAGCATCCGTGGTTTTACAGTTTCTTGCACTTACAGCCCTGGCACACCGACAGCCGACTGTGGCTACGGTGGCAACATGCGTATGGGAACGAATATGGGACAGCGCAGCGGAACGTGTCTGCACGAAATGCAGCACGGTGTCGGTTGCGGTACACTCGGCATTTGGGGCGGCTGGGAAAACTCTTGGATGCGTACGAGCATGAACGGCGACTGGGCCGGAGAACGTGCCAACGCTGCACTGCGTTTCTGGGAAAACCGTGACGACCTTGTGGTCACTGCTGCCTACGACAATGGCCACTGGGGTTTCCGCCCGTTCAACGGCGTCTATGAAGAAGGCGGCGGCGGAACAGCCATTTGGGAGAACAAGTATGCCTTCAACGGTGCGCACCTCGACGCAGGTGCCTGGGCCGGACCGAAGACTTGGAACGACATTCAGGCCGTGTATATCGGCAGTTCGACCATTGTGCAAGGCATGATGGAAGACGGTCTGGTTCCTGTCAACTACTACAGCGGCGGCTTCTGTCTGCCTGCCTACGTGCTCGACTATCGCGACAATCAGAAATATTATATCAAGAACGAAGATTCCGAACACGGACTCTTCGACTCCTTCCTCGCCGAAAACGAAGATGGGACGCTCTCGTGGAAGCAGACAAAGACGGAACGCTCGCAGTGGTACATCAGTTTCAATGCCGCCACGCAATACTACCAGTTCCGCAATGCCGCCACAGGTCATTACATCAAGTACAGTGCCGACGGCACCAACGGTTTCCGTGCCAACGGCACTGCCGGTACGACCGACGCAGAACAGTTCCATGTCATGCGCAGCCGTAAGGACGTGTCGGTCAACGGCACAACAATGGACGGCGGCTATCGCGGCTACTGGCTCATGCGCATCAACGGCGGCAACATGCCTTCCGCACTGACGGCCAACAACAACGGCGCCACCAGTGCAGCCACGGTCAACCTCTACGACAGCGGCACCACACAGCGCTGGCTCTTCATCACTGCTGATGAACTGGACGACTTCGACGACAGTGCCACCGGCGTGAAACAGGACGAACTGCGCCGCCTCATCGCAGGCTTCAAGGCAGCGAAGAACGTGCCTCACCAGCAGAAGGTCGGCGGTGCTGACAATGCGCTCTCCAGTTCGATTTCGAACATTGAGTCGGCCATCAGCGGCAGCGTCACACTCGAGCAGGTGAACAACTTCATCGAAACCATTAAGACAGACGGCGCAACCTTCCTTGCCAACACACAGCCCACCAGTCTGCCCTACGACCTTACTTTCCTCATGACCAACGCCGACCTGAGCCTCGGCACACTCGGCTGGTCGGAGAATGCTACTTACAACAACGACGCGGTTGAGTTCTTCTCGCGCAACTTCGACTTCTACCAGACACTGGACAACATGCCGGCCGGCAGTTACAAGTTCACGGCACAGGCCTTCCAGCGTCCTGGCGACAATGCGACGGTGTACAGCGACTACGCTGCCGGCAACGACAACGTGAATGCCACCATCTACATCAATACGACGACTGAGAAAATCAAGAACATCATGTCTGAAGCGCAGACCACTTCGCTCAGCAGCGGTGAATACACCACGACTGACAACACATACGTGCCGAACGACATGACCTCCGGCAGTGCCTACTTCACGGCCGGACTCTATGCCAATGCTGTCGAGGCAGAGAGCACCGTCAACAAGGGTACGCTGCGCATTGGTGTGAAAGGCAGTGGCAGCGGTTCTTACTGGGCAATGGTTGACAACTTCCACCTCTACTATTATGGCAGCGACTTCGTCTATGACTCCCCCAAAGACGACATGATTGCCAACGGCTGGGATGATTGCCAACGGCTGGGAGCGTCTGACCGAACTTCCTTCCGACTACAGCCGCTACTTCTTCAGTCTCTGGGACCATCAGCAAGACTTGGGCGTCGTTGTGAAGCAGGGCAACTACCAGCATCCCGACAACAACTACGACTACCTCGCCATGTGGTACGATGCAGCAGGCAATCCTATGACTAACAAGGATGCGCTCTGGACACTCGACTCCTTCGTGCAGGACGACACAGAGTATCAAGTCATGGCCAGCGCCATGCACCCCGATGCCATGCTGCAGACGGAATGGAACAGGAGTTGGCTCTATCACACGAGCGACAACGGTGGCGACGGCAATCTGGGCTGGGGCCGCACAAAGTATGTCTATTCCACCGACCAACAGTCGTGGACGATACAGAACGGTGTCTATCCCGAAGCAGGCTATCTGGGTCCCTGGGATCCAGGCATCTATACCGAGACAGCCCTCAACAAGACGGAAGGCAATGTCGGCCACTTCGACGTCTTCTCCATCCTGCGCGGCGATTATGTGAAGCGTTTTGAGAAGATTGATGAAGCCACCGTTGATGCACCTCTCAATATCACCTACGTGCTGGAGAACCCCGGTGCAGAGCGCCGAAATTCAGTCGGTTGGAAACACGTCGGCGACGACTGGGAGGCACAGACCAACGGCATCCTGTCGGGATATGTCGGCACACGCTACTTCCAGCAGTGGAAGGCAGCCGGCATAGGCGATGCTGAACTCTACCAGACCGTCTATGGCCTGCCGAACGGCTACTACCGCTTCTCGGCCATTGCCCACGGCGCCGAGGGCTTCAACCTCTATGCCAACGATGAGACGGCTCCAGCCTCGACCACCTCGACCAATACCCGAATCAGTGTCATCACCTATCTCACCGACGGTGAGGCTCTGCGCCTCGGATTCAAGGCCGACAAGGTGACGGGCCAGTGGATTGCCTTCGACGATGCACGTCTCGAATACCTCGGCACAGAGCAGCCCATCCTCACACTCGACGAACTGGCTGCCGAGGTGCCGACCACCTATGGTTCAGGCGTCAAAGTCCTGCTCAAGCGCACCATAACAGCCAAGACCTCCGACACGAACGCCTGGAACACCCTCTGTCTGCCCTTCGACATGACGGCTGCACAGTTGAAGGCAACCTTCGGCTCCAACACGGTGGTCAAGGAGTTGGACAACGTCACCCTGAACGCCGGAAACGCCTCGCTCTACTTCCGCCAAGTCGATGAAATCGTTGCAAACACGCCTTACATCCTGCAGACCGACGAGGCCGGAACGGAGTATCTCATCAGCGACGTCACGCTTGCTCCCGATGCCCTTCACCTCAGCGTCGAGAAGAACGGCGTGCAGTTCGTCGGCAACTATGTCAATCCGCTCGTCCTCAGCAACACCGACGGCGAGGACTACTACATCCTGACCAATGTCTTCAAGCACTCGACAGGCAAGACCAAGATGAAGGGCTACCGTGCCTACTTCCACGTGCCCGGCACGTCGGGCGTCAAGGCGCTCGGTTTCGACCAGGACGAGGCTACCGGCATCGAGGAAATGAACGATGAAACATCAGACATTGAAGATGCTGCTGTCGTCTATGACCTGAGCGGTCGCCGCATCGAACATCCTGCGAAGGGATTCTATATTGTTAACGGTAAAAAAGTCTTTATACGATGAATAAGCAAACGTATATTATCCCTGAAACAACGGCAGAGAAGGTCGTGACCTTCTCTGCCTACCTGCAAGTCTTGTCTGCCCCAGACGAAGGTATTCACGACGGCGGCGATGGCAACGACGATGACGACCCGTCGGCCAAGCATCGCTCCGACGTTTGGGGTAACCTCTGGTAGG
>ONOG01000047.1 GCA_900319385.1 uncultured Prevotellaceae bacterium | reverse complement strand
CGCGACGGCGCAGCCGTCAACCGAAGTGGGTGCGTTTTCAGGCTTTGCCTGATCGGGCGGGCATGGGAACCCGCCCCTACGACAACCCGTATTTCAATTTTCTGGACTTTTCACCCAAAATTTTTCGTTTTTTTGTTTTTTTTCCGTGTTTTTCGTTGTCCAAAAATCCTATTTTCCCCAAATTTCTCCCACAAAATTGGGGACCGAAACTGTTAAAATCTTTGCTTTTTTAACAGTTCATCAACGCCCAGCTCGATGCCTCGGTGCGAGACGGAGGACGGAGGTCCGCACCTCACTTGCCGTCCGACCTCCCCACTCCTGACTCCTCTGCCTGGTTTCATTCTGCGAACACCTCAATTTTGTTTTGCATGAAAAACCGTTCTTTTTGTAACAAATTGTAATTTGAAATGTTAAAAATGTAATTTTATTAAGTTTTTTTTAGGAGAGTTATACAAAAAAGTGTTAACTTTGCAGCTCAAATGTGTTTGATGTAGGCATACATTGTCCGTAGAGGCAGGTGTGCGGGGCGGCTGAACCATGTGAAACCACCTTAACTTGACTCCTATATATAATAAGGTATATCTTGGGGAAAGGAGTACAGAAAACACAAGCAGAGAGAACAACTATCTAAAATAATTATTCGTTTAATCCAAAACAAAAAAAGAATGGGAAAAAGATTATGGTCATTCCTTGCCCTCTGTCTGCTGACAGTCGGCATGGCATTCGCCCAGCAGCACGTCACCGGTACGGTGATTGAGTCGCGCACAGGCGAGCCCGTAGTGGGTGCATCCATCCAAGTCCTCGGTACGACCACGGGTACGTACTCTGACGGAAATGGTAACTTCACCCTTCAGAACCTTCCGGCATCTGCCAAGAACATCAAGGTCACGTACATCGGTATGAAGGACCAGACGCTGGAAATCCGCCCGAAAATGCGCATCTATCTTGAAGATGCTACCACAGAAACCGACGAAGTGCTCGTCGTTGCCTTCGGTACAGCCAAGAAGGCTGCCTTCACCGGTTCGGCCAAGGTGGTCGGCCAGGAAGTGATTGCCGAGACACAGAAGAGCAACGTGGTTGACGCTCTGAACGGCCGTGTGGCCGGTGTGCAGATGTTCAACGCCTCGGGTCAGCCCGGTGCCACCTCGCCCACCGTCCGCATCCGCGGTATCAGCTCGATCAACGCCGGCAACGCTCCGCTCTACATCGTGGACGGTGCGCCCTACGAAGGCGACATCAACAACCTCAACCCTGCCGACATCGAGTCGATGACCGTCCAGAAGGACGCTGCCTCGAACGCTCTGTACGGTGCCCGCGGTGCCAACGGTGTCATCATGATCACCACCAAGCGTGCCCGCGCCGGCGAACGCGCCAAGATTACGCTCGACGCCAAGTGGGGTTCGAACTCGCGCTTCGCACAGCGTTACAAGACACTCAACGACCCTGCACAGTACTACGAAACCTACTTCGGAGGCTTGAAGAACTACTTCCTCGCGCAGGGCAACTCGCCCGAAGACGCCTATCGTCTGGCCAACCAGAACCTGACCGCAGCCAACGACTACGGACTCTATTACAATGTATATAATGTGCCCACAGGTCAGTACCTCATCGGTACGAACGGCAAGCTCAACCCTGCCGCCACGATGGGCAACGTCGTCAGCTTCGGAGGTCAGGACTACTACCTCACTGCCGACGACTGGTACAAGGCTGCCTACAAGAACGGCCTGCGCCAGGAGTACAACGTACAGGCCGGCAGTGCCTCGGAGCGCAACACCTTCTTCGCATCGTTCGGCTACCTGAACAACGAAGGTATCTCTGAGCGTTCGGACTACGAGCGCTTCACCGCCCGCCTCTTTGCCGACTCGCAGCTCAACGACTGGCTGAAGCTCGGCATCATGGCCAACTTTGCTCACTTCGAAGCCAACAGCCTCTCTGAGGACGGATCGAGCAACAGCTCGGGCAACGTCTTTGCCGCTGCCACACAGGTGGCTCCCATCTATCCGCTCTACATCCGCGACGGCAACGGCGCCATCATCCACGACCTCTACGGCAACACCCGCTACGACTACGGTGACAAGCAGAACGCAGGCCTCGAACGTCCGTCCTACGCACGTTCGAACGCCCTCAGCGATGCCATCCTCAACACCAACAAGGCCGAGGGTAACGCCTTCAACGGTGCCGCCATCATGGAGATCCGTTTCCTGAAGGACTTCAAGTTCACCTCGACCAACACCGTCAACCTCGACGAAACACGTGGGTCGAGTGTGACCAACCCCTTCTACGGCTCTTACGCTTCGTCGAACGGTATCCTCAGCAAGTCACACTCGCGCTCGTACGACATCAACTTCCAGCAAGTGCTCAACTGGCACCGCCAGTTCGACCGTCACGACGTGGAAGTGATGATCGGTCACGAAAACACCCGCGAACGCTACTACTACCTCTCCGGCGGCAAGAGCAACATGTTCGACCCGACCAACATCGAACTCGACATGGCCGTCACCGAAGGTTCCAGCTCGTCGTACACCTCGTACTACAACAACGAAGGTTGGTTCTCGCGTGCCATGTATAACTACGACGAGAAATACTTCGCCAGTGCTTCGTTCCGTCGCGACGCCTCTTCGCGTTTCCATCCCGACCACCGCTGGGGTAACTTCTGGTCGGCCAGTGCCGCCTGGATCATCTCGAAGGAAAAGTGGTTCCCCAAGAACGCCGGCATCGACATGCTGAAGGCTAAACTCTCCTACGGTTCGCAGGGTAACGACCAGATCGGTAGCTACCGCTACGTCAACACCTACTCGGTTGTCAACTCCAACGGCCACCCGGGCATCGTGCCTGGCTCGATGGGTAACAAGGAAATCACCTGGGAAACCATCGGAAGCCTCAATGCCGGTATCGAATTCGGACTGCTCAAGGGACGCATCGAAGGTAGCATCGACTACTTCTACCGCAAGACCTCCGACATGCTGTCGTGGTACCCCCTGCCCGCATCGTTCGGCTACACCGGCTACTACGCCAACGTCGGCGACATGCGCAACAGCGGTATCGAGCTCGACCTGACAGGACACATCCTCCGTTCGCGCGACTTCGACTGGAGCGTCAGCCTCAACCTCACACACTACAAGAACAAGATTACCAAACTCGACGAACAGCGCAAGAACACCACCATCGATGGTGTCAGCGGTTACGAAAGCGGTAACTACTTCTACGGTGAAGGACGCTCGCTCTACACCTTCGAGATGCCCGTCTATGCCGGTGTCTGCCAAGAATATCGCTATGATGACAAGGGCAACGTCATCGCCGAGCCCGGTCAGGCCCTCTACAAGCGCGACGTCGTCAAGTACAACGCCGACGGCACTGTGCTGTGGGACGGCACACCCCTCTACGACTCGACGGGCAGCCCCATCCTCGATGCCGACGGCAACCAGGTGAAGGCACTGACCACCACCAACCCCAACGAAGCCGACTACCACCTCATCGGCACCGCACTGCCCGACGCATACGGTGGCTTTGGCACCAGCTTCCGTTGGAAGAACCTCGACTTCTCGATCAACTTTGCCTACCAGATTGGTGGCCTCTGCTACGACTCCGACTACGCCAGCATGATGGCTTCGCCTACGGCCAACTCGAAGGGTAGTGCCTTCCATGCCGACATCCTCAACGCATGGTCGCCCGCCAACACCAACACCGACGTTCCGCGCATGCAGTTCGGCGACCTCTACACAGCATCGACCTCCGACCGCTTCATCACCGACGCCTCCTACCTCAGCCTCCAGAACATCAACCTGGGCTACACGCTGCCGCAGTCGCTCACGCGCCGCATCAGCCTCGAGAAGGTTCGCGTCTATGTAGCAGCCGACAACGTATGGCTCTGGTCGAAGCGCCAGGGACTTGACCCGCGTCAGAGCATCGCCGGTTCGACCACCAGCTCCTACTATTCTCCCATCCGCACCATCTCGGGTGGTATTACGGTAACATTCTAATAAAAGGACACAGTAATATGAAAAAGATATTCAGTTTATTTTTGACAGGCACCGTGGCTGCCTCCTCGCTCCTTCTGACAGGATGTATCGAAGAAACACTGCCCACATCGGGTGCCACGCAAGACCAGATCGACGGGTCGCTGGCTGCTAAGGCCGCCCTCCTCTGGGGTATGCCCGCCTATGCCAACAGCCTTGAGGTCTCGACCGACAGTCACTACGACTGGGGCTACGGATCCATCATGCACATCCGCGACTGTATGACCGAGGACCTCGCTGTCGCATCGTCCAGCTACGACTGGTACACAGCCTGGGAACAGAACCAGCACATCGGTAAGGACTATGCCGCGACCGGCTTCATCTGGGTCTTCATGACAGGATGGGCGCAGACCGCCAACAAGGCCATCGCCGGTATCAACGAGGAAACTGCCACCGAAGGCGAACTCGGTCAGCTCGGCGCCGCCTACGTCTATCGCGCATTCGTCTATCTCGACATGGCGCGCATGTATGAGTTCCTCCCCTGCGATGTCTTCAAAGAAGGAAAGAACGCCGATGGTAAGGTCGTGACCGGTCTCACCGTGCCTATCGTCACCGAGAAGACCACCGAGCAAGAGGCGAAGAACAATCCTCGTGCCGACCACAAGACCATGTTCGAGTTTATCCTCTCCGACCTCAACAAGGCCGAGACACTCCTGCCGAAGCTTCAGGTCTCCGACCCCACCGTGCCCACCATGGGTGTGCTCTACGGTCTGAAGGCACGTCTCCACCTCTGGAATGCCAGCTACCTCGAAGAACAGGGCGAAGACGCCACGGCTGAGTACAAGAACGCTCAGACAGCAGCCCGTCAGGCCATCGACGAAGGCTACACCGTCACAACCAAGGACCAGTGGCTCAATGCCACCAGCGGTTTCAATACCCCGATCGACTCGTGGATGCTCTGCGCCAAGGCAGTCAAGGAAAACGGTGTCGTCAACTCGGGTATCCTCAACTGGACTTCGTGGATGTGTAACGAAACCAACTACGGCTATGCTTCTGCCGGCCCGATGTCGATGGCAGGCAAGTCGTTCTACGACCGTATCCCCTCGGTCGACTTCCGCAAACTCTCTTGGCAGGCTCCAGAAGGTAGCAAGCTGCGCAAGCAGAACACCTACGTTGACCCCGCCTTCGCCGGCATCCCCGACTACGCTTCGCTCAAGTTCCGTCCCGGTATGGGCGAATTCGAAGACTACCAGATCGGTTCGGCAACTGCCTTCCCCCTCATGCGCGTCGAGGAAATGTACTTTATCGAAGCCGAGGCAGCCGCCCATCAGGATGCAGCCCAGGGCAAGAACCTCCTCGAGAGCTTCATGCGTAGCTACCGCTATGCTTCCTACTCTTGCAAGTCGGACGACGTGGACGACGTCATCGACGAAATCATCCTTCAGAAGCGTATCGAGCTGTGGGGTGAGGGTCAGACCTACTTCGATGTCAAGCGCCTGAACATGTCGGTCAACCGCAAGTACACCGACACGAACTTCTCGAATATGGCACAGCTGAGCACCAACGGACGTCCCGCCTGGATGAACTTCTGCATCGTTCGAAGCGAAGAAGCCAACAACGCAGGTGTCAAGGGATGGAACAATCCTGACCCGAGCGGTAAGTACAAATAATTTAATTCATGACTAAAAACAGATAAGAACATGAAAGCATATAAAGTTTTAGCAATGCTGGCAATGCCTCTGCTCGTGGGAATCTCTTCCTGCACCAAGGAGGCTGAGTACAATGCAGCAGGCACACCATCGGGTGCACAGGTGTTCTTCTCGAACACAAGTAAATCTGAATACTTGCTGGCTGATGGACAGACGAGCGTGAAGATTCCGGTCAACCGTATGAAGACCGACGCCGCCCTCACGGTGGCACTGACCAGCAGCGAGGAACTGCCCAGTACAGCTTCTGCCGGCGACGAAGCCAAGCCCCGCAAGGACGAGGCTGCAGCCAAGGTGTTCACAGTCCCATCGACCGTCACCTTCGAGGAGGGTGCCGAGACCGCAGAGGTGGAGATTACCTTCAACTTCAGCGATATCGTGCCCGACGAAGACTACATCGTCAACCTCGAACTGCAGGATGAACTGACCGAGTATGGCGACAGCAAGAAGCAGATCGTCATCAAGTATGCTCCCTGGAGCGATGACCTTCCCCCTATTCCTTACGACGATGCCTCCTACAACAAGGCCTTCGACGAGGCATGGGCTACGGGTGTCTATACCGACAACGGATGGATGGGCGGCAAGCCTTACGACGTGCCTGTCTATCGCCGCAACTCGCTCCTCGACCCCACTCGCGTACAGTACATCCTCAACTATTGGGCCGATGGTATCAACCTGATTATAGACGTCAATGAGTCTGAACCCGATGCCAATGGTTACTATCCTGTCACAGTTCAGCCCCAGAACGAAGGCTACTTCTTCTCTGACTACGGTGAATATTGCCACGTAGCTGATGCCTATACCTACTGGACTAAATATCGTGGCCAGACCACCTATGAAGATGGTTCACCGATGACCCCCTACGACGATGGTCTGTATTCCTACTACGATCCCGAGAACGGACGTTTCGTCATCCAGATGGTTTACTTCATCTCGCTGGGTTACCTCACAACCTACTCCGGTCAGGAAGTTCTGCAGCTCGACGGCTTCGAGAAGGCTGACTACGGTGTTGCCCTGGTTACAGCAGGCACCTTTGCCGACGATAACGACAACGGCGGTCAGGTCATCTGGATGCAGCTGGGTAGCGACGCAGCCAAGGTGAAGTACGCTGTCTTCCCTGGCAGTCTGACTGACGAGGAAGTGAACGAGGCTGCCGATAACATCATGTACGACAAGATTGACGGCATCATGGAAACGGCAGAGACCGGCAACAAGACCATCGATCTCGAGGACGAAGGCGAATATACCCTCGTCGCTGTCACACTCGACGAAAATGGCCAGATGCAGGAAGTTCGCACGCTCCACTTCAACTACGAACCCGCTTCGTCGTGGGTTGACTATCGTGTGGGCACCTATACCTACTACGGTATCTTCGCCGCCTATGACGAGGCTACTGATACCACTAAGCCTTATGAAGACGTAGGTCTGATAATGCAGCAGAACTCCGGTAAGCCCGAAAACTTCCGCATCCGCAACTGGGGTGCAGGTATAAACTTCCGCTTCAGCTTTGGCGAGGACGGTTCGGTGGTTGTCGAACCACAGTATGTCGGTTACGACGATCCAGATTACGGACCAGTTTACGTCTTGGATATGACCCTCTACACGGGTGATCCCAAGTATGGCTACAGCGAGTATGAGCCCGAGACCGGTACCTTCTGGTTCGCACTTGCCTACGTCGTGCTCAAGGAAGACGGCAGCATCCTCGGTAGCTTCTGGAACTCTTACAAAGCTGAGCAGTACGAGACCTTCGTCATCACCGACGCTGCTGTCAAGGCTCGTGTCGATGCTGCCTACTATGCTGCCAAGGCGAAGGGCAAGGGCAAGGGCAACAAGGCTGCCGAGATGCTGAACAACATCCTCAGCCACAAGCTGCCCAGCCTGGGTCGCACCATGAAGCGCATCAAGACGCACAACGTGGGCCAGCTGAGCACCGAGTTCGGCAAGCACTAATCCACTTCCCTCTACATAGGGAATCAACCGACGAACTATAGGGAATCTATTCAGAGAATCTGTAGGGACTTCCACCGTCCGACCCACGGACATCGGTGGGTGTCCCTACGGATTTCCCTCAATAATTCCCTATAATTCGCTTTTTCATCTAAAAATATTATTTCCATAACACCCAGCTGCTATGAAGAAACTTTTAATATCACTCACCCTCTTGCTCGGTGTCGCAGCCGCTCAGGCTCACCCCATCACACCCCAGCAAGCGGCGCAGCGTGCACGGATGCTCAGCAACGCGCTCTGCCACTCCGAAGCACAGCTCACCAGCCTCGACACACCTACCGAGGTAAAGGGACGCGATGGCGCCACCGCCACCGTGCTCCATCCTACTTTCTATATGTATAACGTCGGTCAGGGCGACGGATTCCTCATCCTCTCCGGCGACGACACCATGCCCGAAGTCATCGGCTATGCCGACCGCGGCCAGCTGCCCGCCGACTTCGACCAACTGCCTCCGGCTCTCCAGCTCTACCTCAACGCTTATCAGAACTATGTCGAAGGCATACGCGACGGACGTGCCGAGGCTCCTGCCAAGGCTCACGGCGTCAGCACCGGCACCCCCATCGTCGATGTGCTCATCAGTGCACGATGGGGACAGGAAAGACCTTTCAACACGCTTTGCCCGAAGAACGACAAGCTCGGCCAGAGCGTAGTCGGCTGTGTCGCTACAGCCATCTCGCAGATTCTCTACTACTGGAAGTGGCCCGAGACCGGCAAGGGAAAAGTGGAGTACGTCAACGATTACGGCACCTCGCGCGTCAACTTTGCCAACAGCCATTACCAGTGGGACATCATCAAGGATAAGTATGTGCTCAGCGAGGTGAACACCGAGTCGGGAAAGGCAGTGGCGAAGCTCTGCTACGACTGCGGCGTGGCTACACGCATGGACTACAACCCCAGCGGCAGTGGAGCCTACTCCGAGCACCTGCTCAATGCGCTCCACGAGAACTTCCGCTATCGTGCCTCCACCCTCAGCTACTACCGTCGCGACTGCTGCATCAGCACCGCCGACTTCTATGCATACATCAAGGCCGACCTCGACCAGCACCGTCCCGTCATCTTCTCTGCCGCATCGAGCACGGGTAGCGGCGGCGACGCTGCCGGCCACTGCTTCGTGGTCGATGGCTACGACTCTGTCGATTTCCTCCACGTCAACTGGGGATGGTATGGCGAGGGCGACGGATGGTTCGATATCGACATCATGGACGTCTATCCCTACGAGTTCAATGTCGATCAGAGCATCATCACCGGCATCGAACCCGACCGCGAAGGCACCGACACCAAGCCCAAGCAGCTGGCAGCCTACCTCATGGAGGCTCCCACCGTCGCTGTGACCTCGGCCGCAACTACCGACGAATTCAAGGTGCGCATCGGTGAATTCTACAATGTCTATCCCTTCTCCAACACCTTCTACGTCGGTGTCGGACTCTTCGACCTGAATGACAATCTGCTCGAAGTCATCGGACACAACAGCGCCAGCGAGTTCCTCGACGCCTGGTCGGGCTACAAGACTTATGGCAACATGGCCTGTCGTCTTAACAACACCTACGCCAACGGCACCTACCTCGTGCGCATCATCTTCCGCCAGTACGGATTCGACAACTGGATGCTCCCCTTCATGGTGGGCGGCAGTCAGCTCAATGCCGTCAAGGCCGAGATCAACAACGGAAAGATTAGCTTCAGCAAAATCATCGGCAACATCATCGAGGTCGTCACCTCCGATGCCGGCTATGCCACCTTCTACGACTCACGATCGGCATATCTCCTGCCCAAGGGACTCACGGCCAGCGTCGTGACAGGCATCTCGGGCGACAAACTGACGTACAAAGTCATTGCCGACGGCGATAAGGGCGGCATCGTTCCGGCAGGCATCGCCGTGCTGCTCACCAGTGCCGACAAGGCATCGCATCGCTTCGCCCTCGAAACGACCGACGACGAAGCTTCGTACATCGGTGCCAACCTCCTTCACGGCGCAGACGAGGCTGCCACCACCACCGCCGACGGCTCCAACCTCTACTACAAGCTTGCCTACGGCGACTCCAAATCCACCCGCTTGAAAGAAATCTTCGGCTGGTACTGGGGTGCAGCCAAGGGTGCCGCCTTCGCCATCGAAGCCCACCGAGCCTGGCTCGCCGTGCCTGCTACGTCAGCTGTGAAGAGCCGCACCCCCATGTTCGCCCTGCCGCAGAACAGCATCCCCACCGCCGCAACTGCCGTGCCGCAGCTCGGCAACGGACAGCTCTATGACCTGCAGGGACGCGCCGTCGCTTCGCCCACCAAGGGAGGCCTCTACATCAAGGACGGACAGAAAATCTTTGTCAAGTAATCCTCCAAACATTCAACTCACATGAAAACAATCAAATTCTATACAGCCCTCACCCTCGCAGCGCTGCTTCTCGCAGCCTGCGGCGGAGGTGGCGATTCTGCTGAGCCCGTAGCTCCAAAGACTTACACCCTCGACCCCGTCACCCTCACAGCTGCCTCCGGAACACGCACCGTCAGCATGCCGGCCGCTATGACCTCGCCCATCGCCAGTGCCCAGAGCTCTGCCACATGGCTCACCGTCGAACCTCAGAGCGGTGCCGTCAAACTCTCGTGGACCGAGAACACCACCTACAGCCAGCGCAACTGCAACGTTACCGTCACCTCGACCACTGGCGACAAGGTCTTCATCAACGTCTCGCAGGAAGGACGACCCACCGACGAGTCTTCCTCTACCCACGACAACACGACCGACCAGCCAGCCTATGCACCCCTACGCTGATTCCTTCTTTTCGCAGAAGGATACATAAACTCAGGGAGCGCGAACTACATCGTGCTCCCTTTTTTTGTGCCTCCGCCTCCTTTCCTTTCTCTTCTCCCTCCTCTTCCTTCCTCCCTTCCCTCCGCCATCCCCTCCGCTTCCCTCTGCCTCCTTTCCCTCCTCTTCCTTCCCTCGCGCGCGTACCTTATTATATGTAGTATCTTCCTGTCCCCTATGCCGCGACCGCGTCGCGGCTCCTCCTGCCTTCCTCCCTCTTCCGCCGCATTTTCCCCGTTTTTCGCTCCGTTTCCTCCTGTTTTCCGTCCCGTTTTGGCTGAAAATGCATTTTTTTTGAAAAAAGTTGGCGAAAGATTTGGTGGGTAATAGAAAAGTGCGTACCTTTGCACTCGCTTTCGGAAAGGAACGGTCCGCGACCCAAAGTTGCGGCACTTTTTTTCTGACTGCACTGATAGGACTTTGACATG
>ONOG01000040.1 GCA_900319385.1 uncultured Prevotellaceae bacterium | reverse complement strand
GTGAAGCGTAACGTGCTGAAAGGCTTCCGCTGTCAGCTGGGCGACAACTTCCTGACCGTCTATCCCAACCTTCAGCTCAGCGTGAAGGACACGGAAGACCCGCAGACACATGCGCCCATCGTGGCAACCGCCGAGATGCTGAACGCAGCCAACGGCAAGAGCAGACTGGGTTGCACCGTAGCCGCGAAGTTCAGCCGCCAGTTCTCTGACGAGGTAAGTTGGCAGAAGGTCGATCCCCAGGCTGCTGCCGCTGCATCTGGCGAAGAGGACATCACCGATGGTGGCGACAACCAGGGTGGCGGCGGCAACAACCCGCCAAGCGGGGAGCTGGAGGGATAGAGACCACGGATTTCACGGATTTAACGGATTGAGGGCGACCATTTGGCCGCTCTCATTTAATTGAAGGAACTATGAGTAAAGAACAACTAATTGAGAATATGGTGGCGGCAGTCATGGAAGACTTCGACTTCGACCGCGTACACCGAGTTATGGTCAATCTTGACTGGAAATGGGATATAGGCGATGGGGAAATGACCATACCAAGCACCTATCGCATCATGAAGAAAGCCGAAGGGCTGCTTGTCAGTGCCGCAAACCATTACGGTGAGGACAACTATTCATGTGGCAGCGGTGGATTCATGGCGCACCTTGACGGAACGACACTCACTCTTCAGTTCGTTCTTGCTGAAATGACATCGTATGCCGATGACTTTATAAATACGGAGGGCTGACTATGACCCACGCATCAGTATTCAGCGGAATAGGAGGCCCCGAAGTCGCAGCGACCATGCTGGGCTGGGAGAACCTGTTCCATTGCGAGATAAACCCATTCGGGCGACAAGTATTAGACTATTGGTACCCAAACAGCAAAAGTTATGAAGACATCACAACAACCGACTTCACAGAGTGGCGCGGACGAGTGGACGTGCTCACTGGAGGCTTTCCGTGCCAGCCTTTCAGTTATGCCGGGCGACGAAGAGGCGCGGAGGATGACCGCTACCTCTGGCCGTCAATGTATCGCGCCATCGACGAAATCCAGCCCACTTGGGTTGTGGCTGAGAACGTTGCTGGAATCCTCACGATGGTCGAGCAGGGCGAGGTTTCTAAGGTGGCAGGTACAGCCTCTCTTTTCGACGCGTTTGACGACCTTCGAGGACGATACGAACTGCGAGAGACCTTTACCCTTCAACGCATCTGCACAGACCTTGAAAGTCACGGATATGCCGTCCAGCCGGTGCTTGTTCCGGCTTGTGCCGTCGGAGCCCCCCACAGACGAGACAGGGTGTTCATCGTCGCAAGGCGAAAAGAGGAATCTGCTGCTGCCGACTCCGTTGGTAGTGGAGAGGGAACATCCCGACCGAGTGGAGAATCTGAAAGCGGCAGGGGCGACACGCATCAACAGCCGAGTGAACGGAGAGCAGCGACCGAACGGCTTGATAGACTTCATGCAATTCTACGACCTTCTGCCGACTCCCGTGGTTGTGGACAATCCGCATCCGAACTCGAAAGTGAACGAGCAGGGCAGACGATACAACAACAAGGAGGAGAGCAGTCATTCGATGGGATTGGCAGACCGAGCGCAACACGGCTTGCTCCCCACCCCGACAGCCATCGAGGGAGTGAAGTGGACGAACACATGGAATCCGAACTCGCAGATGGGGCAAAGCCTGTCAGCAATGGCGGGCAGCGGAATGTTGCCGACACCCGTCACGCAGGACTTCAAGAAGCGAGGCCCGAACAGCCAACAGCAGGGCATCGGGGATTTGGTGTACGAACTGGCGAATGGGTCGAGAGATTCGGAAGAGGTGAGGAAATCGGGAGCCGCTGGCAAAACTTCCCGTCTGTCTCCCCTGTTCACCGAGGAAATGATGGGCTTCCCTTTGATGTGGACCGCCTTACCCTTTCTTTCGGAAAGTGGCGCACCGAAGCCCTCAAAGCCTACGGCAACGCCATCCCCTCAAAGCCTACGGCAACGCCATCGTCCCCCAAGTGATGTACGAGATATTCCGCGCCATCGAAATCGTGGAGCAACAAAATAACGAATTATGACCGACTTCGACGAACTTAAACAAACCAAGGCGCAGTGCCTGCGCGACATCACCGAGGCACTGCCCGACTACGTGAACCGACTGAACAGCATCGACACGCGACTGCTGACGTATATCGACGACGCTATCTCCGGCAATGCCAGCCACGCCAACCTCATGGAGCTGCTCGGCATCCGCAAGGAAATGCGACTGATGGACTCCTACGACCTCGACCCCGAACGGGTGAAGCGGTCGCTGCGGGCCATCGAGGGACAGTGGCAAGGCGGGCGACACGTGAAGGGCGGTCTGCGGTTCTCCACTCCGCGAGGCTCGCAGCACGTCCGGCTGATGCCATTCCAGGTGTGGCTCATCTTCGAGATATACGCCTTCAAGGTGGACGTGCCGATGGAGCGCGAATACCACGAGGGCGACATGCTGCTGCCTACGGAATGGGTGCGGGACGGCTGGGTGTGGGACACGCGACGGCTGACGCAGGAGGCGCACTGGTTCCTGACCCGAAAGAGCGGCAAGACCGAGCTGGGCGGCGCGGTGGACTTCACCGAGGTGGGATTCCTGGGCGACGTGAACGGGCAGGCACTCATCTGCACCAACTCCAGCGAGCAGAGCCAGATAGCCTACAAAGCCATCCGCGAGTTTGCCATGCAAGTCGATCCGACGTGCTCGAACCGCATGGGCGGCAAATACTTCCGCATGACGCGCAACGGACTGAACTGGCAACCCGGTCACCCGATGAAGGGCGAAATCAAGTGCATGGCGGCTGGCAAGACCTCGAAGGACGGACTCTACGCCTCGGTCGTACATGCCGACGAGCACGGACAGGCGGGCTACGTGAACGCCCACTCCGACATGCAGGCGGCAGTCGATACGTGTTGGGGCTCCACCGGTCCGCGACGTGAAAAGCTGCTGCTGCACACCACCACCGCAGGCCGCATAAAAGAGGGGCCATACAAGACGAAGCTGGAGCAGGTGGAAGCATCGCTGATGAGCGAGATGCAGCACCCCCTCGGACAGCCCCACCGCACGCCCGACGACTACTGGTGCGCCTTCCTGCTCCAGCTCGACAAGTGGGAACTGACCGACGACCTGACGAAGCTCGACGACCCCGAACTGTTCCGCAAAGTGAACCGCAGCATCGGCACCACCGTCCAGCCCACCTACTACCGCGAGCGTCTGCACGAAGCTGCAACGGGAACGGAAGACACGAAGCAGGAGGTTCTGACGAAGGACTTCAATATGTGGCAGGGAAGCTGCGTTGTGGAGTGGATCAAGGCTGAACAGATTCGCCCGCTGCAACGCGACATGAGGATAGACCAATGCACAGCCCGCGACGGTTGGGTCATCTTCACGGGCTTGGACTTCAGCCAGGGCGACGACCTACACACGGCGGCATATCTGGCAGCAAGGAAGCACCCCAGCGGACGCGGCACCGAGTTCTTTGCCGACTACGACGCATGGGTGAAGGAGAGCACAGCCGAGAAGAGTGCCATCCGACCGATGTACGAGCAATGGGAGAAGGACGGGTGGTTGCACTACTCGCCAGGAGCCGTGTTCCAGCCCGCGCTGTTCGTCAACCGACTGGCCGAGCTGCTGGGTAAGGGCTGTCAGTTTATGTACTTCGGCTACGACAAGTATCAGTCGAAAGACCCCATCAATGCGCTGAAAGCCTTCCTCCAGTCGAACATGGGCATCCAGAACCCCGACCCCTACGTGCAAGTGGTGAGTCAGCTGAACAGCGAGTTCAACGCTCCCACCGACGACCTCTATGCCGCGATGTTCGCCCCCGTGCCGTTTATCTCGTACAGCGCGAGTCCCCTGTGGCCCTTCTGCTTCGGCAATGCCGTGCTCGAAATCGACGGACGCGGCAACAAACGCCCCGTGAAGCGTGCCCAGACCGACTCATGCAAGATCGACCCCGTGCAAGCCATCATCATGGCGTTGGACTTGTATGAGAGGTATGAGGGAAGCCAGCATTAAAGCCTACGATCGTCACGGACGTTTCGGACATTGTGACGGCAACAACCGCACGGACGGACAAGACGTTAAGTTCGTGCAAGTGGGCGAGGCTACCGACTAACATCTAAAATAAAATGAAATGAAAAAAACAGAAGAAGGAACAAAGAAAGTATTGCGCAGTGAATATGTTGTGGCTTGCAACGGCTACCTCGTGGAGCTGCTGCGCATGTGGGAACTGGATGCACACTACGGCTATTGGAATAGCGACGAGCCGGGCACCATCTACCACTACGGCGAGACGCACAACCTGACGATGGAGGACATTATCTACATCGTGGAGAATGACATTGAAGAAAACGAGGTTCTGGAGTGGGAGGACTACTGCCTGGATGCCTGCGAGTTCAAGTTCACAAAACCAAACCTACGCGCCTGGCACATGGGATGCCCTCGAACACCGCCCGAGACATTCGAGCGACTGCGGGCATTAAAGGCCGACCTTGACAATGCGGTGAAAGAGGAGAAGCAGCGGATAACGCAGTAAACCCATAGCGCAAAAATGCGCTATAAATGCAAGCGGGAAACACCCGCCCAAGTAAGTATTAACGCCTAAAAAAGTAACACTTATGGCAAAAAGAAAAAACATGAAGGCTGACAAGCCTGAGTTTACGGGTGCTATCGTCTTTGACGGCAACATCCAAGTGAGAATCCCTAATCATGGTTTGAAGACCCTGCGAACAGACCTCGGAGGGTTGAAACTTCAGAAGGCAGACCCGAACAAGGAGCTGCTGGTGCTGACGTGCAATCATGTAGGCCACAATGAGATTGACACGGGCTACATTGTCCGTGCCAAGAACTATGACGATGGCAATCCGCCATTCTTCGGTCTGAAGCACGATCCCAATGCCGACAGCTGGGGATGTCACAACTACTGCGACGTGATAGCCTGGGGCTACGCTGACGGTGGCCTGAACGCACCCTCTCTGTTCTACTCGTGCCAGAGCACCAAGGAAGAGGAAGAAGAGCGTGAGCGTAGACGTGCCGCGATGGGCCTGAAGACCCATGCGGAGCGTCTGGCAGAGGTGGAGGCCGAGATGGAAGAGCGGCTGAAGCAGAACGAACGCCCCGACGGGCTGGTAGTAAAACTCCGCGATAAGGACGGCAACATCGACATCGAGACATCGTGGCCGAAGGCGAAACTGGAAGACTATCTGCCCTTCGTGAAAGACCAGATGGCCGACTGCTTCGAGTCGTTCGACGCATTCAGAAAGAAGCACCCGGAGTTCCACGAGATGCACCTCATGACTGAGCACACGGTATGGGAAAAGGATTTAGACGAGGAGGTGGGCGAATAGCCACCTCCTTTTAAAATGTGACAGCGTATGATAGTAGATTCAATGACTCATGAAGAGGTCTATCAGGAATTGGCGAAGGAGCGCGAGGCGGTTACTACGTGGTGGCGACATCAGCTGGAGGATAATCGCCGACGGGCTCTGAAGTGCACCAATTTTCCATTCCGTATCTGGAAGGAGTACACATCGCCACGAAAGAACCACTACCTGTTCTTCAGTCGTGTTTTTGATAAGCATATGAAGCGAATCCTGACGGGCGTGGTAGTTGTCAGGTACACAAGCGACGGGCTGACGGTATATACCACATGGCTGGGCGGCCAGAAGCTCATCAGTCCGATGGTGCTCACACCCCACATGTGGAAACGGTATGCCGAGCGAGTCAAGGTCGATAAGCACGGCATAGACTTGATTAAGCACTACTTCTTGAACAACCCGCACGGCAAGGACAGCGACAACCAGCGCGTTGTGGGCCGCTCGGTGCGTTGGAACGGTGAAGATCATCTGTCATGCTGTGTGACAGAAGGTGTCCTGCTGGGGCAAGAGTTCGACAAATACTACCTGGTGCGCACCTTCATCACCTACGACATGACGACGGGGATACAGCAGGCGGAGTTCGAAGATAAGCGCACCAAGATACTGTCCGACCGCGAGATGTATGAGCGAGCCAAAATGTTTTATCAAAAATAATACGACTATGACACCAATTGACTACAACAACCCCAACGACATGTGGCGTAACAATGGCTACGACCCCTACAAAGGAATGAGTGACGAAGAACGGATGAAGGTAGGATGCTTCCAGGGGGTGGTATTCTTCGTGATGATTATGTTAGGGCTCGCGCTGTGCGCTCTGCTCAGTGGATGCACCACGACGAAGTATGTGCCGGTGACAGAGCAGCATACCGAACACCATTGGCACACCGACAGCGTGAAGGAACGCGATAGCATCCACACCGAGAATACGACCATCATTCGTGAGGTCGATTCGGCGGCAATGGCGAAATACGGCATACAGATGCAAGCCAACCAGCGGGCATGGCTTGTGCTTCAGCGAGAAATGGAACAGCGGTTGCGTGAACTGGAGCACATGACCGCCACTCATGACACCATCCGCGACAGCATCCCCTACCCTGTCGAGGTCACCAAGGAAGTGCCCGCTAAACTTACGTGGTGGAAACAGACGCGCCTACACATGGCGAACATTCTGCTGTGGCTGCTATTGATAGTCGGCATTATCTGGATTGGAAAGAATCATATCAAGCGGTTGCTGGGTGAGTAAACCCACAACCGAATTTCGCGCGAAGTGTAGAAACCAATTAAAAAGAAAGATTATGAAACAGTTCTTTTATTTTATTATGTTATGCCTGTATATCCTGGGAACTATCGGTGGACTCGGATGGGTGTTGTATTCACAAGGTTATGTGATTGCCGTCGGTGTTGTTACTGTGGCTGTCATGGCTTGGCCGAAGGTGAGGGAATATTACAACAAACTGACGGAGTAGTCCTTCTTCGTGGTTCGTAACATCTTTAAAGAATGGGTCAAGTAAGGAGGAATGCTTATGTGTACATTAGACAAACTGCGTAACGGTAATGAGACTGAGAAGAAGTGCTGCTTCTGCCAGATAGTGGCGGGCGTGTGCTTTATCATCTCGGTCATCCTGCTGATAGCAGGGTTTTTACTGCCGCCGATGGGCGTAATTGACGGGTCAGTGCTCACGGCGGTTGGCGAATTGCTTCTGTTCCCCGTCGTCATCTACGCGTTCCGTGCCATCGAGCTCGGACTGGAGGTGAAGATACAGAAGGGCGATACAACAGTGGAAATACATAAGGACGACGACGAATGAAAGCCAGTCAGATATTGATTAACGCCATCAAGCGTTTTGAGAGCTGTCAGCTCACGGCCTACCAGGACAGTGTGGGCGTGTGGACTGTCGGCTACGGCCACACCAAGGGCGTGAATCGAGGCGATAAAATCACCCAGCAGCAGGCCGACGAATATCTGCGTCAAGATATAGCCACATTTGAAGCGTCTGCTATCAAGGTGAGAGGCATATGGACACAAGGACAGTTCGATGCCGTCGTGGACTTCATGTATAACTGCGGCGTTGCTAACTTCAACGCATCCACGCTGAAGAAGTACATCGAGGGCGGACGGAAGACGTGGGAGATACAAGAGCAGTTCCTCCGCTGGGTGAACGCTGGCGGCAAGAAGTTGGGTGGACTGGTGACGCGCCGCATCTGGGAAGCTAACAGATTTAATGAATAGACATACGCCATCCGTGAGGCTCGCTGCTCTGTTAATAGATGAATGGTTGTTTTAGTATGATTTTTAGGTTAATTTTTAAGTAGTTTTTAGTTATTATTACCTTGGGCGACAGCGGTCGCCCTTTTTTATGACTACTAAAATGATGGTTTGCCAGTTGGTAAACCTCAGACTGCTTTTTGTCGTATAGAAAAAGAAACGATAAAAAGCAAAATCAATATGAAGTGGTTGTCACTTGATCAAATTAAGGCGCAGTTGCGCATCGAGCCTGACTTCACAGACGAGGACGAGCTGCTGGAAATGTACGGCGAGAGTGCCGAGGAAGTGTTATTAAACTACCTCAACAGGTCTTACGAGGACATTATAGAGGTGTACGGTCACATCCCTGCACCACTGCGTCACGCATCCCTTATGATTGTCGATACCAGTTATCAGTATCGCAGTCCAGTGAGTACTCAGAGTATGAGTCAAGTCCCTTACACATTCGACTTATTGGTGAAGCCCTACATGCGGTTGACATCACCTTACACTAACGGACAAAATCAAAATCAATATGGCTGCAAAAATCTTTAGAATCAATTACAAGAGCGACTTCATATTGACGCTCAATAGCGATGCAGGGTGGATGACACCGTTTTGCATCAAGTTCTGGACGGGTGTGCCGAGTCAGGCGTTCTTTGCGCAGTGGGACGGCACAACGTACACGCATTGTGCGTATGACCCCAGCGAGCCGACGAAGCTCACGGTGCAGTTCGATGACCACCACCTGCCTATTGGCGAGTTGAAGTACCAATTAGCTTACCACTTCACCGTGGCCGACTTCCCCAACGACACCGAGGACGAGGTGCTGAATCAGGCGAAGATCACTACGGAGGTGGACGGCGTGGCTTACGATGCCGTGATGCTGGACTTCAACGGTGAGACGGCTCCTGAGATTCAGTTCTCATTGCCAGCCTATGCTAACGAGGCCCAGCGTATCGCCAACGAACAGCAGCGTATCGCCAACGAACAGCAGCGCATAGATGCTGAGCAGACCCGCGAGAACCACGAGCAGCAACGCATCACTGCTGAACAAGGCCGTGTGAGTGCCGAGAGCGGGCGCATGACCGAGTTCCAGCAGATGATGCAGCAGGCAGGTACAGCCATCGAGGGTGCCGAGAATGTGGACGCTGAGCTGGACGGCTACGACCTGACCATCACCAACCGCCAGGGCGTACAGAAGACGATCTATACCAAGGGCGTGAGCGGTGGTATGTTATTCCCCGTGATGAACTTCGACCCAGCGACTGGCATCCTCACTATCAGCGGACTCCAGCAGGAAGTTGACCGCATCCGCTACGACTACGAGACCGCCGAGTTGATTATCAGTTTCCCAAACGCATAACGAATTAAAACGATAAAGATATGAATGAGCAAGTTCAAGAAATCCGCTACCTCGTAGGCGAGGCATGGAAGGGCGAGTATAATTCCGCCACTTCTTATGGTAATGCCAATGTAGTTCAGGACCCCACGGGTCTGAGTGTTTATCGAAGCCTGAAGCCCGGCAACGTGGGTCATCCGCTGACCGATGCTAACTGGTGGTTCTGTATCATCAACCTGTCGAGCATCAAGGCCGAGAGCGACCGCATAGCCGCTCTGAATACCGCCATCGCACAGAATGAAGCCCTGCGCGTGGCAGCAGAGCAGTTTCGTCAGCAGAAGGAGGCGCAACGTGAGGCCGCTGAGACGCAGCGAAACGAGGCCGAGCAGGCTCGTATCAGTGCCGAACAGCAGCGCGTAACAAAGGAAAGTCAGCGCGAGACCAAGGAACAACAACGCATCAGTGCTGAGCAAGGTCGTGTGAGTGCCGAGAGCGCCCGCGTGAGTACAGAGCAAGCCCGTGTGCAGGCCGAAACCCTGCGCGATACTGCCGAGGACGAGCGAGCACTGGCAGAGACCAACCGTGCCGCTGCCGAACAGCAGCGCATCGCCAACGAGCAGACTCGCGTCAACCAGGAGCAAGGACGTGTCAATGCAGAGCAGCAGCGCGTATCTGACTTTAACGCTATGATGCAAGCCGACCAGCAGGCATTCAACGAGGCGCAGACCGCAAGACAAACAGCCTATCAGGCGGCTGAAGGTACAGAGAGTGGTAGCGTTGCCGGTGACGGTAGCCGCTGGGGTGCTTTTAAAACCAACGAGGCAACCCGCGATGCCAAGGTGGACGCAAAGGTGGCCGACATTACCAATCTTCAGGACCTCGTAGCATTCATCAACAAGTCGTTCGGCAAGTACGATGGTGAGCGCGAAATCACGCTCTCGCAGGCTAAGAGCGGTAAGTACGTCAACGTGAACGGTGGCGAAACGTCTGCCAGCGGGTACGGCATCAGTTCACCCGTGACACTCAATGCCGGTGACATCCTTCTTGTACCGAGTGCGCAGGCCGTTCCGGCTGACGTGAGCGTCATTGCCCGATTGGTTGA
Organism: uncultured Prevotellaceae bacterium; assembly: GCA_900319385.1. Lineage (GTDB taxonomy): Bacteria > Bacteroidota > Bacteroidia > Bacteroidales > Bacteroidaceae > UBA3839. The sequence goes on along the minus strand of ONOG01000040.1, from coordinate 9,833 downwards.
CCGCACCTATCAGAAGGTCATCGCCTACATCTACACCTACCGCACCGACTACCCAGAACTGCCCGCAACGGCTACGGCCGACTATGACTCGACGTTGGTCTATACCGCCGTTTATGACGAGAGCGGTGATACGCCGGTGCTGACAGGATGGACGCGGGATGGCGAGACTTACACCACACTTCCCGCCACCCGTGAAGTGAACGAGCAGTTCTACGAGCCGCTGATGAAGCAGGCTGTGTCTGCAATGCCTTCTACGGGTTATTACATCTACCTCTGTCCGACGGCCATGACGGTGGTCGTATCAGGACTGACCGCAACCGTGGACGGTGGCACTGCGCTGGTAGTCGGCTGGGGTATCTTCAAAAATATCACCACCAACTTTGTCGGTGCTCCCGGTCAGTCAGTGCTTGCACAGGCTTTCGCCGTGCTCTTTGCCGCCATTGACGGGCTGAAGGCACAACTGGGGAACCTCGGCGAAACCAAGGCGGTAAGCATCGACTTCGAGAACTCTCCGAAGTTGTGCGGACAGGATATGTATCTTACCGGTGACGGTGCACCAGCCTCTCCGAACGTGCCAACAATGGTCGGGCAGGAGTATCTGGACGTGACCAATAACAAGTGTTATAAGGCATTCCGTGTGACGGGAGCTATCAGTGACTGGGTACTGCTGAATTAGTTTCAAGTTTCATGTTTCAAGATTAAAAAGTAATAAGTTATGGCTATCAAATCATACAACAGCAAGGCGGATTATAATGCCGCCGTGAAGCCCACTACCGAGAGTCAGGTGAGCATGATTGAGACAACCCGCGAGATTATCGTGAACGGTGTGAATGTCGTCACTACACAGCCTACCGTTGGCGACGTGGTATTTCTCGACGACCAGAACAAGGTCATCTATGTGAAGGGCGGTTCGTGGATTCAGAAGGCGAACATCCCAGCTGCATGGACGCACGTCGGTTATGTCTATTTCCGCAAGGGCAAGCAGGTGGGTGTTATCCATAAGGATGGTGCCGACGTGAAGTGGCTCGACGTGAGTCAGTATGCATGGACGGACGTGGTATTGGATGGCGAGGAGCACGAGAAGACCATCGGCCTGCGATTCGGCCTGCCCAACTGGGACACGACAACCAGCATCACCTTTACATACACCGCCACCACGCTTGCCGAGGCCGCTGTCTCATGTACTGCCGCTATCGAGGCGAAGCTGACAGAACTCGGTGCGCCACAGACTACCATCGACCAGTGGTGGGCGTATGCCGACGAGGACAACAACCGCGTCATCGTGCAGCGCGACGCTTGTACCGACTACCGCTTCTACAACTGCTCAGGACTGACACATATCACCTGGGGTGACATGCCGGAAAATTCTAACAGCGGATTCCGCGTGAACATGCGCCAAGGTGGAGAGAAAATCATGAATGATGCTCGCGGAGCTGCTTATTATGGCACTAATGGACGAACACCGACTGCCGACGTTCCGCTGAATTCTAACTCAGGTATCGTTAAGAAAACCGCATTCGACTCCTCTCCTTACTGCCAGCTGCTGCGCGACACCTACGGCACATACAAGGAATACATTCATCAGGAATACCGTGTGGCATATCCGCAGAAACTCGGTGTATTCTCCATGCCGAGTGGCAAGGAACTGACCGCTAAATACGGCCCCATGACAACCCCCACCAAGGCAGGCAGCACAAAGCATAAGTATCCGGCACTTTGGTACGGATACAATAAATCGTTCGGTGTCGGTGGTCTCGACTTTGGTGACTGGTATCTGCCAGGCGTGGCTGAGGGTGCGATGCTAATGCGTGACGAAACGCTCGCGAAGTTATCCACCAGTATCAGCAAGATGGGCACCACCTCCATCAATAACAGCACGACCCGTTGGTTCGCTGAGAGGTACGGCGTCGTTTACGCATGGTATTTCTACGGCGGCAACGGCTATCTCGGCATCAACACCGTCGGCGGCACGATTCGTTGCCAGGCGGTCGCGCTTTTTACTATTGATTAAAAACTAAACGCTCTCACGCCATCGCGACAGCGTGGCGTGAGGCTTACTCTCATGCGAAAGATTTACACCAACTACGACGAATACCTGTAAGACGCTTACGAGCAGCAGACGGACGAATACAGACGATAGTATGAACGAACACAAGAAGCCGCGCGGCAATAAGGCGAAGAATGACAAAGACTCCATTCTCGCCGACGCAAAGAACTTGCTTTATATCCTGCATCCCGCCATTCAGCGTATGCCGAAGATAGAACGTATCGAAGGTGCGCCGGTAGAGATGAAGCGGGCGGTGCAGAACATCATCCGTCACTTCGCTATTGCCAAGGAATGTCAGGATGTGAGGCAAGAGCACATCCGCGAGATGATAGGTGAGTTCGGTATATTGTTAGCTAACTTTGAATTGTGTATCGCGCAGGGACTGTTGACTGACAGCGACAAGTTGCGTATCGCCGTGCAGTTGGAACGCATAGAGGAAGGTGTAAAGAAATGGAGAAATGCGGCACGGTCGCTTAAACGTCAGGAGCAGTCGCAGGTCGGTCAGCAATGACAAGAAGTGGCTGTCAGATATGGATAAGGTAAAAGGGAGTCCGGCTATCATTCTTGCTTATGCAAGCGTCTTGGCGCACAAAGCCGAGCGTATAGCAGCACCAGATGTGACTCCGACCCGCACGAACCGTTGGTTCGCTGAGAGGTACAACGTCAATAACGCATGGAATTTCAACGGCAACAACGGCAATCTCAACAACAACAACGTCAACAACACGAATCGTTGCCAGGCGGTCGCGATTTTACCGATATTTAGCTTTTACTTTAATGACTGAAGTTCTGTTCTTTGCGCTGTTGCTCAGCGTGATGTTTTCCACGCGGAAAAACAAGCGTTACGGGCGAGATTCGATGGCTTTCGAGATGAACTGGCCACCGCTACTCGTTCGCTTGATGCACGAGCTCAATGCAAGGACATTTCGCATTCTCCATAACTATACCTTCCTCGTTTCTATACCCAAGTGGCGCGAGATATTCGCCACTGAGTTCGCCGGTCGTATAATCGACCATATTCTTTGCGACATCCTAAAGCCGTGGATAGAACAGACGCTGCATCCACGCACCTTTAACAACCGCGAGGGTATGGGCTCGCAAGCAGCAATCAACCAGGTGATAGAAGACATCTGCGAGGTGAGCAACGGTTACACCGAAACGGCGTGGATCATCAAGTGGGATTTGGCAGGATTCTTTCCCAATGCTAACTGTGACTATATGGAGTCGTGTTTCATGAGGTTGATAGACCGCTTCCATGACGAGATAGCCGACAAGTACAGATCATTTATGCCGTCGTTCTTGAAATGGCTCGCCATGATAGCCATTCATTGCTGCCCTGCAAAGCATTACGAGCGGCGCACACCCAAGTATCTTTGGGGCGTGCATATCAAACCGGAAAAGTCCATTCTGAACAAACCCGACGGCATAGGCGTGCCAATCGGTCGTATGTCATCACAGACGGGCATGGGATTGTATATCAACGACGAAGTAATCTGGCTCAACGAAGACTGCGGCATTCGCACCACGGTGTTTATGGATGACGGGGTGATGGTGGTGCCGGACAGATTAAAAGGTTACGCACTGAGTCTATTACCAGAACTTCGCAGACGTTTAGCCGCAAAGGGAGTAAAGATGAACGATAAGAAATTCTATTGTCAGCAGCATTGGAAAGGTCTTGAATTTCTCGGCTCACATATCCATCCCTGGAGCGTGATACTGAACGATGCAACATGGGCACGGTGTTTGGCGAGGATAGACGAATACAACAAACTGTCAACGGTCGAGAAATATAGAGAACTCGACCGTTTTATTTCGACCATAAACTCATACACAGGACTACTGAAAAACCGAACGTCGTACCAGCGCATTATGGTGCTGCGAGATTCCCTCTCGCAGGATTGGTGGCAGTGGTTAGACTGGGACACCCGCCGCCAATGCGTCATCAGTAAACCCCAGCACACATTTCGCCAGAGATTATGTAAGAAGTATAATCTAAAATTAAAGCGAATATGACACAATCAGAAATCAACGAAGCTATCAACGCCCAGCAGAGCATCATTCTCGACCGCGAGGCACGACTGACCGCCACCGACTACATCGCCGCCAAGATTGCGGAAGGTAAGGCTACAAAGGCTGAATATGCCGAAAAGATAGCCGAGCGTCAGCATTGGCGCGACGACATCAATGCGGCCAACGCGGAAATTGAGCGACTGAAGGCTTTGGAGCCGGAGCCAGGTGAGCCGACTATGCCTGAAGGCGGAGAATAAAAATAGGGAGCCCCATTCGTGAGGCTCCTTATTTTACCAGGTTCCTTGGTAGCTATCTTCCCATTCTCCATTCAGCGATAGCGACATGCTACCGCCCGCACTAAAAAGCGGACCTTGATAATCACTGACGCGGTTGGCCTTGAACGGTGCCGCCGTGATGGTCGCAGAGCCCAGCACGGCATCCGTAGCCGTGCGGCTGCTGATGACTACATCCGTATTCCATTCTGCTGCCGTGGAGAACCCGAACAGTGAGGCTTGTATGCCCGTCTGTCCCTTGCTGGCATCGGGGATGGTGATGACGGTTGCTGCATCTGTCTGTGCGCTTGCAGGCTGTCCCGTCGTATAGTCCAGGCCGTAGTACCAGGTATGCGGGATAATTGAGATGCTGTTGGCTGTGGCTGGCACTTCATCGGTAAAGGTAAGTCGGAGCTTGGTAACCACGCGGTCGAGTGTGACAGCGCGGTTTCCGTTGCTGGTGGCAACCACGCTGACATCATACCGCTTCCAGAACGTGTCGCGCACACTTCCGAATTTCAGTGTATGCGCATCGGTGTCCAGCACAGGACCTACGCCACGACTGGCAATGAAGTACACCTGATGGGCACCATATGCCAGATTCATGACGGGCTTGCCGAAGTCTTCGGCCGTATTGTCGTTCTGATGCAGTTGCTGGAGCAAGTGACCATCGGCGTCATAGTCGAGCACCCATACATCGGTGAGGTCCTTACCATCAGAAGAGAGATAGCCACGGGACACGGGTTTCCATTCATCGCTGAAGTCACCTTTGACGGTGAAGGTAAACTTCTTTCCATTGACCGCCTGCTCAGATTCATACGAATTACTTGTTTGCTGCTGTTGAATCTCCAATGGGTCAATAGCTTTCTCACAAGATGCCAGCACCATTACGGCTAACGCAAAAAATACACACTTTTTCATTGTTTTTTTTTGTTTTTAGGTTAATTATAAAAAAGGGGAAGTTCCCTGACATTCCATTTCGTCGTCTCACTTACTAATGGGTTACACGAATCGTCGCGCAGTCGGGGAACTTGTACCCTTTTGCGTCGATTCGCAGTAAACCCGTAAGTGAGACGGGTGCAAAGATACGGAATGTTTTGAAAAACACAAAGAATCCACAATAAATTTTTCTCAGTAAACCCACGACTGTGGTTCGCCAGATAAAAAAAAGACTAATTATGAGCTATTCAACAGGAATGATGGATATGCGCGTGAAGGTGGCGAAGAGGGCGACCAACACGCAGGAGACATTCGGAAAGTCTGGACAGCCGAAATACGAATGGCTGAGACAGGCGGGCGACCACGGACTCTGGGCGTCGGAGAAATTCGACAAGGGTATGAAGTCGCTGCGCGAGGGTGCGCTGGACTCGTACCACACAATCATGTTCCGAATGCGCTACGTCAGCGGAATGGATGAGTGGTGCCTGATACAGTTTCATGGCAAGTGGTATCAGATCACCAGTTTCAACGAATCGTACCGCAACAATGAGATTCAGATTACGGCTGTCAAGATGGCCAACCAACAAGTGAACATCGTGGAGCCAACGCCGGAGCCAGAACCGACCCCGACACCTACGCCAGACCCAGAACCAACACCCGAACAAACAAACAACAACGAATAAAAAGGAACTATGGAAAAAAGACAAATTGCAATCATTCATTTTAACACACCCGAGCTGACGGAGGCAGCTATCCTGAGTTTGCGCAAGCAGACGGGAATGCGGTATGATGTAACGGTGTTCGACAACAGCGACTGTAGGCCGTTCACGGCTAAGATGGATGGCGTGACAATCATCGACAACACAAAAGGGCAGATTATCAACTTTGACAAGGAATTGGAAAAATACCCTGACAAATGTTGGGAGTTGGCATGGCGTAGCAACTACGGCAGCGCAAAGCACATTATGTCGGTGCAGAAGCTGTGGGAGCTGTTGTCCGATGGGTTCATCCTCATGGAGAGCGACATTCTACTAACAAAGAACATCAATTTCCTTTGGGACGAGAACTACGCTGCTTGTGGTAAGGCGCAGTGGTTCCGTGGCCGCACTCATGAAAAGGATAGGCTGCTGCCGTTCTTGTGTTACCTGAACGTGCCGAAGCTGATCGCCAACGGCGCACGGTACTTTGACCCCGCCCGATGTTGGGCTTTGTCACCGGGCGGCATGAACAATCCGGCTAATTGGTACGATACGGGAGCGTCGCTTTTGGAGGACATCATCAAGACGAAGCCAGCACTGGTTGCGCGGCTCTATCGTGACCTTGACCATTATTTCGTTCACTACACGGGCGGAAGTTGGAGGCAGAACGACGTGGAGAATCAGAAGGCGTGGCTGGATGCCAACAAACCGTTGTGGACCATTTCCGACAATAAGGATGTGAAGATATACGTTTGCAGCCATCAGGACTACGAGCCGGTGGTATGCAACCCCATCTACGAACCTATTGACATCCGCGAAGGTGGTGATGAGTTCAAGGCTAACGTCAAGGCAAAGCCCGTGCCGGGGCCGTTCTACTCTGAACTGTTGCACATGTACCGTGTGAGGAAACAGAAGAAGCTGCCTAAGTATATCGGCTTTGTGCAATACCGCAAATATTTTTCCTTCTTCGATGACCTGCCGGACATTCCTGATGTGATCGAGAAGCACGGCATGATTACGCCTACACCAGTGGAGATGAAGATGCCCATGCACCAGCAATGGGGGACGTGGGGAAACATTGAAGACCTCGACATCGCAACCGAAATAGTCAACGAGAAATATCCCGAACTGGCGAAGACGTGGAATGCCAACCTTCAGAAGAAAACCATGCACCCAGGAAGCCTTCACATTATGAAGACTGAGGAATGGAAGGAAATGGTGGCTTGTGCGTGGGACGTGGCGAATGAATACCTGAAGTGCATCGGTGGCGACATAGACAAGCGCATTCAGGAGAACCCGACGAAGTACCACATCGACGAGATGGAGTTCTGCAATCAAGCGAATGAGCGCAGGGTTGGCGGCAATATCTGTGAGCGGATTGTGAGTGCCTGGGCTGACTGCTACCACCCGAATGCCGCGCAGTTCCCGTTGGTGATCACAGCGGCGAAGATTGCACCTAACTTTGAGAAGCCGACAACTGAAGTTGTCAGAACGGAACGAAAGGCCGCGAGTGCTGGTAAACCCAAGACGGGGAAATCTACGAATAGAAAAGGCAAATAGATATGGATAATATTTTTGCGAATTTATTCCGATTCAGACAGACGCGCGAGGTTGCACCCATCAGTGCCGTCCCTAAAACCACAACCGATGGCGTAGGAAAACCGACGGTGGCAAGCGGAACATTTGAAGAGCGCATTGTCCGAGCAGGTAGTCAGCAGATAGCATTGACGGTCTCTGCTGTCTATCGTGCAACCGAACTGAGGGCAAAGACAATGGGTGTTATGCCTGTGCAGTACCGCAAGCGTAATGCGGAAGGTGGCAACTATACCGTAGATATGAAAGGACTTGGCCGACGCATCAACTATCTGTTGCAGGAACAGCCAAACCCCATCACCACAGCAGCATCGCTATGGGAACAGGTGGCTATTGACCGCATCATGAAGGGCAACGGCTTTGTGTATATTGAGCGAATGCCCGGTATGGATATTCCGAAGGCTCTTTGGCTGGTTCGCCTGGGCAATTATGACATCATCACAGGCCGTTACAATATCTCATATCTGAGCGATAACGGCTATGTGGTAAAAGTTGACGTTCCTCGTGATGACGTGCTTCACTTCCCGAACACCTTCAGGATGCAGAACGGCTTCTGGGGCATTTCGACCGTGCAATACGCAGCCGAAACGCTTTCCATCATCAAGACGCAGAAAGCGCAGTCGCTGGAAGTGGCTGCAAAGGGCGGGCGCATGAAACTTGTCATTGGCGAGACATTAAACAACGGACAGGTGGCACCCATCAGCAGCGGTATATTTGACCCTAAAGAGGTCGAAAAATATGCTGAGGAATTGAACGACAAAATCTATCAGCAGGACGTGATAGCCCTTCGCAATCTAAACTCTGTGCAGAACATCAGCATGACGAGTGCCGACATGCAACTCTTGGAGCAGATGAACCTCGGACTGGATGACGTGGCTCGATTCTGGGCGGTTCCCCGTCCGTTGCTGATGCTCGATACCAACTCGCACTACAACGACTATCAGAACGCCACGATGGAGTTCCACACCCGTACCATCCTGCCCGACAAGACGGAAATGGAAAAAGAGATTGCTCGCAAACTCATTGGTTTCGCTGACTATGGCTACCGCGACATCCACATCTGCGAAGACCCGCTGATGGTGATGGACCCCGAACGCCGTGCGAAGGTGGCACAGCTGAAGATGCAGGCCGGACTCTGCACCGTGAACGAGGCTCGCCGCGACTTCGACATGCCAGCCGTGGAGGACGGCGACGTGCCAATGGCATCGGCCAACCTCATGACGCTGAAGGCTCTCATCGCCAAGAGCGACGCGAGCACCCAGCTGAAGCCCGGCACGTACACCGTGGGAGAACCGCCAAAGGAGGGCGACGAAAGCGCATGAAGTTAGTATAGCAAACCGCATAAGGTTAATATAGCAAACCGCAGCGGTTTAGTATAGAAAACACAAGCGGTTGAGTATAGTAAACCCAAGCGATAAAATATAGCAAAGTATGACACCAAACCCGACAAAAGAGGAAATCGACGCTCTGGAGCGCGAAGTCCGACAAGCGAAAAAAGAGCGTGAACGCCGCGTGCGGCACGCAGTAAACCCAATAAGACAATAGTAATGCCGTGAGACTCGGCACAAGTTTAATATTAAACCGAAAAGCAAGATGAAGAAGTTTCTTTGTTGCGCAATGCTGATGATGATCACGTTGACCATCTCGGCAATGGCTCAGATGAAGGCCTACAGCCCGCCTGAGCAGGACATCGGCTACGAGCAGGTAGCTACTCTCTCACTGGACGGCATGACCGTCGTTGCGTTCGATTCACAGTTCAACATCGTGGACTGGCAGACCCCCGTAATGGTTGCACAGGAGGCTTCCACTGCGTCTGCCCAAGTCGTTGATGCTTACTCAGTCCTGACACCGATGGGCGAGATTAGCATGACGCTTGTCTGCTACCGATGGCCTAACGTAAAGAACGAATGCACGAACCTCAGAAGCGATTACAATTACAACGTGCCGCATAGTCGCAACGCATACTCTTTTACGACTGCGCACACGGACAACCTTTAAGTAATCTGACTTCGGGCAATCGACCAACAAAGAGCAACGGACTTAAAATCCGTGTGCGCTCATAACCATAAGCACGGCAGGGTTCGACTCCCTCCCGTGCTACCAAGAAAACCTCGGATGTCGGCTTCGGAAGCATTCGGCATCGTGAGTAAACCCCAAACATTATTTCGCCCGATAAGTAGATAACATTTTCAAATGTAAAACGAGAATATGAAACAGACAAGATTCATCCCAACCAATGACTGCGGCTTGCAACTGCGCGAGCCACAGGAGGGG
>ONOG01000023.1 GCA_900319385.1 uncultured Prevotellaceae bacterium | reverse complement strand
GGAGTAGGCGTTGATTTGGGTGAATTGCCACCCATCAAACTGTTCGGGAATGTCGCCGAACGTCATGGTTCGGTTGAGGAAGACAACGCTTCCCTTGGCAAACGTACCGATTGAGTAGTTTCCCTCCACGCCGCTAATCACCACACCTGGGTCGGAGGCGAATAGGTTGGCGAGGAACACGAAGCCCAACAGGGCTGTCAAGACAATTCGTTTCATAATGATTGATTTTTGGAGTTTATAAATAGAATTATGCGGCAAAATTAGTGGAAATGCAGCGCAAGGATGTTGAGAATTCGTTTTATTATGTTGAAAAATCGGGAAATGAAACGGGAATGGCATGTTTTGGCAAAAAAAATCGATGGAATTACCTCTGCCGGGAAAGGGCGAGAAACTCCATCGAATGTAATGAATGGATGTAAATCAGTTAGGGGCTATGCCTTGTCTTGATGCAGTGCGTCGATATAGTCGGTGGGGGAGGTGCCAAAGGCCTGGCGGAAGCAGGTGGAGAAATAGCGTGGGTCGCTGAATCCGACAGCATAGGCGATATCGGACACACGGTCGTAGCGGTGGGTGTCCATCATCTTCCGAGCCGCTGTGAGGCGTACATGGCGAACGAATACAGAGTAACCCATGCCGGTGAGTGCCTTGAGTTTCTTGAATAAGGCTGAGCGTGACATACCCACTTCGTTGGCCATCTGGGCGTGATCGAAGTCGGCATCGGCAAGGTGGCGGTTGATGCTCTGCATACACTGGTTGAGAAACTGGCGATCTATGTCGTTGGTGGGGCTGTCGCCAAGGTCAATGACAAGCGAACGACGGAATCGTTCGGCTATATCATGCCGCTGCTGGAGAAGGTTGCGGATGCGCGAACGGAGCAGGGGCATCGAAAAGGGTTTAGTCAGATAGGCGTCGGCGCCTACGTCGTAGCCGTCGATGCGGTCGTCGTCGGTTTGTCGGGCTGTAAGAAGCAGTACTGGCAGGTGACTGGTTTCGACATTGCTTTTGATGCGACGTGTCAACTCTAGTCCGTCCATCACTGGCATCATGATGTCGGACACGATGAGGTTGATTTCCGATTCCGTCTGTACAAGATGGAGGGCTTCCTCACCATTGCGGGCACAAACGATGTGGTAGTCTTGCTCGAGCAGCTGACGCATGAGGCTGAGCAGGTCTTCGTTGTCCTCGACGATGAGGAGGGTAGAGCGCTGTGGGACCTCTGCTGTGCTGTCTGCGGGGAGGAAACTGTCGGCTGCGGATGGGGAGGAGGGTTCCGACTGTGTGGGTGTCGCAATCTGTTGGATTTCCTCTTCGCTGAAGTGGTTGCGGCCGACGGGCAGGTGGATGGAGAAGGTGGTGCCTACTCCCGGCTTGCTCTCGACGTTGATGGTGCCGTGGCAGAGGGTGACGTAATCTTTGGTGAGGGAGAGGCCGATGCCGGTTCCGTAGGTGTTGAACCGGCGGTGCTCCCCTTCGTAGAACCGGCGGAAGAGTGTCCGCTGGCGTTCGGGGGGAATGCCTGCTCCGCTGTCGGTCACGTCGATGCGTACGAACTCGGGGTCGTCGGCCTGCAGAAGCGCGAGGTGGATGGTTCCTCCTGGGCGGTTGTATTTGGCTGCGTTGGTGAGGAGGTTGTAGAGCACGTGGTCGATGAGGTCTCGGTCGAAGTAACACTCGAGGTTGTCGCAGTCGGTGCTGAAGCTCAGGGTGAGGCCTCGGTGGCGGATGAGGGGCTGTATGCTCTCGACTTCGCTGCGGCAGAAGTCGGCCAGACGTCCTGGTGACACGCATAGCCGCAGGTTTCCCGTTTCCGACTTGCGGAATGCCAGGATTTGCCGGAGCATACGGGTCTGTCGGTTCAGATGGTCGGTCACGACTTGGAGGTCGTGCGGCTGTGCTGTGTAGTGTTCGCTCTTTATCTTATCGACCGTTGCGGCGATGACGGTGAGTGGCGTCATCATGTCGTGGGTGATGTTGGTGAAGAGTTGCAGCTTCTTGTGATTGAGTTCGTCGGCCTGCTCGCGTTCCAGCTCCAGACGGAGTCGGAGACGGCGTTCCTGTTCCCGACGGCGAAGGTAACGATAGGCAACCAGGGACGCTGTCACGAGGAGCAGGGCATAGAGAAGTAGTGCCCAGGGGCGCAGGTAGAAGGGTGTGAGCACATGGACCTGTGTTGTGCCGATGGGGCTCCAGTGTCCTTCGGAGTCAAGCGAGCGGAGCAGGAAACGGTAGTGTCCCGATGGGAGGTTTCTGTAGTGGACGGCGTGTTCGCCAGGTTTTGTTGCTGTCCAGTCCTGTTCATATCCCTCAAGCATGTAGAGGAAGCTCGTGCTGAGTGTGTTTCCGAATGTAAGGGCAGAAAATTCAAAGCTGATGAAGTTGGGTGGTGCAGGCAGGGTGACGCTGCGGGTGAATGGTGGCAGGAGGTCGGCGTAGCTCTCGTAGCCTGGTTCAGACAGGCTGCGGCCGAGGACCTTAATGTCGGTGATGAGAGGTGCGTGTTCCTGAGTCCTTTCCGCGTCCTGTGACAATCCGAACTTGGGACTGAAACGGGTGATGTGTCCGATGCTGCTGAAACAAAGCGTTCCGTCGGACAGGTGGCACGACGCACCACCCCCGCCGAAGTAGTTGGTGGGGAGCCCGTCGTGGGTGGTATAGACGCGCGAAAGTTGCAGGTCGGCCTGTTTCGAAATTTGAAGTTGGCGGATGCCGACGTTGGTGGAGAGCCAAAGGTGACCATGACGGTCGATCTCGATGGATTGGATGTCGATGTCGGTCAGTCCGAAACGGTCGTTAACGCTCGTCAGGAAGCCTCGCTCCTGGTCGAAGAGCAGCAGCCCGACATCATCGGCACAGGTCCAGAGCCGGTTCTGATGGTCCACGACGGCAGGACCTACGTTGACGATGTTGAGAGTGTCGCCGTGTGAAGTGAGGGCATGGTCGAGGCGGCTAATCTCTGGATGACTACCCGGGTGTAGCGGTCCGTGTAGCCGCAGCAGTCCGCTGTCTTGGGTGGAAAGCCAATGGTCGTCGCCTTGCTTGGTAATATGTGAGATTCGGGAAATGGAAACCAAGGGTCCGCATTCCTTGTTCAGTTTCACGCCGCGACCGTCGGGCAGGAGCATGCAGAGTCCCATGTCTGTGCCTACAAGCAGCGAGGCGTCGTCCTCTTCGCAGAAAGCAAACACGCTGCCCTGGCCATCAAGCCACGGAGTCTGCCTCGCTTCATAGTGGGTGATACTCTGACCATTGCTGACGAACAAGCCGTCGTAAGTCGTGCCTACCAGCACTTCGCCGGTGCGTCGCCGGACGATGGCATTCACGGTGCCTACGACCGTGCGTCCTGTGAGTGATTGTGTCACGTTACGGGTCTGTCCGAGCGAATCGACCACGCGGATGCCCTGCAGGTCGAGCCCCACATACAGTTCGCCGTTGTCGCCTGGATAGAGGCACGTGATCTTATCCATGTTCGTCAGGTCAGGAAACAACGTGTGAAGGTTGTAGCTGCTCAACGGACTGGGCACAGTTGACGCTTTGATGATACCCTGTCCGATGGTGGCCATCCACATGTGTCGCGACTGTCCGCGTACGATAGAGGTGATGCCACGGCTCATGTATTGATGAGTGGAGTCACGCTGTGCAGGGAATACCCTGGGCGGTGTGTCGAGGGGATGCTCCGTGTCGTAGATGGTCAGCCCTCCGCGGCTGCCGACCCAGAGCGACGAGGTCTGTGGGTCGTCGGCCAGGCTGAAGATGATGCTGCCGAAGTGATTATCGGCTTCTGCCTCAGGTAGCTTTATAAAGGATAGGGCTTCGCCCGTTGCATAAGGATTGTCGATGCGATAGACTCCGTCGCCCCATGTGCCCACCCACAACCCGCCTCGGTGGTCGGCATGGACTACTTGAGCTGAGTGGCGCTCGCTGATGTCGGGCATGTGATACCAAGTTGCCGTTGTCTTTGCGTAACGATACAGCCCGTGGTCCCAAGTGCCCACCCAAATGTAGCCCTGCTCGTCTTCACAGAGCGACTTGACCGAGCAGTAGGGGATGATGCAGCCTTGCTGGCCGTTGCAGTGGAACACGAAGCGGTCTGACGTCGGGTCGTAGATATACAGACCTCCATCGGTGCCCACCCACACGCCGCCGTCACGGGTGATGAGGATACAGTCGGTCACGCGGCAGTTTTCTGTGTCGGTCAGCGGGTAGTGGCTGATACGTCCCGTACGTTTGTCGATGCGGTTCATACCGTCAGATGTACCTACCCATACGTAGTTTGCATCGTCGTTCAGGCAACAGATGTCGTTCGATGTCAGCACAGCGTCGTTGGTCGAATAGTTGCGGATGCTGCTGAACTGGAAACCGTCATATTTGAACAGCCCATGTCGCGATCCTATCCAGACGAAGCCCTCGCGGTCTTGATGTACGGCCTTCACCTCGTCGCACGGAAGTCCGTCGGGTGAGCCAATGAGCTGCAGTTCCAGCTGGGCAGTCGCCGAAAACCCCAGTGCTTCCGCTTTCTCTCTCCTGGCCCTTTCCGTGTCTGGGACAGCTTGGTGTGCGGCTTCTTGACTGTCACGCCGACACCCACCTCCACATCCAAGTAGCAGAAGCAGCAGGCACGAGAGCCAAACTTGACGAAGTACAAAAGCTGACTTTTTCATGGCAGACACGGTCAATCATCCCTTGTGAGGTGCAAATATCCGAAAAAAAAAGGATAAAAGGAAACTCCATCCACAAATTTTTTCGCGATGAAGATTTTATTCCAAACACAGCCACCCTGCGCCTCCGACTCTGCCACTGTTCACATCCAACTCTGTTGGTGTGCCCCCCCAAACTCCGTCGCGCCGCGCCTCAGACTCCGCCACGCCGCGCTCCAAACTCCGCCACGCCGCGCCTCCGACTCGGTTGCTGCGCCGAACAAACTCAAAATATCATTGATGTTTTTGAAAATCTCAATGGAATTTGTAAGAATATCAATGGTATTTGTAGAAATATCAATGATATTTTGACTTTTAGCTGCGACGTAGGCGAGTTTGTTCTACACTATATCCGGGTTCATACCAAGGATGTGCTATGTTTGTATCATGGTTTGTATTCATGTCATTCATAGTATAAAATTTTGATATACACGGAATCACAACTTCCGAAACTTTAATTTTCAATTTTCAATTTTTAATTTTCAATTAATTGTCGTACCTTTGTGGCGTATGAAGACTACACCTATTTATATGAACGTACGCGCGCATGAGATGGTGCGACGGCTGTGTCTGTCCGTCGTGGCGGCCATTTGCGTGCTGACAGTGTCAGCACAGGAACGGCCTGTAGAGCGGCTGTGGCCCGACGGAAGCCTGATGGATCCGTGGTTCAAGTTCACCGAACCGTACGACGGAACGCTCCCCGGAAAAATATTTGAGGTGACGCAGCATGGCGTCGTGCAGGACTCCACCCTCGTGCAGACGGCAGCCCTGCAACGGGTGATTGACGAAGCCGCAGCCACGGGACGCAACGCCACGGTGGTCATTCCCCGCGGCACGTTCCTCACCGGTGCGCTGTTCATGCGCCAGGGCGTGAACCTGTTCCTGCGTCAAGGTGCCGTGCTGAAGGCTTCGGACAACATTGCCGACTATCCCGTGCTCGATACGCGCATCGAGGGACAGTCGTGCAAATATTTCGCAGCCCTCATCAATGCCGACGGGCTCGACGGATGGCGGATTGCCGGTGCAGGCACCATCGACGGCAACGGCGAACGCTTTTGGCGTGCCTTCTGGCTCCGGCGCCAGTGGAATCCGCAGTGCACGAACAAGGACGAGCAGCGTCCCCGCCTGTTGTACGTCTCCCGCTGCAAGAATGTCGAAATCAGCGGGGTGACACTCCAGAACTCGCCATTTTGGACGTGCCACCTCTACAAGTGTCAGCGTGTGAAGCTGCTGAAACTGCGCATCCTCGCGCCGCACGAACCGGTGAAGGCTCCGTCGAGCGATGCCGTCGATATCGATGTCTGCCAGGACGTACTCATCTCCGGCTGTTACATGAATGTGAACGACGACGCCGTGGCGCTGAAGGGCGGCAAGGGCGTCGATGCCGACCAGAGTCCCGACAACGGCAGCAACGAATGCATCCTGATCGAGGACTGCGAGTACGGCTTCTGCCACAGCTGTCTGACCTGCGGCAGCGAATCGGTCCACAACCGCAACGTCATCCTGCGGCGCATCAAGGTGGACCAAGCCACGCGGCTGCTTTGGCTGAAGATGCGCCCCGACACGCCGCAGCACTACGAGCACATCCTGGTGGAGGACGTCACGGGGACGGTGACACACTTCCTCTACGTCCACCCGTGGACACAGTTCTTCGACCTGCAGGGCCGCAAGGACATCATTCCGTCGCGGGCCGATCACATCACGATGCGGAAGTGCCGCCTGACATGCAAGACACAGTACAACGTCGCACCGAGCGACCAATACACGCTGAGCGACTTCACCTTCGAGTACAACGACCTCGAAGTGGCCGACGAACAGAGCCGTCAGGTTTTTTTCGACACCAACGAGTCGGGCGAAGTGCTTAGGCAATAAAACGCTTGTGCTCACGTTATTTTACCAATGGCCGGAAAGAAAAAATTCTTGCTTCTGCTCCTGCTGTCGGCGGCGCTGACGGCTCGGGCACAGATGGATGTGCAGTTCAGCGACTACACACGCCTGCGCTCGTATTTCAACCCCGCTGTGTCGGGCACAGACGGCAAACTGAATGTCGCCGCAGCCTACTCGATGCAGTTCGTGGGCTACGAAAATGCGCCTGCCACGATGTACGTCGGTGCCGACCTGCCCATCTATTTCCTCGGTCCGCGCCACGGTGTCGGCATCAACCTCGTGAGCGACAAGGCCGGCATCTTCACCACGCAGAAGATTGGATTGCAGTATGCCTACAACCTGAAACTGGGCAAGAAGTCCCGTCTGGCCATCGGCGCACAGGCCGCCTTCCTCTCCGAAAAAATCGGTGGCAGCAACATCAAGCTCCAGCAGGAGAACGACCCCGCATTCCCTACGAGCGAAGTCAATGGGTCGAAGATTGACTTTGCCGCAGGCTTGTATTTCTACCATCCCAACTACTGGGTCGGAGCGTCGGCACAGCACCTGGCGGCGCCGCTGGTCGAGTTGGGCGAAAAGAATGAATTTCAGTTCGAAAGGATATATTATTTAATGGGCGGATGCAATATTCGATTCAAAAATACGTTTCTTTCTTTGCAGCCTTCGTTTCTCGTGATGTCCGACTTCAGGTCGTGGCGCGAGGATGTACAGTGCAGATTGGCATACGAATATGAGGGCCGTGCGTTCTACGCCGGTGTGGGTTACAGCCCAAGCATCTCGACCACATTCTTGGTGGGAGGCAACTTCCACGGCATCAGCCTCGGCTACAGCTACCAGATGTACACTTCCGGCATCGGGCTGGTCAACGGTTCGCACGAAATCACGCTGGGCTATCAGGTGGACCTCAACCTGTTCAAGAAAGGTCGCAACAAGCACAAGAGCGTGCGCTTCCTGTAAGGAACGACGCCTGGCACACAGCCTCCATCGCCTCTGTAGCCTCTCTGGCACATCTAACATTTCTGGCACATATAGCACATATAGTTAATCATCAAATATGAAGAAAATCTTTTCAATACTGACCCTGCTGGCGGCACTGATGCTGGCCTCCTGCTTCGGCGGGACAAGCCGTTCGGGTTCGGGCGCAGCAGGCGGCGAAGTGACCGGCGTGAGCGGTAGCAGTCTGCAAGAACCTGCTCCCTACGGCATGGTGCTTGTGAAGCGTGGTACACTGAAGATGGGTACCGAGAAGACCGACTCGCTGTGGGGCAAACAGATGCCGACCCGCGAAATCTCGGTCGATGCCTTCTGGATGGACGAGCATGAAGTGACCAACTCCATGTATCGGCAATTCGTCTATTGGGTGCGCGACAGCATCATCCGCGAACGTCTGGCCGACCCCGCTTTCGGTGGCGACGAATCGTTCAAGATCGAGGAGGACAAAAACGGCGACCCCATCACGCCTCACCTCAACTGGAACAAGAGCATCCCTTGGAAGAATCCTGACGAAGACCAGCAGCGTGCACTCGAGAGTGTCTATATCACACATCCCGTGACGGGCGACCGCATGCTCGACGCCAGCCAGATGAACTATCGCTACGAGACGTTCGACTACGCCATGGCTGCACAGCGCAAGTACCGCCTCAATCCGCAGGAGCGCTACCTCAACACCGACATCGAAGTGGATCCCGACGAAGTCGTCATGATCTCGAAGGACACGGCCTACATCGACGATGAAGGCATCATCCACCGCGAGACCATCACCCGTCCGCTCTCCTCGATGTGGGACTTTGTCAATACCTATATCATCAATATCTATCCCGACACCACGTGTTGGATCAACGACTTCCAGAACGCGGAGAACGAAATCTACATGCGTCAGTATTTCAACCACTCCAACTACAACGATTATCCTGTCGTCGGCGTCAACTGGGAGCAGGCTAACGCCTTCTGCAACTGGCGCACCGACTTCCTGATCCGCGGACTCGGCCCCAGCGCCAAGTACATTCAGCGCTACCGCCTGCCGACCGAGGCTGAGTGGGAATATGCTGCCCGCGGAAAGGAAGGCAACGAACTGCCCTGGAACCAAGATGGCGTGAAGAGCGACAAAGGTTGCTTCTATGCCAACTTCAAGCCCGACCGCGGCGACTATACCTCCGACGGAAACCTCATCACGTCGAAGGTCGGCATCTACAGTGCCAACTCCAACGGACTGTACGACATGGCCGGAAACGTGGCTGAGTGGACCTCGACCATCTTCACCGAGGCAGGCGTGCTCTCGATGAGCGACATGAACCCCGAACTCTCCTACCGTGCCGCCAAGGAAGACCCTTACGCCCTGAAGCGTAAGAGTGTGCGCGGCGGTTCGTGGAAGGACCCCGAAAGCTTCATCAAGTCGGCTTGGCGCACAGCCGAGTTCCAAAACGTAGGCCGCTCGTTCATCGGATTCCGCTGCGTGCGTTCGCAGGTGGGAACCGCCGGAAAAGTCAGAAAACAAAAAAAATAGGATACCATGCCAAAGTTAAAAAAGAACTTCAATGCCATTCAGGCCTGGCTGCACACACAAGCCGGCCAGACGTTCCTGAACTACGCATATAGCTGGGGCGCATCAATTGTCATCTTGGGTGCCCTCTTCAAACTGACGCACATTGCCGGAGCCGACATCATGCTGTTCATCGGTATGGGCACCGAGGTGATCGTGTTCTTCCTCTCAGGTTTCGACACGCCGCTCGTGGACTACGAACCCACGGATGCCGTAGCCGAGCAGAAGGAGGGTGAGGACACAGACAGCGACAACGAAGTCGTTGAACACGCCCAGCAGGGCAGCGGCACCGTCGTGGTCGGCGGTGGTGGCCTTGGTGGCGGCACCATCATCATCGGTGGTGGCGGCGGTGGTGGCAGCGTGCAGCAGCCCGCAGCCGTGGCAGTCGTCGGAACGACCGCCGGCACTCCCGCAGCAGGACAGCCCATCAACATGCAGAGTGGGGCAGAGACTCCGGTCGATGCAGCTGCTTTGGCAGACAACCTCAGCCACGTCAGCATCCCCAACATCCCAGGCATGCCGCCCGCCATGCAGCAGGCTACCGAAGCCTACGTCAACCAGCTCAACGAACTCACCGAGACACTCAAGCTCGTGGCTGAGCAGTCGAAGCGCCTGACCCGCGACAGCGAAGAGATGGAGACGATGAACCGTACGCTCACCGGCATCAACCGATTCTACGAGATGCAGCTGCGCAGCGTCGGTCAGCAGAGCGCAACCATTGACGATGTCAACACGCAGACCAAGCACCTGGCCGAGCAGCTCGCCGAACTCAACAGCGTCTATGCACGCATGGTTGAGGCGCTGAAGATGAAAGTGGGATAAGCCCCTTCGGCTTCTTCGCTCAAGAACTCTAAAACTTAAGAACTTAAGAACTCAAAAACTTAAGAACTCAATCAATGGCAAGTCAACAAAAGAGAGTCTCTCCACGTCAGAAGATGATCAATCTGATGTATATCGTTCTGATGGCCATGCTGGCCCTGAACGTGTCGTCGGATGTGCTCAACGGCTTCCTGCTGGTTGACGAAGGACTGAACCGCTCTACCAACAATGCGTCGTCGCAGAACGCAGCCATCTATGCCGAAATGGAAACTGCCATGAAGCAGAATCCGGAGAAGGTGCGGCAGTGGTATCAGAAGGCGGAGCAGGTGAAGCAGATGTCCGACTCAATCTTCAACTTTGCGCAGGAGCTCAAGCTGCGCATCGTGCGCGAAGCGGATGGCAAGGATGCAGACCTCAACAATATCCGTGGCAAGGAAAACCTGGAGGCTGCCACCCACGTCATGCTGGCGCCCAGCATCGGACAGGGTGAAGCCCTCTTCAATGCCATCAACTCCTACCGTGCCAACGTGGTGAAGATGGTCAACGACCCAGCCCAGAAGAAGATTATCGAGGACAACCTCTCGACCTCCGTGCCCCTCAAGGGCAAGGCGCTGGGCAAGAACTGGCAGGAGTATATGTTTGAGAACACCCCTGTGGCAGCCGCCGTCACCCTGCTCACCAAGCTTCAGAACGACGTGCGCTATGCCGAAGGCGAAATCCTGCACCAGCTCGTCGCCAATATCGACGTGAAGGACGTGCGCGTGAACGAAATCAGCGCCTTCGTCATTCCTTCGTCGCAGACCGTCGTGCAGGGCGGCAAGTTCTCGGCCAATATCATCATGGCAGCCGTCGATACGACGGCACGCCCCGACATCTACGTCGGCAACACCCTGCTCAAGTCGTCCAACGGACACTACGAAACCATCTGTAATTCCGTCGGCGACTTCACCCTCAAGGGCTATCTCGAGATGCGCAACGGCGATGGCGAGACCATCCGCCGCGAGTTCTCCCAGCCCTACACCGTCGTGCAGCCCTCTGCCACCGTCAGCGCCACGCTGATGAATATGCTGTATGCCGGCTACCAGAACCCCGTGAGCGTCAGTGTGCCTGGCGTTCCGACCAATAAGATTACCCTCACCATGTCGAACGGAACGCTCACGAAGAAGAGCGACGGAGAATACATCGCCGTGCCCACCAACGTAGGCCAGGATGTCACCTTCACCGTCACCGCGCAGAACGAAGGACGCCAGCAGGAGATGGGTAAGTTCACTTTCCACGTGCGCAAACTGCCCGACCCCTCTCCTTATATAGAATATAGTGACGGCAAGGGCGGCACCAACCGCTACAAGGGCGGAGCCCCCATCGGCAAGGCTATGCTTCTCGCTACGCCTGGCATCGCGGCAGCCATCGACGACGGACTGCTCGACATCCCCTTCCGTGTCACCGGTTTCGAGGCCGTATTCACCGACAACATGGGTAACTCCATCGTCGAGAAGTCCGGCTCGGCAGCCTTCACCGACCGCCAGCGCGAAATGTTCCGACGTCTGAGCCGTGGCAAGCGTTTCAACATCTCACGTGTCCACGCCATCGGTCCCGACGGCATCGAGCGTACGTTGCCCTACGCCATGGAGGTCATCGTCAACTAAACGCTCCCGTCAAGAATGAAGAATGAAGAATCTTTCAACGTTCTCCGTTCTCCGTTCAACGAAAACGAAAATAAAAGAAATAATTCCATAAGTCCATACGGATATGAAAAGAATCGTCAAAGGAGCATTCCTGCTCATTTTAACTTTTAACTTTTCACTTTTAACTTCGAACGCTCAGCCGCAGAAGACTCGCGTGCAGTCGTCCTCCGCCTCGCGCAACACCAACGCCACGCGGACAGGTGCGGCAGCTCGCAAGACGTCGGCCGGAGCCAAGAAGGACGCACCCGCTGTCAGCCGTGCCAGCATCATGTTCCCCACAGCTGTGGCAGTGCCCGAGGAAGTGCCCTGGCGTCGCGACGTCTATCGCTCGCTGGACCTGACGAAGGACCAGAATGCAGCGCTCTACTATCCCGTCGAGCCCCATGGAAACGACGTGAACCTCTTCACGCTGCTCTTCCGTCTGCTCAATACGGGACAGATACCTGCCTACGAGTACAAGCTCGACGGCGCTGAGGACTTCAGCCCGACCAATCGCATGCACTTCAAGGATATGCTCGACCGCTACGGCATCCTCTATCAGATCGACGGCCGTACAATCAAGGTCGAGGATGCAGACATCCCCAGCAGCGAGGTGCTCAGCATTTATGTGAAGGAAAGCAGCTACTTCGACCAGAACACAGCTACCTACCATTCGCGCGTCGTCGCCCTCTGCCCTGTGCTCCACCGTGCCGACGACTTCTCCATGGACCAGCGCAAGTATCCCCTGTTCTGGGTCAAGATTGAGGACGTCGAGCCATATCTCGCACAGAAGATGGTGATGACCAGCAACCTCAACAACGCTGCCCGTATGTCGATGGCCGATTTCTTTGCCACCAACCACTACAAGGGCGACATCTACATGACCACCAACATGCAGGGCAAGTCGCTCCAGGAGCAGGTCAATGCCCGCCAGCAGCAACAGATGGAGGAGGAATATGTCGATTCGGCCGCTATCCGTCAGACCAAGGCACTGCGCGACGAGCAGCTTCGCATCGAGAAGCAGCTCACCGACTTCGAGCGCAACATCTGGTCAACCCCCATTGACTCGGCCGAGCAAGCCCGCAAGGACAGCATCGCCGCTGCACAGAACAACAAGTCGTCGCGCCGCGCACGTTCCCGTGCTGAGAAGTCTGCCGAGAAGGCTTCGCGCTCAGCTCGCCGTAGCAGTGCGAAGGAATCGAAGCAGAAGTCGGGCGGCAACGACAGCGGCAGCAGTGCTCCCCGCGTGTCGGTACGCCGTCAGCGCCACTGATGAGTTCGCGGTGATGGGCTGCGACAGGCTCGCAGCACCGGGCCATCGAGATCACGGAAGTCCTCTCAGCACGTCGAAGTGCTGAGAGGGCTTCTTGCTTTATTACCCGATATAACTCAATGACGGGTTAGCATTGGAGGCTTTTCGGGGATGCAATGTACGCAGATTTCATGACTCATCCCCAGGGAGTCGGCGTGCTTTGTGTCTAAAAGATTTCGTTTCTATTACATCCGTATTACATTATTTTACGGAAAAACAGTCCTTTAATTCGAGTGTTTTGTTAAAGAAACTTAAAAATGGGGGGGGTAAATTGTAACTTTGATGTGTTTTTGGTGAAAAAGCACTATCTTAGCAACCTCAAATGGATTTTTAGGATACCTTTCCTTTGTGGACTACTACTAAATATTTGATGTGCGAAAATTGGTTCTTGATGGCCAAGTGGTGTAGAAAATAGAAATCATTTCCCCCTCAAGATAAGAAGCAATAGAGTAAAACAAACTACTACGGTAAAAATAAGCTGGTACGGTCTTGCGGCTGTTCAGGTAAAAAGCTACCAAGGTAACAAAGATAACTACTATCATTCATTAAAACTACTACAGCATGGAAAATTACGGTTTATTCTCGACCCTGAAAAGGGTTGGAAAGCGCGAGTTGTTCTTATCGCTCTGCGTTCTCCTTTTGTGGGGGATTTCTGTTCTCCCCCTTGCTGCCCAAAGCACATCGGGCAACATCATCACGTTTGATGCTGATAACAGCACGATGCTGTACTGTAATCTGAATACTTCACAAACGGCTCTTCAGCGCTATAGCTGCTACCTGCGCCACCATCAGGCACCGATTCAGATTCTGAATGCGAACCCGATTGCCAATAATAAAACAATCGCTCCGCTGGATGGTAATACAGGTTTCTTTGCCAATTCAAGTTTGGTTAACAACATGAACTACAACAGCGACGGTCATGTGCAGTTCTCTAGCTATGCTGCCAGCGATGGTGGATACAAGTATCTGTGTTTTGCTATTGTTGCGCCGAAGGGTTACCGCTTCACGGAATACCGCATGGACATTGACGGCAGCCAGGGCACGTATGGTGCCACAGGTGCTACCATTATGCGCTATACCTACAACGAAGGTTCGACGTATGAGTTTACGCCTTGCGCAGGCGAGACCATGGCACTGACCAACGCCAGCAGCGGGCAGCTGTTCAGCCATACGCTGTCGAATGCAGAGAACATTCTCTTCTTCCGCGTCGAGGCACAGAGCACCACGAAGCAGGTATGTGTGACGATGAAAGAGCTTCGCCTGAAGTATGTCATCGAGAACCCGATTGAGGCAACGCTGCCGAACTCCGACGGCATGAAGATTCATACGGGCTATGTGGATTTCGGAACGTTGTCGCAGCGAACCAATAGCAGCCCCCGACAGTACTTCTTCAACAAGGAGAACGTGACCGACCTGCAGGAAGTGAAGGTCGTGGCCGAAGATGCTTCAGCTACTGTCAGCGTGTACGATGGCTCCATCCATGTGAACAAGGCTGGTACGTATTGGATTGAATCTCCCGCCAAGTACCGCATCACAAGCGCAAAGCTGACGTTCGAACCCGTTCCTGGCTCGACGCAGACATACTATGAGAGTCGTGGAAAAGACTTAACTTCGATTCTTGGGAAACCTGTGAAGATGGGCGATGGCAACGGGAATTACCTGGTTGTCAGCAGTAATGGCAGTGGTGCAACGAACACAACGACTGTTGCCAATGCCACGACATGGTACATTACGGCCGCTTCAGCCGCTAATACTTATTATATCCGGAATGCAAGTGGCGCGTACTTGCTCCGTAATAGTTCTGGTACGTTAACCACGGGAACGACTGCTACCACCTGGACGTATTATGAGAATTATTCCATTTCGTGGACGTATGTGTTAACTAATTACACAATCACCTCAGACCACTGTTTTATCACCACGTCTGGTAGCAACAATTACGGCTTGAGATGCAATAACGGTAACTGGGCTGCGTCGAGACAGGCACAGAACCGTAACAATGGTGCAAATTACACACCGTGTCCAATCAACTACTATGAGGTGGTAACGACTTCGGAAGATGGTGAATACACCGCCACTCTCTACGGCACCGATCCCACCACTTCGGCTGGCACGGCCGACATCTCGACCGCTTCGGCTGAGCTGAGCGTGGACGGTCTGGACAACGACGGCGTGAAGTTCGAGGTGTCGGGTGCAGCCAGCTTCAAGGTGGACCTCACGCTGATGCCGCTCGACCCGACGCTCCAGACTCTGGAATTCGGTTATATGCAGGACGGCGAGGTGGCTGACCACTTCGTGCCGACCAATGCCACCAACTTCAAGTTCAACGCCGGCGAGACCATCGTTGTGCCAATCGCTCCGAAGGAAGACGACACTGACAACGGCGACAGCCACCAGATTGTGTTCCACAAGGCCATGAACGAAAACCGTACCACCTGGTACGACGGTACAGGCAGCGGCAAGAAATTCTCGCAATACTACCTCGTCGATAGTGAACACGAAAAGAGCGGAAGCGACGTCAATGCTCCTACCGACCGCACAGACGCCTATCGTGCCGGTACGGTGAAGGTTGACTTCTCGAACATCAAGACGCTGACGACCTCGGGTGGTACGCTGACTGAAACGGAATTCAATAAAGAAAATGCCCATTATGGTGCCATCACGCTGGCAGACAACGACGGGGAGCAGACAGCCTATATCTATTCGGCCGACAAGCCGACGCACTGCATCATGACAGCGGCTGGACAGGCGCAGAACACCCACACCGCCTACCACTTCTACGAAGCCAAGCTCCGTGCCGTCGATGTGGTCGAAAACCCCGTCGTGACGGTGACACCCATCTACACCTCTACCCTGAAGGGCGAGAACGTGAAGACTCCGCTCTACAACGCAGCTACCAACTCGAATGTGAGCGTGCCTAAGGACACAGCACTCGACACCGAACACGTGTTCTACGGTGTGAAGGTGACTTCAAATGGTACCCTGGGCTATCTCACCACAACCGACATTGTCAACGCCATCAAGACTGAACTGAGCAAGGACAACTACAAGACGTATGCCGGCGACGTGCTGCGTACAGTCCTCTATGTCGATATGAGTTCGCTCACCACAGTGTCCGGTGGCGCTAAGGCTTGGGAGGGAATCATGCTCGGTACGGCCGACAACTGCCTCTTCTTCATGCCGAAGAGCTTCAGCATTTCGCAGTCCATGGTGGGCGGCGGCATCATCGCCAGTGGCGAGAGCGGCACAGCCGTGACCGACATCGTGGTCAACGACCAGCAGCCGTTCTTCTCGCCCTACGAGTTCTACACCAGCACCCACGTGGCACGCTATTTCCGCACGAAGGTGAACGATAAGGATCTGCCGAAGAACACCACCATCGTGCTGCCCTTCACCCTCTTGCTCTCGCCCGACGGTCACCTGCGTACCGCCAGCGACCAGGTGAACGAGAAGGTACAGTTCTTCAACCTGACGACCGATCTTTCGACCCCCGAAGATGGTGTGGAAGGCGAAGTATTCAACGTCGGCACACAGACCCTCACCGCTTCGACCTCCATCGGTTCGCCGATGGCACTCGCCTTCAAGCCCTACCACCTCGTGTCGGAGGAACAGACAGAGACCACGGCCTTCATGATCGAAGCCACGGGTACCACCATTCCTCGGACTCCTGCTGTCGGCGATGCAGCCTTCACCAACGCCGAGACGGATATGGTCGGCTACGGTTCGCTCAATGGTGTAGCCGTTCCTAAGACGGAAGAGATCTTCTACTTCTCGAAGAACTATTTCTGGAACTCCAAGACGTTGCGCCAGGGCGACAACATCATGATCCTGCCCTACCGTGCCTACTACAAGACCAGCGATCCTGGCATCAAGGGTCTGAGCAAGTTCGGTGTCAACCTCAATCCGTCGGAAACCGCTACCGGCATCGACATCATCGCAGCCGACAACGGCGTGAAGGGCGTGTACGACCTGACCGGCCGCCGCATGTCCGACGACCTCCAGTCGCTGCCGAAGGGTGTGTACATCGTCAACGGTAAGAAGTGTTTTGTAAAATGAGTAAACCTGGTAAATTGATTTTAGGATTATGAAAAAAGAATATGTAAAGCCTCTTACGAGTTATAAGAGCTACGAGATAGAAACCCTGCTCATCGGAGCTTCTGACCAGGACCCCTGGGCCGACAGCAAGGAGCGTGGGTACTTCGAAACGACTGAAGGCGAAGAGTACAACCACCACGCAGATGATAATTCCTCTTGGGGAAGTCTGTGGTAACTCTGTAGAAACACTATACAATGACGCTGAATGGGCTGTGTCGAACGCAACGACACAGCCCATTTGTTGTTGGACAACGATGCAGAGCCTGGCGCACCTCGGCGAATGCCCATCGTTGTGGGGCGCATGGGGCAGTGTGAAAACGGCATCGCCCTGCAGGCGCGGGGCTTGCAGGGCGATGGATGTGTGGATATGACCCCTCGGGGGTGTGAGGGGTGGGGGAGTGTGTTATCCCTTCTCGTTGTAGTCGGCGTTCATCAGGTTGAAGCCCTTGCAGAACTTGTGGACGAATACCCACGGACCGATGACGATGAACGAACCGAGGAAGCTCCAGCCCCAGAAGGTCTTTGCGCTGAAGGGGAAGTCGATGCCGCGACGCTCGAGTTCAGCTCCCAGACGGTTACAGATGCGGTGCCACCATACGAGTGTGCCAATCTGCAGGGTGATGGGGCCTACGATGAAGGCGAGCAGGCAGAAGTTCATCGTCGATTTGCCGTCGTGCTTCGAGGCTACGATGTTGATTTCGTTCGACATCTTGGTGAGGATGACCAGCGGATAGATGCCGAAAGTGATGAGTCCGAGGAAGAACATCTTCAGCAGTCCGCGTCCGGTGGGCAGCTTGATGGCTGGTGCCTGCGGGTTGTTCGAAGCGGGTTCCGGCTTCTTTTCGCCCTTCAGCTCGGCCTGGATGTCCTTGGCTTCTTCGGCAACGCCGGCGGCAGTTTCCTTGACGTCTTCCATGGCCTCGGCAGCCTTAGCCTTCAGGGTGTCCGAAGCTCCGGAGAGGTTTTCCTTCACGTCGGCAGCCTTTTCGCTGAGTGATTCTTTAATGTCTTGGAACTTGTCGGCTACGGCTTCCTTCACGTCCTGAACCTTGTCCTGAACGTTTTCGGTGGCTGTGGCAGCGGTTTCCTTTACGCCTTCGGCGGCTTCCTGAGCGCCTTCAGCAACTTTTGCTTTCAAATCTTCTTCCATGATTCTAAGAGTTTGGTTAGTGAGACAATTGCACCGCGCGGGTGCGAAAATTTGATAAAGTAACGTGCAAATATACAGAAAACCATTGTAAAAGCAAATAATTTGGCAGAAAAATATTCTTTTTCTTGAAAATTTATCGCAAATGGCGGCTTTGGAAATTGAAAATGAATGATTAATCATCCAAGTTTCGGACGTGATGGAATGTAGCGCAGCCAATCCCCATCGGGGCTTGCTGTGTCGCCAGGGTGCGCCCCAAACACGGCCGCTGTTCACGTCCAACTTTGTCGCTGTGCCCCCCAAACTCCGCCACGCCGCGCCTCCGACTCGGCTGCTGCGCCGAACAAAGTCAAAATATCATTGATATTTCTACAAATACCATTGATATTCTTACAAATACCATTGATATTTTCAAAAATATCACTGATATTTTGAGTTTATTCCGTGGATGAGCTGAATGTAAACCGTGGATGAGCTGAATGTAAACCGTGGATGTGATGATTTTATACCATGAATGTGATATTTTTATACCATGAATTATTTCTAATTGTTTCTAATTTTGCCTGCGGGTTGTCTGAGTTTTCAAAATATTTTGCCTTAGGCAACCATGAATTAGGGATGCTCCGCATCTATTCCCCTTCCGCAGGCAATAAAGCCGTAAGGCTTCCTAATTCATGGTTGCAATAAAAAGGAATAATAAAGAAAAAATGATGGGTGTCCGGTAAAAAAAACAGTCCCGAAGGGACGACAGACCACAGGCAGGGGTGAAGCGAAGCGCAACCCCTGCTATCATACATGATAGAAGCGAAGCCCCGATGATATTGAATGTTTTTGTCTTTTATCTGTCGCCCCTTCGGGGCTATATTCCCTACTTAACACCACGCAGGGGTTTCGCTTCGCTTCACCCCTGCCTGTGGTCTGTCGTCCCTTCGGGACTTTCCAAGCCCCCTAATATCAAAATACCATCCAATGCCTATGGCAATGGGAAATGCAGCCATAAAGCCGTAAGGCTTCCTAATTCATGGTTGCAATAAAAGGAATAATAAAGAAAAAAATTAGAACTCATTAGAACTCATTCATGGTTTATATTCATGCCATTCGTGGGAGAGAATTCTGATATACAGGGAATCATAACTACCGAAGCTTGAATTAAAACAAAAAAAGAAAGGTCTGCCTGTCTGGACTCCCCTCAAGGGTCGAGGTTGAGAGGGCTTCTGCTTGTGAGGACTTGGGGGGCGGTTGGTGGGGAAAAGGTCGTTCGGTTGAGGTCGGTTTGCCCTCGGCAGGGGTGTTTTCGTGTTTTTTCGCCGCCTCGTTCGCACAAGTTTGTGCCGTTTGTGCAACATTTTTGGAAAACTATTCGGTCGAACCGATATTTTTGCGTACCTTTGCACCTTGAAAGAGAATGCGCTTACGTATGTGCGCGTGTGTGCGCGTATGTGCGTGTGTGTTTATAAATAAGGAAACACAATCAACATTTATTTAGTTTTTATCTATGAGTTTGAAAATCATTGTACTCGCCAAGCAGGTGCCCGACACGCGCAATGTCGGCAAAGACGCTATGACGGCCGAAGGTACCGTCAACCGTGCTGCCCTGCCTGCCATCTTCAATCCTGAAGACCTCAATGCGCTCGAACAGGCTCTGCGTCTGAAGGAGCAGAACCCTGGCTCGACCGTCGGAATCCTCACAATGGGCCCCCCACGTGCCGGTGAAATCATCCGCGAAGGACTCTATCGCGGTGCCGACACAGGTTGGCTGCTCACCGACCGCCTCTTTGCCGGTGCCGACACGCTGGCTACGAGCTATGCCCTGGCCACGGCTATCAAGAAGATTGGCGACGTCGATATCGTCATCGGTGGACGTCAGGCCATCGACGGCGACACAGCCCAGGTGGGTCCCCAGGTGGCTCAGAAGCTGGGCCTGAACCAGGTGACCTATGCCGAGGAAATCCTCAAGATCGAGAATGGTAAGGCTACCATCCGCCGTCACATCGACGGAGGTGTGGAGACCGTCGAGGCTCCCCTGCCCGTCGTCATCACGGTCAACGGAAGCGCAGCCCCCTGCCGTCCGCAGAACGCCAAGCTCGTGATGAAGTACAAGTATGCCACCTGCCCCATGGAACGCCCTGCCGAACTGGACGAGCGTATGCAGAAGCTGTACGACGAACGCCCCTACCTCACACTCAACCAGTGGTCGGTGGCCGATGTCGATGGCGATGCCAACCAGTGCGGACTGGCCGGCAGCCCCACGAAGGTGAAGGCTGTGAAGAACATCGTTTTCCAGGCGAAGGAGTCGAAAACTTTGACGGCTTCGGATGCTGATGTCGAAGGTATGATCAAAGAATTGTTGGACGAAAAGATCATTGGCTAACCAGTCGGCTTTGCTGCGATGCCGTCGCAGCATGGCATAACATTCGAAAAAGATTATGAACAACGTATTTGTATATTGCGAAATCGAAGGCACGAAAGTGCAGGAAGTTTCACAGGAACTGCTGACCAAGGGTCGCAAGCTGGCCAATGAACTGGGCGTCGAACTCCACGCCGTCGTCATCGGTACAGGCATCAAGGGCAAGGTAGAGGAACAGATTCTGCCCTACGGCGTCGATAAGCTTTTTGTCTTCGACGCACCCGAACTCTTCCCCTACACCTCGGCTCCACACACCGACATCCTTGTCAACCTCTTCAAGGAGGAACAGCCGCAGATCTGCCTCATGGGCGCCACCGTCATCGGCCGCGACCTCGGTCCGCGCGTCTCTTCGTCGCTCACCAGCGGCCTCACTGCCGACTGCACACAGCTGGAGATCGGCCCCTACGACGAGGCCAAGACAGGCAAACACTTCGACAACCTCCTCTATCAGATTCGCCCTGCCTTCGGCGGTAACATCGTCGCCACGATTGTCAACCCCGAACACCGTCCGCAGATGGCAACCGTCCGCTCGGGCGTGATGCAGAAAGCACTGTACGACGGAGCGTGCAAGAAGGAAGTCGTCTGCCCCGAAGTATCGAAGTATGTCAGCCCCGAAGCATTTGTCGTGAAGGTGCTCGACCACCACGTCGAGGCTGCCAAGCACAACCTCAAGGGCGCTCCCATCGTCATTGCCGGCGGCTACGGCATGGGTTCGAAGGAAGGCTTCGACATGCTGTTCGAACTGGCAAAAGTGCTCCACGGCGAAGTCGGTGGCTCGCGTGCTGCCGTCGATGCCGGTTTCTGCGACCACGACCGTCAGATTGGCCAGACCGGTGTGACCGTCCATCCGAAGGTTTACATCGCCTGCGGTATCTCGGGCCAGATCCAGCACATCGCCGGAATGCAGGACTCGGGCATCATCATCTCGGTGAACAGCGACCCCGACGCCCCCATCAACTCCATCGCCGACTACGTCATCGTCGGCACTGTGGAAGAGGTCGTTCCGAAACTCATTAAGTATTATAAGCAAAACAGTAAATAATCATGGCAAATTACTATAGCGATCATCCCGAAATTGCGTTTCACCTGCAGCACCCGCTCATGAAGCGCATCGTAGAACTCAAAGAGAAGGGCTACGTAGATGCAAAGACTTATCCCGACGCTCCCGTCGATTTTGAAGATGCCATCGAGAACTACAAGCGCATCCTCGAAATCACCGGCGACGTCGCTGCCAACATCATCGAACCGAACTCCGAGAGCGTTGACCTCGAAGGTCCGCACCTCGAGAACGGCCGCATGATCTATGCCAGCAAGACGTTCGAAAACCTCGACGCCACCATCAAGGCTGGCCTGCACGGCGTCAGCATGCCCCGTCGCTACGGCGGTCTGAACCTGCCCAACGCCGTGTTCTCGATGCTGAGCGAAGTCATCTCTGCCGCCGACGCCGGTTTCCAGAACATCTGGAGCCTGCAGTCGTGTATCGACACCCTGTATGAGTTCGGCAGCGAGGAGCAGCGCCAGAAGTTCATCCCCCGCGTCTGCGCCGGCGAATCCATGTCGATGGACCTCACGGAGCCCGATGCCGGCTCCGACCTGCAGCGCGTGATGCTCAAGGCTACCTACGACGAGAAGGAAGACTGCTGGCGTCTGAACGGCGTGAAGCGCTTCATCACCAACGGCGACAGCGACATTCACCTCGTGCTTGCCCGCTCTGAGGAGGGCACGAAGGACGGCCGCGGACTGTCGATGTTCATCTACGACAAGCGCGATGGCGGCGTCAATGTCCGTCACATCGAGCACAAGCTCGGTATTCACGGCAGCCCGACCTGCGAACTTACGTACAAGAACGCCAAGGCATACCTGTGCGGCGACCGCAAGCTCGGCCTGATCAAGTACGTCATGGCTCTGATGAACGGTGCCCGTCTGGGCATCGCCGCCCAGTCGGTGGGCGTCGAGCAGGAAGCCTATAACGAAGGACTTGCCTACGCTAAGGAGCGCGCACAGTTCGGTCAGAAGATCATCGAGTTCCCCGCTGTCTATGACATGCTCAGCCGCATGAAGGCAAAACTCGACGCCGGCCGTTCGCTGCTCTACCAGACAGCCCGCCTCGTCGATGTCTATAAGGCACTCGAAGACATTCAGCGCGACCGCAAGCTCGAACCCGAGGAGCGCCAGGAACTGAAGAAGTACACCCGCCTGGCCGACGCCTTCACGCCGCTTGCCAAGGGTATGAACTCGGAGTATGCCAACCAGAACGCCTACGACGCCATCTCGATTCACGGTGGTTCGGGCTTCATCATGGAGTACAAGAGCCAGCGCCTGTTCCGCGACGCCCGCATCTTCAGCATCTACGAGGGAACGACGCAGCTGCAGGTTGTCGCAGCCGTGCGCTACATCACCAACGGCACCTACCTGCAGATCATCCGCGAGATGCTCGAACAGGAAGTGAGCGCCGAGCTCCAGCCGCTGAAGCAGCGTGTTGAGGGCCTCGTCGAGCTGTACGAGAAGAGCGTGAACTACGTCAAGGAACTCGGCAACCAGGAAGCACACGACTTCCTTGCCCGTCGTCTGTACGACATGACCGCAGAAATCATCATGTCGCTCCTCATCCTCGACGACGCCACCCGTTGTCCCGAGCTCTTCGCCAAGTCGGCCAACGTCTATGTCCGCATGGCTGAGGAAGACGTCGTAGCCAAGTCGTGCTACGTGCTCCACTTCAAGCCCGAAGAACTTTGCGCCTTCCGCGCCGTAGAGCCCGCTACAGAAGAATAAGATTTTGTAGGTCTATACAGAAAAGTGCCCTGCATCGCCATTCGATGCAGGGCACTTTTTCGTTTGCGCTCAGTTCCTTGGCTTTCGGGTGAACTGCCAGAGCAGGTGCAGCATGACGTAGTTGGGGGCGACGCGGTGCCAGGTCTCGGTTCGTCCCTGGGCGTTGACCTCGTATTGCGTGCTGGAAATCTGGTTGAACAGGTCGTGGGCTTCGAGTCGCAGTTGGAAGTTGGTCTTCGGAATGGGCTGCGTCACCGAAGCATTGACGAGCCACTCTGTGCGGTTCATGGCCGAGGTGGAGTAGCCGCGGCGGTCGTAGAGCGAGGCGTCGAGGGCGAACGACGTGCCGCTGCGCTGCAGGGTCTGCTGGGCGGTGAAGGTCAGTCGGCTGTCGAGCGCACTGATCGACGGCGACGAGGGGCGGTGTCCCCACGAGCGTCGCCAGCGCAGGTCGGCCGCGAGCGAGAGTTTGGTCTGGTTGGCCGTGTAGCGCAGTTTGATGGTCTCGCCGACATTCACCGTTTCCACCTTATTCAGTTGGGCTTCCGTCATCCCGCTGACAGAGGTGTAATCGACCGAATGCCACGTATGCTGACTCGTTTCGCTGTCCAGCCACCACCGCTGTTTGCTGCCCAGCGCGAGGGAGATGCCGAAGGTGGTCGAGGCCGTCCAGTTGCCACGCACGTTTTCGGGGCGGTAGGTGTAGGCGGTGGTCAGGGCGTCGTAGGTGAAACCCTGCGCCGTGCTGCGCAGGTGATAGGTGGCTGCGGCCGAGAGATTCATCGTCGCACGGCCCTCAGTCACCGCACCCTTCGGGCGGTGGTTCCACGAGAAGGAGGCTTCGAGGCGCTGGTTGTTCTTCAGCTCGGGGTTTCCCTCGCGGACCGAGAGCGGATTGCGGGCGTCGCGCATGGGCATCAGACTCAGCATCGCTGGCATCGACGTGTGCATCGACAGGTTCAGTCGCCAGCGGTCATGGCGCAACGAGAGCGACGGGTTGACGAAGAATCCTGTGCGGCGGGCCAGCGTGTCGATGGCGGCACGGCGGTAGTCCATCCGTTCCTGTGTAAGGAGCAGGGGCAGGGTGAGCCTCACTTCAAACGGCAAACCCTTGCCGCGGAGGAG
Source organism: uncultured Prevotellaceae bacterium (assembly GCA_900319385.1). Taxonomy (GTDB): domain Bacteria; phylum Bacteroidota; class Bacteroidia; order Bacteroidales; family Bacteroidaceae; genus UBA3839. Next base: position 43,632 of record ONOG01000023.1, on the reverse strand, counting down.
TTTCAGCCGTAAGCCCACTTCGCCATCGTGCTGACGGCGGTCGTAGTAGGAACTGTTCGTGGGGTCGAGCACCGAAGCCATCAGGTCGTGGTCGGACGGTGTGAGGTCGATGGCCACGCTGTCCTCTTTGGCCCAACCTGCAAGACGCGAGAGTTGGTAGAGCGGATTGTCGGCCCAGTCGTCGGTCAGCCTGTATCGGCCCGTCACCCCGAGTTCCAGCCGCTCGTGCGGTCGGAACGTGCGTCCGATGGTCGGCTCGATGTGGTACGACGCGGCTCGTTCGGTGTCGTACTCGTGGCGGTAGTCGCTCGTGGCGGTGCCGAGGGTGGAGTTCTGGCGGCGATAGTAGTCGCGCTCGGCGCGTGTCCAGTGCAGGTCGAGGTCTAAGTCGATGTGCTTGTTCCACAGCCACGGCAGCGTCATGCGGCACATGAAGATGCCGTAGTGGCGCATCCGTCCCCGGCTCTGCACCTGCTGCATGGCCGCCACGCCGGCGTCGTCCCACTGCATGAAGTCGGAGCCACCGTCGTTGCGCTGCTCCCTGAATCCTGCGATGAGGTAGCCGTTGTTGGCGATACCTGACAGTTGGAACTGGTTGATAGTCTGCAGCACCGTGTGCCCCTCCTTGTCCCATTGTTTCATGCGGCTGAAGGCACTGCCCTGCGGCAGGAAGCGCTGCTGCCACGTCTGTGTCTCGTTGTCGACGTGGAGGCGGTCGAAGGCTATTTCTGAATAGAGGTTGTATTTCGCCCAGCCGATTCTTTTGTCGATGGCCGTGCTCTTATAGTTGATGGTCAGTCCGGCTCCCACGCGCTGTTGCGGCGACGTGTAACTGCCCATGTTGAAGCCTCCCGCGCCGCCGCCCCATCCGCCGCTGCCGCCGCGGTCGCGGTCATTCGTGTTGTTCACGTTGACGTAGCCGGCCAGCGTCAGCGTCTTGGTGAGCAGAATGCCGAACGCACGGCCCACGTAGCGTTCGTGGGTTCCGGCGCCGAGGTCTGCATTGCCGATCAGTCCGGTGCTGTATTCGTCTTTCAGCGCCACGTCCATCACGTAGTCCTTCGGCGCATCCTTGATGCCACGCGCCACGGCCTCGAAGTTTTCGCGTTCGAAGACCTTCAGTTCCTTCACCGTGAAGTAGGGCAGGTTCTCCAGCAGCACCTTCTTGTTGCCGCGGAACAGCGAACGGGAGTTCAGCGTCAGTTCGTCGATTTTCCGTCCGTTGATGAAGATTTCGCCCTGCTCCGTCAGCCGTGCGCCAGGCAGCTGGTCGATGAGGTTGCTGAGCATGGAGCCTTGGGGCAACTGGAACGCACGGGCGTCATAGACGAGGGTGTCGCCGCGCATTCTGACCTTGATGCGCGTGGCGACAATCTCCACTTCGCCCAGTTTGATAGCCTTCATCGAGCGCCGCATGTTGATCATCGGAACCATGATGTTGCCCCCTTTGTGCCGCTCCGGGATGTCCACCTCTGCCCAGCCGTCGTCGTAGCCGTCTTTCTGCGCTCTGACGCGGTAGTGGCCAGGCTGCGCCGAGGTGCCCAGATAATATAAGGTAGTGACGTGCATCGAGTCGCTTCCGATTTCGTAAAACGTCGCTTTGCTCTCGACCATGCTGCTGTCGGCGCTGAACAGCGCCAGGCTCACGCCGAAGAGGCCGCGCTCCAGAAAGCTGTCCTGCACGTTGCCCTGCAGGACGACGCTCGTCTTCTCCTGCCGGCGGCTGTGCAGTTGCACACAGATGCTGCTGTCCATCACTTTCACCTTCACGGGCAGTCCCTTGCAGGCCCGCTTCACCGCTGCCGGCGCGTTGAGGCCCTTGATTTGCGCCGAGGTGCGCAGCGAGTCGAGGCCGTCGGTGAGGACATCGACCGTGTAGTCCGGCGAGGCATCGTCGATGGTGCGCAGCGCCTGGAGCAGGGGGGTGTTGTCGAAACTGCACGTCAGTTGTGCACGGAGGCTGCTGCCGAGGAGCAGCAGGAAGATCAATGCCGAGAGTCTCATGGCTGCACCTCCTCTCTGCGCACGTAGATGGTGTCGCCCTTGACGCTGAGCTGCAGGCCGTCGAACTGGTTGAGCCGCTGCAGCATAGCCTCGACCGGCTCCTGCGTGCTGAGCGTGAGGTAGAAACGCAGGCTGGCGGTGCGTTCGTCGTCGAATTGGACAGCCATGCCGTAGTGCGTGGCCATCACATTCAGCAGACTGTCGAGGCGTGTGTTGTCGAAGCAGACGACGCTGTCGGCCTGCTGGCTCGTCGCCGCCACGACCACGCCGGTGCTGTCGTCCTGCTGCGGCACGGCATCCGTGTGTCGCGCCCACTGCACCGCCGCCACAACGAGACCCGCGGCGAAGATGATGCCAGCCACGACTGCAGCCACCTGCCGCCAGCCGACCGACCGGCGACGGGGTGCGAAATGCTTTTGTTCAAACCGCCGCCATGCGGCATCGACATCGGGCTGCCGATCCTGCGCGTCCATGCGGTCTAGCAGGTCTTGAGGGGATTGAGGAGTGTTCATACTTGCTTTGAATTAAATTGGGTTCGGAGCATCAGGATGATGCGATGGAGGTGTTTCCAGACGGCCACGCGGCTCAGCCCCAGCTCGGAGGCAATTTCGGCGTAGGTGCAGCCGTCGGCGAATCGCAGGCTGAAGATGCGCTGCTCGTCGGCCGAGAGCCGACCGACCACCCACTCGGTGATGTCCGTCAGCCGTCCGTCGTCGTCCTCGTCAGCCGCATCCGGCGCTCCGGCGGAGGTATCCCTCTCCATCCGCCTCACCACCTCGGCGTGGCGCAGGCGTTTGAGGCAGCGGTTGCGCACCGCCGTCATGAGGTACTGCGTCTCGGTCGCAGCCGTCAGCAGGATGGTGCCGTGCAGCAGGTCGGCAAACACGTCGCCGACGGCGTCCTCGCATTCCTGCTCGTCGTCGATCAGCGTGCGTGCCACGCGCAGCATCCGTGCATAGTGCTGCCGGAACAGCCGTTCGATTTCCTCTCGTTTCATCCTTTCTTTTTCTCTCAATACCCCTCAGCGTCGCGAAAAGCTAACCGCCCAGCGGATTTTTTTGACAAATATATTACAAAACGTCCGTGTGCGCAAGTCTCGCGGGCGTTTTCCGTTCGGTGTCCCGCAAGTTTAACATTCATTATTAGAACTTCAAGTTTCGGAAGTTTTATATCTATCACGCAGAGGCGCAGAGTGCGCAGAGGTTTATGATACTGATGGACCTTTTGCGCTGCGCAGAGACGCACCTGACGGTGCGAGAACGCGGAGACCTCTGCGTACTCGCACCGTCAGGTGCGTCTCTGCGCAGGATTAAATTGGCGATAGAAATAAGCTCTGCGCACTCTGCGCCTCTGCGTGGATAATGAGACATCCGAAAGTTGAGTCAAAATTTATTATTGCTATCCGGTAAAGCTAAATAAGAGATTGATAATTCCCCATCACCGTTGGCTCTGAATTGAATCATAGAATAAGGAGGCTTGGAAAGTCCCGAAGGGACGACAGACCACAGGCAGGGGTGAAGCAAAGCGCAACCCCTGCTTGGGGTTAAGTAGGAAATAAAGCCCCGACGGGGCGACAGATAAAAGACAAACACTGTGAGCATAAAGCGATTCATCTTGCCTGTCGCCCCTTCGGGGCTTCGCTTCTGTCATGTACGATAGCAGGGGTTTCGCTTTGCTTCACCCCTGCCTGTAATCCGTCGTCCCTTCGGGACTATTTTTTTTACCGGACACCCATAAAATTTTATACCATGAATTGCATGAATAAAATGAAGCATAGTTCTCATTTTAACTTTCAACTTTTCACTTTTCATCCAGCCATTGAAAAGGCTGGCTACTAATGTCAAGCCCCGCTGGGGCTTCCATCCATCCATTTTTCACTTTTCACTTTTCACTTTTAACTTGAGGTGGCGGCAACCATAAATGGTGGATGCTCCGCATCTATACCCCTCCGGCAGGCAATAAAGCCGCAAGGCTTCCCCATTCATGGTTGCCCTCATCGCTCCGCAAACCATCATTTATGTTATTCATGCTATTCATGGTATAAAAAACAACTTCCGAAAGTTGATCGGAACTTTACACTTTCCGATCGCTGCATGGGCAGGGAAAGCCCCTAAAGGGTGGGGAACAAAGTCAGCCAGGCCGCAGACGCAACCCGACGGTGACGCACGCGAAAGTCAGACCGTGCGCCCTGAAAACTCAAAATATCATTGAGATTTGTAGAAATATCAATGGAATTTGTAAAAATATCAATGGAATTTTCAGAAATATCAATGATATTTTGAGTTTGTTCCGCACTTCAGTCCTCTTCCCTCGGCACAGCTTGCGGGAATACGGGGCCGTTTGCCGCTCTTTTTACCTCGGAAAAGCCTTTCGTATTTGGCGGAAAGCAATATGGAGAAATTCAGCACAATGTCTTTTATGATTATCCGCAATCGTACCACCAATCCTTTGAATACCACGCAGAGACGCAGAGTGCGCAGAGATGTTTTCTGCCGCCGTAACGGCGCGTCTCTGTGGGCGCAGACATCGAGTAGAAAAAAAACCTCTGCGCACTCTGCGTCTCTGCGTGGGATAGTTAGTGGTATGATTGCGAATAATCATTATTTCTTTCCTTTCGTACAATAGCAATTCCTATTGCCCGATTTGGGTGTATGCGTTGTCTGGACGATGGGATGTCTAACCCCCTTTTTGTGAGCTGCAAATAATTTTTAATTATTAATTTTTAATTATTAATTTATTGTTGTATCTTTGCCGCAGACTCATGACAAAGACGCTGATCGGCATACTGACCCTGCTCGCGCTGTGCACCGACCTGCACGCCCAGCACTACAGGCTCGAACGTCGGACGGACTCGCTCTCGGTGCTGCTGCTCGAGACCTGCGACGCGAGGGGTAGGGTGGTGCGGACCGACCGCTGGCGACTGCCGTACCCCGTGTATCAGTGGTGCGAGGGCGATGTCGATGGCGACGGCTTGGCCGAGGCTTTTGTCGGTGTGGTGAAGCGGACACGCTTCAGTACGGAGATGGACCGGCGGCTGTTTGTGTTCCATAACGTCAAGGGGCACATCCGTCCGCTGTGGATGGGGACGCGGCTCGGAGGGCGGTTAGTCGATTTCCGCTTTGTCGGCGGACGCCTACGCAGCCTCGAACGCTCGGCCGACGGACAGCGCTTTGCAGTGGCAGAATATGGGTGGAGCCGTTTCGGTCCCGCCTTCGAACGATATTTAACCTTAAATTCCAAGAAAGATGAAAGCATGCAGATTTTTGAAGGCAAGTAGCCTTTGCAGTCTTGCCTTCGCGACACTGGCCACGGTGCTGGTGGTCGCCGGTTGCAAACCAGGCGTGGGTGGCGAGGGACCGCAACTCCCCGTGCCCGAATGGCAGTCCAACCGCCCCCGACTGAACGTCGAGGCGATGAAAGATGGCATCGACCTTTCGATGGACATCAACCAACTGACGCTGAGCGAGCTGCGCGTGCTTCGCAATGCCTTTGCTGCGCGGCAGGGCTACATCTTCGAGTCGGCCGACCTGCGCGGCATCTTCGAGCAGACGACGTGGTACAACCGACTGATGATGGCCCGTTGGTCGGTCGAAGAAGAAGGTGCTGATGAGTGGTGGGACCCCGACGACAAGGAGGGCGCCGCCATGTTCGAGATTGCCAAGAAGCCCATCGCCTACACGGCAGAGGAAACAGCGTTCATCGACAAGATCAAAGCCCGCGAGGCCGAACTGCTGAAGCAGAACTTCAAGATGGGCGAAGGGTTCATCGTCAATGTCGACAACGTGGTCAACCTCTACCAGAAGGAAGGACTGGGCTGGGAGACACAGCAGGTCGATTCGTTCACCGTGACCCTGCAGTCGGCCCCCATCACCACGGGCAACCAGCTGCGTTCGAAGCTTGCCGAGCAGGGATTTGCCATCGTCGATGGACAGTACGACCAGCTGTTCCAGGTGTATGAGAACAACGACTACCACGATTTCCCGTCGTTCGTCACCACTGACCTCTATCTGCAGACCTTCCACCAATACTTCGATGTCATGCTGCGCAAGGCTGAGGAGACACAGTTCATACCACGCCTCACGTCGCTCTGCGACGAGATGCACACCGCGCTGTCGAACTACAGCTACGACGCCTCTGACCCGAAGCTCGTGAAAGCCGCCGAACACGCCGCAGCCTACTTCGCCATCGGCCACGCACTGCTCACGGGCAGCCAGTCGCTCAACATCCCCGTCGAACTGATTCCCGAAGTCCAGGATGAACTGAATCAGATCAAAAACTGCGATGATTCCTTCAGCGAATTCCTCGACTACCGCGATGTCAACTTCATGTACTCGCTCTTCCGTCCGCGAGGCCACTACACCCGCACCGAAAGTCTGCAGCGCTACTTCAAGGCGATGATGTGGCTACAGACGGCACCCTTCATTGCCGACAAACCCGCACAGCTGCTCGAAGCAGCCGTCATCGCGCAAGTGCTCACCGGCAACCAGACCGTCATGCACTTCTACAAGAACCTCACCGAACCCATCACCTACCTCTTGGGAACGCCCGACAACGCCAGCATCCCGCAGATTGCGGAGCTGATGAAGAAAGAGGGTGTGACGCTCACGGCACTGGCCAACGACGGCGCGGTGCAGAAACGCTTCTTCGAAGCCGTCAAGAAGCTGATGGACGAGCAGACACGCATCGTACCGAAGTTCCAGGCAACGAGCATCTACAAAATCAATCTCATGCCGCAACGCTTCATGCCCGACGCACTCGTGCTGCAAGAGATGGTGGACTACGACAGCCAGAAGACGCTCCGCCCGCTGCCGAAGGGACTCGACGTGATGGCTGCCTTCGGTATGCCTGCCGCCGAACGCATCCTCATCGACGAACTGAAGGAAGCCGAGACCTGGCCCGACTACACCAAAATGCTCGACAAGATGAAGAAGGAGAGCGACCCGACGAAGTGGCAGAACAACGTGGCGAACGAATGGATGAAGACACTGACCACCCTGCAGGCCGAGAAGTATGAGACGCCCAAGGCCGACGGCACACATCCGAACTACTTCATGCTCACCCCGCAGTGGGACAAGAAGAACCTGAACGCAGCCCTGGCTTCGTGGGCAGAACTGAAGCACGACGCCATCCTCTACGCCAAGCAGCCCATGGGCGCCGAGTGTGGCGGCGGCGGACCGGAAGAACCCCTCTGCCTGGGCTATGTCGAACCGAACGTGAAGTTCTGGCAGAAGGCCATCGACCTGCTCGCCGAGACCGAACGCGTGTTTGCCAAATACAACCTCACGACCGAGGACACCGAACGCTACACCACCTCGCTGCGCGAACATGCCGAATTCTTCCTTGCCTGCAGCAAGAAGGAACTCGCCGGCCAGAAACTGACCGAAGAGGAATACCGCGAACTGGAGTACGTCGGCGCACAATTTGAATATATCTCGCTCGACATGCTGCGCGAACCCGACCAGTGGCTCCAGGACTGGAACTCGGTCGAGGGTGCGGACAAGAGCGTCGCCGTCGTGGCCGACGTCTATACCGCCAATGCCTACAACAACGATAATAAGTCGGTGCTCTACGAGGCAGTTGGCCGTGCCAACGAAATCTATGTCATTGTCGAAATCGACGGCCAGCTCTACCTCACCCGCGGTGCCGTCTTCTCCTATCGCGAGTTCGACCAGCCGCTCGGCGTACCCCGACTGACGGACGAGGAATGGCAGCAGCAGCTCAAGCAGCAGTACCACCGCGGCGAACCCAGCTGGATGGAGCCGCTGAAGGTACCTGCCGACGTAGTTCCCGAAGACAATGAACTTATTTTCTATTCTACTGGTTGTTAGTCTGCAATCCGTCATCACCTTTGTGGGTGACGTGCTACTCGACCGTGGCGTGCGAAAAGTTATCGACCTCCGAGGGGTGGACCACCTGTTCACCCCCGAGGTCGATAGCCTTTTCCGCACGTCCGACGTCGTCGTAGCCAACCTCGAATGCCCCGCCACCGAGATACGTTCGCCGCTGATGAAGCGGTTCAGCTTCCGAACCGAACCCCAGTGGCTGCCGGCACTGCGCCGTCACGGCATCACCCACCTCAACCTTGCCAACAACCACTCGACCGACCAAGGACGCAAGGGGCTCAGCTCGACCATCGGCCACATCCGGCGTGCCGGCATGGTGCCCGTCGGTGCAGGACCGACCATGGCCGATGCCACGAAGCCCGTGCTGCTCACAGCCTCGCCCCGCAAGGTTTTCCTCCTGGCCTCCGTCCAGATGGCACTTGAGAACTATCCCTACCTGCCCGACCGACCCAGCGTGAGCCAACTGACCATCGACTCCCTCTGCTTTGCCATCCAGCGGCTCAAACGTCAACACCCAGGCTGTGCCGTCGTCGTCAGCCTGCACTGGGGTGCCGAGCACAAGACGGAGCCTATCCCAGCCCAGCGGGTGCAGGCCCACCGTCTCGTCGATGCCGGTGCCGACGCCCTCGTCTGCCATCATACCCACACACTGCAAACCTTCGAGACTTACCGCGGCCGCCCCATCTACTACAGCATCGGCAACTTCATCTTCGACCAGCCGAAACCCATCAACTCACGTGCCGCCATCGTTCAGCTGCGCGTCACCCGCGACGCCGTCACCGCCACCGCACTCCCCATCGAAATCCGCCACTGTGTGCCGCGACTTGTGCGGTAAATAAATCTGCCCATTTGTTTGCCGTTTGTCCGAAAAGCTGTATATTTGCACACGAATCAAATAAACATTCAGATGGAAACTTCTACACCCATGCCTCTGGACTCCTTCTTGCTCCAAGTGCCGAAGACAGATTTGACGTTCGATTACCATCAGACGTTTTCTCGCCATGACAAAGTTCAAACAAGTTTGACTTTGTTCATTTGGCTGAACGAAAACGTTCTTTAAAACCTTGGTGAAAAAGATGGGATGGACAGCTACCAGACAAAAAACAGCCAAGCCTCGCCTCTATGACCCAGAGACCGGCGACTACCTTAACGACAAGACCATGAAAGTGATTGAAGATGCACGGCAGGGGAAAGGGATTGCATTCCAGGGGACTGTCGATGAATTCAAGGAATGGGCCAACGCCCTATAGATAGCATGCAGACTTATCAGATTGTACCTACTAATCAGTTTAAGAAAGAATTGAAGCGAGCCAAGAAAAGAATGAAGAAAACAATTCACTTGGTGTCAGCCGCCATGATGTTTACCGCCACCGCCCTCCCCATCGAAATCCGCCACTGTGTGCCGCGCCTTGTGAGGTAAACGACAGGTCATTATCTTATCATTGGAACTACTATTGATGGTATGTGGTCGTTTTATGTTTGTTACATGGAAAAGGCTACCGCTGATGTCCTTGGAAGTATAAAAATGTTAGACGAAATCCGATGACTGGCTTTGGGATGATGCCTGAGGAAAAACAAAATGAGGTCGCACGGTTGCGGCCTCATTTTGTTTCAGGGGGATAAGAGTTGTTTTGTTGTGGGGCTTACTTCACGATGACCTTTCCGTTCTTCTCCACTGTGCCGCGTTTGCGGATGGTGAAGTTATACATCCCGCTGGCCATGCGTGCGGCAGGCACCTGAATCTGCCTCTCGCCGGCAGGGATGTCGCGGCGCTCGACGATGCGTCCGTCCATGCCCGTTACGACGAGTTCGCGTGCCGTGTCCGTGTCGTCCAGCTCGACCGTCACCATGCTGCTGCGGTCCACCACGTTCGGACGGATGGCCAGCTGCACGTTCTCCATCCGCTTGACGCTGGAAGTGGTGGGATCGATGCGGTAGAGATCCCTCATGTATCCCTCATCGGTACTATAATTAATTAGTCCATAAAACTGATTGTTAATTTTGTAGAAACTTATATCCAATCGACCGCTGCTGCCAAGACTGTTACGAATGTTAATTTCTTGCAGAGTGTTGCCGTTATCGGACATAATTTTTAAGCCCGAAATAAAATGTCCATGATATGTACGCTTTATATCCACAGTTCCGTCTCCGTCCCTATCTGTTTCTGAAGTTTCTCCTGTATAGGGGCTGAGGATAGGGAGAATATACTCATAGTTGGCATCGCTATTGAAGAGTGACTTTGATAATCTGCTGCTAACCCTTTCGCTATTATTGTCAAGGTCACGGTAGTCTGGGTCAATTGTGTGTATAAAAGAGGAATAATTATTTCTTTTTGTTTTCCAGTCGCCAGTAAAAGTAGATTTATAGGAATTCGTTACGCGATACAAGAATCCTTCTTCCGGCTTATATACATAATACTCTGTAGGATATTTATTGCCATATTGTTTGTAGTAATAGTAATGGTAGTCACTGCCTTTAAGGGAAGAACCATACTGGGTATATTCGTAGTTTGGATTGATGTAGATGGTGTGAGTGGTGTTATCAACTATGATATGGTCTGTGGGTGCTTCTTCCACTTGTTTGTTTTCCCATCGTTCAGTTCTCTCTTCGTTGTAGACGTAATCGTCTATGTAATGGCCAATATAAAAGCGATTTTGTAATAAATCGGCTGCAGCGTATTGTTGAGCTTCCTCCCATGTAAAAGTAAGCTTGTCGTCTGATTTGGTTGTTCCAATCCAGCTTTCACTATTGTATGATTCCGTTACAACACTGTCTCGTTCTTCGATGATTTCGTAACTAGTAGTTTTAGGCCAATCGATGGAGATGCTCTTTATCTTGTTGAAGTCGGCATCGTAGATGTCGAAAAGATCGTCGTTTGTGCCGGGGTTAACGATTATTTCGAGTTCGTCCCCACCAGAGAGTTCTTTTGGAATGCTGCTAAAGCTTTCGAATTCCTTCATCTTTGTCATTTGTGCACTTGCGCACACGGCCAGCATCATTGCCACGGCCGTCATGTAAAACTTTTTCATTGTTTTCTTTTGGGTTTTGGGACAGAAAAAGGGCGGGAACTGTTGATGCTCGCTCTGCAACTGGGTTAACCGCCAAGAAAACCGCATACTCTAAACAAGCAAACAGTCACGCCCTGCTGGGACGTGACTTCATACCTATCGCTTGCTTCCAGAGTCGTAGAATAGTTTTGGCGGTTATTCAGTTGCAGGAAACAAGGACCATGAAGTCCTTTTTATATGTCAGCAAAACAGTCGGAAACGCCTCCCTCTCTGTCGGGTTGAAGTTTTTTGTTTTTTTGTTGTGAGACAAGGGATGTCTCTGTGGCTGGCAACATGTGTTGTCTGGCAGCCTGCTTAGCGTTTCTGTCTGTGATTGGGATGTCTGGTTCTTGAATATTGGTTTTTAGGGTTCAACAATCAGTGAATGATTCTCTGTGCCTGCAAAGTTATGAATTATTTTTGAATGGAGAGTCATAAATGAGGAAAAAGTTTATGCTTCACCTATTCATATATTCGCGCGTGCGCACGCGCGAAATAAATTAAGGAAAGATTTCGCCGTGTCGGGATTTTTTCGTAACTTTGCAGTGTATAATTGATAGCAAAACAAATGACTGACGAAACAGTGAAGAATGCGGAGCTCGACTCCGAAGAATTGATGAACGGAGACGACTACTCCGCAAGTAATATTCAAGTGCTGGAAGGACTGGAGGCTGTGCGCAAACGTCCGGCGATGTATATCGGCGACATCAGCGAGAAGGGCCTCCACCATCTTGTATATGAGGTGGTTGACAACTCAATCGACGAGGCGCTGGCTGGCTTCTGTACGCATATCGAGGTGACCATCAACGAGGATAACTCCATCACGGTGCAGGACAACGGCCGCGGTATCCCTGTCGATATGCACGAGAAGGAGCACCGCTCAGCCCTCGAAGTCGTGATGACGGTGCTGCACGCTGGCGGTAAGTTCGACAAAGGCTCCTACAAGGTGTCGGGCGGTCTGCATGGTGTGGGCGTGAGCTGTGTGAACGGCCTCTCGTCGAAGATGATTTCGCAGGTGTTCCGCGACGGCAAAATCTATCAGCAGGAATACCACCAGGGCCATCCGCAGTACGACGTGAAGGAGGTGGGAACGACCGAGCTGCGCGGCACACGCCAGCAGTTCTGGCCCGACAAGACCATCTTCACCACGACCATCTACAAGTACGACATCCTGGCTAACCGTATGCGCGAACTGGCCTTCCTCAATGCAGGCCTGCGCATCACGCTGACCGACCTGCGCCTTGACAAGAATGCCGAGGCTGGCATCGACGGTGTGCGCAAGGATACCTTCTACTCGGAAGGTGGACTGCGCGACTTTGTGCGTTATCTCGACTCCACGCGCACACACCTCTTCGACGATGTGATCTACCTCAATACCGAGAAGCAGGGCACTCCCATCGAAGTGGCCATCATGTATAACACGTCGTACAGCGAGAACCTGCACTCTTATGTCAACAACATCAACACCATCGAGGGCGGTACGCACCTTACCGGTTTCCGCACCGCACTCACCCGTGTGCTGAAGAAATATGCCGACGACAACAAGATCACAGAGAAGCTTGAGAAGCAGCACATCGAGATCTCGGGCGAAGACTTCCGCGAAGGTCTCACGGCTGTCATCTCCGTGAAGGTGTCTGAACCTCAGTTCGAGGGACAGACGAAGACGAAGCTCGGCAACTCTGAGGTGGCTGGTGCCGTGCAGCAGGCCGTGGGCGAGGCCCTGAGCTACTATCTGGAGGAACATCCGAAGGAGGCTAAGCTCATCGTCGATAAGGTCGTGCTCGCCGCTACAGCCCGTGTGGCAGCCCGCAAGGCCCGTGAGAGCGTGCAGCGCAAGAACCCGATGTCGGGTGGCGGACTGCCTGGCAAGCTCGCCGACTGCTCCGACCGCGACCCCGCCAACTGCGAGATGTTCATCGTCGAGGGTGACTCGGCCGGTGGTTCAGCCAAGCAAGGCCGTGACCGTCACTTCCAGGCCATCCTGCCTATCCGCGGTAAGATATTCAACGTGGAGCGCGTGATGTGGCACAAGGCTTTCGAGCACGAAGAGGTGAACAACATCATCCAGGCACTGGGCGTGCGCTTCGGTCTCAATCCCGAGGATAACAAGGAGGCCAACTACGACAAGCTGCGCTACTACAAGACCATCATCATGGCCGATGCCGATGTCGATGGTGCTCACATCGCCACGCTGATCATGACGCTCTTCTTCCGCTTCATGCCCCAGCTCATCCGCGACGGACGCCTCTACATCGCCAACCCGCCGCTCTACAAGTGCACGAAGGGCAAGGTGAGCGAGTATTGCTACGACGATGCCGCCAAGCAGCAGTTCCTCGACCGCTATGGCGACGGAACCGAGACAGGCGCCGGCGTTCACATTCAGCGCTACAAAGGTCTGGGTGAAATGAACCCCGCACAGCTGTGGGAAACGACCATGAACCCCGAAACACGCCTGCTCACGCAGGTGACCATCGAGGACGCCGCCGAAGCCGACTACACGTTCTCCATGCTCATGGGTGAGGATGTGGCTCCGCGTCGCGAGTTCATCGAACGCAACGCCACCTACGCCAACATCGACGCATAGTACAAAGTACAACGAAGCAATGCAGAAAGCCCTCTCAGCTGTCATGGCTGAGAGGGCTTTCCTCTATTTTCCCTTCGTTGTCCTTTGTACATACTCCTTTGTCCTTCAAAAGGTGTCAAGCTTGCCGTTTTCCGGTCTTCACAGACGAGAAAGGGCAAGCTTGACGGATGAAAAAAATTACTAACATCTGTTATCTTTGCTCACGCAAATTCCTTATTTCACTTAGTGCTGCCAGCATCTGCACACGCCCTGAGCGCATCATTCAGAGTGGCTGGCAAACCCCATAGGTTTGTATAATTGATAGCAAACAAGCGCAGGGGGGGGGGCGGCAACCGTACAGCCGCCCCTCTCATGTTCGTTCACCAGAGGTTGCCGTAGCCGCCTTGGTTTTCAATGCCGCCAGGACGTACGGGAGCCTCGGGGTCGTGGGTGCCATCGTCTTTGCCTCCATATCCGATGCCATATTCTGATGCTACGACCTGCATGGCATCGGAGAGGAACTCTGTAGCCACCGTCTGCATGGCGACTGTCTTATATTCTTTTTTCATTTTGCTGTCCTCCTTTCTTTACTTGACCAATACTTTCTTTCCGTTCACGATGTAGATGCCCTTCGGCAGGCCTTCGAGCGAATCCTCAGCGACTTTCACACCACTGACGGTGTAAACGCCCTTAATCGGCTCGGCAGAGGCAACGCCGTCGATAGCGGTCGGCTCGTTTTCAAGGGCGAAGATGAACTTCACACCGCTGGAGAGAGCTTTGTCGCTGATTTCATCCGTGAAATCAAAGAAAGCACGGTAGCCCTTCATCGGTTTAGTGCTTGCTGTTGCATAATAGAAGTTATTACCGTTGAGGAAAAGATATTGCTTTGTGACTTTTCCTCTTGAATTCTTTTCGACAAGTTCTGTGTTGTTTACATACGTTCCGACCATAGTGCCGTCACCTACTTCTTTGAAAAGGTCAGCTTCTGCTGCAGGCTCAATATCTACCCCTTCCAGACTGAAGCCGTCATCATGGGCGATGGCCGTCGAGACCTTGATGATGCAGGGAACGTTTTTCGTGATGGTGGTGGCAGGTGTAAACTGGACATTGATGAAGTTGGGATTGACGTCTTCATCATATTGATAGCCGTTGAAGGAAGCCAGTTGCACGTCGTCGCCGAAGGCAGCCTTACACTGTTCTTCACTCATGTCGAACGGCAGGCAGATGGTGTTCCAATTGTTGGCACTGATGGTGCGCAGAACCTTCACGTTCACACCTGTGTATGTGCCAGGCCATTCCGTATCGTTCTCGTCGAGGACAACCTCGTTCAGGATCACCAGCGCGGTGGTGATCTCGTCAGTCAGAGTCATCGACGGTTCACCCTCCTCGTCGAATTTGCTCAGCTTCGTTTCCTTCACAATCTTCATGGGATATTCACCAGGCTCAAGACTACTGATGTCCACAGTGATGTATCCAAAGAGATAATCGTCGTCGGCAGAACCTTTGGTGTAGTAGGCTTTACCTCCTGTGGATGTTGAACCTCTCATCGTGAATAGCGCCATATAGGTGCCATCAGTTTGTGGCGCTCCATCAGGGATTGTATATCCCGTTGCCATGTTGGTTTTTCTGGAATCTACATCAATTTGTGTCTGTACTTCCAAGCCTTCGGGCAGCTGAATGTTGAACGTCAAACCCTGAAAGTCGGCGTGCGTTTTGATACAAATAGGAATTTGAACCACACCCGATCCTTTCGGAAATTCGGAATGTTTCAAGGCAACCACGTCATTCATGGATGCCCAATCCGTCTCAGTTACCTGAGCGTTGACGCTCGCAAATGCTAAAAGCGCGAGCATTGTTAAATAGATTTTTTTCATTGTCGTATTATTTTTAATGATTTATAATGATCAATTTGAAAGTCTGCCCAGCACCATGTCGATGATGGTATTGACGTCGTCGATGTCGTGGTCGTCGTCGTCATCAGCATCGGCAGCCTCCATGTCGTAGTTGTAGGCTTCAGTGTCACGTCCGAGGACGATGTCGATGGTTGCGTTGACGTCGTCGATGTCGATGTCGCCGTCGCGGTCAACATCCCCTTTCAGGGTTGCGGGTGCAAACGGCAATACCAGTTCGGCGGTACCTGTGTATTCAATCCACGCCTTGTTGGCGGGCATGGCAGTCCACGAGGCAGGTGCCGCCACCATGCCCAACTTGCCGGAAGCCGTCAGTCCCACCACCTTCAGTTTGGCAGCACGAGCTGTGTAGTGATTGGCTTGGAACGAACTGGTGCCACTCGATGTTGTAAATGTCATGGCGCCATCGGTATTGCAGTAATAGTTGCCTTTCAACAGGTTGGTGCCCGTATAACTGGTCGCTGTCGATGCACGGGGAGCAGCGCTTGTCACACTTGCGTCGGGCGCAGTGAACAAGGGTGTTCCATCTGGGATTAACTGGCAGTCAGCCGTGGCGTTAGAACTACATTCCAGCAAGACGGGAGTGCCTGCAGGAACGGTCTGTCCTTTCAGTGCCACAGTTTCCAAGGTCAGTGTCCCATCGGATTCGATGGCGGTGACTACGTAGGCAGCCTCCACGGCTCCACTCAACTTGAATGCGAACGGTACATACAGCGTCGTGTAGTATTTCCCAGCATATTCCACCTCGGGCGTGACGTTGAAATGCGTTACGGGCTCGATATACCATTTGGCATTTTGTGCGGAAGACGAGGAGTTTACAGCAAACGTGCCGTTGTTGTCAACCAGGTAGCGAGTGCCGAGGCTTGGGTAGCCAACTAAAAATACATAAGTAGATGACTTCAGTTCGATGGAAGCCGTGTACAGCGTGTTGGCACCTGAGCCGCTCACTTTATTGATTGTAATATAGCGATCATTAAATTGAAGTTGAACACTTCCTGGATAAGTGCCTGAAGTCAGTGTCAGCAAACTTGTACCCTGTCCAATCAAATTGTATTCGTAGTTGGAGGAATTGGTATTTTTCTTCTGAGCATAAACCATAGAACCTACATCCACAATTTCAGCATCCTGAATCATGTGGATATCTGTCTGCAAATATTTACCGACACATTCCATGGCCCTGGCCTGTCCTTCAGAACTGGAGGCCTGCCTCAAACCACCACAAGCAGTACCGATGCAAGTCGTATAATTGAACAAGTCGTTAGTCATACTGATGTAGTCACCAGTATGCTGAGCATTACGGAAGCGGTAGAAGCCTGTTCCGTTGAGCTGTGCTGCCACAGGAAGGCAACACAGCGTCAACGTCAGAATAGTAGTAATATATTTGATTCGGTTCATTGTGCGAGAATTTTTTCGATGAGGGATTTCAGTGAGATGCGATGAAGAACGAGGTCAATCAACGTGTTGGTATCATTGATGTCAATATCCTCGTATGCTTCATCCACGTCGGCAGCCTCATAGTCGTAGTTGTTCTCCGGCTTGTCGCGACCGAGGACGATGTCAATCGTAGCATTCACGTCGTCGATGTCGATGTCGCCGTCGCGGTCAACGTCGCCAATCAGATAGAGGAAGACGGGCTTGTAGTCCTCGCTGAAGAGGAAGACAGCGTTCGAGGGCAGGTCGTCCCAAGAGTCGTGGAATGCCAGGAACTTACCGTTCTTGCCCAGCATGCGGATGGGCGTTTCATTGCTGCCACTCTTAGCACTGTAGGCCTTGATGATATCATCCGAACTCAGCGGGAAGAAGTACTTGTTGTTCACCGTTCCGGAGTTGCGGCGGAGCAGGTACTCATACTTGTCAGCCGTCGAGGCACTGATCTTCTCTTTGAACAGGTCGAACAGGCCTTCGAGCGCCGGCGTGTTGATTTCGTATTCGTTGATCAGCCAGTCTGCACCATGGAGCAGGTTGTCTGTCACCTTCGAACCGTAGTTGTCGCCGATGGTCAGCGTGATGTCGCCAGCAGTTTCCGACTTGATGAGCACAGGCGTCTGCGCTGCCACTTCGCGTCCGATTTCCTCGGTCACGGCGAGGCCCAGTTCCTGTACGTCCTTAATCTCGGTGACTTTGAGCGCTGTCACACCCTCAGGCAGTTGATAGCCGAAGTCGGTGTAGAGGGTGGTGTAGTATTCCTTCTTGTCCTTACCCACCAGGCGGGAGTTCGTCTCAGGAACATTCACCGTGAACTCTGTGACTGGTTCAACCACCCACTTCGTGCGGGCATTCTCGCTGATGAGGTCGATGTTGCCTTCGCTGATGAAGTCCATCTTGCCGTCCTTCTGCACAATGTAGTACTTGAAGTTCGGGCGTACTTGCTTGGCCAGGTTCCAGTACTTCTTGTATTCCTCGGGAATCTGATTGAAGTACGAGCTGCCTTCCACCTTCTCCATATAGAAGGTAGCGGTCTGGTAGGCGAAGTTCCAGACGTTGGTTTCGTTGGCCAGTACTTCCTTCAGGAACTGCACTTTCGTGGCGTCGTCGGCTGGACGTGTCAGTGTGCTGCCCATGCGCTCCCAGATGGTTTCGAGATTGAACGAGTTGAGCAGCGACGTTCCCATACCGGCCTTGTTGACCACCTTGGCGATGGCTTCGTTGATGGCACTTTCGAGCTGAGGCAGTTTGTAATCGACGTTTGCCTTGTTCTCCTGATAGAACTCAACCACGGGCTTCATGCTCGGTGTCTTGCCGTAGATGCGCAGTTCGTCGGTGTTCTCTGCGTTGAGGTATTCAACGTGGAGGTTGGCGTCGAAGCTTTCGTTGAACTTCTGCATGATGGCATCGACTCCTGTCGTACCGAGTATCTCACCGCTGCCTTCAACGCCGAGTTTGCTGACCACGAGTTCGACCACGTCGGGCACGTAGCTCATGGCACGCTGTGCGTAGCGGGGCAGATCGACGGCCTGCGAACGCAGGATTTCGACGACGCCGTCTGTGGCCTTCACCTTCAGCACGGTTCCGGCAAGCGTCTCTGTGTCGGCCTCCGAAGCGTTCACCGTAGCGGTCTTGCGGCCACGGACATTGACGTAACTGTCGTTTCCGAGGTTCTTGATGCGGTAGTATCCTTCGGCGATGTCGGCGGGGAATTCAGGCTTGTCGAGGTAGATGTTCTCGACCGTCTCGTCGAACATGTAAACGGCATTGGCTGCGATGGTTTCCCAAGAGCGTACGAAGGCGACCTTGCCGTCTTCAGCCACGCCCAGATAGTGGACGGGCGTTTCGTTCATCTCGTTGCCAGTCTTAGCCTTATAAGCCGTGCTCAGTTGGTCAAGAGTGACGGGGAAGAAATACTTGTTGCCGACGGTGCCGGAATTCAGACTCGTCAGGTAGTCGTACTTGTCAGCAACCGACGGACTTGCCATAGCAACGAATGTAAACAGGCTTGCCACCGAACTGCTGGTGATGTCATATTCGTTGATGACCCAGTCGGCGCCGTGGAGCAGGTTGCCGCTCACGCTGGTGCCAAAGTTGCCGATCGTCAGCGTCTTCGTGCCGCTGCCGGTGGTCGATTTGAGCAGAACGGGAGTCTGGGCAGCGACATACTGTCCGATTTCCTCGGTCTGGGCCATGCCATTGGCATCGATGCCCGTCACCTTGAGGGCAGTCACTCCGCTGGGCAGTTCGTAGCCGAAGTCGGTGTAGATCGTGGCAAACGATTCGCCGTTCGAGTTGGTGACAGCAAAGTCGATGTCGAAGTTCTCAGCCTCCTCCAGTACCCACTTCGTGCGGGCGTTGTCGTTGAGGATGTCGATGTTGCCTTCGCTGATGATGTCCATCTTGCCGTCCTTCTGTACGATGTAGTACTTGAAGCCGGGACGTGTCTGCTTGGCCAGGTTCCAGTACTTCTTCAGTTCGGCGGGCATTTCGTTGAAGAAGGAACTGTTTTCCACCTTCTCTACGTAGATCATGACGGCCTGGTAGCCGAAGTCCCAGACATAGGCCTCGTCCATGAGCACTTCCTGCAGGAACTTCACCTTCGATGCTTCGTCGTTCGGTTCGGTCAGGGTCTTGCCCATGCGTTCCCAAACCTGATGCAGGCTGAAGGAGTTGCGCAGGCTTTCGCCACGGCCCATCTTGTCAACCACCTTGTCGATGGCAGTGTTGACGGCCTGTTCCAGTTGCGGCAGTTTGGCATCCACCTTGTCCTTGTTCTCTTCGTAGAATTCGACCACGGGCTTCATGCGCGGCGTCTTGCCGTAGATGCGGACAGCACCCTCGCCAGCCACTTCCGTATGGAGATGGTAGTCGAAACTTTCGTTGAACTTCTGCATGATGGCATCGACGCCCGTCGTACCGAGCACCTCACCGCTACCTTCAACGCCGAGTTTCTGGACGACCATTTCGACGAACTCAGGAACGTATGTCATGGCACGCTCTGCATAGTGAGGAATATCGACGGCCTGCGAGCGCAGGGTCTCCACCTTTCCGTCGGGTGCGTTCACCTTGATTACGGTGCCGGCGAGCGCCTTGGTGTCAGCCTCCGACGTGTTGACGGTAGCCGTGCGGCGACCCAGCACGTTGACATAGTTGCCGTTTCCGAGGTTCTTGATGCGGTAGTAACCATCGGCAATCGTAGCCGGATTCTCAATCACGGCAGGGCTGATGACAATCTTCTTCAGCGTCTCTTCACGCTGGAAGCCTGCTGCGGCAGTCACGTTGTCAGCGGTGTAGCCGTTCTTGATGATGGTCAGTTCCTTATCGACAGAAACAGATTCGGTCGTTGTCTTGTGCAGTTGGTAGAAGTCACCCGTCTGATAGTCGCTCGAAGCGTAAGCGGCTGCAAACGTCTTGTAGTAACCACGGATCTGGTCGCCGTGACGCAGGCTGGCCACGTAGTCTTCTTCCTTCGATTCGGGCTTCATAGTAGCACCGTTGGTGGTCACCTTGTAGTATTCTGTAGCACTGGCTTCGTCCACCCAGACGAGGTTCTGACCATCGGCTTTGGCATTGCTGATGTCGATACCTTCGCCGGCGTTGATGACTGCACCACCAGCAGACTTGACGAGGATGGCAGCCTTCTTCGTAGTGTTGAACGTCGCGTTCTGGATGTTCAGCGTTGCAAGTTGGACAGTAGATCCGTCTCTTGCTACATACTGGTCGTCAATCTTGATGCCACGCTCCGCAGTCAGGTTCAGACCATTGATGTTGACGGTCTGGCCTTCCACTCTCGGCGAAATCCAGATGCCATAGACACTGCCGGGCTGGTCGGTGATTGTAACATCATTCAGCGTAGCGCTGTTCTTGAAGGCAAGTGCCTTGTCCGACGTCACGTTGTTGAGGGTAACATCGCAGCTGAAATTGATGTCATGACGGTTCCACGGGCCATTGTTGTGGCCACTGTTGGTGATGGCCATGTCATTGAGGATGAGTTTCGTCTGTGCATCGTTCATCGTAGCGACGTTGTTCCAGTCGCTGTTCTTCTGGTTGAAGGTGAGCTTGTGGTTGTTACCATTGATGGTAATCGATTCGGTGTTCTCAGTTCCGATTGAAAGAGCATTCGTGGTTCCGCTCCAGGCTGTGATGTCGAGCGTGGCGTCGGCCAGCAGGTCGATGACCATGTTCTTGTCGTCCACTGCTTCAGCAGCATCGAGGGCAGCCTGGAGAGTCTCGTACTTATTGCCGGCGTACTGAGCAACGTAAGCTCCCACCTTGACCGCGTAAGGATATTCAGCCTTTGTGGCCTCGTCGGTGTTGTCCGTCGGAATCATGCCCTCTGCGCAATTCTCTTCTGGAACAGACTCACTGAAGATACCGCCAGAGACGATGACATGGGCGGAATTGAGGTCCATGGCATAAGTGCCAGGCTCAACAAATTTCACTTTGTTTCCTTCGCCGAGGTTTACGTTGACATTTTCGAGATTAGCCTTGGCACCACCGATGGCTTGGATTTGGTCACCCGTATTCTCGATCGTGACATCCGAGTTCGTGACATTGACAGTCACGTTGTTGTCCTCAACCATGAAGGCTGCGAAGGCGTTGCTAACACCAGAATAAGCATTGCTGGAAACCAGCGTGCTGTTGTTGATGGTGAAGACAGAACCAGCAGAGCCAGCTGAACCATCTACGCCTTTGGCGTATATGTTTGCCCAGCCCTTGATGGTTGAACCCTCAATGGTCATGTTGACGGGGTTGAAGGTAATGATGGCATAGTAGGCCGTGGCATCGTCATTTGTCTGAATGGTGCTGTTGGTGATGTTGATGGTTGCAGCGTCGGCCTGATTGCCACCGATGGTCAGGGGTTGAGTTGTTCCCGAAGCACCATTTGTGTTCAGGGTAACGCCATCGAGTGTAAGCGAATTGATGTTTCCACGCGTGTCAATGCAGCGAGCACCTGAAGTTGTGTTCAAGATGATAACGTTCTTGAAGGTGACGCCAATCTTACTTGTTGCATTCATGCCGACACCGAATCCACGATTCTTTGTCGTAACCGTGTGTCCGTCGCCGTCGAGAGTGATGCTCTTGCTGATGACAAACTGACGTGTGCCGCCCGACATGTCTTCTTTTGTTCCATCGATGTCAGCGAGCAATTTCACGGTCTGTCCGTCGGTGGCAGCGGCGAGTGCTTCGGTCAGGGTTGCATACTTCTTGCCTCCTTCAATCTGAGCGACATAAGTGACGGGGTAGATCAACTTCTCGCCTTCCCAGACGGTGATGTTGTCAATACCGTCTGCTGTGCGGTCGTCTACTTGTGCCAACTGGCTGAGAATGAAGGTGTGATCTTTGTTGTCCTGTTCGCCCTGTTCTGTCGGGAAGTTGCCTTCGAATGTGTTGTTGCCCTCGAGGTGGAGTTCGTACTGTAGGAGATTGCTTCCGCTGGTAGCCTTCACGTTGATGGCTGCCTTGCTCAGCGAACTGCCGTTGACAAACTTACAGTCCTTCACCGTGACTTTGTGCGTCAGGTCTGCGCCTTCGCAATACAGGTTAAGCAATTTGCCGGTCGTAGAGTTGGTGAAGGTACACTGGTCGTACACGACGTTGCCAGCGCCATAGACCCACATGTTGTAGTCGCCAGCGTGCTTGAATTCACAGTTCGTGAAGTTCATGTCGGCATACGAGAAGAACTTGCCATTCAGCGTGCAGCCTTCCATGTTGATGGTGCCAGCATGCTGGAAACCATGGTAGTTATTGTTGCCAAAGTTGAACGAGACGTTCTTGAAGGTGGCTCCGTTGGGAATAGCTGCAACATTACCATTGCCTGTGTGGTTGAACACAACGCCTTCGACATTACCTTGAACGGTTACATTCTTCGGAAGGTTGGGCAATGTGTAAGTGTCTGCAATAAGAACTTCGATGAGGTCGCCTTCGTTGGCAGCTGCAACGGCGGCATCCAGTGTGCGATATTTGACATCGCCAATCTTGGCAACGGCAGGAAGTTCGCCTACCGTCCATGTACCATTGCCATTGTCGCGAGCATAGTAGCCTTCGTCGACAAGGTTACGAGTTTCGCCATTGAAGGAGATGCTTGATGGATCGAACTGCCATGTACCAGCCTGTATCTTCATGTCATACTGGCCAGTGAGATTAATCATGTTTTCCAAAGCAAGAGTCGTAAACGTAGCCAAACTATTGGTTACAACGCCTTTTTTATCCGGGTCGCTATCGATGACAGTCAGTGTGTAGTCAGCGTCTTTTCCCACGCCAGCATTCGTGAAACCAATGCTGTGTCCGTTCAGGTCGAATGTGACATCCGTTTTTCCTGTTCCATTGACGGCCTTACCATTGGTCACAAAGCCTGCGTCGCTAACGTCCTTCAGCAGTGTGATGGTTTTTCCTTCAGTACCGTCGACAGCATAGAAGGCATCGAAGATAGTTTTGTAATACGTATTGCCAATCTTAGCAACAGCGTCAGCTTCAGCTACTGCATTTGTCACGGTATAGATACGAGTTACAACTCCATCAGTTGTGCTCTCTTCGACGTGTAACTGACCTTGCCTTACATTTACGCCATAGTGTCCACCTCCTTCGGGGAACCTGGTAATGAATTTTGCATTGTTGCCTGCCAAGGTAATCGTTCCTGTGTAGGCTGAACCTGCGGCAGAAGCGTCAATTGTCAGAGTACCGCTGCTGAAAGACTTATTCGCAGTGGCGGTCACACCTTCGGACAAAAAAATTTCTATTGTTCCGGAACTGTATTTATTGATGGCATCATCAGCCTTTTCATAATAGACGTAGTCGGAGTAATTTACAGATTGGTTTGTAGAGAGCAATAGAGTTTTTGTTGCTTTTGCCTCAAAAGTAGCGGGAGCACCATTGATAACATCGATGCTTGCATCCGACTTGACAAATACCTTATAGTTTCCAAAAGAAATACCCTTGTTGTTACCAGGAACGGGGAAAGCACTATAGGTTTTGAAATGTCCTCCAAAGAGTCGGGGATCAACTGTCGAGGTAACACGGTACACGGTGAATTTTGTGCCATTGAAATAGCCTGCATTCACAGTAACAGGGCATTTCGAGAGTCCGAAGTTTCCGTTAAATATGGGCTCTGTTCCATCGGCGCTTTTATTCAGAGTTACCGATGCCCCATTGCGAGTAGAACTATATGCAGATGTTTTGTAATATATAACATAATTAGCATTGTAAGTTCCGCCATAGATGTCCAGACGAGCACGATATCCCTTATCGCCAACATTGACGCCGTCATCAGTGCACTGGAATGCATACTTTCCAGATGCTGTAACACCACCATTTTGATTGGCATATACCTTGAGACCTACGTTCTGATCGATAGCCGTTCCTCCTGTTGCATAGAGATTGAATGCATTACAACCACTTGCTGTCCATGTATAATCACCGAGTTCAAGAATCCAGTTGCCGGAAGATCTTGTCACTTCAACGGTCACTGTTGAAGTGGTCGTCACGTCTTTCAGCAGCGTGAGGGTCTTGCCTGGGCCCCATGCTGCGATGGCTTCTTCAATCGTTGCATACTCGGTGTTGCCGACTTTCGCGACATTTCCATCGAGCAAACCGGCTAGTGTGACGCCGGAACCTGCCAATAGCATCAGCAGGGTAATCCACAGATACCTCATTCGTGAGGACCTGTGCATTTTCTTTTCTGAGATTTTTTGCATAATGTTTGTTTTTATTAGTTGTGGTAATATTTACGTTGGAAAGTGTAGTAATATTATTCTCTTCGCGGACATGTCGTTCGTACGGCAGGTACGGAGGGCGCGATGATGGGGTATGGCAACTCACTATAAATATATATATAGGAACACGCGCACGCGCACACACGTGTCTTTTGCCGTGTGACGTCACATGGTCCCCAAATGTGACAGATTTTTGGATTTAGTGTGGAATGGAGTTTCCAGATATTAAAAAAGCGTGAGACCTGTCTGACTCATCAAATGCTGGGCTCTGGAAAAACCTTGGAAGAATGAATCAAAACAACTATGTACCCACGCTGCGTGTATATACGACGCAACGTGGCAGGTACATAGTTGCACGCCGCGAGCATATACAAACAGATAGACGCACTCGCTGTCTCTATCCCCTTCCAAAATTTTCCAGATTTTAGCATTAAGGATAAAGCAAATACGCTTTCTGAGCCTCGGATTGAAGCTTGTACTCCGCCCGATGGCGCTGCAAAATTACGGATTTATTTGTTATAGACAAAATAAATTCAGTTTTTTTCCATATATTTTATTCATTGGTGTTCGAATAATGGTTTGAAAAATGGCTCGTCAGATGCTTTTTTGCCTTCTTGTATGCAGGCTTAAATGTTGCCCACTGGACTTTTTAACACTTGACGGTCTGTTCGCAGAGTTAGTTGCGATTTTGTTAACTAACTTCTTAAAACGTCAGCCGCTGAGAATCGCGTAGAAGTCGGCAACCGATTGTCCGGCTGAAAATTTCGCTTTCTCGACACGTTCACTTCCGACCACTTTTCACTCAGCCACCGACACTTCTGCCGGCAATCGGCGCATGCAGCGTCGGCAGACGGCGGACGTAGCGTCGGCAGTCGGCGGACAAACCTATCGGCAGTCGGCGCTTTGCCGACCGTCAGACCGCGGACTGACGACGCTCAGACGGCGGACAACCGACAGGGTAAACGGCGCTTTGCCGACCGTCAGACGGCGGACAAGCGACGCTCCGACGGCGGACAAAAATGAAATAAATGGGAATACGTTACGTGAAAATGCTTTTCGCAAAGCGGAAAACAAGGAATTTTAGTCAGAAAACTCAACTTTCGGGATTTTTTTAGAAGACAACACGGGACAACAAAGGACAACTCGGGACAACATCTTCTTAATCAATGAAATAATAAAGTTGTCCCAAGTTGTCCTTCGTTGTCCAATGTTGTCTCTCCAAAGAATTTATCCCAATTTCTTTCGGTTTTCAGGCTTCGCCTGATCGGGCGGGCATGGGAACCCGCCCCTACGACAATCGGCATTTCAATTTTCCAGACTTTTCACCCAAACTTTTTCGTGTTTTTCGTTTTTTTTCGTGTTTTTCGTTGTCTTGTTTCGTTCTTTTCGTTGACCCAAAAATCCTATTTCCCCAAAATTTCTCCCACAAAATCGGGGGTTGGAGATGTTAAAGTTCTTGTTTTTTTAACGTTTCGGCTTCGGTGCTCATTGCGGTTTTTCCCAATTTTGAACTTAGAACTATGAATATTCAACCGGTAGGCCTTTTAATTTTTAATTTTTAATTTTTAATTTTTTGCAGGTATGGAAAACGCGGACTACATGGAGCGTTGGTCCGTGTAGTCCGCGTTGTTCGTTCCTCGAATCGGAATCTGTAGGCGCAGCTGATGCACTATCCGCCTGTGGCGAAGCTGATGGTCTGGCCAGGCTGTGGTGCGACGGGTTCAGGCTGAACGGGTGCAGCTGCCTGGGTGAAGGTGCGGAGCTTCTCCTTGGTACGGCGATAGGTGGGCGAGGTCTCGATCATGGAGATGAGGTTGTCGTTGTCGAGGTCTTCGTCGCGGAAGATGTAGGAGTGGATGGCTCGGAACTGGCGTCCGGTCTTGCTGTCGGAACCGTAGTAGGTCTGTCGGCGCTCTTCGCGTTCCTGCCGGCGTGCGTCTTCTTCGGCTTCTTCCTGCTGTGTCTTGGCGTCGCGCTTGGAGCGTGCTTCGTCGAGCTCGATGGAGTTGATGTCGCGGAGGCCGAATCCGGTGGCGAGGATGGTGATCTTGAGGCGGTCCTTGAGCGAGGGGTCTTTGGAGTAGCCCCACTTGGTCTCGACGTCGTCGCACTGGATCTGCTCCATGAAGTCGTTGATTTCGTTGATTTCGTCCATCATCAGGGGGCATCCGCCTTCGACGTCGTCGCCGGAGTGGATGATGTGGAGGAGCACTTTGTGTGCGTGGTAGATGTCGTTGTCGTTGAGCAGGGGCGAGTGGAGGGCGTCGTCGATGGCTTTGGTGACGCGGTTTTCGCCAGTTCCGTAGCCGGTGCTCATGATGGCTACGCCTCCGTCCTTGAGCACGGTGGTGACGTCTTGGAAGTCGAGGTTGATCTTTCCGTGCATGGTGATGATTTCGCTGATGGACTTGGCGGCGTTGCAGAGGGTGTCGTCGGCCTTGGCAAAGGCGTTATCGACGGAGTAGTCGGGGTAGATTTTGCGCAGGCGCTCGTTGTTGACGACGAGGAGTGCATCGACGTTTTCCTTGATTTGTTCGACGCCGTCGAGGGCTTGGTCGATTTTCTTCTTGCCTTCCCAGCGGAAGGGGATGGTGACGATGCCGACGGTGAGGATGCCCATGTCCTTGGCCACTTTGGCGATGATGGGCGATGCGCCTGTGCCGGTGCCTCCGCCCATTCCGGCGGTGATGAACACCATCTTGGTGCCGTCGTCGAGCATGCGGTGTATTTCGTCGATGCTGTCTTCGCAGGCTTTGCGTGCCTTTTCGGGCTTGTTGCCGGCTCCGAGTCCTTCGCCGAGCTGCAGCTTGACGGGCACGGGTGAGTCGTTGAGTGCCTTCTTGTCGGTGTTGCATACGACGAAGCTGACGTCGTGTATGCCTTCGTTATACATGTGGTTGACGGCGTTTCCTCCTCCGCCACCTACTCCGATGACCTTGATGATGCTCTTTTCGCCTTCGGGGAAGTTGAAGGGTGCGAATGTATCGTTGATGTCTGCCATAGTCTAATTGGAAATTGAGAATTGATAATTGAAAATTATTTTGTTGAACGTGAACCGACTGCTTCGCTGGTCGTGAAGCGTGAAGCGATGTCATCAGTCTTCACTTAACACTTCACGCTTCACCCTTCACGTTAATCGTCTGCCAGGTCGCCGAGGGTGTTCAGGAATTTCCTCCACGGGCTGTTGTCCTTCTTGGCTTTCTCGACAGCTTCTTTGAGGTTGTCGGCACTTTTTGCGAGTCGCTCGCCGAGCTCTTTCGCCTCCTTGACGGTCTGCTTGTATTTGTCTTTCTGCTCAAGCAGTTCGATGGTCTTCTTGTAATCGTCGTCTTGTATGCTTTCGGCGTCGTCGGCCTTTTCTGAGGCTCGCTTGCGCAGTTTGCCGTCTTTTCCGTTTTCCTTCACGTCCTTGAGGGTGTGCTCGAGTTCGGTGATCTTGTCGCGGATCGCGTTTTTGTAGGTTTCGAGTCGTTCGACAGCTTCGGCTTCGGCCTTGGCTTCTTCCTGCTCGCGCTGCTGCTTTTCACCGATCTTTTCGTCGGCTTCGGCTGCGCGGAACATGTCTTTTCCGTTGAAGCGTTCGCCTACGCAGTTTTCCTCACCGCTCATGAGGAGGGAGATGATGGAGGCCGCCATGCCGCTGTCGATGGACAGGTTGGTGACGGTGCTGTTCTTGATGACGGGCTGGTTGAGGGTGCGTGCGATGCGCACTTTCTCGATCTTGAGTTTGCTGTCGGCGAAGACCTTCTCGATGTTCTTCATGTTCGAGCCGCCGCCGGTGAGCACGATGCCGCCGATGAATTCTTTGTATCCGTAGTCGGACTTTTGTATCTGGTTCTCGACGTTCTTGATGATTTCGGTGAGTCGTGCCTCGATGACTTGCTGGATCTCGGCCACCTTGTGTGTCTGTCCGAACGATGTGGTGTAGGTCTGTGCCATGAGTTCGGCGCTCTCGTCGTTGTCGTCGGGGTGTGCGTTGCCGTACTTGAGTTTGATCTGCTCGGCTTCGGCGGGCTCGACGTTGAGAGCGGTGAGGTCCTGCGTGATGTTCGCCATGCCGATGGGGAGTGTGACGAGGTGGCGCAGGATGTTGTTGGTGTAGATGACGACAGTTGTGGTGCCGGCTCCGAGGTCGATGAGCACGCTGCCGGCGCGCTTGTCCTGGTCGGTGAGCACGTTTTCGGCGAGCTCGTAGGCAGAGAGTCGGGTGTCGGCGATGCTGACGTTGGTGTTGTTGAAGCAGGTCTCGATGTTGCTGCGCAGCTGGTGGCGGGCGATGATGTTGAGGTACTCGCCTTCGATCTTGGTGCCCATCACGCCGACGGGTTCCTCGGTGGCGATGCCATCGACGGTGTACCCCTGGACGATGGTGGCGAGCCGTTCACAGTTGGGGTAGGGGATGTCGTAGCTCTTGCGGCGCAGCTCGTCGATGTGCGAGGTGGTGATGTAGGCCTGTGTGAGCAGGTCGGTGGCTACCTTGCTGCGGATGGAGCGCACGCTCTGTCCGCCGAGCCCGACATAGACTTGCGAGATGGTCTTGCCGAGGGTTTGCTGGAGCTTCTCGATGACATTCTTGATACACTGTGTGGTCTGGTCGATGTTGTAAACGATGCCTCGCTTGATGCAGTTGGTGGTCTGCTCTTCGGCGTAGGCAAGGATTTGCATATTGCCGTTGACTTTCTTGCCGGCAATACCGGAGATGCGGGAGGTGCCCAGCTCCAGTGCAACGATAATGTTTTCTTTGTTCTCTGCCATAGTATATTGTTTTTTGTGATTTCGGGATGAGGGGAGTAGTTACTTCTTGGTGCAGACGACTTGGTTGTCGAATTCGAGGTCGAGGCGGCTGTATTTGTTCCAGCCCACTTGCGGGAATCCTTGTTCGTAGAAGATCTGGAGGCGGCGCAGCTTGGCCTCGAGTTTGTCGGTCGTGCCGAGGAAGACGGTGTGGTCGCCCAGTCGGGGCACGAGGGTGACGACGCTCTTTTCGTTCTTGTCCTGTTCGACATAGATCTGCTCAATCATTTCGTCCCAGAACGGATTGTCGAGCAGGTGGCGACCGATGGCTGCGAGCTCCTTGGTGGCAAACTCCTGGTTGATTTTGCCGGTGGCGATGATGATGTTCTTCGCGTAGCTGGTGTTGGGGATGACGTAGCCCTCGGTATCGACATAGTAGCCTTGCTGTCCGTCGGGCAGGACATAGACCACTGGCGTGCGCTGTGTGACACGGACGCACACCTTGCCTTCGCCCACGGCCATGCCGTTGTTGGTCTTGTAGCACTCAACCTGCGCGATGAAACTGTTCTTCTTCAGCGTCTCCTCGATGTGGCTGGGGTCGATGTCCTTCATCAGTTTCCCCTTGGGGTAGAGATGCGCCTCTTGCAGCATTTCTTCGACGCTTTCGCGTGTGATGAACGATGCCTTTGGGTTTTCCTCGACCACGAGCGCCACCTGCGTGCACTTCTCCTTCGGGTCGCCCCCAGTCATGTTGAGCACGACATAGGCGATGTAGCCCACGACTCCGATGAGCAGCAGGAGAAAAATAAAACCTTTGATGACGCTTTTTGTTTTCACAGGATGAATGTTTATTGTTTAGTGTGCCTGAGCTCGTTCGGCAATGATGTCGGTGAGTTGAGGCACGTAGTCCTCGATGTCGCCGGCACCGAGCGAGATGAGTACATCGAACTGGCCCTGACGCGCAATGTCGGGCAAATCCTCCTTATGCACCATGTGCTTCACGATGCCTGGGCGCAGGTTGTCGTAGATGAGCTGGCTCGTGACGCCAGGGATAGGCTGCTCACGGGCAGGGTAGATGTCGCACAGATAGACTTCGTCGAGCAGCGACAGGGCGTCGGCAAACTCGTGGTAGAAGTCGCGGGTGCGGGTGTAGAGGTGTGGCTGGAAGATGGCAGCAATGTGTTTGTCTTGGTAAAGTTCGCGGATGGAACGCACACTCTGCTCAATTTCCTTCGGGTGGTGGCCGTAGTCGCTGAGGAAGACGACCTTGTCGGTCTTCACCTTGAAGTCGAAGCGACGATCGACACCTTGGAAGCTGCGCATACCCTGACGCAGTTCTTCGTCGGTGGCTCCGGCCAGCTGGGCCAGTGCCATGGCGGCAATGCCATTGTCGATGTTGATGCTCACGGGTACGCCGAGCTGTACGTCGCGGATGACACCGCGCGGGCTGATGAAGTCGAACACGATCTCTCCACCCCCGATGCGGATGTTCTCGGCGTGGAAGTCGCCCTCGGTGCGGCTATAGCTATAGATGGTCACACCCTCCTGCACCTTCGGCTGCATCTCGAGTCCGGTGTGCAGAATGAGGCTGCCGCCAGGACGGATGAGGGTGGTGTAGTGCTCGAACGACTCGAGATAGGCCTCCTTCGTGCCGTAGATGTCGAGGTGGTCGGCGTCGGTGGCGGTGATGACGGTGGCCCAGGGGTGGAGCCAATGGAACGAGCGGTCGAACTCATCGGCTTCGATGACCACAAACGGACTCGCTGCCGAGTAGAGATAGTTTGTGCCATAGTTTTTGGAAATGCCACCGAGGAAGGCATTGCAATCGACGTGCGACTGGTGGAGCAGGTGGGCTGCCATGGTCGAGGTCGTGGTCTTGCCATGTGTGCCAGCCACGCAGAGTCCCTGCAGCTGGTCGGTGAGCAGTCCGAGCACCTGGGCCCGCTTCATCACCTCGAATCCGCCTTGACGGAAATATTGCAGCTCGGCATGTCCGGCGGGAATGGCGGGGGTATAGACCACGAGTGTGGTGGCTGGGTCGCGGAAGCAAGCCGGAATCAGCTCCACGCTTTCGTCGAAGTGTATCTGAGCACCCTCGGCAATGAGTCGCTCGGTGAGCGGTGAGGGTGTCTTGTCGTAGCCGCCTACGTGCTTGCCCTGTGCCAGATAGTAGCGCACGAGGGCACTCATGCCGATGCCTCCGGCACCGACGAAATAGACAGCCTGTATGTTGTTTCGTTGTAGCATTTTTTAGTATGTTTGTCAAGATTCAGCGTTGAGCCAGTTTGAGCACTTCGTCGGCAATGACCTCAGCCGAGTGGTGGTAGGCCAGTTTGCCAGCGTGCTCGCCCAGCGAAATGAGTTGTGCGGGGTTGGTCACTGTCTGTACTGCCAGCGGGATGAGGGTTTCGCGGGCATCGGCGTCGCGCACCATCAGTGCAGCACCACGGGTGGAGAGCGCCTGTGCATTCTTCGTCTGGTGGTCCTCGGCGACGTTGGGCGAGGGCACGAGGATGCAGGGTTTCTTCAGCAGACAGAGTTCGCTGATGCTGCTGGCACCGGCGCGTGAGATGACGAGGTCGGCGGCTGCATAGGCAGCATCCATCGAAGCGATGAAGTCGGTGACGTGCAAGTTGGTCAGGGGCTCGACCTTGCTGAGCGCCTCGCGGATTTCGTCGCTGTAGTATTTGCCGGTCTGCCAGATAAACTGAACGCGGCTGTCCTGACGGATGTCGTCGAGATGACGGAGAACGCTTTCGTTCACGGTGCGGGCGCCGAGGCTGCCGCCAATGATCAGAACGGTCTTGCGCTGCGGGTCGAGGCCGAAACTACGGATGGCTTCCTCCTTCGTGATGGCCGAATCGAGCAGGTTCTGACGCACGGGATTGCCAGTCTTGATGATTTTTTCGGCGGGGAAGAAACGTTCCATGCCGTCGTAGGCGACACAGATTTTCGCTGCACTCTTGGCCAGCTTCTTGTTCGTCACGCCGGCGTAGGAGTTCTGCTCTTGCAGCAGGCAGGGAACACCTTGCGACGCAGCCATCTTCAGGGTCGGTCCGCTGGCATAGCCACCCACTCCGACGGCAACGTCGGGGCGGAAGTCCTTGACAATGCTGCGCGCCTTCCACAAGCTGCGTGCCAGCTTGATGAGCACGGGAATGTTCTTGAGCAAGTTCTTACGGTCGAATCCTGCGACGGGCAGACCGATGATTTTGTAGCCTGCTGCGGGCACACGTTGCATCTCCATGCGGCCCAGTGCTCCGACGAAAAGAATCTCGGCGTCGGGCTGCTTGGCGCGTATGGCATTGGCAATCGAGATGGCTGGGAAGATGTGTCCGCCTGTTCCTCCGCCACTGACAATCACTCTGATAGGCTTCTTGGTTTCCATATCTGCGTTATGCTCTGTTGTTACTTCAAGTGCAAATGTACGAAAAATATTGACTTTCAGCAAGTTTTTCGCTGGCTTTTTTCCTTAATCCATGCCTTCGGCACTGCCAAACTCTGCATCGGTCGTTTCGCTCGCTTCCTCTTCTTCCAGTCGTCGTGCCTCCACTTTCTCGGCATAGCGGCTTACGCTCAGTATCATTCCGATGTTGAAACTGGTGATGAGTATCGACGTGCCGCCATGACTGATGAGGGGAAGTGTCTGCCCTGTTACGGGTGCCAGACCGACAGCCACCGACATGTTGACCAACGCCTGTACGACGAGCATGAGGCTGAGGCCCACGACGAGGTAGGCAGGGAAATATTTGTCACACTTACGTGCAATGCGCCAGGCTCGTACGAGCAGCGTGACGTAGAGCGCCAGCACGAGCAGCCCTCCAAACACACCATATTCCTCGATGATGATGCTGTAGATGAAGTCGCTCTCAGCATGGGGAAGGAAGTCGCGCTCGATGGAGTTGCCAGGACCCAGGCCTACGACATTGCTGTTGGCAATGGCAATGTGCGACGTGTTCTCCTGCCAGCTCTCCTGCATGTCGGGTGCCTCTTCTTCGTCGCTTCTCTGGATGTGCAGAATCTTACGCTCGATGCGGTGTTTCCAGGTCAGCACACGTCCGTTGTCCTGCAGGGTCTCTTCGGGCGTAGCTATGATGACTGTGACGGCGATGGCACCGAGGGCCATCAGCACGAGAATCGTCTTGACAAGGTAGCGCCAGGGCACGTTTCCGATAAAGAGCATGACGAGCATGACGAGGAAGAGCATGGCCGCTGTCGAGAAGTTCTCGGGCAGAATGAGTCCGCAAATCAGCAGAATGTAGAATCCGGCAGTCTTGAAGGCCTTCCACATACTGCGCTTGTTGGTTTCGCGGTTAGCCCCAGTGTCGGGTGTGAGTTTTCGTTGGTTGACCTTTGCCAAAATGCTGGCGACGGACAGGATGAGCATCGACTTCGCCAGTTCCGAAGGCTGGAACTTGATGCCGAAGAGGTCGATCCAGCGGCTGGCGTCGTTGAGTGCTTTCTGCTGAAAGAGCAGCCATGCAAGCAGGAGTACGGCGAGGGGCAAACCGAGCAGCGGAATCAGCTTAAAGTACTTGCACGGGATATTGTTCATCAGCAGGATGACAACGAATCCCAGCAAGAGAAAGCCCACTTGGTTGGTCACGGGGTCCCAGTGGTTGCCACTCTTGAAGGTCAGGTTGCTACCTGCACTATAGATCACGACCACAGAGACGATGCACAGCAGGAAGTAAATCATCCAGATGCCGGTATCGCCCTTGAAGACGTTGATGCTCAGAAAGTCGGATATCTTTTTGCCCATAACGAGAGTCGGAATGTGGGTTGAGGGAATAATGCGAATTAGGCGGACGGCTGCTTAGAGCTGCTTGACGCACGCCTTGAACTGTTCGCCGCGGTCTTCCATGTTCTTGAAGAGGTCGAAGCTGGCACAGCAGGGGCTGAGCAGCACACAGTCGCCGTTTGTCGCCATCTGCATGCAGGCATCCACGCAGTCGGGCATGGAGCGCACATCGACGGTAGGCAGTCCGAAGTGGTCGAAGGCGTTGTGCAGCTTCTGGTTGTCCACACCGAGGAAGACGAGGCCCTTGCACTTCTGGCGCACCAGGTCGTACAGCTGGCTGTAGTCGTTGCCCTTATCCACGCCGCCGAGGATGAGGATGGTGGGTTGTTTCATGCTTTCGAGGGCATACCAGCAGGCATCCACGTTGGTGGCTTTCGAGTCGTTGACAAAGTCCACGCCGCGCACACGTCCTGCCTTTTCCAGGCGGTGCTCCACACCGGTGAAGCTCATCAGTCCTCGGCGTATTTCCTCCTTCGACACGCCGGCGATGTCGGCTGTGATGCCGGCTGCGAGCGAGTTGTAGAGGTTGTGCTTGCCGGTGAGGGCCAGTTCCTCCTGCTCCATGTTGAAGGGGGTGGGCCGCTCAATCACATACTCCTGATCCTCGGTGTAGGCGATGGCGTCTGTCTCGTGGAACTCGCTGAAGGGGTAGAGCTGAGCCTTCAGGTCGTACTTCTCCAGTTCGTGCTTCACGATGGGGTCGTCGTTCCAGAACACGAAAGCATCCTCTGGACGCTGGTTGCGTGTGATGCGCATCTTCGCATCGACGTAATTCTGCATCTTGAAGTCGTAGCGGTCCAGATGGTCGGGCGTGATGTTCATCAGCACGGCGATGTCGGCGCGGAAGTCGTACATGTTGTCCAGCTGGAACGAACTGAGCTCGATGACGTAATAGTCGAAATTCTCCTCGGCCACTTGCAGCGCCAGACTGCGACCGATGTTGCCGGCCAGGCCGACGTTGTAGCCCGCACCTTTCAGGATATGGTAGATGAGCGAGGTCGTCGTGGTCTTACCGTTCGACCCCGTGATGCAAATCATCTTGGCATCGGTGTAGCGTCCGGCAAACTCGATCTCGCTGATGATGGGCGTGCCCTGTGCCTTCAGCTTCTGAATCATGGGCGCTTTCTCTGGGATGCCAGGGCTCTTGATTACCTCGTCGGCCGTCAGAATCTTGGCCTCGGTGTGCTGTCCTTCTTCCCATTCGATGCCATGCTGGTCGAGCTGCTCCTTATATTTATCCTTGATGGACGAGAGGTCGCTGACGAACACGTCGAACCCTTTCTGCTTGGCCAGAACGGCGGCTCCTGCACCGCTCTCGGCTGCTCCTAAAACGACAATCCGCTTCATATCTTCTATTATCTAATCTTCAGTGTGATGATGGTCAGTGCTGCGAGCAGGATGCTGACAATCCAGAAACGCAGCGTAATCATATTCTCGTGCAGCACCGTGGTCGGGCGCTTGATGATGTACTTGTCGGCTGTCATGTCGCTCTGCAACACACGGAAATGGTCGTGGAACGGTGCACGCTTGAACACTCGCAGCTTCTTCCCGCGTTTGTTGCCATACTTGGCATAGCTCGTCTGCAGGATCACCGAAATGCTCTCCATCAGGAAAATGCCGCAGAGGATGGGCAGCAGCAGCTCTTTGTGTATCATGACGGCGGTCACGGCGATGATACCGCCGATGGCCAGGCTGCCAGTGTCGCCCATGAACACCTTGGCGGGGTAGGCGTTGTACCACAGGAAACCGATGAGCGAACCGACGAAGGCACAGATGAAGACCACGATTTCTTCACTGCCAGGGATATACATGACGTTCAGATACGACGCAAACTGGATGTGGCCCGAGGCATAGGCCAGTATGCCCAGCGCCGTACCGATGATGGCACTGTTGCCGGCACACATCCCGTCCATGCCGTCGTTCAGGTTGGCACCGTTCGACACTGCCATGATGACGAACGTCGTCACCAGCACGAAGAAGATCCAGGCACAGGCACGCTTCGTCTTGCCGTCGGGCAGGAAGGAGAACAGTTCGTAGTAGTCCACGTTGTTGTTCTTGCAGAACGGAACAGTCGTCACCGTCGATTTGCGGGCTTCGCTCTTGTCGTATTTGATTTCTTTCTGGGCGACGTCCTTCTTTACATTCTCATACACCACGGCGTCGGGGCTTTGCCACAGCACGATGCCGATGAAGGCACCGAGTGCAAACTGACCCAGCAGTTTCCAGCGGGCTGCCAGTCCGTCCTTGTTGCCGCGCAGCTTGATGCGGTCGTCCAGAAATCCGAGCAGGCCGAACCACAGTGTCGTCACAACCAGCAGCAGGGCATAGACGTTGCTGAGGTTGCTGAACAGGAGGACGGGAACGACGATGGCGGTGATGATGACCACGCCACCCATCGAGGGCACGCCGATTTTCTTCACGCCATAGGGGTCGATCTGTGCGTCGCGTGCTTTCTCGAGATGACGCTTGCGCTTCATGTAGGTGATGAAGCCTTTGCCCATCCACATCGACACGATGAGCGACAGCATCAGTGCCATGAGCGAACGGAACGAAACGTAGGGCAGCATTCCCATGCCGGGAATGTCGAACTGGTCGAGGTATTGTGAAAGATGGTAAAACACGTTTGGAAAACTTTAAGAGTACAAATGACGAAGTACAAAGTACAACGAAGTGAACACTCAGATTAAACTTAAAAACTCAAAGACTTAAAGTCAGAAGGCTGCGCGCAACTCTTCCTTGTCGTCGAAGTGGTGCTTCACGCCCTGCACCTCCTGATAGTCCTCATGTCCTTTTCCGGCCACGAGGATGACATCGCCCTTCTGCGCCATGCGGCAGGCTGTGCGGATGGCTTCGCGGCGATCGACGATGGTGATGACGTTGCGGCGCTGTTCGCTGTCCAGTCCGGCCATCATGTCGTCGATGATGGCTTGTGGCTCTTCGAAACGCGGGTTGTCGCTCGTCAGGATGACGAGGTCGCTCTGGCGGACAGCCTCCTGTGCCATGATGGGACGTTTGCCTTTGTCGCGATTACCGCCGGCACCGCAGACGGTGATGACGCGTCCGCGACCCTCGAGCACCCCGTGGATGGCACGGAGCACATTCTCCAGCGCATCAGGTGTGTGGGCATAATCGACGATAGCGGTGTAGCCGTCGGGCGAACGCAGGGCTTCGAAGCGGCCGCTCACGGGCTTCATCTCGCTCAGTGCGACGAGCACATCCATCTTCTCCTCGCCCAGCAGCACGGCGGTGGCATAGACGGCGAGCAGGTTCGACACATTGAACTTGCCCACGAACTGCACGCCCACTTCCTGTCCGTCCATCTCCAGGTACATCCCTTCGAAGTGGCTCTCGATGATGCGGGCGCGGAAGTCGGCCACCTGCTGCACCGAGTAGGTGCGTACCGTGGCGCGTGTGTTCTGCACCATCACCATGCCGTTCTTGTCGTCGCGGTTGGTCACGGCGAAGGCCGAGGCAGGCAGGCGGTCGAAGAACTGCTGCTTGGCGTGCAGATAGTTCTCGAAGGTCTTATGGTAGTCCAGATGGTCGCGCGTCAGGTTGGTGAAGATGCCGCCCACGAAGTGCAGGCCGCCGATGCGGTTCTGGACCACGCTGTGCGAACTGACTTCCATGAAGCAGTAGTCACAGCCTGCATCGACCATGCGGCGCAGCAAGTGGTTGAGCGTGACGGGGTCGGGCGTGGTGTGGTCGGTCGGCACAGCCTCGCCGTCGATGTAGTTGCAGACGGTCGAGAGCAGTCCGGCCTTGTGTCCGAGCCGGCGCATCAGGTTGTAGAGCACCGTGGCGATGGTGGTCTTTCCGTTTGTGCCGGTCACACCCACCAGCCGCAGTTGCTCCGACGGACGTCCGTAGAAGTTCGAGGCCAGCTGACCCACCACCTGTTCCGAGTTTTCCACCTGTACGTAGGTCACGTCGTCGCGCAGCTGCTCGGGCATCACCTCGCACACCACGGCGCGAGCGCCCAGCTGTTCGGCTTTGCCGATGTACTGATGACCGTCGGCCACGGTGCCGCGCACAGCGACGAACACGTGGCCTTCAACCACACGGCGCGAGTCGATGCTCACGCCTGTTATCTCTTGTTCCAGCTCTCCCCGTGTGCTGACGGTGGAGACGCCGTTGAGTAGTTCCGAAAGTTTCATATCTTCTGTGTTTTAGTTCATCTCAAGGGTGATGACCTGTCCCTTCTTGATCTTGCTGCCAGGCGGCACGCTCTGGCTCTTCACGCGTCCCATGCCGTGGACTCGGGCCCGCATGCCTCGGCTCTCGATGGCGAAGACCGCGTCGCGGGCTCCCATACCGCTCATGTCGGGCACCAGCGCCGTGTCGGTGGGCTGGGTCGTGAAGCTCACCTGCTGGTCGTCGTGGGTGGCGTGTCCCCAGCCTTCAGCTCCACCGGTGTAGGGGATGTGGAGCCGCTTGAGCAGACTGGCGGCAGCCTTCATGTCGCCGGCTTTCACCGAGGGGACGAACACCGACAGCGAGTCGCTCGCACGTCGGATGTCGGTGGTCACATTCTTCGAATACACTCGTTCGGCAATCTTGGCAAACACAGGGCCTGCCGTGCCGCCACCACCCACACCGCCGGCAGCCGTGCGGATAGCCACGATGCAGGTGTATTGCGGGTTTTCCGAAGGATAGTAGCCGCAGAAGCTCACCAGGTGCTCCGTGCGTCCGTTGTGGTAGCCGCCGCCGATGGCCACCTGGGCCGTGCCGGTCTTGCCGCTGACGCTGAAGTGTTTGCTGCCTGCACGCTTACCCGTGCCGTAGTTCTTGTTGTTCACCACCTGCCACAGGATGCCCTGAATGTCTTTCAGCGTCTGCGGCTTGCAGATGTGTTCCTTGATGACTTCAACCGGAAACTCCTCGATCATCTCGCCGTTCTTCGATATGCCCTTCACGAAGCGTGGGCGCACCATACGTCCGCCGTTGGCGATGGCGTTGTAGAAGGTGACGGTCGAG
The DNA here is from genome assembly GCA_900319385.1 of uncultured Prevotellaceae bacterium. Classification (GTDB taxonomy): domain Bacteria; phylum Bacteroidota; class Bacteroidia; order Bacteroidales; family Bacteroidaceae; genus UBA3839. Next base: position 4,613 of record ONOG01000023.1, on the reverse strand, counting down.
ATAGGAGGTATCTGGGTGCCATAGCCGATCGACATCCACGGCAGGGCCACTTCCGACCAGTACGACTTGTTTTCGGGACCGAAGATGCGGGGGTCGGCCATGCCGTAGAAGGGCAGTCCGAGCGGAGTGCCGATGCCCACGCGCTTCAGACCTTCGATAAACTTCTCAGGCTTGTCGTGGTAGTGCATGTCGATGAAACGGCTGACGCCGATGTTCGACGAACGCACGACGGCCAGTGTCACGTCGAGCACGCCACAGCCGCCGCGCGACCAGTTGGCGTCCTTCATCCTTGCGCCGTGCATATTGTAGATGCCGCTGCCCGTATCGACCTTGTCCGACAGTTTGATTTCGCCGTCGTCGAGTGCCACCATGATCGAGGCTGTCTTGAAGGTCGAACCAGGCTCCATCAGGGCTGCCAGTGCATAGTTGCGCATCTCGTAGTATTTTCCGCTCACCGAGTCGCGGGCCAGGTTGACGATGGCTTTCACGTCGCCTGTCTTCGTCTCCATGAGCACGACGACGCCGAATTCGGCGTTTACTTCGATGAGTTTTTCGCGCAGTGCCGTCTCGCAGATGTCCTGCATCGACACGTTGATTGTTGACACAAGGTCGTAGCCATCGACGGGTTCCTTATCGACGATATCGACATTCTTCGAGCGGATGCGGCGTTGGTGCATGATGCCGCTCTCGCCGCGGAGCAGTGTGTCGTAGGCCAGTTCCAGTCCGCTGCGTGCCGAGTCTTTCGCGCCGAACATCTCGCCGAGCGTACGGCGGGCGAGCGAGCCGAAGGGCTTCTTGCGGTTGTTGCGTTCCTCGACGATCAGTCCGCTCTTGTACTTGTGGCGGATGTCGAAGACGGGCAGTTCGCGCAGCTGGTTGTACTGTATATAATTAAGGATATAGCCAGGGCAGATGTCGAAGTAGCGGGCACGCTTCTCCAGTCCCTCCTTCATGTGGGCATAGTAGCCTGCCGAGTCGAGGGCAGGGCAGATGCGTGCCAGTCCGCCGCTGATGGCAGGCAGGTTTCTGATAATCAGGCTGTCGCGCTCGCGCAGCAGCGAGTCGCGTGCGATGGAGTCCTTCGCCGTGTAGAGATTGCGCACGACGACTTGTCCGTTCACCGTGTCGCGCTTGGTCTTCAGCACAGGGATGCCCGCCAGAAAGTCGAAGCGCACCTTGTAGTTGGGCAGGCTGCTGGCCAGCAGTTCGCCCTCGGCCGAAAGGATGTTGCCGCGGTTGGGCTTCAGTTCCACGCTGTCCTTCTCGAAGTTCTCCTTGCGGAGGTCTTCCCACTTCTCACGCTCCACCGTCATCGTTATCAGCATCTTGTACATGATGCCGATGCACACGAGCACGATGGGAATGATCACGAGCGGGAACTTGCCCGAGCTGATGGTCTTCTTGCTGTTTTTCTTCTCTTTCTTTGCCATGGGTCAGGGCTTAACTTCTATCTCGTAGGGAGGGGTGGTGGGATTGGTGAGGGCGCTGTCGCCAAAGAGTTTGAGCTGCTGTTCGATGTTCGACTGACGGCTCAGGTTGAGCAGTTCGCCCGACTGAGTGAGCACGTTGTAGCGCTCCTGTTGCAGCTTCACCTTCAGGCTGTCGATGGCGATGATGTCCTGCTGGCTCGAATAACGGTTGCCGGTGTAGAGGAGCATGAGGACGGCGATGAAGAAGATGAACATGACCTGACGGCGGAAGAAGCGGCTTTGCAGCACATCGCCGCCGAGGATTGTCTTGAACGAAATCTCGCCCAGGTCGTCCTCGTCCTCGTCTTCGACGTAGCGTTTGAGCGTGTCTTCGATTTCCTGCTCCTCGGCTTCGGGCGATTCGGGCGCTGCCGTCACGTCTTCCGTGCTGTCCATTTCGGGCAGCTTCAGCTCCTGGTCCTCTATGTCAATCTTCGTCTTGCTCATGCAGCATCCTTGATAATTCAATTTCGCAAGCTCCGCTGGCCTTGTAGATTTATCTACTTATTATCTACTTAACAACCGAAGCTTTAATGCCTAATTCTTAATATTCAATTCTTAATTTACACCTTTTCCGCGATGCGGAGCTTCGCACTGCGGCTGCGCGGATTGCGTTCCTGCTCCTCGGCCGAGGGGGTGATGACGCGGCTGTTCACCAGACGGAACGGAGCCGTCACGCGGCCGAAGAAATCCTTGTCCTCGCGACCCTCGCAGTTGCCCGTCTTCATGAGGTTCTTCACGATGCGGTCCTCGAGCGAGTGATAGGTGATGATGCTCAGGCGGCCACCCGTGCGCAGCACTTCAGTGGCCTGTTGCAGCATCTCGCGCAGGGCGTCCATCTCCTGGTTCACCTCGATGCGCAGGGCCTGAAACACGCGGGCGAGGTCCTTCTTCTCGCGGTCGCGGCCGCAGAAAGGTTCCACCACATCGCGCAGCTGCTGGATCGTGGTGATGGGCTGTGTGCGCCGCTGCGCCACGATGGCAGCCGCCAGACGTCGGCTCTGGCGCAGTTCGCCGTACAGGTAGAAGATGTCGCTCAGCTGACGTTCGTCGAATGTATTTACCACGTCGGCTGCCGTCCGGCTGGCACGTTGGTTCATGCGCATGTCGAGCGGGCCGTCGAAACGGAACGAGAAGCCGCGCTGGCTCTCGTCGAAGTGGTGCGACGACACCCCCAAGTCGGCGAGGATGCCGTCGGCCTGCGGCTCGTGGTAGTAGCGCAGGAAGTTTTTCAGATAGCGGAAGTTGCTGCGCACGAAGGTGAACTGCACCTCGTCGAGCGAATCGTTCTCCACCTGATATTTATAGTGGTCGTAGGCATCCTCGTCCTGGTCGAAGGCATAGAGCCGTCCGCCCTCGGTCAGCCGCCGCATGATCTCGCGGCTGTGACCGCCACCTCCGAAGGTTACGTCCACATACACCCCGCCTGGACGGATGTCCAAGCCGTCGATGCTCTCCTTGAGCAGCACGGGCGTGTGGTAGGTATCCACGCCTTCACCTCCTAAACAGGGGGAGGGAGCAGCATTTGTCGGGGTATGGGCTGTTTGGATGGGTTGCATATCACAGTTGTAGATGGACGTCAATAGATATTCAGTTGGTCAAGAAGCCCCCTCTATCGGAGGGGGTTGGGGGAGGCTTTCCCTCACTGCATCACCTCCTGCAGGCGCTGTCCCAGGTTGTTGGCCTCGGCCAGCATCTGCTCGCAGCGGGCCTTGTCCCACACCTCGATGTGGTCATCGACGGCGAGGAAACGCACCTCCTGCGTGATGCCGGCGTACTGCAGCTTGCGTTTGTTCATCAGGAAACGGCCGTTGCTGTCCAGATCGACCACCTCGGCATCGGCGACGAACTGGCGCAGGATGGCCTGGTGCTGAGCGTTGTAGCGGTTCAGACGCAGACGCATCTCGTCCAGCATCTCGTTCCACAGCGTCTCGGGATAGAGCACCAGGCACGGCTGGAAGAGGTCGGGACGCAGGATGAGCCGCTCCTCGCCCCCAGCCTCCAGCATCTTTCGCAGCTGAGCGGGGAGGAACACACGACCCTTCGAGTCTGTCTTCGCTATGTAGTCACCGATAAATCTCATCCGTTCTGTCGTTTTTTTGTGTCCGAAGACACCTTATCGAGTGCAAAGGTACAAAATTCCCCACAATTCACCACAAGTATGCTAAAATTTTTTCAAAAAACTTTTCAACACCCCATGTTGATAACTTCAAACTCCCCATTTTCAACGGTTTGTGCAAAGTGGGAAAAAGTGGGGAATATTTTCTGAAAATCGTCGGTCTGCACTCCGACGACAGCTCATGTGCAGCTGGTTGAACTCAGTAACTCGTCCCGCAGGAACAAAATGTAAAACCTCCGATTGTTAGATATAGGTATCCGATAAAACTAAATTCCTTTCGGAAGATGTTTATTAGACCATGAATAGCATGAATAACATAAATGATGGTCTGCGAAGCGATGAGGGCAACCATGAATGGGGAAGCCTTGCGGCTTTATTGCCTGCCGGAGGGGTATAGATGCGGAGCATCCACCATTCATGGTCGCCAGCATTCATGGTTGAAGACTTGACTTCTAAGCATCCATAAGGTGGCACTGTTTCATGTTATTCATGCAATTCATGGTATAAAATATTGATATACAAAGTGTCATCGCTTTCGAAAATTGAATTATTTTACCGAACACCCATAAATGTTAAATCAGGTATGCCGGTCGGGGCGAGATAGTTGCATTTTTGTCAACTAACGCTTGACTGCTATGGCGTCTGAGAATCGCGAAAAAATCATCGACCGACCGCTCGGCCGGAAATTTCGCAACTACGACGCGTTGACTTCCAACCCATTTTTCACTTTTCACCTTTCACTTTTCACTCTATTGCCTTTCACTTTCCACTTGTCCGCCGTCTGGCTGTCGGCAGTCGGCGGACGCAGCGTCGGCAGTCGGCGGACAAACCTATCGGCAAACGGCGCTCTGACGACCGTCAGACCGCGGACTACCGACGCTCCGTCGGCGGACAACCGACAGGATAGACGGCGCTCTGCCGACGCCCAGACGGCGGACAACCGACGGTCCGTCGGCGGACAAAAATGAAATAAATCGGGATTCGTGACGTGAAAATGCTTTTCGCAAAGCGGAAAACAAGGATTT
>ONOG01000021.1 GCA_900319385.1 uncultured Prevotellaceae bacterium | reverse complement strand
GACGTTGCGTCCGTAATACACTACGCGGACGTTATCGACATTGTAGGGGATGAGGTCGCTGAGAGCTTTGTAATAGACCTCTGCGGTGGCCTTGAAGGGGCGTCCAGCCATACGGAACTTGTATTCGCCGCCCAGCACGAAGTGGATGGAGCGTTGCGAACGGATGTTCTTGTTGAGCATGACCGTGGTATTTCCGGCGACGGTGACGGTGTCCTTAATTTCTTTGTAGAAGGGGGCTTGGTAGTAAAGTCCGGTGGAGAAACGGAAGAGGAGGTTGTCGTTCTTAGCTGGTACGAAGGCGATGGTGGCTCGGGGCGAGAAGAGCCACTCGCCGTTCCACGACCAGTGTGCGAGTCGGACGCCGTAGTTGAGAATCATTTCGCCTTCGGTAAATTCTTTGCGCCAAGTGTCCTGTGCGTAGAGTTCGAAGCGTGTGGAGGAGATATCCTGTTGCGAAACGAGGTTGTAGATGAGGTCGAGACGGGTGTCGGAGTGGGGGAGTGAGTAGCCGGCGGAGTCGTGTACTTCCCATTCGCGCATACGATCGGTGATGGATTCGCGCTTCAGCAGGAGACCGTAGCGCAGGTCATGGCTCTTGAATCGGCTGCGGCCGACAATGCCCGCGCTGAACACACTGGCATTAAGGCGGTTTCGGGCGTGCTGGAGGTATTTGCCGATGCTGCGGTTGCCTTGGGCGCTGAGCCAGTATTCGCCGCTGATGTCGAAGGTTTCGCGTTCTTGTGTCTTGAAGGCGGAGAGTTGGAGCGAGAGTTCGTTGTAGGGGTTGAAGTGGTGAGTCAGGGTGGCTGAGCCGAAGAAGGTGTGGAACTTGTCTTTTTCTTGTCCGTCGAAATAGACTTGGTATTCGCGCACGTCTTCGGATGTGCCGAAAGTGGTGGTGCGGTTCTTGGGCACGAAGTTGTAGTCGTTCATGGCGATGTTGCCGATGAGATCGAGGGTCCATCGCTTGTTGGGACTCCAGGAGATGTAGGTCTGGTAGTCGAAGTCACGGGGTTTGTACTCACCTTTTTCGTCCATCGTGCCGAGCAGGTAGGAGGTAGTTTTATAGCGAATGCCGTGAATCATAGAGAATTTTTCGTTGCCGAATCCTATGTAGCCGTTGACTCCGAGCATACTGGCTGACACGCTGCCTTCGAATCCCTTCACTTTCTTATACTGGATGTCGAGCACGGACGACATCTTCTCACCATATTTAGCTTCGAATCCTCCGGCTGAGAAACTGATTCGCTCGACGAGGTCGGGATTGATGATACTCAAGCCTTCCTGCTGTCCGGCACGGATGAGGAGGGGTCGATAGACTTCGATGCCGTTGAGATAGACGGAGTTTTCGTCGAACGAACCGCCACGCACGTTGTATTGCGAACTGAGTTCGTTGCGGCTACTGACACCTGCCTGTGTGGTGATGAGTTGTTCGACTCCGCCTCCCGAGGCATTGCCGATGTGCTTGAGGTCTTTGGTCGAGACGTCGGTCATGGTGTTGGTCTGTCGACGAATTTCGACGACATCCACTCCGCCCAGTTCGATACCGTTGTTGGGGAGCATGACGTTGAGGAGCACGGTGTCAGTTGGGTTTTGCAGGACACGCTTACGAGTCTGGTATCCTAACATAGAGAAGACAACGACCAGACTGTCAGATGATTCGCAGGATAGACTGTAGCGTCCCTTTAGGTCACAGAAAGTTCCGACGAGGGAGCCTTCTACCTTTACGTTGGCCAGTTCGATGGGATTCTTCTCGTCGTCGATTACCGTACCGTGGATATAGACACGATGTGGGGTGAGTGCATCAACTGTAGGCCGATTGTCGTCCTGTGCACGTAGCTGGGCGACGGGTAGAAATAAAATGAATATGAGAAGAATAAAGAATAAGCCAACTCTACAGACCTTCCCCCTACGACCTCCCCTAACTTCTCCCAGGAAGGGGAACTTCGGTTCTGCTGATGTATTGTTACTTTTACTCATAAGTTCAGTCTTTAGTTTGGAATTTCCATTTTTTGGAAGGGTTGGGGGAAGCTTCTATTGAATAACGCACAAAGGGTCAAAAAATTGCATGGATGACTCATAGCAACTCAACTACCGTGATGCCGGCACCGCCGAACTGAGGATGTTCGTCGTGGAAGTCAGCTACTGCTGGTAAGGTAGCGAGATACTGTCGGATCAGTGTGCGGAGAATGCCGTTGCCCGTACCGTGAAGGATGCTGATGCGCAGCACCGATGCCACGAGTGCGTCATCGACAAAGTAGGTGACCGCCTGCAGAGCCTCGTCGGCTCGCATGCCTCGCACATCGATTTCAGACTTGAAGTTGAGCGACGTTTCTCGGATGTTGTCCTGCGTCTGACGGCTGACGAAGGTGTCGGCACGTTTCTCCTTAGGCGGAGCAGCAGAAGGCTCGAGTTTTTTCAGCTTCACGTTTGTCTGGATATTGCCAAACACTACCAGCGCCTCGTTGCCATTGATTTTCTGAATCTGACCGATGACTGTCTGACCTTTCATGCGTACATAGCAGCCCTCTGTGGGGACAAATTCCTGCGTAGGCAGAGCGGATGGAGTGGGGGAGGAGTTGGCTTGTTCCTTCTTTTTATCCTTACGACGCTGCTGACGGGCTTTGATTTTCTCCATTTGCCGACGCATACGCTCCTCCATCGCTTCGGTATCGAGCGACCGCACCTCCTGTTTGAAATCGTCGAAGTCCTGACGAACCAACTTGGTGCGTTCCTTCTCAGCCTGAGCCTCCTTAATCTCTCGGATGGTCTGCTCTATACGCGCATTCGACTCGCTGAGCAAGCTCTGTGCCTGCTCTTTGGCCTTGGAAAGAATCTCCTGCTTCTCTTTCTGCAGGCGCTGAATGTCAGCCTCGTAGCGTTCGATCGTCTGTTCCATCCGCTTTTCGTGCTGATGAATCGTCTGGCGTTTGTTCTCCCAATAACGTTTGTCGCGGACGATGTCTTGCAGATACTTGTCGGCGTTGATATAGTCACGGCCAACAATTTCCGAGGCATCAGCAATAACGTCTTCAGGAATGCCTATCTTGCGGGCAATCTCGACGGCGAACGAACTGCCAGGGTTGCCGATGCGCAGCTGAAAGAGGGGACGCATCTCTTGCCGGTCGTAGAGCATCGCACCGTTGATAATACCGTCTGTCTCCTGCGCGAGATGCTTCAGGTTTTGGTAGTGCGTAGTGATGACGCCAAAGGCATGCTTGTAGTTAAAGCGCTTGAGCAACGCTTCGGCGATGGCACCACCAATCTGCGGTTCGGTGCCACCACCAAACTCGTCGATGAGCAGCAAGGTCTTGGCGTCGCTGTGACGCAGCATGTGTTTCATGTTGAGCAAATGCGAGGAATAAGTCGAGAGATCGTCTTCGATGCTTTGCTCATCACCGATGTCGATAAAGATATGCTTGAAGATTCCGAAAACGCTACTTTCTGAAACCGGCACGAGCATGCCGCACTGAAGCATGTATTGCAGCAGACCAACCGTCTTGAGACACACCGACTTGCCGCCGGCGTTAGGGCCGGAAATGAGAAGCAGACGTTGGGTGGGGGATTTCAGCTCGATGTCCAAGGGAACCACCCGCAGTCCTTTGTGCTCGAACGAAAGACGGAGCAGCGGATGTACCGCCTGGCTCCAATCCAGCACCTGAGCCTCTTTCAGTCGAGGTTTTACTGCGCCGATGCGTCGGCTCAACAAGGCCTTGGCACGGATGAAGTCGATATCAGCCAGAAACTCATAGCTGCCCAACATCGAATCAGCATAAGGACGAATTTCAGAGGAAATGTCGCGCAAAATACGTATCATCTCCTTCCGTTCCTCGTTCTCCAGTTCCCTGATGTGATTATTGGCCTCGACCACCTCGGTCGGTTCGATGTATACCGTACGGCCAGAATCCGATTCGTCGTGAACAATACCGCCAATCTTTCGTTTCATAGCAGGAGCAACGGGGATGACCAAGCGACCATCGCGCAGGGTGGGGGTCACATTTTTCTCGACAAGACCCTCCGTCTGAGCACTTTTCAGAATATGCGTCAGCAATCCGGAAATACGCTCTGAGGCTTGTCGTTTCTCACGTCGGATGCGAGCCAATTCAGGTGACGCGCTGTCGAGGATATTGCCCAAATCATCCACAATCCTCCTGATTTTCAATATAATAGAAGGAAAAATTTCAACGTTCTCAGCCCTTTTTGCCATTCGCGGATAGAGATAAACATCGTTCTCCGTCCTCAACAAGTAGCTGTGAATCAGTTCAATCACATGCAGAGAACGGCAAAGCTGAAGCAATTCCTCAGTTTCAAGAAAAGTATTCTCGATACGGATACGCTTCAACGCCAGGCGAACATCATAGAAGTGAGAATCAGGAAAGTCACCTAAAGGCAAAATCCGCAGCATCTCGTCAGTTTCTGATAGCTGACGCTGAATCACACCAAGCCGATCGTCGAAGTGCATCTGTGACACACGTTCAGTGCCGAGGCTGCACAGGCACGAAGCAGACAGCAATTCTCGAATTTTATTGAATCCGACTTTCTCTTCAAAATTATTAGGGTATGTCATCCAATATTCCTATTTTCGTGCAAAATTACTTCAATTTTAGTTTTCTACCAATTATTACTTAGCCAATCTTCATTTTTCGCTGCGTTTATCACGAAAGGTGAGTCTCCAATTACTATAAATCATCAGTATATAAATTCCTTCTAAGCTTTGTTTATTTTGTAATTAAACATAACCGCGATTAAAATAAAATATACCACAAAAAAAAATAATACGGTACACAGAAGAAATTTTCGGTGCACTCTGAAAGAATTAGCAGTGCACAATGAAAAAATTGGCAGTGCACAGCGGTGTATAACGGGTGTGCACTGCTAAAATATTGGATGTGCACTATAAATTTAATGAAAGGAGTAAAAAAAGACATACACTGCGGAGCAATATTCTGCATACCACAATGTATGTAAGTCACTGATGACAAAAACCTATCAAACAAATGATTGACAAAAGTAAGCAGAAAGTCATCAACTAATGAATGTTCTTATGTTTTCCGACCATAATCTTCAACAACTGAACGAAGGCTTGATATGATTTATAAGCGGTAATACCATAGGAAGCATAACGAACAGCACCAATGGGTGAACGCATGAGCGACTTATCTTGTGGATATACTGCCTGCTTTACATCTCCCCGAAAGCGCTGAGTCGAAAGATTGATGTTGTCTAAAATTTCGCGTTTAGCACGCTTAACATCTTCTATATTGCTGATTTCCTGGTAATTCACCTCAAAAAAGAATTAAACATTAAGAATGAGCAGTTTCCTGCTGAGGATTATCTGTATTATCTTGAGTTTCGGGAATAACATCTTGCATTTCGTCTGCAAAGTTGTCCTTAATCAATGACTTGATGATGGGACGGATAACGAGTGTATTTCGGAAACAGAAGACAAGAAAACCGATAAGCAACAACGCAAAACCGACGATAGCAAAGCTGAGCGCCAGATTCTCGGTTTGTGCTTCTAAAACATGGACAAGATACATGCAGAAGCAATAGAGCGCAATGGAACATATGACGAAGAGAACACCCCCTAAGATTAGTGCAGTGTAGATGGAAGTGAGCCGTTCGACCAATTCCAATTTAGCGTACTTCTGAACTAACGACCATAGTTGCTTTCCTTCATCAACAGCTTGTTGTACGTTTTGTCTGCTCTGCATATTTCGTAGAATTAAGGAATCGGAGTTAAGAAAAGTTGAGGGGAAGGAGAAATCCCCTGCCCGCTCAACTTTCAGCGAATAAGTACGGTGAATTATTCAACATCGTAGTCGTTGACAGGATCGTCATCGTCGATCACATCATCCTTACGACCGATGTTTTTTAATTCTTCTACCAGCTTATTGAATTCTTCTTTAGCCAGTTTGACACCGTGGCGTTCGAGTGCCACCTTGATTTTACGTCTCTGACGCTCACCCGTGTCGGGAGCAAAGAGAAGTCCGAGAGTGCCTCCGATGAGAACACCACCGAGCAGTGCGGCCACTGCAATTCCTGATTTGTTGTTCATGTTGATGTAATTTTGGGGTTAGACAAAAGTTATTTCACACAATCCTATTTGTTTTTGTGCCCCAAAATTACACATTATTTTTATTAAAAAGCAACATTTTGTCTAAAAACTTCACAGTTTAACAATTTTTTATGGTTGTTCGTTTGGATAAGATGTTGTAAAGCCGTAAATTCGCAGTGAAATTCGAAAATCAATTCATTTAACCACATTCATTATGAAGAAAAATCTGATTCTGGGTTTGACCCTCGTCGCAGCTCTCGTCATGACCGGCTGCAAGTCGAAAGAAAGTAACTACAAAAAGGCCTACGAACGTGCCAAGGCTGCCGAACTGGCGCAGCAGACGGAAACTGAACCTGTGAGCATTACGCCCGTTGTGACTCCCGTCACCACTACTCAGACAACTCCCGTAGTTGAGGACGATAACACGAAGGTGACCACTGAACGTCTGACGGTTCTGAACGGTGGAACGCTGAAGGCTTACAATGTCGTTTGTGGTTCGTTCAAGAATCCCGACAACGCCAACAATCGTCGCAATGAGTTGGTCAATGCTGGTTACAGTGCACAGGTTGCCCAGAACCCTGAGACAGGTATGTATCGTGTAATCGCTACGTCATTCGACGACAAAGCGTCGGCCGTCAGCTCTCGCAACACACTTCGTGCGAAGTATGCTGACGCTTGGATTTTGTTCCGCACTTACTAACTTCTACAGGCTGAGTCTACTATTTTTAGGCTCATAATTGTTTAATTTTGCTCATTTGTTAGACAGATTCTGACAGATGAGCATTTTTTTGAAAGAAATCTATCAATTTGTTTGCACAAACAATAGAAATGTTGTTACTTTGCAAGCAAATTCAGTTAGACATGAAATTGTATAGCACAAAAACTTGGCGATGGCAAAGCTTAAGACCCATAAAGTCGTAAGCCGAATGGTGCTGTCCGAAAGTTTTGACTATACCTCATTTAATATAAAAGGAAAGAATCAACGGAAAGCCTGTCGTACTTACGGCAGGCTTTCCTCTGTTTTAGTCCACAGCCACAACACAACACACTCAACATTCAACACTCTACACTTATGAACTATCAAGCAGATGCCGACGGATTTTACGGCAATTTTGGCGGAGCCTACATCCCCGAAATCCTCTACAAGACCGTAGAGAACCTGAAGCAGGCATACTTGCCCATCATCGAGAGCAAGGAATTCCAGGAGGAATTTCACACGCTTCTTCGCGACTATGTGGGGCGCCCTTCCCCACTCTACTATGCGCACCGAATGAGTCAGCACTATGGTTGCCGACTCTACCTGAAGCGAGAGGATTTGAATCACACAGGTGCTCACAAGATTAACAACTCACTCGGTCAGATCCTTATCGCAAAGCAGATGGGAAAGACACGTATCATTGCCGAGACGGGGGCCGGACAGCACGGTGTGGCTACTGCAACGGCATGTGCCTTGATGAACATGCCATGCACCGTCTATATGGGTGCAACCGATGTGGAACGGCAGCGGCCCAACGTGGAACGGATGCGCATGCTCGGTGCCACTGTAGTGCCTGTCCAATCAGGTAACAAAACACTGAAAGACGCAACCAACGAAGCCATTCGTGATTGGTGTTGCCATCCCGCCGATACATTTTATATAATAGGTAGCACAGTGGGGCCACACCCCTACCCCGACATGGTGGCTCGATTGCAAAGCGTCATCTCGGCCGAAATCAAGCAGCAGTTGTTGGAGAAAGTCGGACGTGACTACCCTGACTACCTGATGGCTTGCGTGGGTGGAGGTTCGAATGCGGCTGGCACCATCTATCACTATCTCGACGACGAGCGAGTGAAAATTGTACTGGCCGAGGCAGGAGGATTGGGTATCGACACTGGCAAGACTGCTGCTTCGCTGCAAATCGGTACGACCGGTATCCTGCATGGTTCGCGTATCAAACTCATGCAGACCGACGACGGACAAATCGTTGAGCCTTATTCCATTTCTGCAGGATTGGACTATCCAGGTACAGGGCCTATGCACTGCAATCTCTACGAAGCCCATCGCGCTCAAGTGCTGGCGGTAAACGACGACGAAACCCTGCAAGCGGCATTTGAATTGACCCGACTTGAAGGTATCATCCCAGCCCTGGAATCAGCCCACATCCTCGGTGCCTTACCTAAACTAAAGTTCAAGCCCGACGATGTCGTTGTACTAACCGTCAGCGGACGTGGTGACAAGGATATGGGTACCTACCTAAACCAATTGAAAATTGAATAATAATTGATTATTAAAGCCACAACACACAACACAACATGACAAAACAATTCAAGTACCACACCAAGACGCGCCGCATTCTCTGTGACCTCACCACACCGGTCGGCGCCTATCTCAAACTGCGCGACGACTATCCACAGTCAGCCCTGCTTGAGAGTAGTGATTATCATAGCGGAGAAAATTCTCGTTCGTTCATTGCCCTACACACTATCGGCAGCGTTTGCATTGGGCATGGCATAGCTGCATGTCGTTTTCCTGATGGTAGCAGCAGCGAGCACAAAGTCGGTCCCAACTATACTACAGATTGTGCCATCAACGAGTTTCTTCATGCTTTCTCTGTCGAAGGCGAAGGTTCCGAATTCTGCGGTCTGTATGGCTATACTTCGTTCAATGCCGTACGCTACTTTGAAAACATTGATGTGAAAGACGAGACGCAAGAAAAGAATGATGCTCCCGACCTGATGTACATCTTATATAAAGTCGTACTGGTATTCGACCACTTCCGCAACGAACTGACACTTATCGAACTATTGGCCGACGGCGAAGAAGATGACCTTGACCAACTGGAAAGTGATGTCTTGAACCGCAAAGCGGGATACTATAATTTTCATCCGGTCGGTCCCTGCACCTCTACTCTGACCGACGACGAACATAAGGCGAATATCCGTCGGGGCATCCAGCATTGCTTGCGCGGCGACGTGTTCCAGATAGTCCTTTCACGACGCTTTGTCCAGCGATACGAAGGCGATGATTTCCTGCTCTACAGGGCATTGCGAAGCATCAATCCGTCGCCCTATCTCTTCTACTTCGACTTTGGCGGTTTCCGCATCTTCGGTTCGTCGCCTGAAACCCACTGCCGCATCGACGGACGGCACGCCTACATAGATCCTATAGCAGGAACGACACGCCGTACGGGGAATCCTGAGGAAGATCGACAGAATGCTATTTACCTACAAAACGATCCCAAAGAAAATGCCGAACACGTCATGCTGGTCGATTTGGCACGCAACGACTTGAGCCGCAACTGCCATAATGTGCAGGTCGATTTCTATAAAGATATGCAATACTATAGCCATGTCATCCATCTCGTGAGCCGTGTGAGCGGTGACCTCAATACAGATGCCGACCCCGTAAAGGCGTTTATCGACACCTTCCCTGCCGGTACGCTGAGTGGAGCACCGAAAGTGCGTGCCATGCAACTCATTTCGGAATACGAGCCGCACAACCGTGGTGCTTATGGCGGGTGTATCGGTTTCATAGGCTTCGACGGTTCGCTCAACCAAGCAATCACCATCCGCACCTTCGTCAGTCGCAACAGCGAACTGTGGTTCCAAGCAGGTGGTGGCATCGTAGCCAAGAGCAACGAAGAATACGAATTACAAGAAGTGAATAATAAACTGGGTGCGCTGCGGCGCGCCATCGAAATGGCAGCAACATTATGAACAAGAAAATCGTCATCATCGACAATTACGATAGTTTTACCTACAACTTGGCACATCTGGTAAGGGAGTTGGGAGCGGAAGTAGCAGTCGTTCGCAACGACCAGTTTCAACTCGATGACCTTCAACCGTTCGATAAAATCATTCTATCTCCCGGTCCAGGCATTCCAAGCGAAGCAGGTTTGCTGCTGGATGTCATCAGAACGTATGCAGGTGTGAAACCCATTTTGGGCGTTTGCCTCGGTCATCAAGCCATCGGCGAGGCATTCGGTGCTCAACTCACCAACCTCAGCAGCGTGTTCCACGGCGTGGCAACACCGCTTTATCTGACAACCGAGGATTACATCTTCGACGGTTTGCAAGACAACAGTGAAGTAGGACGTTATCACTCCTGGGTGGTAGATCGTAGCACCCTACCCTCGTGTCTTGAAATCACGAGTGAGAGCGAAGAAGGCTACATCATGTCCCTTCGCCATCGCACCTTCGACATTCGTGGCATCCAGTTCCATCCCGAGAGTGTACTGACTCCAGATGGAAAAAGGATGATGAAGAACTGGCTGACTCACTAATCACAAAACATTACATAACATAACACAAACATGAAACACTATCTTGAATCCCTGGTCGAGGGGAAAAGCCTCCAACGCGAGGACACTCACGAAATCATGCTCAACATTGTAGGGCAGAAGTACACAGAACAGCAGATAGCAGCCCTCCTCATGGGCATTCAGATGCGCGGAGTCACTGTTGACGAACTGCTAGGCCTTCGCGACGGACTACTCGAAACTGGTAAATACATCGATCTCGAAGGTGAAGAGACACTCGACATTGTTGGTACCGGTGGCGACGGAAAGAACACGTTCAACATCTCCACCTGTTCGGCCTTCGTCATTGCAGGAGCTGGTTATAAAGTGACAAAACATGGCAATGGTGCCAGTACCTCCGTAAGCGGAGCCAGCAACGTCTTACAACTTCATGGCGTAAAGTTCAGCGACGACCGCGATCGTCTGCTCCGTTCTCTCCACGAGGCAGGCATCTGCTACTTCCATGCCCCGCTCTTTGCTTATGGCATGAAGTTTGTCGGTCCTACACGCAAAGCTATACAAGTACCCACGTGCTTCAACCTGCTCGGGCCGTTGGTCAATCCTTGCCATCCCCACTATTCACTTCACGGCACCGCCAACCAGAGTCAGTTGCGCCTCTACACCAATATTCACCAGCGCATCGGCGACCGTTTCGGTGTTGTCACCAGCTACGACGGCTATGACGAAATCTCACTTACCAGCGGTTTCAAGCTCGTCACTAACGACTTCGAAAAGGTATTCACCCCAAAGGATATGGGACTTAACTACGTCAACCCCGAAGACATATACGGAGGCAACACAGCCGAGGAGGCGATGCACATCTTCGACAGCGTATTGGAGGGTACGAGCACCGAAGCACAAAAGAATGTCATTTTGGCCAACGCAGCCTGTGGCATCAATGTTTTGAACCGCTATGTGAGCATGGAGGAATCTATCGACATGGCACGCGAATCGCTCGACAGCGGACGTGCCCTTCAGGCTTTCAAGAAATTCGTAGAAATCAACTCATGAAAGACATTCTACAGGAAATTGTGGCCCATAAACGGGTTGAAATAGAACGACAAAAACAAGCCGTTCCCTATTCTGAGCTCCTTGCCGAGGTGAACAAAATCATGCAGCACCCCCGTCAACAACGCTCCATGTCACAATCTTTGTCCCATTCAGCCACAGGTATCATTGCGGAGTTCAAGCGTCGTTCACCCTCCAAAGGTTGGATCAAGGCCGAAGGGCGTGCCGATATCATTCCTGCATCGTATGCCAAGAATGGTGCAGCGGCACTCTCCATTCTGACCGATGAAGAATATTTTGGCGGACGACTCAGTTTTATTCACATAGCGCGCCCGTCGGTAATCAACACACCGATTCTGCGTAAGGACTTTATCATCGACGAATACCAACTGCTCGAAACGCGCCTCGTAGATGCCGACGCAGTGTTACTCATTGCAGCCGACCTCACACTGAGCGAATGCCGTAGTTTGGCTCGAACAGCCCATGAGTTGGAACTGGAAACACTGCTCGAAATCCACAACGAAGCCGAACTCGACTATGCCGGCCTTGATTGCATCGACATGGTAGGCGTAAACAACCGCAACCTCGGCACCTTCCACACCGACGTAGCCAATAGTTTCCGACTCACCTCACTCCTTCCCTCCGACAAGGTTTTAGTAGCCGAAAGCGGTATCAGCCATCCATACACAGTCAGGGAACTGCGCAGCGTAGGGTTCCGGGGGTTCCTCATCGGTGAAACATTCATGAAAGCATCAAATCCAGGTGAAGCATTAGCACAATTCATTCACGAAATATGATTGTAAAGGTATGCGGCATGCGCAACGCAGACAACATTCGTGCCGTCGAACAGGCAGGCGCCGACTGGATGGGATTCATTTTCCATCCACGTTCGCCGCGCTACGTTCCGTCCATCCCTACCTACTTGCCAAAACGCTGCAAACGAGTCGGTGTGTTTGTCGATGACGCCCAATCAACCATCCTGCAGAAAGTACAGGATTTCGGGCTTCATCTTGTTCAGCTACATGGCAACGAATCGCCAGCCTTCGTTCGGCAGTTGCATAATAGACTCTCCCCTGATGTGCAGATCATCAAAATGATACCGCTGGCATGCGAGCAGGACCTTCAAAAGGCTGGAACTTATGTCGGCGATGTCGCCTATTTCCTTTTCGAAACAAAAAAACGACTCGCCGCAGGATACTACGGAGGAAGCGGACAACAGTTCGACTGGCAACTACTTGAGGCCTACCAACTCCCTAACCCATTCCTGATAACGGGTGGCATCGGCCCTGACGATGCTGTACGAGTGCGCCAACTCCACCTGCCAAAATTCGCTGGTGTAGATATCAATTCACGCTTCGAAACCACACCTGCCCTCAAGGACGTCACTGCCATCAAAACATTCATTAAAGAATTAACACAAAATCCACAACAATGAATCGTATCAACCAACTCTTCAACCAAAAGCGAGAGAACATCCTCTCCATCTATTTCTGCGCTGGCCATCCAAAACTTGACGCCACCGCCGACACCATCCGCGCACTATCTAAAAACGGTATTGACATGATCGAAATCGGCATCCCGTTCTCCGACCCTATGGCCGATGGTCCCGTCATACAAGATGCAGCTACCGTGGCATTACGAAATGGGATGACCCTAAAGATGCTCCTCGCTCAACTCGAAGGAATCCGCAAAAGTCCCTCCGATGGAGGTGTTGGGGATGCCCTTCCACTCCTGCTCATGGGCTATCTCAACCCTATCATGCAGTTTGGTTTTGAACACTTCTGCCAGTGTTGTAACGCGGTTGGCATTGATGGCGTCATCATACCCGACTTACCGTTCAAAGACTATCTCGCCGACTACAAACCCATCGCCGACCGTTATGACCTGCGAATCATCATGCTCATCACACCCGAAACGAGCGACGAACGCATCCGATTCATCGACCAACATACCGACGGATTTATCTATATGGTTTCGTCTGCAGCCACCACAGGGGCACAGCAGGAGTTCGATGCTCAGAAGCAAGCTTACTTCGAGCGCATCAACGCCATGCATTTGCGTAATCCTCGAATGATAGGCTTCGGCATCAGCAACCGACAAACCCTTGAATCCGCTCAGCGCAACGCATCGGGAGCCATCATCGGATCTAAATTCGTCAGCCTGCTCGACCAGACAAACGATGCCACACATGCCATTCAAAAACTTAAAACTGTTTTGAATGCTTAGAGTTTGGTGTTGAACGTGAAGCGGTCACTTCACGTTCAACACCAAACTCTAAACACTAAAATTTAGACAATAAAACAAATCGTTATATCGTTATAAATTAGTATAACGATCGCTTCACGCTTCACGACCAGCGACGCGGTCGCTTCACGTTCAATAATAGCTATTAACAATGAAACGCATCAAGCTCTTTCTCATGCTCTCCCTGTTGGTTCTCCCCTCTTTAGGAGAAATTGGGGGAGCTGTTTCTTTTGCCCAGACGCCCTACCTGAGCAACCAGTCGCTGCCATACATGCCAGTCAAACTCGACGTACTCTTCATTGGCAACAGTTTCTCAATTGACACCAGTGCCCTGCTCCCCGACATACTCTCGTCAATGGGCATCAACACCGTCAACGTCTATGTACTCTACAAAGGTGGTTGCTCTATGCGTCAACATTATGAATATTTCAAAAGCGACAAAGCCGTTTACGACTTCTACCAGTACAACAGTCGCGGAACCACCAAACTCGACGGCAGCATCACCATCCGCGAAGCTATGCGACGCGTGCCATACGATGTAGTCGTCTTCCAACAATACTCGCTCGAGTCAGGCAACTACACCAGCTACGAACCCTACCTCTCCCGCATCATACAGGCATTCCGCCTCGTCACAACCAGTCCCCGCACTACCTTCGCCTTCAACCAGACCTGGGCATACGCCTCCACCCACAAGGAGATTGGCAAGACCTATCCCACACAAGAAAGCATGTGGAGACAAATCGTGCAATCCGTCCAGAAGATGCGAGCCAACAGTGGTATTGACCTCATCATTCCCTGCGGCACAGCCATACAGAACGCACGAGCAGCCAACAAAACCTTTCAACAAAACAACGAATTTTGCCGAGACGGTCAGCATCTTGACAACTACATGGGGCGCTATGTTGCTGCCTGCACATTCTTTGAATCCATCATCGGACCAGCCATGGGACGAAGTATTCGCGACGATTTCTCCATCATAGGCAAATCCTCCGATCCGAACCAAGTAAATAACAAAAACCGACGCCTCCTCCAAAATTGCGCCCGTCTGGCTGTAGCTAACCAAAACGTAATCAGCGAGTTCGCAGGACAGTAAGCCAAACACAACTGCTCTGCACATAACATTTTCGCCATACCGCGGTGAATATATATTTCAACCGCAGTAAAAATGATTTTTATCCGCGGTGCAAAGAACGTAGAACTGCGGTATGGTAAAATTCATGCCGCAGTGCAGAAAAAACACAGGCATATACGTAGATGGATTGGTCGGACGAAAACTCAAATAAATGCTTGAAGAAGGAAAAATAAATCGTTAATTTTTGCAGAGTTATGAAATAAATTTACTAAATTTGCAGCAATTTTAATATTTGTCTAACAATACAATGGGTATATTTTCGAATATATTTAAAAAGAAAGAGAAGGAACAGGTGGGCGGAATGGAGGACTTTATGACGCTGATTCGTGTCTACTTCCAAAGCACTCTGGCTGCTCAATTGGGCATCAACCAAGTGGCTGCCCTGCCCGACATGATGGCCTTCAAACGTTCGCTCCATGTAGCTACGGTGAACAACCGTTTGGGCATGGGCGAGAAGAAAGCCTGCCAAAAACTCCTGCAGGACCTGTACGGCATCAGCGACAATTTTTTCAAGGAAATCGACCTGAGTATTAAGAAGGGGTGCCGACGCCAGCAGGACGTGACACAGTATCTATACCAGTTCCAGGGCTTTTCGCAGGAACTGATGATGCTGGTTGGCACGCTGATGAAATGGAAATTCCGCATTCCTGGTTTCCTCAAGAAGATGTTCAAGACGGTGACAGACAAGACCGTGAATGATATCTTTACGAAAGACGACTGGACGGACGATGCTACGCGTAAGGCTGTCTATAGTGTGCGCCGCTATCAGAAGACGCTCGGTTTTACCGAGCAATGGACGGCTGAATATGTCTATAACGTGATTGTACTGGCCAAGCGCGAACCTAATCCTTCTCAGGAGGAGGTAAAGAAAGCTGAGGCTAAGATGAAGATGAAGAAGTAATATATTTATCATAAACTAAACGGTCATGACGGACTCAGAGAAAAGACAAATGAAGCAGTTCGAAGCGAAAGTTCGCCGACTGATTTCGCTCTACAAGGATATGCAGAAGGAGAACTCCGACTTATATACAGAACTGGAGCGAAAAGAGGCTGACATCGAACGTCTGCAAGCTGAGCTCCGTCAGAGCCAAAGCGACTATAAAAATCTGAAACTGGCAAAAATGATTCAAGTCAGCGACGACGAACACCACGACGCCAAGATGCGAATCACGAAGCTGGTGCGCGATGTGAACAAATGTATCAACATGCTCAGTGTTGAAAGTTGATGAAATATGGACGGCAAGTTTAATATCAAGGTAAATATCGAAGGTATCGACCTTCCCCTCACCGTTAGTAGTACGGACGAGGAAAAAGTGTACCGTGACGCAGCTTCCCTGATTCAGGACCGGTTGCGCAAACTCCGTACACGCTATCCTTCCCTGCCTTCCGACAAGTATTACTATGCGATGGTGATGCTCTACACCGCTGTCGATGCGGTCAATGCCAGCAATTCGGCCAGCACGGCTCCTGTAATGGAGATGATGGCCGACCTGGACAAGGAACTCAGCGACATCGTGAAGTAAATTCCCCAAGTTCACTTCGTCAGGTGTTTTCTTGCCATGACAAAGTTAAAAAAGGCTTAACTTTGATCATTTGGCGTATTGAAAACGCTCATAAGTTTCAGATGGCAGACATTTTCGCTCTCAAGGCATGATGTCCGCATTGTGTGTATTGTGTAATGCCACAACATTGGATTAGTATGAATTTAACTTATAACTTAATAATTTTTAATTTTTAATTTAAATAATATGGAAGTAACCATAATTGCCTCAATCGTTTGTCTGCTTGTAGGAATTGCCTGCGGATATATTATCTTCCGCTATGTGCTGAAGCAGAAGTACAACCAAGCTATGAAGGAAGCCGAAAATCAGGCAGAAACCATCAAAAAGAACAAACTACTCGAGGTAAAGGAGAAGTTCCTGAACAAGAAGTCGGAACTCGAAAAGGAAGTGGCTCAGCGCAACCAAAAGCTGCAGCAGGCCGAGAATAAGATGAAGCAACGCGAACTCTCACTCAACCAACGACACGAAGAGTTGCAGCGTCGAAAGTCCGAAACAGACAAACTGCAGGAAAACTTGGAACGTCAGACAGCCCTGCTTGACCAGAAGAAGGCTGATTTGGACAAGATGACGGAACAAGAGCGTGAACGCCTCGAAGCCATCAGCGGTCTCTCTGCCGAGGAAGCCAAAGAACATCTGGTCGAAAGCCTGAAAGACGAGGCCAAGTCGCAGGCTCAGCAGTACATCAATGAAATTGTTGATGATGCCAAGATGACAGCTACCAAAGAAGCCAAACGCATTGTCATTCAGAGCATTCAGCGTGTTGCCACCGAAACAGCCATCGAAAACTCTGTCACCGTTTTCCACATTGACTCGGACGAAGTGAAAGGTCGTGTTATCGGACGTGAAGGTCGCAACATCCGCGCCCTCGAAGCTGCAACCGGAACTGAAATTGTGGTAGATGACACTCCCGAAGCCATCGTCATCAGTGCATTTGACCCCGTTCGCCGCGAAATCTGCCGCTTGGCCCTCCACCAACTTGTTGCGGACGGACGCATACACCCTGCTCGCATTGAAGAAGTTGTTGCCAAGGTAACACGCCAGGTTGAAGAAGAAATCATCGAAACCGGTAAACGCACTGCCATCGACCTCGGCATTCATGGTCTGCAC
This sequence comes from uncultured Prevotellaceae bacterium, assembly GCA_900319385.1. Classification (GTDB taxonomy): domain Bacteria; phylum Bacteroidota; class Bacteroidia; order Bacteroidales; family Bacteroidaceae; genus UBA3839. The sequence goes on along the minus strand of ONOG01000021.1, from coordinate 36,778 downwards.
CCCGAGCTCATTCGTATGGTCGGCAAGATGAAATATCGCTCGTCCTACGGGCAGAACCTGCTCCAACACTCGCGCGAAACAGCCAACCTCGCTGCTGTCATGGCCAGCGAATTGGGCTTGAACCCCAAGAAAGCACGCCGTGCCGGTTTGCTCCACGATATTGGAAAGGTGCCAGACGAAGATCCCGAAACGCCCCATGCCCTCTATGGTGCCAAACTGGCTGAGCAATTTAAGGAGAAGCCGGACATCGTCAATGCCATCGGTGCCCACCACGACGAGATGGAGATGACCACCTTGCTCGCACCGATTGTACAAGTGTGCGATGCCATCAGTGGTGCACGACCTGGTGCTCGCCGCGAAATTGTAGAAGCCTATATCAAGCGTCTTCACGACCTTGAGCAACTGGCTCTCGCCTATCCAGGCGTCACTAAGACTTACGCCATTCAAGCTGGTCGTGAACTTCGTGTCATCGTCGGAGCCGACAAGATTAGCGATAAGGAAACAGAAACACTTAGTGCCGACATCGCCAAGAAGATTCAGGACGAGATGACCTATCCCGGACAGGTGAAGATTACTGTCATCCGTGAAACTCGTGCTGTCAGCTTCGCAAAGTGATTTTATCATTATAAATACTATATCATAATTATGCGTCATGCCTTGTTAAGCCTCGTTGTCTTGAGCATGGGAGCCCTTGGACTTCATGCTCAAGACTTCGAGTACACAGTCGATAGCACTACCATGCTCAGCCGGTCGGCACACGCTCTGAAGTACAGTACCGAGCTGAGTACGACTCTCAGTACGGGTGATCATGCGCCTTTCTGGCTTACGAGCAACCGCCACGGTCTATCGTCGGTCGAGCGCAATTCCGTTTACTTCCGCGCAGGCATCTTCCGTGATGCACACACCGACTCGACTTACAAGTGGCGACTGGGTTATGGAGCAGACTTCGCTTTGGCTGGCAACTACACCAGCACGCTCATTGTCCAACAGCTCTATGCCGATATACAATATCGTGCTGGCGAACTGTCGATTGGTGCGAAAGAACGACCGATGGAGATGAAGAACAATCGTCTTAGTACGGGTTCTCAAACCCTCGGTATCAATGCACGCCCCATTCCTCAAGTGCGCATCGGATTACCTGACTGGTGGGTTGTTCCTCTTACCCGTGGTTGGCTCCAACTCAAGGGACACATCGCCTACGGCATGATGACCGACGATACGTGGCAGCACGATTTCACGCATCGCCTCACACGCTATGCCGACCACGCACTCTTCCATAGCAAGGCTGGCTACTTGCGTATTGCCAACGAAGACTATGACTACCCTCTCTCGCTCGAAGCAGGACTTGAGATGGCTGCCCAGTTCGGTGGCACCACCTATCGCCCCATTGGAGGAGTGATGACCGAGATAAAGAATGAGACTGGTGCCAAAGCCTTCTGGCATGCCTTCATCCCTGGTGGAGGCGACAGCTATGAGAAAAACGCAGCTTTCCAAAATGCGGAAGGCAATCAGCTCGGCAGCTGGATGCTTCGCGTCAACTATGACCGCCGCAACTGGCGTCTCGGAGTCTATATCGACCACTTTTTCGAAGACCATTCCGGCCTCTTCCACCTCGACTACGACGGATATGGAACTGGCTCACAGTGGAACACACGCAAGGAAAGACGATATTTGCTCTACGGACTCAAGGATATGCTGCTCGGCGCAGATCTTAATCTCAAACGAGGTACATGGCTCCGAGACATCGTCTTCGAGTATATGTACACCAAATATCAGTCTGGCCCCATCTACCATGACCATAACCCGGCCATTAGTGACCACATCGGCGGACAAGACAATTACTACAACCACATGCTCTATCCAGGGTGGCAACACTGGGGACAAGTCATCGGCAATCCCCTCTACCGTTCTCCGCTCTATAACGACGATGGGAACATCGAGATTGAGAACAACCGCTTCATGGCCTTCCACCTCGCTTTCAGCGGACGCCCTACCCCACAGCTTGACTACCGTGTCTTGGGAACTTGGCAAGAAGGATTCGGTTCCTACTCCCGCCCCTTCACTGCTTCCCGTCGTCAGCTCAGCCTCTTCGCTGAGGCACAATATGCTTTCAGCCCTGCATCTACACCACTGCTTCGCGGATGGAGCATCGGTCTGGCCCTTGGCTATGACCACGGAACCATTGTCGGCGATAACTTCGGTACACAACTCACCATCCGCAAAACTGGCATCCTCTGCAAATGAAAAAGATAAAACTGCACACATCGTTCCTCCTTTGTACGCTCTGCGTCCTGCTCTCCCTATCATCATGCAAGCTTGAAACCTCGAACAATGGTCAGCTTGATGGATTTTGGAAACTCACAAGAGTAGATACACTTGCCACAGGAGGTATGCTCGATCTTAGCGAGCAAGGCATATTCTGGTCTGTTCAAATGAATCTACTTAGCGTCGAAGATAAATATCAAGACGACGCACGACCTATCCTCTTCCGCTTCGACCACAGCGGAGGTAAGCTCACACTCAGTGAACCACGCGAATCCTATCAGTACACAGGTGATAAGGATGTTGAAGACATCAAAAAGCTGCAACCTTTCGGCATCAATCAACTGAAAGAAACCTTTACTGTCGAGACCCTCAACTCCTCCCACCTCTACCTTTCCACTCCTACACTCCGACTTTCCTTCACGCGCTTCTGATAGCCCCCATATAGGATATTAAATGCGATTTTCATAATAGGGGTATTCAACTTTTGTACCGGCAAACATTAACACATAAAATAATTCCCCATCAACACTCTTTAGTGCGTGATGGGGAATTATTCGTCTGAGAATTATGTGAATATTATCCCATGAAGGAATTGCTTACTTCTCCTCTTTTTCGTCGAGAGCAGCTATCTTAAGTCTGATTTCCTCAAGGTCAGCGCGAAGTTTGTCAACTTTTCGGTTGAGTTCCTCAACGAGTGCGTTTCCACTCTTCGACTTAGAAGATAGTGAGAGGAAACCGAGATTGTTCTCGTAGGTCTTGATTTCGTTCTTCAGAATGTCAAACTGACGAACGAGACGTTCACGAATGTGACCATCAGTATCCTTGACTTCGCTACGGAAACGCTCAATGCGCCGGCGTGTGGCCGACTGGCTGAGGGCGCCGTAGAGGCGGTCCATCTGTGCGCGGAATGCCTGATACAGTGTTTCTTTCTGCTTGAAGGGAACGTGGCCGATGGAGTTCCAGTCTTCCTGTGCCTGACGGAGTTGCGGACGGAAGTCAGTTTCGGTGGTCTCGGGATCAATGGCTGCAAGACTATCGATAATGGCTTGCTTCTTCTGCAGATTCTCCTGCTGCTCTGCATGTACGGTACCGTTAGCAGCCTTCTTCGCCTCGAAGAAAGCATCGCAAGCGGCATTGAAGCGGTGCCATACATCATCACTGAATTTCTTGGGCACAGCTCCGATTTCTCGCCATTGCTTTTGGAGTGCAATGATAGCATCGGTGGTTTTCTTCCATTCAGTGCTGCCTTTCAATTCCTCAGCCTTCTTAACCAGTTCCTCTTTGAGTTGTAGGTTTTGAGTGAGGTTGTCACGAACTGAGCGGAAGTGCTCAGACTTTCGAGTGAAGAAGGCATCGCAGGCAGCACGGAATCGTTCGAAAATCTGAGCGTTCTGTTTCTGTGGTGCAAAGCCAATCGTTTTCCACTCTTGCTGCAGGGCAATAATTTTCTCAGAAAGGGCATTCCAATCAGCAAAGGTGCGGAGGCTGTCAAGGTCGAAGCCTTCGACCTGTTCGCAGAGCGCTGTCTTGCGGTCAAGATTCTCTTGCTCCTGCTGCTTGCGAGCTTCGAAATGGTCCTGATGACGTTTATTGATGAGAGTGGAGGCAGCCTTGAAGCGTGTCCATATTTGTTCGCGTAGGTCACGCTCAACGGGACCTGTCTCACGGAACTGCTGGTGGAGTTGCTGGAGTTTGCGGAATGCTTGAACTACATCAGTTTCGTCTGCCAACTGCTCCGCACGCTCACAGAGAGCGGTCTTGAGTTCGAGGTTCTTCTTAAAGTCGTAGGCACGGAACTCGTTGTTGAGTTTGAGTGTATCATAGAACTGCTCGACATTCTGCTGATATGTCTTCCACAGGTCAGTAGCTTTTTCAGCAGGCACTGCCTTGATTTCATTCCATTCCTGCTGCAGAGCTTTGAAATCGTTATAGTATTTATTGACATCGTCAGGCGTAGCAAGAATCTGCTTAATACGGTCGATGATGGCGAGTTTGCGAGTGTAGTTTTCCTCTTTCTGACGTTCCTCCGCCTCGTGCTGTGCTGCACGACGCAGTCGAACCTGTTCCATCTGATCCTTGAACTGCTGTTCGTCTTCACTGAGAGCGGGTGTGTAGGATTCGGGATCACCCCCACCGTCGATATATGCCTTGTAAGCCGCTTCTGCCTGCTGTTTGTGAATGCGGTAGAAATTGCTCTTGAGCGCATCGACTTCCTGACGAGACACTTCATCGTCGCTCTCGGCAATAGCCTTGAGTCGGGCAATGATGTCGGTTGTGGTCTCATAGTTGGTGTACTTGGGTGCTGTTTCCTCAACTGATTCTTCGTCGGTAGTTACGAGGGGCTCGTCTGTCTGCTCTGTGGGAGCAACTGCCACCTCGGTGGAGTTGAGGTCTTCAGTGTTTTCAACTGTTGCAGGCACTGTGGGCTGGTCTGCAAGCTGTTCAGTCGCAACGGCGTCCGATTCAGGAACCGCCTCGATTTGTTCGTCAACGACGGGCTCTTCGGCTGTGGTGTTGACTTTTTCGATGTCTTCTGTCATCGTTTCGTAGTTTTAGTTAAATGTGAGAATGTTGTAGGTACATACGGACGAAGTACGTGATTGTACTACGTTTTCGGTGCAAATCTACGGAAAAATAATTACAAACAAAAAAATATAAATCAAAATAGTCAAAATGTCAGGTGATTATTGATGCAAACGACATATATCACTGCAGCTGGGATAGCGAGAAGGGAGGAGTCGAAGCGATCCAGCATACCTCCGTGGCCAGGAAGGATATTGCCTGAGTCCTTGATGCCCAGACGACGCTTGAGCAGAGACTCAACCAGGTCGCCCCATGTGCCAAATACTACCACTACGATGGAGAGTCCTGCCCATGCAAGGCGGTTGATGAGTTCACTATCCGCCTGAAAGTCGTGACTGAAACAGGCAATGACCTGTGAAGCGATGAGGGCAGCGATGCCTCCTCCGATGCTACCTTCCCATGATTTCTTGGGGGAAATACGGGGAAATAGTCGGTGTTTACCCATAAGCGAACCGACGCAATAGGCTCCTGTGTCGCTCATCCATAGGAAGATGAAGATACTCAGTATGAACACCCATGTATAGGTAATAGGATGTGATGGATAGATACCCAGTTCATTCTTCGGGACCACGACGAAGGCCAAAATATTCAATAGTGAGAATGGCAGAGCTACGTAGAGCTGTGCCATCATAGTGAAAGCAATGTTCTCTGTATCGCGGGGGTGGTTCTTATAGAGTTCGCTCACCAAAGTGTAGAGCAGCAGCAAGAGATAAGGAACAAAGATGCTGCTATCAACGGCGCTGAGATTGAATGCAAAGATAGCAAAAAACAGGTAAATCGCAGAGACTGACGTAACGAAACGATTGATTCGAAGACCCGCATAGCGGTTCAAGATTGTACAAAACTCCCACGTAGTCATCGCTGTGATGACGGAAAATAGGACGATGAATGTTTGCGGTCCGAAGAGGATGCAACCCACGAGCACCAACACAAAGACGATGCCTGTGAGTGAACGTATGAGCAGATTACTTTTCATGGTCTTTCTCTTTCTCTCGTTCTTCTTTTTCTTTATTAGCCTTCGCTACAACAGCGTCAATTGCCTTCTGGCGAATGATTTCGGCATTTTCATCGAGCGACGACTTAGGCTGACCCGCACCTTCAGCAGATGCATCCTGGCTCACTGCAGCATCGTTGGCAGTAGCATTAAGTGCCAAGATTTCATCCGTGCGACTAATCCATGGACGCGGTCCGAAAATGCGTTCTACGTCTTCGGCAAAGATTACTTCACGGTCGATGAGCAACTGTGCCAATTCAGCATGACCGTCCTTATGATCAGCCAACAGCTGTTTGGCACGATCATACTGTTCGGCAATGAGCGTTTTCACCTCCTCATCAATCAGTTCGGCCGTATGTTCACTGTAGGGTTTACTGAAAGAGTATTCCTCTTGACTATTATAATAGCAGAGGTTGGGCAAATTCTTACCCATGCCAGCATAGGCTATCATGCCGTAAGCTCGCTTGGTCACTTGCTCAAGGTCGTTCATCGCTCCTGTAGAAATGCGACCAAGACAGAGTTCCTCGGCAGCACGTCCACCTAACGTAGCACAAATTTCGTCGAGCAGTTCTTCCTTCGTCGTGATTTGACGCTCTTCGGGCATGTACCAGGCTGCGCCAAGGGCTTGACCACGAGGAACTATAGTTACCTTGACAAGGGGATTGGCATACTGCAGGAACCATGAAATGGTGGCATGACCTGCCTCATGAAGGGCAATGGCACGTTTCTCTGCCTCTGTCATCACTTTGGTCTTCTTTTCCAAACCTCCGATAATTCGATCGACGGCATCGAGGAAACACTGCTTGTCAACCCACTCGCTGTTGCGACGAGCTGCAATCAGCGCTGCTTCATTGCACACATTGGCGATGTCAGCACCCGAGAAACCAGGTGTTTGTCGTGCCAACATATCCACATCAACCGTTTCGTCTATCTTTACAGGGCGCAGATGCACGTTGAAAATTGCCTTACGCTCATTCAGATCAGGAAGATCCACATGAATCTGGCGATCAAAACGACCAGCACGCAACAGTGCTTTATCAAGAATGTCTGCACGGTTGGTTGCTGCCAGAATGATGACGCCGCTGTTTGTACCGAATCCGTCCATCTCAGTGAGCAACTGGTTGAGCGTGCTCTCCCGTTCGTCGTTCGAATTCATGCTGGCACTCTTTGAGCGAGCACGACCAATCGCATCGATTTCGTCAATGAATATGATACATGGAGCCTTCGATTTAGCTTGCTGGAACAAGTCACGAACACGGCTGGCGCCAACTCCGACAAACATTTCCACAAAGTCGCTACCCGACATCGTGAAAAACGGCACATCGGCTTCGCCTGCAACAGCCTTAGCCAGCAGGGTCTTACCTGTACCTGGAGGGCCTACCAGCAGGGCACCTTTGGGAATCTTACCACCTAAGTTGGTGTACTTCTCAGGCTGTTTCAAGAAATCGACAATTTCCTGTACTTCCTGTTTGGCACTGGCTTGCCCTGCAACATCTTTGAATGTGATTTTCTGACTATTGTCCTTTCCTTTACCATCGTAAAGCTTGGCTTTTGATTTTCCGACACTGAAGATGCCGCCCATACCACCAGCACCACCACTCATCCGATTCATGATAAAAATCCAGAAGAAGATAAGCAGGAGGAATGGCAGTACTTGCCATAACAAATTAACCAGAAGACCACTATCTTCCTTATACTTCACCTTGCCAGTGAAAACACCCTCTTGGCGTTTCTGCACCAAGTATTCTTCGAGTTTCTCAACGGAACCAATTTCGACATTTAGTGCCGGCTTTTCGGCTTCACTGCGTGATACCTTCCCATAAATATGGCGCTCGCCTTGAGTGTTCACATCGAATGTTATGTTCAAATCTTTGCGATCAACTTCTACGTGTTGAACATAACCGCTATCGACACATTCCTGAAAATCAGTATAGGTAAGTGTTCGTGGTGTCGAACCAATGGTTGCTTTGTCGCGCGAGAAGACCAAATACACTAATCCTGCAATCAGAATAAAATATATCCAACTAAAGTTGAAACGTGGGCCATCCCCACCCTTCCGCTGTTGCGGTTTCTGACGATTTGTCTGTTGGGTATTATTTTGTTGGTTGTTTTCAGCCATTTTTCTTGAAGTATAGTTGAAAAGAAGAAAAGGAGTATTAGAAAAAGATATAAAATGAAGTCAAGTGAACACATCAAACTTCATCTGGAATTTCTTCCATCTCGGCATCGTCCCACAGGTTGTCAATGTCGTAAAATTCGCGTGCATCGGGAACAAACACATGCACTACAACATCCGTATAATCCATAGCAACCCAAAGGCTATTGCGAAGGCCATCGACAGAACGAGGTTTTTCGCCCGTCTGCTTCTGTACGGCATCCCATACAGAATCCTCAATGGCTGCAACCTGTGTGGGCGAATTGCCTTCACATATCACCAAATACTGACAAATGGTATCATCAATATTCCGAAGATCTGCCACACGGATACGGTGACCCTTCTTTTCCTGAATACCTTCGATGATGCTATTCACTAATTTTCTTGTTTCTGTCATAAATATTTTAATAGTATGTACGTACTTTTGCATATTGACTACAAAGATACAGCTTTCTTGTGAATTTCCCACAAAACAACCTCCAAAAAGATGAAAACAAAATAAAAAAAGACAAGCCGAAGCGTTTACTTCGACTTGTCTCTTACATAGAGCGGCAAACGAGACTCGAACTCGCGACCCCAACCTTGGCAAGGTTGTGCTCTACCAACTGAGCTATTGCCGCAGGATAATAATTCATATGTGCCCAGAACAGGACTCGAACCTGCACGGCTCTCACCACTCGCACCTGAAACGAGCGCGTCTACCATTCCGCCACCTGGGCATCGTTCAACCTGTTGTGAAGAGGATGAGACTCGAACTCACACGGGACAATTCCCACTACCCCCTCAAAGTAGCGCGTCTACCATTCCGCCACCTCTCCGACAACAAATAATTATTAACCCTATAAAAGAACGATGAGCGGCAAACGAGACTCGAACTCGCGACCCCAACCTTGGCAAGGTTGTGCTCTACCAACTGAGCTATTGCCGCAGTTTTGCTGGTTGCTTTCGCAAAGCGAGTGCAAAGGTACGCCTTTTTTTGGAACTGACAAATAATTTCTCAAAAAAAATCGAGAAAATGCAAAAAAAACGCTCGAAACGTCCCTGTAGCCGTTATCGAAAGCCCAATAAGAGGGGGGAAAATAGGTGATAAGCTTACGTTGGATGTTTCTGATAAAGGCGCAAAAAAAATTGCTTATCTCACGACAAGCAATCTTTACTAACCTTAAAATAAATCTAATACCATGAAAAACACGGTGCAAAGGTACGGCTTTTTTTCATAATTGCAAATGTTTCCGCACACAAAATGCATTTTGTTAAGGTAATTTAACAATTTAATCGCTTTGGCAAGAATAAAACTCAGGTGCAAATTAAAAGAAAAAAGGAGGGAAACCACCTGGGGTAAATCGGTCGGAAGAGCGTCCGATGATGGTAAAAGGTGACGTGAGTGGCAAGGCGTGTTCGGAGGTGGAAGAACGGACGATATAGGTGCATCCTTCATGAAAATGAGGACAACTGATGAGTGAACTGCTTCGTTCGAAGTCAAACGGTGCAGTAAAAGTAAAAAGTGTTTTACCATTGACGGAATCACAAACCGCTACAAACTCCCCTTCTTTCGTGTTGAGTCCGATGAGCAAAGCTGTGGGTTGTTGAGCCGTTTCAGCAGTAGGAACGCTGGGCATTTCTCCCATTCCTGCTCCAATAGAAAACAGGGTACCTCCCTTCACCACTATAGGTGAGAAATCGCAATCGACACCTTCTTCTGGAGGACCAGCTTGACTGAAGGCAAAGACTGTCCCTCCTGCTATTGTGATGGCCCCTTCTATTTGCCCGTTGGCATCGACAGCGTCATTCTTCCGGCTAATGACGGTAGTAAATCCACCGTTGAAATGAATGCTACCCCCAGAATTGATGCCATCATCAATTGCATCGACCACCACTTTACCACCATTGATTATAACTCCAGCCTTACCTTCGATGCCTTCTCCCCTATCTTTGGCTGTAGAGACATATACACTACCCGACTCTATCTTCACACAGCCCTTTGCCTTGATTCCTTTCGGCGTACCTATATATTTATGCTTGCCTAGTGGCATACCCATACCCATAGGATTTCCACCTATATCGTGCGGAAACCCGCGACGTGTCGTATCAACAGCGATGCTTTCAAACCGTTGGCGAATTCTTTCGAAATGCTGCTGCACTTCTTCGGGAATGCTGTCGGAGTTCATTCCAAAAGGAGGATGGTTTGTACCACGTACATCAAAGCCTGGTGGTGGTCCCATGGGACCGCCTCCCCCAAATGTAAAAGCCATTGTTGTATCTACACTACGATTCTCTCCCATAGTGCGCACAGAAAGGGAGATATCCTGTATGGTGAGATTCGCTTTGACATTGATTCCTTTGCAACCATCACCTTGGGCTAACAACGAGAGCGTACCCTTACCTGAAATCGTCAGGTCATCTTTGCAGAAGATGACAGAAGAGTGGTTCTTGACTGTATCTACACATGAGACCACGGTTAGTTCGTTAACGGTTTCCTTGCGTGCGACGAGTTCAACCTTCGTTTGCTTCTTAAAGTTGAGGGGAGCTCCCTCTTGCGAAGTAAGGTGCAGATTGTCCAACTCAACACGCACACCAGCCGGACAACTCACCGAAATTGTACCGTTGTCGCTTTGTCCGTGCAGAATGAGGGTCAGCGGGCGTTCTGCTTGCAGACTTTTCACTTTGACATGGGTACCATTGGCTGTCCACGTCATATTATCGGCATTCTTGCCCTTGATCTGTGCTATTGACCCTCGATAATAAATATCGAGAATTTGTGCATTCGAAGACAAAGAAAGGCCACAGAGAAGAGTGGCCACCAGTAGTTTATATTTCATAAAAGAGAAAAAAATAAAAGTTAGATTTTCTCACCGTAAGCCAAATCACCGGCATCACCCAAGCCCGGAACAATGTAGGCTCCATCATTAAGTAAGGGGTCGATAGCTGCACACCAAAGGTGAACATAGTTGACATCTTTGAAGGCGTCACAAATGTAATCGACACCTTTCTGAGAGGCAATCACACTGCATAGATGGACTTCGGCTGGTGTTCCCTTTGTGCAGAAAGCCTGATAGCCAAGTTCCATGCTTCCGCCAGTGGCAAGCATGGGATCGGCTATGATGAGGGTTTTGCCATCAAGGTTAGGCGATGCTATATATTCGATGCGTATGCCTACTTGTTTACACTCCTTATCTCGATAATAGCGATAGGCGGAAACGAAAGCATTGTCGGCTTGATCGAATACTTCAAGAAAGCCTTGATGAAAAGGAAGTCCTGCGCGGAAGATGGTGCCTATCACGATGGGATTGTCTGCCGTATTGCATTTGGCTATGCCCATAGGTGTAGTAATATCCTTAGGGGAGTAGCGCAAGGTCTTACTCACTTCATAGGCCATGGCATGGCCGATACGTGTTAGATTCTGCCTGAATCGCATACGGTCGTTATGTGTCTTTACATTACGTAATTCTGCGACAAACTGGTTGACCACAGTGTTGTGGTCGGCAAAATTGTGAATTTCCATAAGTTTGGTGATTGTGTCCGTCTGGTATTATAGGTAAAAAACAGATAGTGCCTGCGATGTGAGGCGCTATCTGTTTATGTGTTTTTATGGTCGGCGACGAGAGTCGGTGTGTTTCCAGAACATCCACTTGGGATAGGGAGGTTCTGCAGGAGCTGCCATTTCTTCGCGCACACGGCGGCGAATCAGTTGTTCGTAAGTGACACCCCGAGTGATAATCTCGTAGATGTCCGTCCAACTGGGAAGCCCATTAATGTTCTTGTCGTCGATGAACACATCGGCATTCAACTTACAAGAGAAGTTCTTGCTCTTGGCTTCGTTGAAGATAGCCGATGTATCACTATTGACGGCGTAGAACTCAACGCCTCGTTCCTTACACCATGCCAGAGCATCGTCGAGCAGCTGTCCCTCACGCACCGTCCAGAGAATCAACTTGTGACGGTCGTTAATCAGGCGGCGCAGCACTTCGCATGCAAAGGGCCGCTCTTCACCGATAGCTGGATAACGATGTTCGACGATGGTTCCGTCGAAATCACATGCAATGACCATAATTATTATACTTCTTCAAGTTTTTCACCTTCCTTCATTCCATAGCCGTAGCCATAACCATAGCCATAACTATGACCGTGACCGTAGCCATATCCGTAGCGACCATAACCGTAGCCACGGCTGTAGCCGTACTTGCGACCATAACCATAGCGGCCATAGTGACCGTAGTAGCTGCCGCCAGCTTCACCTTCCTTCTCAGCATTCAGAATCAGGTTGACATTGGGCAAACGTCCGTCGTCAGCCAGTTCGTTCACCAGGTCGAGGTCGGCTTTCAGCGTATAGTTGGCACGGATGACGTAGAGCGTCAAATCAACGTACTTGGCAATAGAGAGCGTATCTGACACAAGTCCGATGGGGGCTGTGTCAAGCAGCACGTAGTCGTATTTCTTCTTCAGATAATCGATAGCCATTTTCAGATTCTCACGCTCAAGCAGTTCCGATGGATTGGGCGGTATTGGCCCGGCAGGCAGGATATCAAGGTTCGGGCTGATGCCTGAGTTCTGAATCAGCGTGTCGATGTATTCCACATCCTCGGGATCGCGGGAAAGGTAGTTCGAAATACCCTTTTCCGTATCGGACAGGTCGAACAGCGATGCCAGACGCGGCTTACGGATGTCGAGACCCATCACGATGACCTTCTTGCCGACAAAAGCGATACTTGCACCGAGGTTCGAGGCAACAGATGTCTTACCTTCACCCGATGTCGATGACGTAAAGAGAATCACGTTCTGGTCTTTCTCAAGCACAAACGGCAAGTTCGAGCGCAGCGTACGGTACACCTCGACCATGATACTGTTGCGGTTCTCCTGCACCACCACCGTGCGGTCGCCCTTGGTCAGAGCCTTGACAAATGGGATAGAACCGAGCAGAGGCACACGCGTCAGCTTCGCCAAATCCTCCTTACCTTCCACACGATAGCGGAAGAACTGGCGTACGAAGTAGTAGATGAACGGGATGACAAGACCAACGAGGAAGGCGATGAGGAAAATCATCTGCTTCTTCGGCGACACCGGCGTACTGCTGGCAATCGGCTCCTCAATCATCTTTCCTTTATAGGCATACGAAGCCAGCGTGATAGAGTTCTCCTCACGCTTCTGCAGCAGCATCAGGTAAAGGCCAGCCTTCACCTCCTTCTGACGGTCGATGTCGGCCATCGCACGTTCCTTGCCAGGAGCACTGCTGATGCGGCTCGAATACTTGCTCTGTTGACCCTGCAGATCGTTGCGACGGATTGCCAGCTGACGACGTGCACTCTGCAGCGAAGCCTTGATACCACTCAGATACCCTTCGAGCTGACTGGTGAGCACGCTGACCGTAGGGCTGGTTTCCGACGCCGTGCGCAGCAGACGGTTACGCTCCATCACGTCCTCGTTATATTTCGCGATCATGCTCGTCAGTCCAGGATCAGTCAGACCCACATTCGAAGGAATAACCTGTAAATGGTTGCGGGCATCGTTCACGTGGTCGATCAGGAATTCGAGCAGGTTCAGCTGGGTCGAAACCTCGACAATCTCCTGTTCGTAGCGAATGCTCTGCGAAGCATCCTGAGCAGCGTCGGCGGCCAGGTTGGTAATGCCTGCCGTGCGTTTATACTGTTCCAGTTCAGCTTCCGTTGTGTTCAGTTCCTTACTGATAATACCCAGACGTTCGTCGATGAAGTCAGCCGTGCGGCGAGCCTCCTCGTTGTTGTCTTCGTTGGCATCCTCATTATAGATACGAGCCAGCATATTCAGGTAGTCAACCGCACGTTCAGGCAGGTTGTCCGAGATGCTCACACGGGCAATTGTCGTCAGTTTCGAGGTTTCGGAAACATTCAGCCGGGCAGCATAGCTGGCAGCTACGCCATCAATGGGCAGCACAATGGCAGTGAGGGTGCGCTTGAGGTCATACGCATCGGGGCGCTTCGAAAACACTGGATTCTTGTCGATGTAGATATCGCCGATAGGAGCATGAATCACCGACGGGAAGGACGTGACCGTCTTCGTGACAGAAAAACCCGTATAGTCGATCTGCAACTGCAGGTCCTTACCTTTCATGTCCATCTCAACACGGATAGGATGCTTGAGCGAGTCGAGCAGGTCCGATTCATAGTCAACAAGATAAGGAGCATAACGGTTATAGACCTCGTGGTCGCGAATACGTCCCTCTGCAATATAGGTAGTATAAAGCTTGAGGGCACGCACCACCTTCTTGTTCAGCGTACGAGTGCCGAGCACCTCAATTTCGTTGTCGAAACCGTTACTCGAGTTCATGAAGCCCAGTTCGTTGAACGTGTTGTTGATGGACGAAGCATACGATCGGCGCTGGTCCTGATCCTTGATCAGAATCTTCGACGACACACTATAGATAGGCGTCTGATAGCGCAGATAGACATACGCAAGCGCCATGCACACAGCGATCGATGCGATGATCCAATACTTGTAACGGAGCAGGAGGAACCACAAGATTCGGATGTCGAAACTCGACTCCTCCTCGGGTGCAACCTCGGGTGCATAGCCGTTGTTTTCCTTGAATTTGGTCGTTGATTCAGCCATAGAAATATGAATGTTTTGTTGATAAATCTTTGATGAAATAAATCGTGCGTTTTGATACAACACGCTAAATCCGTGCAAAGGTACGAATAATCTGCGAAAGTAAGTATATAAAAAGTAAAAAATGTTAGATACAAACAGACGGAGACCGCCAAGACCGCCATGCAACTATACTATGTGCTGCGTAGTGCGTAAACAATCGCTTTTAGGTGTGCACTCCGACGATGTTCGCTCTGCACACGCAATATTCTGAATGTGCACATCCAATACAATTACATGTGCACTGCCGTTACATTAGCTGTGCACCATTATGATGAGACAAGTGCAAAAGGCTAGAAATTAGATCTGCTTTTCAGCCAAACCAGCCAAGCCAGCCAGGCTGGCTTGGCTGTTACTTCACCCGAATCTTGGCACCCTTCGACTCGTTCTGCAAATGGTCGAGAGCTGTGACTACAAGGGTGTGCCCACGAAGCGTTGCGGGCAACTGGACACTCGTTGAGCGTGTGATGCAGAGAATGTTGGCAGGATTGTCGAGGCGCACTTTCTCGTGTGGGTTGAAATCATAGACGACATACTGGATGGCGCGGTCGAGTTCGCGCTTGGCCTTGGGTGCCGTCCAACTGAGCTGAATCTGACCGCCGTAGGGAACTGCCTTGACATCGCGTGGACGTCGTGGTGCCTTCTTATCGATGAAGGGCATGAGCGGTTGGAGTGCCGGATAGCGGTGGTAACGGGTTTGGAGCACAGTGCGGTAGTTACCTGGATTCTGGCAAACGGCAGCGGCATACCACTGGCAGGAACCTTGCACGTGGGGAAGTGAACGCTGCAGGTCGTACTTGACGAGCATTTGGTGCTGAGCTGGATTGTTGGGGTCGGTTCCCTTTACGGTTCGTTCGACGTCCTGTCCGATGTATAGTGGACGCTGGCCACAATAATCGTTCCACCAGTGACAGAGTACACCGTAATCTGCTGCGCGGGTACCGAAGTTCCAGTAAATCTGTGGAACGAGATAATCAACCCATCCTTTCTCGACCCATAGCCGGATGTCCGCATACAGGTCGTCGTAGTTCTGAAGACCGCTGGTGGCACTGCCCTGCGGTGTGTTTCGGCCGCTTTTATCGTTGCGGTAAATGCCGAAGGGACTGACGCCGAACTTCACCCAGGGTTTCACGTCGTGAATGAGTTGGTGGAGATCGCGTATGAGCAGGCTGACATTGTCGCGTCGCCAGTCTTCGATTTTGTTGAAGCCACGAGGGTCGGCATCGAAGTAAATCTGATCGAGCAGCGGTACACCTGCTACGGGATAGGGATAGAAATAGTCGTCGATGTGGATTCCATCTACGTCGTACTTCTGCAGGATGTCCTCGACGACCATGCAGGTGTACATGCGGTTCTCTTCGAGGGCTGGATTGAGGATGTAGAGGCCGTCGTATTGGAACACGCGCTCCTTGTGGCGCAGGGCTACATGGCCAGGCACGAGCTCGGTGGTTCCCTTGGTCTTGGCGCGGTAGGGGTTGATCCAGGCGTGGCACTCCATGCTGCGCCGGTGGCACTCATCGACCATCCATCCGAGGGGGTCCCAGCCGTCGGAGGGGGCAAGGCCCTGACGTCCGGTCAGATAACGGCTCCAGGGCTCGTAACTGGAACGGTAGAGGGCATCGCACTCGGCTCGTACCTGAAAGAGGATTGCATTGATGCCTGCCTCGTGGAGTTGGTCGAGCTGATGGCTGAGCATGGAACGGATTTCGTCCATCGACTTGCCCAGATACTGGCCGTTGACGCATTGTATCCAGGCTCCGCGAAATTCGCGTTTAGGCTGTGTCGGAGCCGTTGGTTTCTTCTTCGCAAAGCTAATTCCCGCTGATGTGAGCATCAGCAAGAGGAACATGAGACGCAGGGTTGATTTCATGGGATTTATCTAATTATAAAACTGGCGTTAGTAAGTTTCCGAACCATCCGACAAAACGTTTCCAGCGACTTTGCTGGTGCCACCATTCGTCGGTCATGAGGAAGGAATTGTTGAGGTCGCGGTCGAACATCTCGTCGAATTCGGCCGTAAGACCTCGGTCGAAGACGACGGAATTGACCTCGTAGTCGCAGCGAAGGGAACGGCTATCGAGATTGGAACTGCCGATGGTGCAGAACGAGCGATCGACAGTCATAGCTTTCGTGTGATGGAATCCTTCGTGGAAGACATAGACGTGAGCTCCACGCTTTTGGTAGCGATGAGCGATGAGCAACGAGGTCTCGGGTGTTAGGGGAATGTCGCCCCGAGCCGATACCATGATTTCGACATTCACACCACGACGGATGGCACGGCTGATAGCTCGGCGAACACGACGTGTCGGCACGAAGTATGGGTTTATAATTCGCACGTTTTCACGGGCTTGGTCAAGCATACTAACGTAAAGGTCGCGGATGCTTCGATTGCTGACATTGGGTGTGCGATCGACAATCGCCACACGCATTGAACCTGCCTGTGGATTGTATCGATGAAAATAATAGTTGCGGAACAGATACTCACCTGTTTGTTTCTGCCACATTCGCGCAAAAATCTCGTGCAGATCATCGACTGCAGGACCTTCGATGTGCATGTGTAGGTCGCGCCACGGGCCAATGCCTTCGATGCCAGTAATATAGTAGTCGGCCACGTTCATGCCACCTGTATAGGCCACACGACCGTCGATCACCACGATTTTGCGGTGGTCGCGCGGAATGATGTGGTTGACCCAAGGAAATCGCAGGGGGTCAAACTTCTCTATCTGAATGCCGAGCGAGGCAATGGAGTCGTGCTTAGCGCGGGAAAAAGGTTGGTTGTTGGAATAATTTCCGAAGGCATCGTACATCACACGCACTTGAACACCTTCTTTCACTTTCTCTGCCAACAACTTCACTAACAAGTCGTTAATCGAATCGTTTCGAAAGTTGAAATATTCCATGTGAATAAAGTCGTGAGCCTGTCGAATTTCGTGGAACAGGTCGTCAAATTTTGCATATCCACTTGTCAGGAGGTGCACCTGATTGCCGTCGGTGATGCGCACATTCTGACGGCGCAACATCTCGGCGACTAATGAATCGGACGTCTGAGCTGGTAGCGAGAGAGTATATAAGGTTAATAAAAGAGTAAAAAGCACTTTGTGTTTCATCATCGTCAACAGATTAACGACCTACCCCACCCCCTTTACAGGAAGGGTTAGAGAGGGTCTTAATTTTCAAATTCAATTTGGGCATCCAGTCTTCGTTGTCTTCCACAAGGAGCGTATGAAGCCCAACGACTTGCGCGCCCTCAATATTTGCTTGTCCGTCGTCGAGAAATAGCGATTCGTCAGCACGAATGCCTGACTCGCGCAAAACGGTCTGGAATATAGTGGGTGATGGCTTATAGTCGTGCATTAAATAGCTGTAATAGCATCGGTGAAAATAATAGCTGACGGGGTGGCCGTCGCCACTGAATTCCGAACTGTCGGCCCAATCCATCATAAACGGATTGGTGTTACTGAGCAGGATGACAGTGTAGTGCTCTTTCAGCCGAAGGAGATTCTGAAGACGGACGGGATCAACACGCTTGGCATAGCCTGTCCATGCCCAGCGACATTGTTCAAAAGTAAAAGAGGGTTCTGCATCACCGAAGTCCCTACCCTGCTCTTGCGCCAGCCGACCAAGCGCCCGCTGAAACCCCTCTGCATCGAGACTCCCGTCTTCAACCTGTCGAAAGATGCCCTTCTGGCCAAAGGCTCCCAATCGCTGACGGGCATCACGGATGCCCAACGACTCGAAGCGTTCCATGGCCACCTCGGGAGAAAGCGGAAGGACGACTCCGCCAAAGTCGAATATGAGATTCTTTATCATCGTATTACCACTGAATAGGTGTTTGCCCATGCTCAGTCAGCCAAGCATTCGTCTGACTGAAATGGTGATTGCCAAAGAAACCACGATGGGCTGACAAGGGCGAGGGATGAGGCGACTGGAGCACGAGATGACGCTGTGTGTCAATGAGAGCACGTTTACTCTGAGCATAGCTGCCCCAAAGCAGAAAAACAAGGCCCGTACGTTCACGGCTCAGCGTGGCAATCACGGCATCGGTAAATTGTTCCCAGCCACGACGCTGGTGCGAACCTGCTTGGTGCTCGCGTACCGTCAGCGTGGCATTGAGTAGCAACACCCCCTGACGTGCCCAACGAGTGAGATCACCACTCTGAGGGATGTCTGCCCCAAGGTCGTCGTGTATCTCCTTATATATATTAACAAGCGAAGGAGGAATCTGCACACCTTCGGGCACAGAGAAACAGAGCCCCTGAGCCTGCCCTGGTTCGTGGTAGGGGTCTTGCCCTATGATGACCACTTTGACGCAATCGAATGGGCACTGGTCGAAAGCATTGAATATATATCGGCCAGGTGGATAGACTCTGCCCTGTGCATATTCCTGACGAACAAATGCAACAAGCTGAGCAAAGTAGGGAGCATCAAACTCTGCCTGCAAGTGCTTACGCCAGGATTCTTCTATTCTTACTTGCATAGATAGAGAATGTATAGAGTTTAGAGTTTAGTGTTTAGTGTTCTGTTGAGTCAGCTAGCCGCTAAGCACTAAACACTAAACATTCAACAATGTATAATTGACCATTCCTTCCAGCGGATCTTTCACAATACGCCCCACGGCAAAGCCACACCGATCAGCGGCTACCCGTAACTCGTCTTCATACTGCCAGGCAATCGAACCGACAAAATGCACAAGCAAGTCACTGCGATTATACAAGGCAATGTTCCGGCGGAAAAACTCCGAGAAACAATCAACCAGGAATGCCTGCACCTCAGGACGATCGTGATGGCGATGGCAGAAAGGAGTCAGGCTGGCAAGAAAACGATTGGGAAGGGGTTCACGATAAGTGCGCTGTATGATATCAGCTGGTGTAAGCTGGGACTCTTCAAGGAAAAGCCGGCACAAATCGGCGGGGAATTGTTGTTTCAGACAATTACCCACCAAACGCTTGCCGATGTAGGCGCCACTGCCTTCATCACCGAGGATATAGCCCAGCGGTGACACGTTAGCTGTGAGTCGATGCCCATCATACAAACAGGAATTGGAACCTGTACCCAAAATGCCCACGATGCCTTCACTGCAGCCACAGACTGCATGGGCGGCCCCCAACATGTCACTGCCGACAAAGACACTCGCTGTTGAGCCAAACGACGCCTGCAAAGCAGCAGCAACAACAGGCACCTTCTCTGTCGTACAACCAGCACCGTAGAAATAAATGTGAGTCACATCACCACCGTCGATGGGCAGACTTTCAAACACCGCCTGCATCTCGTCTGGGGACATTTGAAAAGGATTCACACCCTGAGTGGTCAGTACACGGCCTTCGGCAAACGAGGTAGCAGCAGATTCTCCCATCCACCACGCCGTCTTTGTTGAGCCACTGTCAGCTATCAGTATCATGCCTCCATCCAGTCCTTAATACGTTGTTCTTCCGACAACTGACAAATCAACAACGTATTGTCCTTTTCAGCAACAATACAGTTTTTCAGGCCCTGGATTACAACACGGCGCTCCTCAGTCGTGTGAACCATACAACCGTTCGTGTCGTACAGACTCACGTTTTGACCGACCACCGCATTGCCTTGTGCATCCTTGTTGGCCAACGTAATCAGAGAGCCCCACGTGCCCAGGTCGCTCCAGCCGAAGTCGGCCGGCATGACAAAGATTTCGTCTGCCTTTTCCAGAATTGCATAGTCAATACTGATGTTCTTACATTTAGGGAACTCGACATTGATGCGTTCCTGCTCTTGCGGCGTACCGTAGATGGGAAGGAGCTTTTCAAAAATCTCCGAAATCTCCGGAGCATAGATACGCAAAGAATTGACAATGGTATTGACATTCCAAACGAAGATTCCAGAGTTCCAGAAATACTCTTTCCGACGAATGTATTGCTGAGCCAACTTCAAGTCAGGCTTCTCCTTGAAACTATCCACACGGAACACCGACTTATTGCGCAGCGACGGCGACGAGAGGTCGGCCTGAATATAACCATACCCCGTCTCGGGACGAGTCGGCTTCATACCCAGCGTGACAATGGCATCGCCCTGCTGTGTGAAGTCCAGCGCATCAGTGACCACACGGCGAAACTCCTCTCGATCCGTCACGATGTGGTCACTCGGAGCCACGACAAGATTTGCCTTCGGGTCCATTGATTTGATTCGCCATGCCACGTAAGCAATACAGGGAGCCGTATTGCGACGGCACGGCTCGAGCAGAACATTCGAAGCTGGTACTTCGGGCAACTGCTGCCGAACGATGTCAGCATATCGCTGCGATGTCACCACCCATACATTCTCGGGCTCAACCACACCGCGGAAACGGTCAACCGTCATCTGAATAAATGTACGACCCGTGCCCAGCACGTCAATAAACTGTTTCGGGCATTCAGGCGTACTCATCGGCCAAAAGCGACTTCCCACGCCACCCGCCATAATCACCAAGTGATTGTGTCCTCTACTTGCCATTGCTTGGGGAAAAATTATATGTTTTATGAAAAAAGATGTGCAAAGTTACGACAAAAAGTTAAAAGTTAAAAGTTAAAAGTTAAAATTATCGGATATAATTCGTAACTTCGCGGCCGTTTACTTCATTTTTCATATTAAAACCACAAAACAATGAGAAAACTTCAGACTGTCTTTCTGCTGTTTTTCCTTGTGGCAACGACGGGTCGGGCACAGATCAACGTGCAGTTACATTACGACCTTGGCCACAGCCTCTATGCCGACGACCTGACAGAGCGTCCCAGTACAACAGCAACAATCGAAATGTTCCACCCCGACCGCTGGGGATCGACCTTCTTTTTCGTCGATCTCGATTTCTACACCCGAGGCATGAGCGGAGCCTATCTTGAACTTGCACGCGAGTTCAACCTGACAAAAAACAAACAATGGGCCGCCCACATCGAGTACAACGGAGGCGTTTCTACACCCGAGAATCTCACCTACGGCAACCGTTTCCAACAGGCCGTCCTGCTCGGAGGAGCCTGGAACTGGCATAGTGCCGACTATTCGCGAACCTTCAGCCTTCAGACCATGTACAAATACTACTTCCGTGGTCAGCAACCCTACCAGAATGCCTACAGCGGATTTCAGTTGACGGAGGTGTGGGGCATCACCTTCGCCCACGGACTCTGCACTTTCAGCGGCTTCTGCGACCTATGGTACGATCAGCGAGTGCGAGGCAACTGGATTCTCATGTCCGAGCCACAATTTTGGTTCAACCTCAACACGCTTCGCAGCATGAAGGACATTAACCTGAGCCTCGGAACCGAGCTCGAGATTTCCAACAACTTTGTATGGACAGACAAGGGCAGGAACGACCGATTCTACGTCATTCCCACCCTTGCAGCCAAGTGGACGTTTTAATCTTATTTCACTTTCACAAGTTGACAAAAAAATTAAAAATTAAAAATTAAAAATTAAAAGTTAAAGTTTCGGATGTTAGGATATCCCACGCAGAGGCGCAGAGAGCGCAGAGTTTTATGATACAGAATAGATACATTTGCGCTACGCAGAGACGCAGCTAAAGCTGCGAGAGCGCAGAGGCCTCCGCGGCCTCGCAGCTTAGCTGCGTCTCTGCGCAGAACTTATAATGGGTAATGAGATTCGTCTCTGCGCACTCTGCGCCTCTGCGTGATGATATATACGAAACTTATATTAAAAGTGAAAAATAAATTGAGTGAAAAGTGAAAAGTGAAAAGTGAAAAGTGAAAAGTAACAACTCGTCAACTTGTTAACTTGTCAACTCGTCAACTTTTCACTTTTCACTTTCATTTCGTCTCAACTCACGTCGCGCCTCCCGAGTGCCGAACAGGTTGAGACGGTAGATGAAGTGGAGCATAAGGTAGGAGTTGATGGCGTTCGTCTCCGTATCGCTCCGGCTGGTGGCCGAAATCATTCGGCTGATATTGCTGCGACGATGCAAGAGATCAAATGCCTGGAGCGAGATGGTAGCCTTGCGTCCTTCAAGGAACCGATAGGACAGCTGCGCATTCCAGATCAGTTCGTTGGTGTTCATCGACGCTGCGCTGTAACCTCGACGGCTCGACATGCTGATGTCGGTCGAAAATCCTAACCCAAGATCGGCAAAGTTCCAGTTGGTGGACAGACCGTAGGAGAAATCATAAGTGTCGCGGTTGTTCGTCGGCACGAGCTCCGAACGCGTGTGGTTGTAGTTCAGGTTGCCGAAAGCCGTCACGTCGAAGAGGTCGCTGCGGTAGTTGACCGACAGTCGTTCGCCAGCAGTCAGTTGCCGCACCCTATTCGTGAGCGTCTGGTTGTTCTGGAAGATATAACCCACATTGTTGTTATACCCTACGCTGGTCGAAGTGTTAAGGAAAAGGTTGTCGTTGTAGAGCGGCGTGTTGAAGCCGAAGTTTCCACGCGCACTCCAGTTGCCGTTGATATTCTCAGGCTTAGTGATGCGTCCGCCAGTCTCGGCATTGTATTCCGTACGTTGCGAAATGCTGTTCGACGTCGTGCTAAAATTCAGGTTGGCCGTATAGCTTTGGAGGGTAGTAGAGACATAGTTGTTATAGTCAATCTGGACACTGTTCGTAAACGAAGGCTTCAGGTCAGGATTACCCAGACGGATGTTCAGAGGGTTCGAATTGTCCGTCATGTTGAACATCGACGTCATCTCCGGCTGCTGAGTGTTACCGCGATAGCGGATGCGAATCTGATGCTGACGAGTGAAGCGATAGCGGAAATTGAGCGTGGGCGACACACGTACGAAGTTGCGACTCGCCACCGTGTCGAGACCCATATACTGATAAGCCACCCTTTGGTGCTGCGGTTCGACGCTCACACCCACGTTCATGTTGATGTACGTAGTCACCCATCGCAGTTGCAGGTCGATGTTGTGCACCGTGTTCTCGTTCTCCGTATATCGGCTCAGGTTAGCATCCGCATACTGCTCGTAGTTGAACGGAAGAAATCCTGCACCATAACTGCGGATGCTGTCAACCAGCGCATCCACATCGCCCATATCGAAAGCCGTTCCCTCACTGCGGCGCTTGCTGTAGTTGATGCGATACGAACCCTGCAAGAACAGTTTCTTAGCAATCAGCGGCTCAGTGTAGTTGATGCCAGCCGACAGCGAACGGTTCGTGTTCGGAGTGGTGCGATAGCGATACGTCAGCTGAGTACGGTCCTGCTGGTAGTAGTTCACGTCACTCAGGTTGAAGCTGCGGCTCTCGCTGCTGCTGTACGAACCGTTGAGTTGCAGCGACAAGTTGCGCCCCACATGGTTCAGCCTCCGGTTCGCGATCAGACGTCCGCCGAAGCCCTTGTTCTCACCCTCCGAACGGCTACCCGTCAAGTTGCGGTTCACCTTGATGGCAGCCGGCACAAGGTCAAACTGATCCAGCGGGTCGCCCACCCTCCCGTCCTCGTAGGGGTCGTCGTTGAAGGTGGCACTCAATCCATCCGAATGTGAGTGATTCTTACCCAACGAGAAATTAGGACGGAAATTGAGGGTCGTCATCGAGTCGGGTTTCCATTCGATGCGGAAATCGCCCTGAATATTGCGGTTCTTGCTGATGCTACCGTTCCTGCTGTTCGAGAACGAAGCCGTGGTCGAGATGAAGTTCTGGCTGGAAGTAGCAGTACGAGCGTCGGTTTTTGTACCGTTGACACGTACGTTACCTGCAATTTCCCAGTCGCCACGGTCGAGAGCCAGGGTGAGGCCGCCCTGCCCCGTCGTGCGCACACCGCCGCCACCGCCACGTCCACCCGCATTACCGATGTTCCCGATCAAGCTGTATTGCGTACCAGGGGAGAAACGGTTCACATTCAGTCGTTCGGCAAAACGTTCCTTCGTTCCCACACCGGCATCGATATGGCCAAACCAGCCATTTTGCATACCTTTTTTAATACTAAGGTCAATCACCGTCTCTTCCTCACCATCGTCAATGCCGGTCATGCGCGCCATGTCGCTTTGCTTGTCATACGTCTTCACCTTATCAACAATCTCGCTCGGCAAATTCTTCATCGCCATCGACTTGTCATTTCCAAAAAACTCCTTGCCACCCACCAAGATCTTCGACACCGTCTTGCCGTTCACCTTTATCGTTCCATCCTCCGACACCTCAACGCCTGGCAACTTCTTGATCAAGTCCTCCAACACACTGCCTTCCGGCACCTTGAACGCATTTGCGTTGAACATCAGGGTGTCATCCCTCATTTCAATCTGGCGCACCTGCCCCTCGACAACTGCCGCCTGCAGCATCACCGACGAAGGAGTGAGCAGCACCGTACCCACCAGCGCCTCCAACTGTCCTTCCTTCACCGTGAGCGGACGGAAGAAGTTATGATAGCCGATATACGAAATCTTGACGACATACGAGCCGACAGGCACATTCTTGAGGACGAACGCACCTCGGCCGTTGGTCGTACCGCCCGTCACCATCGACGTCGAGTCGGCTTTCATGATTTGAACCGTGGCGTAAGCCAGCGCCTCGCCCTCTTCAGAGTCAAGCACGCGGCCGCTCACCTGCGCACGTTGCGCCATGGCCGTCAAGCAGAACAGCCAACTGATAAGAAGTAGGAAATTTCGTCTCATATTCCTCTGACGCCAAAACCACGTTTTGGTTTAACGAAAGGTTTGGGAAAGTTGAAAGGTTAGAGATTAGTGTGAAGTGTAATTAGGTATTTAGCGTTTTGTGTTTAGTTTGAGGAAGCGTATGTCAGTACGCTAAACACTCAGCCCTAAACTCTAAACTTTTATCCCATTTCGGCAGAAAAGCAGAAAAACACGGATAAAGTTTTGTGCATTAAAGATTTATTCGTACCTTTGCACCCGTTTTGTGGCCGACGCTTCCTCAGTCTGCCACAAAATATTATGTTTCTACAACATAAAGTCTCACATTATCCATTTACAAAAACTTATTTAATTTATGGAAACAAAAAACATTCAACCGCTGGAAGGCTTTGACTGGGAAGCGTTCGAAAACGAAGGTTTCTCGGCAGCCGAAAAGGCTGAGGCCGCCAAGGCCTACGAGGCAACGCTGAACAAAGTTGCCGACAATGATGTGGTGGACGGTGTCGTCACCAGCATCAACGACCGCGAGGTAGTCGTGAACATCGGCTACAAGAGCGAAGGTGTCATCTCGAAGAGCGAGTTCCGTTACAATCCCGACCTGAAGGTGGGCGACACCGTGGAGGTGCTGATCGAGAATCAGGAGGACAAGAAGGGTCAGCTTGTGCTTTCACACAAGCAGGCTCGTGCTGCCCGTTCGTGGGAGCGTGTGAACGAAGCGATGGAAAAGGACGAAATCGTCAAGGGCTTCGTGAAGTGCCGCACAAAGGGTGGCATGATTGTCGATGTACTGGGCACGGAGGCTTTCCTGCCTGGCAGCCAGATTGACGTAAAGCCTATCCGCGACTACGATACGTTCGTGGGCAAGACGATGGAATTCAAGATTGTCAAGATCAACCAGGAGTTCCGCAATGTCGTTGTCAGCCACAAGGCGCTCATCGAGGCTGAGCTTGAGGCTCAGAAGAAGGAAATCATCAGCCGTCTTGAGAAGGGCCAGATCCTCGAAGGTACGGTTAAGAACATCACGTCGTATGGTGTGTTCATCGACCTCGGTGGCGTGGACGGTCTCATCCATATCACCGACCTGTCTTGGGGACGTGTCAGCGACCCGAAGGAGGTGGTCGAACTCGATCAGAAGCTCAACGTCGTTATCCTCGACTTCGACGACGAGAAGAAGCGCATCGCCCTTGGCTTGAAGCAGCTCACTCCCCATCCTTGGGATGCGCTCGACCAGGATCTCAAGGTGGGCGACAAGGTGCATGGCAAGGTGGTCGTCATGGCCGACTATGGTGCATTCGTCGAAATCGCTCCGGGCGTAGAAGGCCTGATCCACGTGAGCGAAATGTCGTGGAGTGCTCACCTGCACTCGGCTCAGGACTTCCTGAAGGTGGGTGACGAGGTTGACGCTGTCATCCTGACGCTCGACCGCGAGGAGCGCAAGATGAGCCTGGGCATCAAGCAGCTGAAGGAGGATCCTTGGGAGAAGATTGAAGAGAAGTACCCCGTAGGTAGCCAGCACACTGCCAAGGTGCGCAACTTCACCAACTTCGGCGTGTTTGTGGAAATTGAGGAGGGTGTTGACGGTCTGATTCATATCAGCGACCTCAGCTGGACGAAGAAAATCAAGCACCCCTCTGAGTTTACTCAGATTGGCGCTCCCATCGAGGTTCAGGTGCTCGACATCGACAAGGAGAACCGTCGTCTCTCTCTCGGTCACAAACAGCTGGAGGAGAACCCCTGGAACAATTTCGAGACTATCTTCACTCAGGACAGTGTTCATACCGGCAAGATTATCGAAGTGCTCGACAAGGGTGCCGTGATTCAGCTGGAGCATGGTGTCGAAGGCTTTGCCACACCGAAGCACTTGGTGAAGGAGGACGGTAGTCAGGCTCAGCTGGGCGAAGAACTCGAATTCAAGGTGATTGAGTTCAACAAGGACGCCAAGCGCATCATCCTCAGCCACAGCCGCATCTTCGAAGATGTTGCACGTGCCGAAGCTCGCGCCGCCAAGAAGGCTGCTGCTGCCGAGAAGAAGGCCAGCCGCAAGGAGAAGGAGCCCGCTACGCCTGTTATCCAGAACAAGGCTGCCAGCACCACTCTCGGCGACATCGACGCCCTGGCTGAACTGAAGGCCAGCATGGAGGCTGAGCAGAAGTAATCTGACTCCCATCCTCGTACGCACGGACAACTGATTGATGCTCGCAAGAGCGACATCAGTTGTCCGTTTTATCTTTTTCCTAACTCTCTTTCTTTGGCGTGACCATTTCGGCGGTTCCACCGAAATGGTAGTGAAAAGTGATCCCCACAAGACAACCAAGACAACACATGACAACCAAGGACAACAACCATATAGTCACACACAGTACGCAATCGTTGTCCCATGTTGTCCAAAGTTGTCGAAAGTTGTCTTCAAAACACAATTAAGTGAAAAGTGAAAAGTGAAAACTAATAATTAAAAATTAAAAATTAAAAGCCTGCCGGTTTGGACTCCTCTTCTCTGCCCTCAGAGGGCTGAGGAAATGGAGTTTGAGGGAGTGTTGCCCTCCCGCAGGCAATTTTTAATTTTTAATTTTTAATTTTTAATTTTTTTTGTCAACTCAAATTACACCTTATTATATATATAATAGCATGGAAAAGTTCACGGTCACCATACTCGGATGCGGAAGTGCACTACCCACAACTCGTCACAACGGTAGTGCGCAGATTGTAAACATCCGCGAGAAATTGTTTCTCATTGATTGTGCCGAGGGTACACAAGTACATCTACGGCGAAACCATATCTCGTTGAACCGGCTGCAAACGGTGTTTATCTCCCATCTTCACGGCGACCACTGCTTTGGACTTCCTGGCTTGATTTCGACACAAGGCCTACTCGGTCGAACTGCCCCACTCCACATCTATGGACCTGAAGACATCGAAACGGTGTTCCGTCCGATGCTCGACTATTTCTGCAACGGTATGCAGTTCGAAGTCGTTTTCCATCCTGTTGACACACACCAGCACCAGCTCATCTACGACGACCGCAGTGTGAGCATTTATACTATTCCCTTGAAACACCGCATCCGCTGCTGCGGCTATCTGTTCAAGGAGAAGCCTTTGTTGCCACACATCCGACGCGAAGCCATTGAACTATACAACATTCCACTCTGGCAGATTAACAACATCAAGGCTGGAGCAGACTTCGTCGCCGAGGATGGGCGCAGGATTCCCAATGCAGAACTGACTATTGCCCGCGAAGCGCCGCGCTCCTACGCTTATTGCTCAGACACTGCTTTCAAGCCCGACATCGCTCCCTTATTGGAAGATGCCACCCTACTCTACCACGAAGCTACGTTTGCTGAATCTGAAGCAGAACTCTGCGACAAGGTGTATCATTCCACTGCTCGCCAAGCTGCTCAGATTGCTCAGATGGCACATGCCCACCAACTCGTTATCGGACACTTTTCGTCACGATACGACGACGAGACCTGTCTGCTCGAAGAGGCGAAAAGTGTATTTCCAAATACGATTTTGGCACATGAAAACCTCACGCTAACGCTCTAAAAACAGAAAAATTGCATTTTTTTGAACTTTTTTCCTAAAAATATTTGCACAAACAAAATACAAATGTTAACTTTGCGACGAAAAGTATAAAAGTGTAAAATCTACGCCTATGATAAAAACAGTACTTTCAATCGCATTGTCAGCCTTTTTGCTCGCAGCTCCGCTCGACATGAAGGCGCAAGATATACAGCGTACGCCTGTTGAACAGGAACTGAATGCCGTGACCATCAGTGTCAACGATGCAACGGTTCACATCAAGAACGCTGAAAAGCAGGTTCTTGAAATTTACAACATGGCCGGAGTGAAAATTGCTAACTTTCACATCGAATCCAACGACGTGACGGTCAACCTCAATCACCTTGCCAAAGGGTGTTACATCTTGAAGGTCGGCAAAGTCGTACGCAAAGTATATCTGAGATAACATCGTCCCACTCTGCGACGAAACAAGAATTACGAAACCTTGTTTGCAATACGCAAGCAAGGTTTTTTTTATTGAAAATTAAACTAAATCCCCTTTCGGCCATCTCACAGAATAGATGAAAACGACCGACGAGCAAGAACTCATCCAACAACTGCACGATCCGAAACAAAAGCGCAAAGCGTTCGAGCAGATTGTCAACGCGTTCAGCCAGCCCCTCTACTGGCAGATACGCCGTATGGTCGCCTACCATGACGATGCCGACGATGTGCTCCAGAACACCTTCCTCAAGGCATGGAGCAACATCGACACATTTCGTGGCGATGCCAAACTGTCCACATGGCTCTTTCGCATTGCACATAATGAGACTCTGACATTTCTGAGTAAGCAACGCGAAACAATCTCGATCGATACCAACATCACCGACGATGATGATGATGCACCGCTCACTCTGGCCAACACACTCGAAAGCGACCCCTACTTCGATGGCGACGAAACTGAAGCATTGCTACACACAGCCATCGCTGCACTGCCAGACAAACAACGCGCCGTGTTCAACATGAAGTATTTTCAGGAAATGAAATACGAAGACATGTCGGACATCACAGGCACC
This sequence comes from uncultured Prevotellaceae bacterium, assembly GCA_900319385.1. Lineage (GTDB taxonomy): Bacteria > Bacteroidota > Bacteroidia > Bacteroidales > Bacteroidaceae > UBA3839. The sequence continues at coordinate 7,055 of ONOG01000021.1, read as the reverse complement.
AGTGTCGGAGCCTTGAAAGCCTCCTACCACCTTGCCGTCAAGAAAATCGAAGAGTTCTTCCACCGACAAGAATAGCACAAGGCAGAACAGCTGCAACTTTTTTGCATATACCATTAAACCATCTTGATACCAAGGAGTCATATCAATAACAAATTCACAACGAATATGAAAACGTTCGACATCAACAACCCGCAGAAGCGTAATCCGTTTAGCGTGCCAGAGGGCTATTTCGACAACCTCACCGCACGCATCATGGAGCAAATCCCTGAAACGGACGTTACTGCAACGCCTACTGCCGAGCTAAAACCTAAAAACAATCGCCGATGGATTGGATGGACACTCGGAGTGGCTGCCAGCATCGCATTGGCCGTATTCTTTGTCAATCTGCCCAACCTCTTCCCCTCTGCTAACGGCAATCAGCAGACCGCTCAAGTCGAGACCTCCGACAACTATGACGAGCAATACGAGCAGGAAATGTTGGAGTATGCCATGGTGGACAACTCAGACATCTACCGCTATCTCGCCGGCGGTTATTAACGATAGACAGAAACACTAAAACCTAAACATTATGAAACAATTGATATTCATCCTTTGCCTGCTGGCTACAACATTCAACATGGCAGCACAGCAAGCTGGACAGCAGAACAAGCGTCACCAGTTCTCGCCGGAGCGGTACAAACAACGCCTTGAGGAATTCGTGACCAAGGAAGCTGGCCTCACTGCAGACGAAGCAGCCCGACTCTTCCCTCTCCTGCACGAAATGCAAGAAAAACAGCGCAAGAACAATGATGCTGCCGGTATGGCCATGATGTCGTGCAAGGAAGGCTCGAGCGAAGCCGACTATGAGAAAGCCATCAAGCAAGCGACGGGACTTGACCTCGAAAACAAGAAGATTGAACAGGAGTATTACAAGAAATTCCACTCCGTCTTGTCTTGGAAAAAGGTTCATGGCCTGCGCGTCGCCCTTTGGAAATTCCAAATGGAAGCTTTGCGCAAATTCACTCCTCACGACCAGATGCGGGACGGTAACAACAGCCGCAAGAACCGCGGATGGCATCATCCTTACGGTGAGAACCGCGGCAAATAAAACACACATCCCACACCTCAATCCGAAAGTCACAACACAAACACAAAATTCCTGAGGTGAAAACCAGCATGCTTCGCGCAGTGCTGGTTTTTGTTTTTTTAATTTAGTTTTTTATTCACCAATATCCACAGATCTTATTTTTTAATTTTTAATTTTTAATTTTCAATTACATGTCGTACCTTTGCATCGTCAAAGCAAACACAGCGAAACATGAAACCCTACAAATTTGCTCCCTACCTCAAGACAACCCTCTGGGGAGGCTACCAGATAGCTCCTTTCAAAGGCATCTTCACCGCTCAACCCAACATCGGCGAGAGTTGGGAAATCAGCGGAGTGCCTGGTCACGAAAGTAAGGCCATCGAACGCGGACTCATCGATGACATCGACGTAGGTCTGACACTCACCGAGCTCATCGACAAGTACAAGGGACTGCTCGTCGGCAACAAAGTCTATAAGAAGTTCGGTAACAAATTCCCGTTGCTTGTCAAGTTCATCGACTCGCGTCAGGACCTCTCCGTCCAGGTACATCCCAACGACGAACTGGCCATGCAGCGCCATGGCTGTACGGGCAAGACTGAGATGTGGTACGTCATCAAGGCCGATGTCGGAGCCAAGATCTACAGCGGACTCAGCAAGAGCATCACGCCCGAGGAATACGAACGGCTGGTCAGCGAACCTAACACCGCTGGCGACAACCCGATGGCATCGGTCATTGCGACCCACGAATCGCACGACGGCGACCTCTACTTTCTGCCTGCCGGACGTTTGCATGCCATTGGAGCCGGCAACTTTCTGGCAGAAATCCAGCAAACGAGCGACATCACCTACCGTGTCTATGACTTCGGCCGTAAGGATGCCCACGGCAAACCCCGCGAACTACATGTCGCCGAGGCGAAGGACGCCATCGACTACCAGGTGTGGCCCGAGTATCGCAGCAGTTACGACAGCACCAAACCCACTTCGCAACTCATCAACTGCCCCTACTTCATCGTACATCGCGTCGTCGTACAAGTGGCAGCACAAGTGGATTTCCAGTGCGACTCGTTCGTCGTCGTCATGTGTCTATGGGGCGAAGCCAACATCAACGGTATCCACATCCACCAGGGCGAGACGATCCTCGTGCCTGCCTGCGAGAATGTTCTCTATATCTTCGGCAACGCCACTTTCCTTACAGCTACTATGTAGCATCGAAAAAACAGTGCACTGCAAATTTCACAGCTGTGCACTCCCAATTTCTTCGCAGTGCACTCTAAGATATACTCGCAGTGCACTGTCATTTTATCGGCAGTGCACAATTATTTTTTCCAGAGTGTGGCTCGATTTTACCAAAAGTGCATCAAAATAGCCCGCCGTTCCCAAATATTCATTCCAAAGATGTCTGTATCTCAGTTTTTTTGATTAACTTTGCAGGAAATTTGTAAATCCAATCCTCGGATTTGCACGGATTTGTACGGATATAGCTGTGCGGAAACGATGTGAACATGAGGATGTAAAAAGCGAACAACAGAAAGATGAACGTCAGTTATCAATGGCTGAAAGAATATGTCGATTTCGACATGACACCGCAGCAGGTGGCTGCGGCACTGACCAGCGTCGGCCTTGAGGTCGATGCGGTGGAAGAGGTTCAAAGTATCCGCGGCGGACTGGAAGGTCTGGTGGTGGGTCATGTGCTCACCTGCGAACCGCACCCCGACAGCGACCACATGCACGTTTGCACAGTGGACGAAGGTACAGGCGAACCTGTTCAAATCGTTTGCGGCGCTCCGAACGTAGCAGCCGGACAGAAAGTGATTGTCGCCACGCTGGGCACGAAGCTCTACGACGGCGACAAGGAATTTGTGATCAAGAAATCGAAACTGCGCGGCGTTGAGTCGAACGGCATGATCTGTGCCGAAGACGAAATTGGCGTAGGAACCAGCCACGAGGGCATCATGGTGCTCCCTGATGACACACCTGTCGGACTGCCGGCTGCCAAATACTTCAATCTGGAGAGCGACTGGGTGATTGAGGTGGACATCACGCCCAACCACTCCGACGCCTGCTCACACTGGGGTGTGGCTCGCGATTTCTATGCCTACCTGCGCCAGCATGGTTACGAGACGAAGCTTCACCGCCCGTCGGTCGATGCCTTCAAAGTGGACAGCCATAACCTCGACATCGACGTCGTGGTCGAGAACACCGAAGCCTGCCCCCGCTATGTAGCTGTGACGGTGAAGGGATGCGAGGTGAAGGAATCGCCGAAATGGCTGAAGGACCGCCTGACCACCATCGGCCTGCGCCCCATCAACAACATCGTCGATATCACGAACTATGTGATGATGGCATACGGTCAGCCCCTCCACTGCTTCGATGCCGACATGGTACTGGGCAAGAAGGTGGTGGTGAAGGCCATGCCTGAAGGCACACCGTTCGTCACCCTCGACGGCGTGGAGCACAAACTGAGCGACCGCGACCTCGCCATTTGCAATGCCGAAGAGCCGATGTGCATCGCCGGCGTGTTTGGTGGCAAAGGTTCGGGAACGTACGAGACAACCCGCGACGTGCTCTTCGAATCGGCCTATTTCCACCCCACCTGGATTCGCAAGTCGGCACGCCGTCATGGCCTGCAGACCGACGCATCGTTCCGTTTCGAGCGTGGCATCGACCCCGAAGGCCAGATCTATGCCGTGAAGATGGCAGCCCTGATGGCGAAGGAACTGGCTGGCGGTGAAATCGCCATGGAAATCAAGGACGTAAAGAGCCCGACACTCCCCCAGCCTGCCATCGTCGATTTCTCCTACAAATATGCCCACGACCTCATTGGCAAGGACATCCCTGTCGAAACCATGCAGCGCATCTGCCAGGATCTCGGTATGGAAATTCTTTCACAGGACGACGCAGGCATGCAACTGCGTGTGCCCGCCTTCCGTGTCGATGTGACCAAGCCCTGCGACGTTGTCGAGGAAATCCTGCGCATCTATGGATACGACAACGTTGAGATACCCTCGCAGGTGAAGTCGTCGCTCACCACCAAAGGCAATCTGGACAAGAGCTACAAGTTGCAAAACCTGATCGGCGAACAACTCGTCGGCTGCGGATTCAACGAAATTCTGAACAACTCGCTCACCAAGACGTCCTACTACGACGATATGGAGACCGTGTGCAAGGCCGAAAACCTTGTCCGCCTTCTCAACCCGCTGAGTCAGGACCTCGGCGTGCTGCGTCAGACCCTGCTGTTCGGCGGACTCGAAAGCATCAGCCACAACGTCAACCGTCGTGAAGCTGACCTCAAGTTCTTTGAGTTTGGCAACTGCTACTATTTCAACGCAGAGAAGAAACAAGACAACACAGGCATCGTCCCCTCGGGCGAAACTTCGAAGCAGATACTCGCTGCCTACAGCGAAGACTATCATCTCGGACTCTGGCTCACCGGCAAGCGCGTGAGTGGAAGCTGGGCACATCCCAACGAAGACAGCTCGGTCTATGAACTGAAGTCCTACGTGCTCAACATCCTGCACCGGCTCGGCGTACCCTTCGGCGCACTCGTGTTTGGCAACGAGAAGAACGACCTGTACGCAGCCTCGCAAACCATCAGTCAGCGTGGCGGAAAGCTGTTGGCACAGTTCGGCATCGTCAGCAAGAAGCAGACATCCAAACTCGACATCGAAGCACCCGTATATTACGCAGACATCAACTGGAACGCCGTCATGAAGCTCGTGCAGGGCAAGAGCGTCAGCTTCAGCGAAGTGCCCAAGTTCCCAGCCGTGAGCCGCGACCTCGCCCTGCTGCTCGACAAAGATACCGAATTTGCCGAAGTGGAACGCATCGCCTACCAGAGCGAAAAGAAGATACTGAAGGAAGTACGCCTGTTCGACGTCTATGAAGGCAAGAACCTCGAAGCCGGCAAAAAGAGCTACGCCGTCAACTTCATCCTGCAAGACAGCGAAAAGACCCTCAACGACAAGCAGATCGACGCCATCATGTCGAAAATTGAGCAGAACATCTGCAAGCAACTCGGCGCCAAAATACGAGGGAAATAAAAGCATTCTCCTCTCCCCTGCCTTCACCTTAAGGAGAATCAGGGGAGAGGTCCTTTAATTTTCAATTTTCAATTATCAATTTTCAATTATTATATGGGAAGAGCATTTGAATTCCGTAAAGCCCGCAAGCTCAAGCGCTGGGGCAACATGGCAAAAACATTCACACGTCTGGGCAAGCAAATCGCCATCGCAGTAGCCGAAGGCGGACCAGAGCCCGAAAACAACTCACGGCTGCGCGCTATCATCGCTACATGCAAGCATGAGAACATGCCCAAGGACAACATCGAGCGCGCCATCAAGAACGCCGCCGGCAAGGACAAAAACTCCTGGAAGTCGATGACCTACGAAGGCTACGGTCCCCACGGCATCGCCATCTTCGTCGACACCCTCACCGACAACCCCACCCGCACCGTCGCCGACGTGCGCAGCATCTTCAACAAGTTCAACGGTACCCTCGGCACCATGGGCTCACTTGCCTACCTCTTCGACCACTACGCACAATTCTCGTTCAAGAAGAAAGACGGCATAGACATGGACGAAATGGTCCTCGACCTCATCGACTACGGCGTGAGCGACGAGTTTGACGAAGAAACCGACGAAGAGACCGACGAGACCACCATCACCATCTACGGCGACCCCAAGAGCTTCGCGCAGATACAGGCCTACCTCGAAGAAAAAGGACTAGAAATCACCAGCGCCGAGTTCACCTACGTGCCCAACGACCTCAAAGAAGTCACCGACGAGCAACGCGAAACCATTGACAAGATGGTCGAGAAGCTCGAAGACTTCGACGACGTGCAGAGCGTATATACCAACATGAAGTAACCCATGAAATACGAATACGAGCCCCAAGGCGTCTGTTCGAAAAAGATACTGCTCGACATCGACGACGAGACCAAGGTCATCAACCACGTCCAATTCGTCGGAGGATGCCCAGGCAACACCATCGGCCTCAGTCAGCTCGTCAAGGGACAGAAAGCCGACGAAGTAGTCAGGAAGCTCGAAGGCATCCGCTGCGGAGCGAAACACACCTCCTGCCCCGACCAACTGGCACAGGCACTCCGAGCCCTCACTATGGTCGGCGTCTTCCTCATCGCCGTCCTGTTCACATCGTGTCAGGAAACCAAACCCCAACGGCTCGAACGCGAAGCACGTGAACTCACCGAGCGCACCTGCCCTCAGCGCATCACCCCCGACGGCAGCGTCATCCTCGACAGCATCATCTACCACGACGACGGCAGCAACGCCATCCACTACTACTACCAAGTCAATACCGACGACGAAGGCGTACTCAAGCTCCAGCTGCAGAAGCAAGAGCTCGAAAAACAGCTGCTCAGCACCGTCAAGAACTCCATCGATCTGCGTCACGTCAAGGATATGGGCGTCACCATCGTCAGCCACTTCGACCGCATTCGCACCGACTCCCTCTCCCGCAGCCGACGAGAAGAAGTGCTCACCTTCCAATTCACAAAGGAAGACTATCATTAGAAGATACCACACAGCTGCAACAAGACCGCAGCATACTTAATAAAAGCAGGAATGGCGCCGGTTTCCACTCCTGCTTTTGTTTTTTTTATGAAAAAGCATCCGCACCCTATACCAACAGTTCACGAAGGGCAATCGCAACAAGTCCGGCAGTATTCCTCACACCGAATTTGACAATAAGACGCTTGTGATACCGAAGCCGTCGTGAAGGCCAACGAAAGTCTTGGAGTCGATGGCTTCAACCTTCGGCTACAGGAAAGGGAAGTCGAAAACCTGTCGCCGACAACAATACGGCGGAAGAACGTGCCACGAACCGCAGGGTCGTTTTTATTAAAAAGTAGTCGCTATTATCATTATAAAAAAAATATTACTGTCCGCTAAAACTCAAATGAGCAAAAAATTATCTTCCGCAATGCCCTTAAACAGGCGTTGCGTTTTTATTTTCAGAAAAGTAAGCCCCCTCT
>ONOG01000025.1 GCA_900319385.1 uncultured Prevotellaceae bacterium | reverse complement strand
GATCCTCGGATTCAGTCTGACAAAGGTGATGTTTGAAGGTACTGACGAGGAACTGCGTCAAACGAAGGTGACACAGCCTGCTGTATTCCTTCACTCGGTCGTTTCGGCCCTGTGCATGGGCGACGCTTTCCAGCCTGACATGACTGCCGGACACTCGCTTGGTGAGTTCTCCGCTCTTGTCGCTGCTGGTGCGCTGTCGTTCGAAGATGGTCTGAAACTGGTGAGCCAGCGTGCCCAGGCCATGCAGAAAGCTTGCGAACTGAAGCCCTCGACCATGGCTGCCATCATCGGTCTGGACGACGAAACGGTTGAGAAGGTATGTGCTGAGGTATCGACCGAAGGCAATGTGGTCGTTCCGGCTAACTATAACAATCCCGGACAGCTCGTCATCAGTGGCGATATCGATGCTGTGAACGCTGCTTGTGAAAAACTGAAGGAAGCCGGTGCCAAACGCGCTCTGCCGCTCAAGGTGGGTGGCGCCTTCCACTCGCCCCTGATGCAACCTGCCAAGGAAGAGCTGCAGGCTGCCATCGAGGCTACTGAGTTCCACACACCGAAGTGCCCCGTCTATCAGAACGTGGATGGCAAGGCACACACCGATGCCCAGGAAATCAAGCAGAACCTCATCGCCCAGCTCACGGCTCCCGTTCGTTGGACACAGGAAGTACAGGCTATGATTGCCGCAGGTGCTACCGACTTTACCGAGTGTGGTCCTGGCAAGGCACTGCAGGGCATGATTGCAAAGATTGCCAAGGGTAACGAGGCTGTCACAGCTCACGGCATTGGCGAATGAGACCAGTTATCTATCAAGTAATGACACGTCTGTTTGGGGCTGACTCCAAACAGACGCGTCGTTTTGGCTCGGCTGAAGAAAACGGCTGTGGCAAGATGGCCGACTTCACGCTGAAAGCGCTGGAGGAAATTCGGCAGATGGGCTGCACCCACGTATGGTACACCGGACTACTCGAACATGCCACTCAGACCGACTACTCTGCCTACGGCATCGACCGTGATCATGAGGCGGTGGTGAAGGGTAGGGCAGGCAGTCCGTATGCCGTGAAGGACTACTACGATGTCGATCCCGACCTGGCGGTGCATGTCCCGCTGCGCATGAAGGAATTTGACAATCTGGTGCGGCGTACCCATCGTGTCGGGCTGAAAGTGGTGATGGACTTTGTTCCTAATCATGTGGCTCGACAATATCACAGTGATGCCAAGCCGGCGGGGGTGAAGGATCTGGGAGCTGACGACGACTGTCTGATGGCGTTCAGTCCCCAGAACAACTTCTATTACATCCCTGGCCAGCAGTTTGCTCCCCAATTTCACCTTCACGATCACGAGGGGCGTGAATATATCGAGATGCCCGCCAAGGTGACGGGCAACGATTGTTTCACAGCCTCGCCTGGCAAGAACGACTGGTATGAGACTGTAAAGCTGAACTACGGCATCGACTACATGGGTGGACGTTCGGAGCATTTCGACCCGCAGCCCGACACATGGCAGAAGATGCTCCAGATTCTGCTGTTCTGGGCAGACAAGGGAGTGGATGCTTTCCGATGCGACATGGCTGAGATGGTGCCATGTGCTTTCTGGCACTGGGTCATTGCTCAGGTGAAGGCGCAACACCCCCAGGTGCAGTTTATCGCCGAGGTTTACAACCCGAACGAATACCGCAACTATCTGTATCATGGCGGCTTCGACTATCTGTACGACAAAGTCGGACTGTACGACACGTTGCGCCAGGTGGTCAGCGGCGAGAGTGCAAGTCGCATCACACAGGCTTGGCAGCAGGTGGACGACATTCACACGCACATGCTCAACTTTCTCGAAAACCACGATGAGCAGCGTCTGGCTTCTGATTTCTTCGCAGGCAATGCTGAGAAAGGCCGTCCCGCTTTGCTCGTCTCAGCTTTGATGCGTCAGAACCCCTTCATGCTCTATTTCGGACAGGAATTGGGCGAACGCGGTATGGACGAAGAGGGATTCAGTGGACGTGATGGCCGTACGACCATCTTCGACTACTGGACGCTTGACACGGTGAGTCGCTGGCGCAATGGAGGTAAGTTCGACGGACAACGCCTGACGCAGGAAGAGAAGGAACTTCAGGCCTACTATCGCCGTGTGTTGCAACTCAGCAACGAGGAAGTTGCCCTGCGCGAAGGCGAGTTTTTCGACATCATGTATGCCAACTACGACAATCCGATGATGAACACACATCGTCAGTTTGCATTTCTGCGGAAGGCCGAGGACGAACTGATTGTAGTGGTGGCCAACTTCAGTGATCAGCCAGCGCAGAGTTCCATCCGCTTGCCACAACATGCCTTCGACTACCTGCACCTGCCCCAAAGCCTCAAGGCACGGAAAGCGGTGGATTTGCTGACTGGAGAAAAAGAAAACGTAGTGTTGCACCCCGATCAATTGCTTGAAGTGCTACTTCCGGCGAATGGTGGTAAGGTGTTGAAAATTAAAAATTAAAAATTAAAATGCCTGGCGGTTGAGATGACACTCCGTTAAGTTCACTCCGCCAGGCATTTTAATTTTTAATTTTTAATTTTTAATTTCTTGACAGACGCTATAGGCAAAACGGTAGTCGTCTGTCAAATGGCTTTCGATACGGAAGCCTGTCGATTGAGTCAGAAGGGCTGGCAGGGTGTGAATCGCTGTCAGCCCTTCTGCTGTGCTTTTCAGGAGGGACTCCTTCTGTGTCCACAATCGGGTAAATTCAACATCGGGCCTTTCTGCACGAAGAATCTGCTGCTGTTCAGCCTCGTTCATCACCTGCTGCATGACCTCACGGTCGAGCGGTTTCACGCGTTCGATGTCAATCCCCACGGCGCCAATGTGACTGACAGCACATGCGGCAGCTCCATCGGTGTGGCTCAAATTGAAATAAAAATCGGGGACGTGAACCAAAAAGGGTTTCCCTGTTTTCCCTATCCCTATTTCCGGAACATCCTCTGTGCCCAACACACGTTGGCATGCCTCACGAAGCAACAGCCATGCAGCCACCGACGAACATTTGTCTTCCAGTCGTCTGTACTGCATGGCTTGCTGTCTGCGCCTTGCGGGAAGTGTGGGTAATATGGCTGCAAGGTCCAGTTGTTCGGTATGTAAATTGAGGAAAATCTCCATCAACTCAAATCAGTGGCATACCCAGCTCTGCACATTCATGGCGCATCTGCTCGGGCCAGATGCTGGCTTGGATTTCGCCGATGTGTGCCTTGTGAAGTAGCACGAGGCAGAGGCGACTCTGGCCAATACCGCCACCAATGGACAGAGGCAGTTCACCCTTCAACAGTTTTTGGTGGAAGAACAGCTGCTGGCGTTCCTGTTTGCCTGTCAGTTCCAGTTGGCGTAGCAAAGCTTCCTTGTCCACACGGATACCCATCGACGAGAGTTCGATGGACCGTTCGAGCGTTGGATACCAAATCATGATGTCGCCATTCAGCCCCTTGAAGCCATCTTCGTTAGGTGTGGTCCAGTCGTCGTAGTCTGGAGCTCGCAGGTCGTGCTCCTTACCGTCGCTGAGTTTTCCACCAATTCCGATGATGAATACGGCTCCATAGGCCTTGCAGACGGCATCTTCACGCTCCTTTGGCGAAAGATCTGGGTACATGCGTAGCAGTTCTTCCGAGTGGATGAACTTGATTTCTTCGGGCAGAAAAGGCTTGATTTGCGGATACGTTTCGCACACCAGATACTCCGTACGTCGGATGGCGGCGTAGATGTCCTCAACCACTTTTTTGAGGAACGAGAGGTTGCGGTCGCCAGCTGTAATGGTGCGGCACCAGTCCCACTGATCGACATACAGCGAATGGATGTTGTCCAGTTCTTCGTCGCCACGAATGGCGTTCATGTCGGTGTAGAGGCCATAGCCAGGCTGGATGGCATATTCAGCCAGCATCAGTCGTTTCCATTTAGCCAGCGAATGCACCACTTCGGCCACTGTGTCGCCCATGTCCTTGATGGGGAACGAAACGGGACGTTCGACACCGTTTAGGTCGTCGTTCAGTCCTAAGCCACGTTGTACAAACAGCGGAGCGGTCACGCGTCGTAGACGCAATGCCGTGGAAAGGTTGGCTTGGAAAAAATCTTTGATTTGTTTGATACCCTGTTCCGTCTGGGCTGGGGTCATCAGTTGCTCGTAGTTGGTGGGTCGTATGAGTTTACTCATCAGGATGATATACAATTAACACATTAACGATATAAATGATTTGCCTGCAAAGTTACAACAAAATATCATAATAACACAATATTTTGCCGTAAACTTTGCAAAATGTAAGCAAATCTTTTCGTGAATATGTCAAATTGATGCTTTGTCGAGCGGCTAAGCTATACAGCCAATGATTTCGTCGAGCGATCGGCAACCATGACGGTCCAGCCATTGATTGATTCCCTGTGCAATGCGTACGCTGGCTGTTGGGTCAATAAAGTTGGCTGTGCCGACTTCGATGGCTGAGGCTCCTGCCATGAAAAACTCGATGGCATCTTCAGCCGTCATAATGCCGCCCAAACCAATGACCGGGATATGTACCGCCCGGGCGACCTGCCACACACAGCGTACAGCTACGGGACGCACGGCGGGTCCACTCAGTCCGCCCGTCTGTATGGATAGTTTCGGACGGCGATGCTCGATGTCGATGGCCATTCCCATCAGCGTGTTGATGAGTGAAACTGCGTCAGCACCGGCATCTTCAACCGCTAAGGCGATGTCGCTGATGCTCGTTACATTGGGTGAAAGTTTGACGATGAGTGTCTTGTGATAAACTTCTCTCACAGCCTTTACGACAGCACTGGCACCTTCGGTTGTCACGCCGAATGCCATGCCTCCTTGTCGAACATTAGGACACGAAATGTTGAGTTCGATGGCAGGGATGTTGTCGAGGGCGTCGATGTGGGCTGCGCATTCAGCATAGTCTTCAATGCTGGAACCCGAGACGTTGACGATAACCTGCGTTGGCAAATCCTTGATTTCAGGATAGATGTGCTGACAGAAGTACTCGACCCCTTTGTTTTGGAGTCCAACGCAGTTGAGCATACCACTGGGGGTTTCAGCCATGCGCGGATAGTCGTTGCCTTCGCGAGGATGTAGCGTGGTACCTTTGACAATGATTCCTCCGAGGTCGGCTAAATTGATAAGATCAGCATATTCAACTCCATAGCCGAATGTACCAGAAGCTGTGAGGACAGGGTTGCGGAGCTGAAGTCCGGCTATATTTACATTCAAATTTGCCATGTTAGTTCTTCGATATTAAACACCGGACCTTCGGTGCAGACACAGACATTGCCACGGACCGTCTTTTCGACGCAGCAGAGACAGGCTCCGAGTCCGCAAGCCATCATATTTTCGAGTGAAACTTCACAGGGGAGATTGCTCTGGCGGGCATAACGCGCCACAGCCATCATCATCGGCTTGGGACCACATACGCTGATACGGTCGAATGAGTTTCTTTGTAGGATACTGTGCTGAGTGACGAATCCCTTTTCACCCTGCGAGCCATCTTCGGTGGTGACATACACCGGTCCGTACTTTTCGAAAAGAGGAAGCTGCAGCAAGTCGCAACCACTGCGTGCCCCCAACAGAAAGGTAGGGACGGCCCCGTTGTTTTTGAGGTATTTCCCATATTCCAACAGGGGAGCAATGCCCACACCTCCTCCGATGAGTAAAACTTGTTCGCCTGGTTTTTGGACAGGTGAAAAACCGTTACCCAAAGGCATCAGCACATTGAGGGAGTCGCCAGGCTGGAGCCGTGCCAACGCATGGGTTCCCTCGCCCACTAACTGTACGAGCAACCAAAGCTCATTCTTTTCGGTGTCGATGAAATGGATTGAGATGGGACGCCGCAAGAATGTGGTTGCGCTGCCATCCACTTTGACCTGGACAAACTGCCCAGGACGGCAATGGGGCAGGGGAGCGCATGTGCTGGTGAGGCGCAGCAATACATTGCGTTCGTTCAGATGGTCGCAGGCTACGACGCAGAGGTCAAGCAATTGCTTCATATTGATAGATTGTTATAGATTCCAGGCTGCAGGATTACATTCCGCCTCGATGCGGTTTTCCGTCTTGTCATCCAGTTGGTAGAAGAAATCGATGCCTGTCAGGCGTTCCACTTCATCGACACTGACTGCATAGTTGCGCATGGGGCGGGTGGCATTGCGGTTGGGGTAGATGAATCCGATTGCTTTGGGAATGCGTCCTCGCATCAGAACGACTTTGAAGAATCGGTCGGGGACAGCCACTCGATGTCCGCGTCGTCCAAAACGTTGAGGAGATTTGGAGTCATAGATGGGACCGCAGACAATGGCAACAGCACCGTAGTTCTTTGCCCATCGTCGGCATTCCTGTTCAAGGTCGTTCCAAGCTCCAATATTTAGAGCATGAGCTTGTGGACACATATTGGTCATGAGGAAGCAGTCGTCCATAGCACGTCGGGAATGCTTGTTGTCACCCGAAGGGCACATGTGGCCACGGTCATAGCGCGAATTGTAATAGTCTTGTGTTTCGACACGTCGATTGGCTGGTATCTGCAGGTCGCCATTGAACTCATCCTTGCGATGTACGGAACGGGCTTTGGCACGGCTGGCAGTGAGATACCATGCCACATAATTGGGACAGTTTGTTTCGCTGTTGAACGAAATGACAAAGCCTTCTTTCTTCAATAACTGTTCCGGACGGTCGGTCAAGCGACGAGGCAATTCATATTGGGTGACGCTGTGTGTCCGCTGATAGGTGGGTTTTTGTCCAAAAGCCCACGACCAGAGCAAGTTCATCAAAACGACAGCCACAACAATGACTATGCTCACCATCAGCACCCATTTAGGTGACCTTTTTTGGCGGTTTTCTTCCATTTGCGCACAAATTTTTTGCAAAGTTAAAAAAAGTTGTCTGTTTTTTGTGTTTGTCTCGCAAAAAAACACTACCTTTGCAGCGCTTTTACGGAAGAAAGGCCGAATTGTTGTGCAAGTGAGAGCAGCAGCCAAATGTGTTTGGGTGATGCCGAGTGCAGTCAGCAATCTGGTAAGAAGTAAAACGTTTGCCGAATTGGCTCAGTTGGTAGAGCAACGCATTCGTAATGCGTGGGTCGGCGGTTCGAGTCCGCCATTCGGCTCGAAGAGGGATGAACTCCATGGTTTATCCCTTTTTTGTTTCAATGACTGTCCGCCAAACCTATTTTAACCCCTATTATTACGGCTTTTCCCGCTTGACCAGTCTTCATTGAGGTTCTTTATGGCTGTTGGTGTATGTGGGATTTTCCATAAAAAAAACTCGCAGGCACCAGTGCTTGCGAGTTTTGTATATAAGGGATTTTGTTATTTACTTCACCTTATCGACGATGGCCTTGAAAGCATCGAAGTTGTTCATGGCGAGGTCGGCAAGTGTCTTGCGGTTGATCTGGATGCCTGCCTTGTGGATGGCGCCCATCAACTGGCTGTACGACATACCTTCGAGACGAGCGGCTGCGTTGATACGCTGAATCCAAAGGGCACGGAACTGACGCTTCTTCAGCTTACGGCCTACGTAAGCATAGGTGAGTCCCTTCTCATAGGCGTTTTTGGCAACGGTCCACACGTTCTTGCGGGCACCAAACTGACCCTTGACGCGCTTCAAAATCTTCTTTCTTCTTGCACGTGATGCCACGTGATTGACTGATCTTGGCATAATTTTTTCTTTTTGTGAATGTCAGCGCCACGGCATAGAAACTTCGTGAACTTCAGCTGATCATTCGGTTAAACTTTAATTTTTTCTTTTTGGAAAGATTCTCTCGATGGATTAACGGAGCACGAGAAGGTCGCGAACCTGCTTGACGTTGGCCTTGACAACGATAGCCGAGTGGTCGAGGTTACGCTTTTGCTTCTTGGTCTTCTTGGTCAGAATGTGACTGTGATAAGCGTGCTGACGCTTGATCTTTCCTGTGCCAGTGAGCTTGAAACGCTTTTTGGCAGCTGCTTTAGTTTTTACTTTT
The DNA here is from genome assembly GCA_900319385.1 of uncultured Prevotellaceae bacterium. Taxonomy (GTDB): domain Bacteria; phylum Bacteroidota; class Bacteroidia; order Bacteroidales; family Bacteroidaceae; genus UBA3839. The sequence goes on along the minus strand of ONOG01000025.1, from coordinate 57,058 downwards.
GGCATTTTTTTTGTTGAATTAAGTTATTTAATTAATGGTGGCAACGTATATACCAGGACGTTACGCACCTTCTTGTTCATCTTTTATTCTTCCGCTTCGTCGTCTGCAAGTTCTTCGTCAACTGGTGTTTCCGAAGTTTTGGCAGCCTCCAAGGCTTTTTCCTCGTCGCGACGCTGCTGGCTTTTCTTTGGCTGACCTGCTTTCTTTGGGGCGAGGATGATGCTCATGCGCTTACCTTCGAGTGTGGGCATGAGTTCTACTTTTGCAAGTTCCTCAAGGTCGTTGGCAAAGCGCAGCAGAAGCACTTCGCCTTGCTCCTTGAATACGATGGAGCGTCCCTTGAAGAAGACGTAGGCTTTCACCTTGTTGCCCTCGTTGAGGAATCCCTGTGCATGCTTCAGCTTGAAGTTGTAATCGGCATCGGCTGTCTGAGGTCCGAAACGGATTTCCTTCACTTCCACCTTCACCTGCTTGGCTTTCATCTCCTTCTGTTTCTTCTTCTGCTGATAGAGGAACTTGGAGTAGTCGATGAGGCGACAAACCGGTGGGTTGGCATTGGGAGAGATTTCGACAAGGTCGACCTCCTTTTCTTGTGCAAGTTGGAGAGCTTGGCGAGTGGGCATGACCACTGACTCAATGTCTTCGCCTACAATTCTCACTTCTCGTACACGAATCTGTTCGTTGATGCGGTACTGGGGTTGTTGCTTTCTTTTGTCAACTTTCATTAGTGGAACGTTGAAGGAATTTGCGTTTCAGCCTGCAAAATTAGTGTAAATTGTGGAAACTACCAAAATTATCAGAAGTTTTCTGTCATCTGACGGACTTCTTCGTTGATTTTTTCGGCGAAATCTTCGAATTTCATGCTGCCTTGGTCGCCTTGACCCTGTTTGCGGACACTGACGGTGCCCTCGGCGGCTTCTTTCTCACCGACAACGAGCATGTAGGGGATGCGCTTGAGTTCGTTGTCACGAATCTTGCGGCCAATCTTCTCGTTACGGTCGTCAATCGTGGAACGAACATCGTGCTCGTTGAGGTAGCGGTTCACCTGTTCTGCATATTCGTTGAATTTCTCCGAAATGGGCAGGACAACGACTTGGTCGGGGGTGAGCCAGAGGGGGAAGTGGCCGGCGGTGTGCTCGATGAGGACGGCGCAGAAGCGCTCCATTGAGCCGAAGGGTGCGCGGTGAATCATGACAGGACGATGCTTCTCGTTGTCGCTGCCAGTATATTCGAGTTTGAAGCGTTCGGGCAGGTTGTAATCGACCTGGATGGTTCCCAACTGCCAGCGGCGGCCGATGGCATCCTTGACCATGAAGTCGAGCTTGGGACCGTAGAAGGCGGCCTCGCCCAGTTCCTTACGGGCGGTCAGTCCCTTTTCTGCACAAGCTTCGATGATAGCCTGTTCAGCTTCGGCCCACACTTCGTCGCTACCAATGTACTTTTCCTTGTCGTTGGGGTCGCGGAGCGAAATCTGTGCTTCGAAGTTCTGGAAGTCGAGGGCTTTGAAGATGATGCTGATGATGTCCATCACACGGAGGAACTCGCCTTTCACCTGGTCGGGGCTGCAGAAGATGTGTGCATCGTCTTGTGTGAACGAACGCACACGGGTCAGTCCGTGCAGCTCGCCGCTCTGCTCGTAGCGATAGACGGTACCGAACTCGGCGATGCGCAGAGGCAGATCCTTGTACGAACGGGGCTGGCTGGCGTAGATTTCGCAGTGGTGAGGGCAGTTCATGGGTTTCAGCATATATTCCTCACCTTCTTCGGGTGTGTGGATAGGCTGGAACGAATCCTTGCCGTAGTGAGCATAGTGACCCGATGTGACATACAGGCTCTTGCCGCCGATGTGCGGAGTGATCACCTCTTGATAGCCATAGCGCTTCTGAATCTTGCGCAGGAATTCCTGCAGGCGCAGGCGCAGGGCTGTACCCTTGGGTAGCCACATCGGCAGACCCTTACCCACACGGTCGCTGAAGAAGAAGAGTTCCATCTCCTTACCGATTTTGCGGTGGTCGCGCTTCTTGGCTTCTTCAAGTTTTTCGAGATATTCGTCAAGCATCTTTTTCTTGGGGAAGGTGATGCCATAGACACGGGTCATCATGGGGCGTTTTTCGTCGCCGCGCCAGTAGGCAGCAGCCACGCTCAACACCTTGACAGCCTTGATGGGAGCCGTCGATACGAGGTGAGGACCGCGGCAGAGGTCGGTAAATTCGCCCTGCGTGTAGGTCGTGATATGTCCATCTTCCAATTCGGCAATCAGTTCATTCTTGTATGTCTGACCACGGTCACCGAAGAACTTCAGGGCATCTTCTTTCGAAATATTGCGACGTACGAGTTGTTCCTTGCGCTGTACGAGTTCCTGCATCTTTTTCTCAATCTTCGGGAAATCGCTCACGCTCAGAGCCACGCCTTCGGGCGGCATGACGTCGTAGTAGAAACCGTTTTCGATGGCAGGACCGATGCCGAATTGTGTGCCAGGCCAGAGTTCTTGCAGGGCTTCGGCCATCAGGTGAGCCGAGGTGTGCCAGAAGGCGTGCTTGCCTTCTTCGTCCTCCCACTTGTAGAGTTTCAGTTCTGCATCTTCGGTGATGGGCCGATTCAGTTCCGTCGTCTCTCCATTCACACCGCAGGCAATGACATCCTGTGCCAGTCGGGGACTTATACTCTCAGCAATCTGGAGGCCAGTCACACCAGCCTCGTATTCACGGACACTTCCGTCCGGAAAGGTAATCTTAATCATAAGAATATGTTTGATGTTTTTGTTGAATGTCCAAAAATCGTGCAAAGATACATAATATTTTCCGTATTTCACTTATTTTCTTGAAAAAAACGTCCTTATTATATATATTCATGCGCTCCGGCATCGTCAGTGTGCCTTGCGAAATTCATTTGTATGCAGTGCCAGCTTCCTGAGAGTGCACACCCAATTTATTTTCAGTGCACAGCCAATACTCTTCAGTGTGCACACCCAGTGGTCTTCGGTGTGCACAGCCAATTTTCTCGCAGTGCACTGAAAATTTCTTGGCTGTTCACAGCCTGTAAGCATCGTGTGCTTCAGCGCTGAAAATGCAGGACAGCCCAGCCGTTGCGCTCTTGTTGACGAACGAATTGCAGGCCTTGCTGAAGGGCAGGGTGAGAGACCGCGTGGATGTCGTCGGTGAAGAATCCGCTGACAAGGAGGGTGCCACCCTTTTTGAGATGCTGAACATAGGTGGGGAGGTCGGCGACGATGATGTTGCGATGGATGTTGGCAACGATGAGGTCGAACTCTCCTTCGATGGCAGAGGCATCGCCGTGGATGACCTCGACATTCGTGATGTTGTTCAGCTGGCAGTTCTCACGAGCGTTGGCTACACTGAACTCGTCGATATCGATAGCGGTGACTGTTTCTGCTTTTGCTAAAGCCATGCAAATGGCCAGAATGCCGGTGCCACATCCCATATCCAGGCAGTTCTGCCCGCTGAGGTCGCTACGTAGCAGAATCTCAACGAGTTGCGATGTGGTTTCGTGTGTGCCGCTGCCAAAGGCCATGCGGGGATTGACGAGAATGTCAAACGCTTGAGGTTCAACCTCCTGTTCCGGACGATGAATGGCGCACAGCCCTGGCACGATGATGGGTTGGAAACCCTCTTGTTCCCACTGCTCGTTCCAGTCACGTTGTTCCAGCTGCTCTTTCGTAAATGAAATCTGCACATTTGGCAACTGAAACTCCTGCAGCAGGCTGGCCATTTGTGCTTCGCTCATCTGCTGTTGGTCAATATAGGCATCGCACCCATCGTCGGTTTCTTGAAAACTGTCGAAACCGGCAGCAGCCAGCAGGGCCATGACAATTTCGCGCGAGGTGTCGTTGGCTGGCGTGAGGCAGAGGTGATAAACGTCGTAAGTCATATGTAATTGAAAATTGAAAATTAAAAATTGAAAATTAAAATCGGTACAAAGTTAAGGTTTTTTGTTCTTTTTCCACTATCTTTGCATGAATAAAAGCGTCTGATATCAATTACAATTCCCAAAGCTCATGTCTTCCTTCTCAAAAAACGACCAATCTGTTTTTCGGTTTCAACAATTTGAAATTCGGCACGATCGATGTGCGATGAAAGTTGGAACCGATGGCGTGTTGTTAGGAGCATGGGTAGGTTGTAGTTATTCTGAACGGATACTTGATGTAGGTACTGGTAGCGGGTTGATAGCCATGATGTTGGCTCAACGTAATTCGAATGCAAAAATACTTGGAATTGACATCGATGCAGAGGCCGTCGGTCAGGCTCAAGAGAATTTTGAGCGTTCACCTTTTGCCCATCGTCTGGGGACGGAAAGAGTTGATTTCGCTCAAGGACCTTTTGTTGCCAGCCTTCAAGCTTTCGACCTCATTGTCAGCAATCCTCCGTATTTTACAGAAGACACTTTGGCACCAGATTCAGCACGTGCCACTGCCCGCAGCAGCAGTTCGTTGCCCTTCGATGTTTTGATCGAACATGCTGCCAAGCTTCTGAGTCCACAGGGGCATTTTGCCGTAATTATTCCCTATAGCCACGCCGCCGACTTTGTACTTACGGCCTCAGTTGTCGGTCTCCATTTGCTGCGGCGTTGTGATGTGCAGACTTCCCCTCGCAAACCCATGCGGCGTGCGATGCTTGAGTTTGGAATGGAGACAGGTCAGACCACATTCGAGACAATTTGTCTCCACAATGCCGACGGCACAATCTCCGATGCCTATCGGAAACTGACCGCCGACTTCTACTTAAATATAAAGTAAACGGCGAGGATGAGGCAGAGGAAGGCCGCCAGATGGTTCCAGTGCAAATGCTGGCCCTGGAACAGAATATTGGCAATCAAACAGAATACGATGAGCGACACAACTTCTTGAATCACCTTGAGTTGCATCAGCGTGAACGGTCCGCCATTGCCTTCGAATCCGATGCGGTTGGCAGGCACTTGCAGACTGTATTCTGCCAAAGCGATGCCCCATGAGAAGAGGATGATGCCCCACAGCGGCCACGACGACGAGATGTTCATCTGTTGAAGTTTCAAGTGTCCATACCATGCGAGCGTCATGAAGATGTTCGACCCGATGAGCAGGAGAATGGTGTAGAGAGCGTTCATGTCATTTTTCAGTTTTGCGTGCAAAGTTACATAAAAATTCTTGCATGAATGCAAAAATATTCCTACATTTGCACATTATAACTATACATTAAACATCGAATAATATTATGCTTAGCGTAGAAGAACTGAACGACCGGCTCATCGACCTTGCCTTTGCCGAGGACATCGGCGACGGTGACCATACGACGCTCTGCTGCATTCCGGCGGATGCGATGGGAGAGTCGAAGTTGCTCATCAAGGAAGAAGGCATCTTTGCCGGCGTAGAGATTGCGAAGGAAGTGTTCCGCCGCTTCGATCCCGAACTGCAGGTCGAGGTCTATGTCAAGGACGGTGCGCCGGTCCATCCTGGCGACATCGTCATGAGTGTGAAGGGTAGGGAACAGAGTCTGCTGCAGACCGAACGCCTGATGCTCAACATCCTGCAGCGTATGTCGGGCATTGCTACCATGACACACAAATATCAGCAGGCACTGATCGATGCAGGTACGAAGACGCGTGTGCTCGACACCCGCAAGACAACTCCAGGCATGCGTATGCTGGAGAAAGAGGCTGTGAAGATTGGTGGCGGCATGAACCACCGTATTGGCCTGTTCGACATGATTCTGCTCAAGGACAACCACATCGACTTCTGCGGCGGTGTTCACAACGCTATCAGTCGTGCCAAGCAGTATTGCAAGGACAAGGGAATGAATCTGAAAATCGAATGTGAGGTGCGTGACTTCAAAGAACTCGAAGAAGCATTGGCCGAAGGCTGCGACCGCATCATGTTCGACAACTTTACGCCCGAAGATACAGCGAAGGCAGTGAAACTGGTGGCTGGACGTGCCGAAACCGAATCCAGTGGTGGTATCACATTCGACACGATGATTCCCTATGCCAAAGCCGGTGTCGATTTTATTTCCTTCGGTGCGTTGACCCATTCTGTGAAGGGTCTTGACATGAGTTTTAAGGCTGCGGGCAGCGACAAATTAGTCATCAAATAATGAAACCAAACATGAAACATTTTTTTCAGTTAGCAGCATTGCTAATTCTTAGTTTTCAATTTTCAATTTTCAATTCCCATGCCTGCACCAACCTCATTGTTGGCAAGGCTGCATCGACCGACGGCAGCGTCATCGTTAGCTACAACGCCGACAGCTACGGCATGTATGGCAACCTCTACCGTCACGTGGGCGGAACACATGCTCAGGGCGAGATGCGAAAAATCTACGAGTGGGACACCAATAAGTATCTCGGCGAGATTCCACAGGCTCCTATTACTTATAATGTAGTGGGACAGATGAACGAGCATCAGGTGAGCATCTGCGAAACGACGTTCGGCGGTCGTGAGGAACTGGTTGACCCGAAAGGCATTATCGACTACGGTTCGCTCATCTACATCGGTCTCGAACGTTCACGCACAGCCCGCGAAGCCATTAAGGTCATGACCGACCTCGTGGCTAAGTACGGTTATTGCAGCGAAGGCGAAACCTTCACCATTGCCGACAAGAACGAGGTATGGGTGATGGAAATGGTGGGCAAAGGTGAAGGTCGCACCGGTGCTGTTTGGGTTGCTATCCGTATTCCTGACGACTGCATTTGCGCCCATGCCAACCAAAGCCGCATCACGCGTTTCAACATGAAAGACAAGCAGAATGTGCTGTATGCCAAGGATGTCGTGAAGTTTGCCCGCGAGAAAGGCTTTTTCACAGGCAAGAAAGACGCCGACTTCTCGTTCCGCGACGCCTTCAATCCCCTCGACTTCAGCGGCATTCGCTACTGCGACGCACGTGCCTGGGCTTTCTTCAACCGTCAGGTCGATGGAATGGACAAGTATCTGCCTTACATCAATGGCGAGGACATGACGCTCGAGATGCCCCTCTACATGAAGCCCAAGCACCTGCTCAGCGTGCAGGATGTTAAAGACGGAATGCGTGACCACTACGAGGGAACGCCCCTTGATATGCAGCAAGATCTCGGCAGCGGTCCTTATAACATGCCCTACCGTCCGTCGCCGCTTTCGTTCACAGTCGATGGAAAGAAATACTACACCGAACGTCCCACCTCGACTCAGCAGACAGGTTTCTCCTTTGTCGGACAGATGCGCTCGGCCTATCCCGACGCCATCGGTGGTGTGATTTGGTGGACCAACGACGATGCCAACATGACAGCCTACACTCCCATCTACTGCGGTGTCTCGGCCGTGCCACAGTGCTATGAGCGCATGGAGGGAAAGCAAGATGAAATGACCTTCTCTTGGAAGTCGGCATTCTGGCTGTGCAACACTGTCTCGAACATCGTTTATCCCTACTACGAAAAGATGATGCCCGACCTGCAGACTGCTCAGAAGGAACTCGAAACCGCCTATCAGACCGAGCAGCTGCGCGTCGATACCGAGGCGCGCACCCTCTACGACGAGAGTCCCCAACGCGCCATTGCTTATCTCACCGACTATAGTCAGGGTGCTGCCGACCGCATGATGCAGCGTTGGGACGTGCTGTTCCGTTACCTCGTTGTCAAGCACAACGACATGGTGGTAAAGGCCGAAGAAAACGGACATTTCAAGCGCACGCAGCACGGCTTCGGTGCAGCTCCTAAACGTCCTGGTTATCCAGAACGCTACTGGCGCGAAGTCGTGAAACAGACGGGTGACCGCTATCTGATGAAGTAAAATATACAGCAACGACCTCCCCCAACCCCTCCCAAGGAGGGGAGTCCAGACAGGTAGTTTTTAATTTTTAAGTATGGAGGGGAGTCCAGACTGGCTTGTTTTAATTTTTAATTATTAATTTTTAATTTTAATTATATAGCACTATGGATCAAGAACTTCTGAAACACTGTACGGAGGTCGCCCAGAAGTGGGCTACCGACCCCGCGTTCGATGCCGAGACACAGGCCGAAGTAAAGGCTATGCTCGAGGCAGATGACAAGTCGCAACTCATTGACGCTTTCTACCAGACCCTCGAATTCGGAACGGGTGGACTGCGTGGCATCATGGGTGCCGGCACCAACCGCATGAACCGCTACATCGTCGGTTCAGCCACTCAGGGCTTTGCCAACTACATCAACAAGGCATTCCCCAAAGGCGGAAAGAGCGTCGTTGTTGGTCATGACTGCCGCAACAACGGTCGTATGTTTGCCGAAACCGTTGCCAACATCTTCTCGGCCAACGGCATCAAGGTCTATCTCTTCGAAAGCCTGCGTCCTACTCCCGAAATCTCGTTTGCTATCCGTCAGCTTGGTGCTGTCGCAGGTGTGAATGTGACCGCCAGCCACAACCCCCGCGAGTACAACGGCTACAAGGCCTATTGGGACGATGGTGCACAGGTGCTTGCTCCCCATGACAAAGGTATCATCGACGAGGTAAACAAAGTCAAGATGGAGGATGTGAAGTGGGAGGGCAATCCCGACCTCATCCAGATTATCGGTGGAGAAATGGACTGGGACTACCTGCAGGCTGTCCGCGAAGCTATGGTCGATCAAGACGTGATTCTGCGTCAGAAAGACCTCAATATTGTTTACACACCGCTGCATGGCACAGGTCGTGTCATCATTCCTGAAGCCCTGCGCTCGTGGGGATTCCAGAACATCCACGTCGTGCCTGAGCAGATGGTCATCGACGGCAACTTCCCCACGGTCGTTTCGCCCAATCCCGAGAACTCTGAGGCGATGACCCTGGGTATGAAACTCGGAACGAAGCTCAATGCCGACCTCGTCATCGCTTCCGACCCCGACGCCGACCGCCTTGCCATCGTCTGCCGCAATGCCAAGGGCGAGTGGGAAATCCTCAATGGTAACCAGACCTGCATGATGTTCGCCTGGTACATCATCGCCAACAAGAAGAAACTGGGTCAGCTCCGTGGCAATGAGTTCCTCGTCAAGACCATCGTCACGACGGAACTGATTCGCAAGATTGCCGACAAGAACGGAGTCGAACTCCAGGACTGCTACACCGGTTTCAAGTGGATTGCCGCTCTCATCCGCGAGAACGAAGGCGTGAAGAAGTACATTGGTGGCGGCGAAGAGTCGTTCGGCTTCCTTCCCTTCGACAAGGTGCGCGACAAGGATAGCCCAGCCTCCATCTGCCTCATCTGCGAAATTGCCGCATGGGCTAAGGACAATGGCAAGACGCTCTACGACCTGCTCATGGACATCTACGCTGAGTATGGATTCTCTTACAACAAGACCATCAACGTCGTTCGTCCAGGCAAAACGGGTGCCGACGAAATCAAGGCTATGATGGAGAACTTCCGTTCGAATTCCCCACGTTCGCTGGCTGGTTCGCCTGTCTGCTGCACGAAGGACTTCAAGACACTCGAAGCTACCGACGGTCAGGGCAATAAGACTCCGCTCCAGATGCCCGACACGAGCAACGTGCTTCAGTGGTTCACCGAGAACGGAACTAAAGTCAGCGTCCGTCCTTCAGGAACGGAACCCAAGATCAAGTTCTACCTCGAGATTCCCGAAACCCTTGCCAGCGCCTCCGACTACGACCGTGCTTGCGCCGCAGCTGAAAAGACAGCTGAGGCCATCGCCAAGGAACTCGGACTCTAAACTCTTCCTCATAGCGGGATAGTTCATCCCGACTACAGGAAATGCGAAAGCGCACGAACCTCCCCCGCGAGGTCGTGCGCTTTTTAATTCAAATCGGTCAATAGACATTGATGTTATAAGAACTGAAAGAGATTGTGACAAATTTGGATAAAAATATATTTAAGCTATTCGCTAATGACCTTTTGGGGTTTAACATTTACCCTTATTCTGCGATGAGATAGTTGCGATTTCGACAACTACGCCTCGCTCTTTGTAGCCTCTGAGAATCGCGTACATCGCATCGAACGTCCGGCTGGTTGGAAATATCGCAAGGAAATCATCCGTCCTAAAATACTGGTATGGAGACGGTTTGTCGTCAGTCGGCGCACTGCCTGTCGTCAGTCTGCACACAGCCTGTCGTCAGTCGGCACATAACTTTCCCGTCAGACGGCGCACTGAAGACCGTCAGACTGCGCTCTGAAGACGGTCAGACGGCGGACAAAGTAGAGCATAGACGGCACTCTGCCGACAGGCTGTCGGCGCTCTGCCGACAACCCGATTGAGGATGAGAGGATTCCCAAGCGACGCCTGGGCGTCATGTGCCGTAAGGAAGGGGTTCATAATCTCACCTCAATCCCTCAATTTACCCCTCCTCACCATTGTTAGATGTTAAATAATTTCGTGTCTTTCCTTTCCTTTTCGTGTTTTTCGATTCTTTTCAGTCTCCTTATGTTGTGAAGAAACATCGAAAATTCCCCTCTCCATTTCTATTTCATCCAAAATTCTCCCCAAAAACCATGCCCTACAATTGTTAAAAAATTTGTTTTGTTAACAAATGGAGTTAAGAATATATTTTACGAACATTGACGGCTAAAACCGAGCGGTAATGGTGTGCTTACTGGTCAAGTTATGCAAAATCTATTCAATGCAAAGGTGTCAAATGGGAATATGTTCCAATAAATGAGAGTATTTCTATATGTTTTTGATAAAAATCCACGTTGGATAGTTAGAATTTTGTATCTTTGCAGGTAAATCCGTCATTAGAGTAAAGATAATGTCATGAAAGCAAAGAACACCTTTACCATCCATACAGAGCTGATAGATGGAACTCTTTCCGGAGTTAGGAATATCTATATGGGTGCAAACTCTACATGTCACCTCTATGTGATTCCCCGTGACGAAATCAACATTGCCAACAGTATATCAGACATAGCAGGGCAACCAGCCTTTTATATTTTGCTTGGTGATGTCAATGCATTAAAGCCGGAGGCATATATCGGGCAAACAACAGATTTTGCCAATCGTAAGAACGACCACGTTCAGAAGAAGGATTTTTGGAAGACCGCTCTCGTCTTTGTTTCCGATAACCATAAGATATATGGAGACGATGTAAAATATTTGGAATATCTGGGCATTGAAGCCGCGCATAGTGTGGAATCGTTCGCATTGCTCAATGGAGCCAATCCTCGGAAACCGAATATAGCACCTTTCCGTGTCAATGACATGGAAGTGTTCTTTCGCGATATACAGTTGCTTACTCGCTTTTATGGATGTGGTATCTTTGATGTACCCGTAGCAAAACCCCAGCCCGAGCATCTGTTCTATGTTCACGCAACTGATCGTCCTGCAGAAGGTGTTGGCTATTATGATGAAATCTCGAAACAGTTCGTTCTTGTAAAGGGTTGTATTATCGCCAGTCAAATCGTTTCAAGTTACAAATCTATAGCTTCACGCCAAAAGTTTATTGATGAACATTGTAAGACAGAGAAAGGGCAAATTATTCTTCAGCATGATGTGCCTATGGATAGTCCCAGTGGTGCAAGTGGACTCGTTCTCGGTCGCCCAAGCAATGGCTGGGACGACTGGAAGGATGTTGATGGCAATAAATTAGGCAAAGTCGTAAAGCGATAGCAATAGGACAGTCTGTCAGATTTCTGTCTGATGTCCCTTTAATTCATTTCGCAGGGTATGAGCTTGTCCGTCGGTCACGCGATCCATCAGTGCCCAAAACTGGTTTAGCAGATGGCCGGGTCAGAAAGATTCATCTTGATGGTAGATATTTTTAATTAATATGTTTTACTATGAATATTAACGAAGTCCTAAACACATGCCTTTCAAACATGAAAGCAAGTGAAGATCTTAACGACGTTGCAACAGTGAGTTCAATAAAGGACTTGCTTTCCTGCATTATCGAAAATCCGGTAATTCTCATAAATTGTGCAAACGAAGAGAAATTATCAATTGCCATATCAAGTATTCTTACTTGTCAGTTCCCCTCTGATTATCCTACGTACAAAGATATTAATGTCCGCAATCTTGTGTTTGCGACCTCGTATTATCTTTATATGCATCAACTTGAAACTGGCATGTTTTATGATAGGAATTGGCCAGCATTTATTACTCTTCTCCATTATGGACGCAATGAATTTGCGAAATTCATCGTTGACACTAATCCTTTTGCGCCTGAAAGAATGAATAAAATCATGGGAAGACCTATTGACAATCAACGTTCGTTGAATGCTGCTAAAGGTTTGGAATTAAACCTGATGCTTACAGCAAAGAAAAAAGGGTTTTGGATGGAAGAGTTGTCACAATGGTATGAAGAACTTAGTGATGACATGGATGAACTTTTGGCCAATGACCCATTTAGAAAAGAAGCTATCCCTTTATATCAGGTTATAACAAATTATCTAAAAGAAAGAGATATAACGTTTGTTAATATATAGCATTAGTTATAACACCCTGCTTAAAATACGTATTTATGAGAAGATATGCAACTCAGGCTGAGATTGATTGTATTCCAAATGTGAATTTTAAAAGAAATCACATTTGTTCAATGTACACACAACATTGTGATTATACCGATCCACAAGGATACTTAATGGAACAATTAGAGTCGAATCCAAAGTTGTTGGCATGGCTTTATGATGACAATAGCCTGATTGGAAAAACATATCTTTCACTAGATGGTAAACGGTATGAGGCTTTTCAGGATTTTTACAGTTCTTTGGATATCTACGATTAACAATTTCAAGAACTATACAATACCAAACTCTTTCATATGTTGACAAAACCATCTCCAGATGCTATAAAAATGCTCCACTCCATAGAAGAGTATTTTAATAAGGCTTTTGATGACAACAAGTACACTTTATTGTTCCGTCGTGAATTCAAGCGTCTATTTAGAGTTGATTTAGCCTCTCAATTTTCGATAATGGGCAGCAATGATGCCTATATTTTTGGAATAGGCATCATTGACTGTTGGGAGTTTGATAAGAACATTAAGAGGATTGAGGATAAAGTCAATGACGTAATTAAAAAGAAAGAGCAAGAAATCTCATGGTTTGAGAGTATTGTACCTCTAGTTGAAGAAGACAACAAAGAAGGTAAATTAGAAGATGCTTTTGTTGAAGATTTTTTCAAGGATTTAGAAAAAGTGCGTAAATGGAAAGAAGGGACTGATACTCATGGACATCTACCTTTATTCCTGAATAAGTTGAAGGGAAATGTGCATTCAGACTACTTGCTTGTAAAAAAAGAACTATCGCAAAGAATCGGATGGGACAAAGTATTTGGCTCTTCAAACATGCTCTACCAGCAATTATGTGATTGGATCAACTCCCCCCTTACAAAGAAGCAATATGGGAATCGTCGCTGGAATTTAATGAAGGAGAAACTTGCATTTATTGGTCCAGATTGCTTTGGCTTTGGAGAATTAAAAGATGTTGAATCTGCAAAAAAAATTATTTCTGAAGTTTTTTACCCTGATCAGGAGAGATACTACAAGCAATTAGAGAAATGGGCAGAAACAGAACTTAATGACAAAAGTTGTTCAAGTTGGATTCGTTCTTTCTTATGGAAAGGAAGAATCATGCCCATTCGTCAAGTTCAAATTCTGAAATTTAAAGGGGATTTAGAAAAAGGAAAAGCCTTCTTGATGTCGAAATACGAAGAAAAATTGGAATGGGATAAAAAGAAAAAGCAAGACAGAGAGTATCGGCATAGTTCCTTGTTTGATTCATTTGATGAACATTACAACTCATTTCAGGGAATATTGAAAAACCTAGAAAACAAGTATTCATTGTTTCCTATATGCATTTGTTCAAATGTCGAAGATAAAGATTATCCAAAGATATCAATGTTTGGAGAATGGACTGATGGTGTAAAGATACAGCATGACACTATTCATTATAGTCTGGTTGTAGAGAATTTGACTTTATCAGCAACCAATCGTTTTTTCTATACTTATCGATGTAAGTATAAAAGAAATAATGAAAAATTTATCATCTATAGCGACAAAGCGTTTGAAATAATCAAGGAATACTTGACTGAGACCATACCTGAGTTGTCGTTTAATGAAAATATTGTTGGATGTATTACTCTGCTTGACTATACATCCAAATCACATACAATAGGGATAACGTCATTGCTAAGTTATTCAAAAGATGACTATAATCCTTCACCAAGAATCCAGACAAAGTTCGAAAATAGCAAATGTCAGGCTGCAAAAGGTTTTCAAAATTCTGTGGGATATAGGGTTTTTACAAACGCTGCGATATTCCATATTGCAAAGAAAATAGGATATTCTATTTTTTTTGCCATTAGATAAGACCGTTCCTGATTCTGAGTTCAAGTTACTACTTGACGTTATAGAATCAAAACAGCAAGAATTGTCATTTGAAGACAAGTATTTGTGTCATTTTATAGATACTTCAAAGTTTAAGTTCCCAACTGACCAAACAGATATTTTTGATATATTTCGTTTAAGCAGAAGGATCAATTTATTCCATAGTGTCCAGCATCATTATTCTACTCCTATTTTTCAAGAATGGCTATTCCCATTTGGAAAAATCGTTTACCACTATCATAACGACGAGTTCAAGAAAAATACAGAATCTGTAGGAGGTGATTTTTACAAATATAGAGATGGAACGAACATATGGTTAGATAAGAGTGATAGAAATTTCATATTTAACTTACGAATTCTTTGTTATCTGAATTGGGTATTCGTATGTAACGATACAGGAAATATAAAGAAACTGTCAGCACTGTGGTTGTATTGCATTTTATACAACTGCCATTTGGAAGCCTATCAAAAAGACAAAGCTTTTTTCTCTTCATTATTGTATTATGAACTAATTCAAAATGAGAGAATCTATATGATTGTCATAGACAAACTAAAACAAGCTGACAATATAGATGTCTTATGCAAGTATGACTCGCCTTCCATCTTCTATCACTTAGTCCGTTATTATAGCAATAATTTTAAGGGTTGGAGAAAAGAATTATCCTATGCCCAATTAGATTTACTAAATGGTGGTAAGAGAAAGCACGAATTACTTAATCTTTTTTGTCAAAATCGGACTTGTAATATAACAATTAGTGATACCCAAGTCATTGAAATTGCTTCAAAGGTTTTTGGTTATATAAAGGGGCTATTTATCAATGATGCTCACCCTCATTCTGAATTATTAGAACTATTTAAAGACATGAAACCATTTGATATTCCATCAAATTTCAGATATGAGAGAAGGAACACAAATAATTACATTGAATATAATGGTGATTATTCTGGAACCTATGTTCACGATGTAATGGGATATACAAACGATGAAATTGATATGATTTTTGATGGCGAACCTGATGCTTATTGGAATATTGATTAAAGTAACCAATCACATATTCTTATATTCATCTTATCAAGATTGATAACAGAACAAGGAAACCCACAGACTTTCAGTAGTTATCAATAAAGTCTGTGGGTTTCTTGTTCCCAAATTGTTCCCAACAAGTCATTAAAGGGATTGTAACTGTTAAGAACAGGTCGAGCTTTATGGCAACAGGCATAACTTCGGAAGATGTGAGTTGGACAAACATCGTTTTGACTTTACACCAAAGGGTCAATGTTTTAAAACTGTCTGTCAGATTTCTGTCTGATGCCCCTTTAATTCATTTCGCAGGGTATGAGCTTGTCCGTCGGTCTCGCGATCCATCAGTGCCCAAAACTGGGGAGAGTGGTCGTGATGGACGGTGTGGCAGAGTTCGTGCAGCAGGACATAGTCGATGAGGCGCGAGGGGAGTGTCATGAGATAAAGACTAAGGTTGATGGTGTTACGTCCAGAACAGCTGCCCCAGCGGGTTTGCGACGACTGGATGCTCACACGTTCGTACTGGAATCCGTGTTTCTCGGCCAAGGCTTTGAGGCGTGGAGGCAGGATGGCTTTAGCTTGAATGCGTAGTTGCTCGACAATGATGTCGTGCAGCCATGACTGGCGAGCTGCGAAGTCTGTGGTGGCAGGGCAGACAATCTCGCACTGTCCGATGTGGCGGTTGAGGTAGAACGCTGCGCGGTTGCTGGGGACAAGGCGCAGCTGCAGGAGGTCTGTGTGGATTTGGTAATTGAAATCGATTGGATGTTTTTGATTGACCTGTCGCTGCTGCATGGCTTTTAACTCTTCGGTATGCGCGTTGAGGGTGTCGATGAGGGTCGTGTGGCTGGTGCCAGGCGGGACGGTGATGCGGAGTCCGTCGGCAGTGGCGCGCATGATGATGCGACGTGCACGGGGATTGACACTGATGCGGAGCGTGCCGAGCTGGGAGTCCTTAAGAAGATATTGCATATAGAAGTGAAAAGTGAAAACTCAAAAACTTAAAAACACAAAAAACTTAAAAACACATTGCGCCGAAATGCAAATTTACACTTTTTTTCTGAATTTTCACCTTTCACTTTTCTCTTTTCACTTTTTTGTCGTATCTTTGGCGCAGATAACACCGAGTAAAACATGAATAGAAGAATCTTTATGCTGCTGGCGGCTCTGACGTTGCTGTCGGCGACGGCTCAGGCGCAACGCCGAGGATGGAAGCCTCGCGAAAATGTGCCGCTCGATTCCATTGTACTGAGTGATCCGTTTGTACTGGCCGACGAGGCGACACACACGTATTACATGACGGGTACGGGCGGACGGCTTTGGAAGAGTAAGGACCTGGCTACATGGAGCGGGCCGTACGACGTGGTCGAGGTGGACTCGACGTCGTGGATGGGGCCACGGCCAGCCATCTGGGCGGCAGAAATTCATAAGGTGGGTACGCGCTACTACTACTTTGCCACATTTACCAACCACAGCGTGAAAATCGACACGGTGATGGGCAACGTGATTGAGCGACGGGCTTGCCATGTTTTGGTAAGTGACAGGGCTGAGGGACCCTACCGACCCATTGAGGGGGGTGATGCAACGTATCTGCCTGCCGACCGACCGACGCTGGATGCCACGTTGTGGACAGAGCCTGACGGCACGCCCTATATGGTGTACTGCCACGAATGGCTGCAGAACCGCAATGGTACGGTGGAGTGTATCCGTCTGAAGCCCGACCTGAGAGGAACGGAAGGTGACGCACGCATCCTGTTCCGTGCCTTCGACTCGCCTTGGAGCCGCGACGATGCCGTACATGGCGAGCGACGCCCTAACATGGTGACCGACGGCCCGTGGGTGTTCCGCACCAAGACGGGACGGCTGGGCATGCTCTGGACCAGTTGGGTTGGGAAAACCTATACGCAGGGTGTGGCGTACAGCAAGAGCGGCAAGCTGGAGGGACCGTGGGTGCAGGAACCTCATCCCATCACACCTCCGAATTATGGCCATGGCATGATGTTCCGAACCTTTGATGGTCGGCTTCTGATGTCGATTCACAGCCATGCCGTTAATAGCCGCGGTCAGTACATCCGTCATCCCAAGTTTTTCACCCTCGATGACAAAGGTGACAAACTGAAAGTGGGCACTGTGTATAAACCCAGATAAAGATTGGGCCACAGTTGCCTTCAACTAAGAAACACTTAGTATTACGAATTTCACCGATTCCACGAATTTACCGCGCTTGCTCAGTGTCGCGGATTCGTGAAATCGGTGAAATATGTAGCTGAAGCAAGTTCAACTTGCCAACGAATGATAAAAGTGTGGCTTAGTTTGCTGCCTCAAATTCGCGAAGGAAGCGGACGTCGTTCTCAGAGAAGAGGCGGAGGTCACGTACCTGATACTTGAGGTTGGCGATGCGCTCGATGCCCATACCGAAGGCGTAGCCCTTATACTGGGTCGGGTCGATGCCGTTGGCTGCGAGAACGTTGGGGTGGACCATGCCGCAACCGAGAATTTCAAGCCAGCCCGATCCTTTACACATGGCGCAGCCCTTACCACCACAAATGGTGCAGCTGACGTCCATCTCTGCCGAAGGTTCGGTGAACGGAAAATAGGAAGGACGCAGACGAATCTTCGTATCGTTGCCAAACATCTCCTTGGCAAAGAGTAGCAGGACTTGCTTGAGGTCGGTGAAAGAAACGTCCTTGTCAACGTAGAGTCCCTCGACCTGATGGAAGAAACAGTGGGCACGGGCGGAGATGGCTTCGTTGCGATAGACACGGCCTGGGCAGATGACACGGATGGGGGGCTGAGTGTGCTCCATCACTCGTGCCTGAACACTGCTGGTATGGGTACGCAGGATGATGTCGGGATGGCTCTCGACGAAGAAGGTGTCCTGCATATCGCGGGCAGGGTGGTCGTCGGGGAAGTTCATCGACGAGAACACGTGCCAGTCGTCCTCTACTTCAGGACCTTCGGCCAGCGAGAAACCGAGACGGGCAAAGATGTCGATAATCTCGTTCTTCACCAGTGTGAGCGGATGGCGTGTGCCGAGGGGAGTGGGGTAGGCAGTGCGGCTGAGGTCAAGGTCGTCCTGCTGAGTGTCCTTTGAGGCGAAGGTCTGCTTCAGCCCGTTGATGCGCTCCATGGCGCGGTTCTTCAGTTCGTTGATGGCGATACCGACCTGCTTCTTCTGC
Organism: uncultured Prevotellaceae bacterium; assembly: GCA_900319385.1. Taxonomy (GTDB): domain Bacteria; phylum Bacteroidota; class Bacteroidia; order Bacteroidales; family Bacteroidaceae; genus UBA3839. The sequence goes on along the minus strand of ONOG01000025.1, from coordinate 38,619 downwards.
TCGGCAGGAACCAGACGGAAATCGTTCATCAGGGCGGTGATTTCGCCCTTCTTGCTCAGGTATTTGATGCGCAGCGCCTCGACATCGTCGGCGGTCTTTGCCTGGAGTGCATCGACCTCGGCAAGCATCTGTTTGATACGTTCTAACATTTTTCTTGCGTTTAATCTTTGAATTGACTGCAAAGTTACGCATTTTTGTCTAAATTTTAACGTCTAAGTGAAAAAGAAACACTAACTTTGCAGTAATTTTTCAAAATCATGATATTTTCGAACTCCAAGAATCCATTTTTATGCTTGCTGCTGACGGTGGTTGTACTACTGTCGTCGTGCCATGGCAGTACGCCAGACACGGAGCAAGTGCCGACGGATTCTGTGCTAGAAGCAGAGGAAGAATTTGTCGATAGCCTCATGCTCTACGACGATGAACCTGAGCCAGAGACTGCCGATATGCTTTTTGCCGACTTTTTCTATGCCTTTACCACCGACAGCAGGTATCAGTTGCAACGTGTCAGCTTCCCCCTCACCTCAGCAAAAGGAGACGGCGAGTCGATGACGCAGGCGGAGTGGAAGGAGCGTGGAGCTTTCGAACCGCAGGAATTCTATGCTGTGATTTACGACCGCGAAACGGACATGGCAGCTCAGAACGACACATCGGTCCATGCCGTGGCAGTGGATCATATCAACTTGCTTCAGCAGACGATGGATCGTTATCATTTTCAGCGGGTGCAGGGCAAATGGATGCTGACTGACTACGACGCGAAATCCATCACCCATTCGCCGCAAGGTTCTTTCCTCGAATTCTACAGCCAGTTTGCCAACGATACCCTGTTTCAACGTCAATCCATCGACTTTCCGCTTAGGCTCGTCAGCGAGGCTGGGGATGAAGAAGAAGGTGGCGAAACAGAACTGACGGAAGAGGAATGGCCGGAGTTTCGCGACCAGATGCCACTGCCGACCAGTACGATGACTGCCATCGACTATGGGCAGGCTGCACTGAGTGAGAACCGAAAGATTCTGCTGATGGAAGGTCTGAGCAACAGCTTGTTTGTGAAATATAAATTCGACCGTACGGATGGTCGCTGGCAACTCTATGAAATCGACTTTTAATGCACAGATATACAATACCTTCGGAATCGAAGTTCGAGCAGCTGAATATGTGGAGTATGAGACGGTGGATGAACTGAAAAGCCTTGTTCCTGACCTCATTCAGAAGCGTGTGCTACACATAGGCGGAGGCAGTAATCTGCTGTTTACGCAAGACTTCGACGGCGTGGTGCTACATAGCCGGATTCTGGGTGTGGAGCAAGTGGACGAAGATGCCGACAGCGTGCTCGTGCGAGTGGGTGCCGGCATGATGTGGGACGATTTGGTGGCCGAAACGATTGCCCATAGATGGTATGGCATCGAAAACCTTTCACTCATCCCTGGTGAGGTTGGTGCCAGTGCTGTACAGAATATCGGAGCCTATGGTGTGGAAGCCAAGGACGTGATAGAGCGAGTGGAATGTGTGGACCTGCATACAGGAGAGAGCCGCACTTTCATGAATGCCGAGTGCCACTACGGCTATCGTCAAAGCATCTTCAAGCAGGAATGGCGCGGCCGTTATGCGGTGACATATGTCCTGTATCGACTCTCGAAAACGTTTCATCCATGCCTCGACTACGGAAACATACGCAGCCACCTTAACCCTAACAGCGAAGTGACAGCGGAATCGGTTCGCGACGTCATTATTAAGATACGACGCGAAAAACTGCCTGACCCTGCTGTGATGGGCAATGCAGGCAGTTTCTTTGTCAATCCCGTGGTGAGCCGCGAGAAGTTTGAAGCGCTGCGGCAGGAATATCCCATGATGCCCTTCTACGATGTGCCGAACGGGGTGAAGATTCCTGCTGGATGGCTCATCGAGCAGAGCGGATGGAAGGGAAAGTCGCTGGGAGCAGCTGCGGTGCACAGTCGCCAAGCATTGGTGCTGGTGAATCGTGGTGGCGCCAGTGGACAGGACATCCTGCGCTTGAGTGATGCCGTTTGTGCAGCAGTTTGTGAAAAGTTCGGTATCAGCATACATCCTGAAGTCAACGTGATATGATGAAGATAACCATCCTTGGAACAGGAACATCGACCGGTGTGCCACAAATCGGGTGCCGCTGCCGGGTGTGCACCAGTACGGATCCCCGCGACCGTCGGCTGCGTTGCAGTTCGCTCATCGAGGTGGACGACGCGACGGCTCCTGAAGGTGTGCGTCGAATCCTCATCGACTGCGGTCCGGACTTTCGTGAGCAGATGTTAGGTATCGACTTCCAACGCCTCGACGCTATTCTCATCACTCATGAGCATTACGATCATGTAGGCGGGCTTGACGACCTGCGTCCCTTCAGTATCTTTGGCGATGTGGTGGTATATGCCGAGCATTTCTGTGCTGAGCATCTGCGCCAGCGTATTCCATACTGCTTTACACCGAAGGATCGCCGCTACCCAGGGGTTCCCTCAATCGACTTGGAGGAAATTGAACCGCATCAGACGCTGCGCATCGGTGGGGTGGAAGTGATGCCACTGCTAGTTATGCACGGCAAATTGCCCATTCTCGGTTTCCGTATTGGCGACTTTGCATACATTACGGATATGAAGTCGATGCCCGACGAGGATGTAGCTATGCTGCAAGGTGTTCAGACAATGATACTCAATGGCTTGCGCCACGAACAGCACATGACGCATCAGACGATCGAAGAGGCCATCGAGTTTACCCATCGCATCGGCAGTCCTGAGACTTGGCTTATCCACATGTCGCACCATATCCTGCCTCATGCTGAGGAGGAGCAACAACTGCCCAATCATGTGCATCTGGCCTATGACGGGGAAGTATTAAAGTTAAAAGATAAAAGTGAAAAGTGAAAACTCAAAAACTTAAAAGTGAATATGATGAAACGTTTGTATAGCACTCTTGTCTGTTTTGCTGCGGGGTTGACGCTGACTATTTCAGCTCAAAAACCATCGTTCTCGCAGACCACAGTGAATGTGGGCTCAACGCTGTGGCACAAGCCAGTCACAGCCGTGTTTTCGTTCAAAAACAAAGACCGGATGCCGCTGCGTATCGAAGATGTCGATGCTGGTTGCGGCTGTCTGAAACCCAGCTGGACACAGGGCACCATTGAGAAGGGTGGGGAAGGAACGATTTCTGTGACCTACGACGCCAATCTGCTCGGACACTTCGACCGCATCATCCTCGTCAAGACCAATGGAACAGAAAGTCCTGTACGCTTGCGTATGAAGGGAGTGGTCACATCGGGCAACCGGCAGACCGTGGCAGAACTCTATCCCACTCGCATTGGTGACATCGCACTCAGCACAGCCAACGTTGAGTTCTCCGATGTCTATCGCGGTGATTCTGCGACAGCCCGTATCGAGATATGGAACGACTCACACGAGGTTTATACACCACAGCTCATGCACCTGCCTTCGTACATCACGGCGGTTTATAAGCCCGAGATGCTGGCTCGTGGTCGTCGTGGATTCATCGACCTCACCCTGCACAGCGACGGTTTGCACAACGACGGTCTGAACCAAACGAGTATCTATTTGGCACGATTCAGTGGCGACAAGGTGAGCAGTGAGAACGAAATTGTCGTTTCGGCAGTTCTGCTGCCCGATGTCAATACGTTCAGCAGCGAACTGAGTCATCCAACGCTCACACTCTCGACCCACGAACTGAACCTGGGACGCCTCGGTCGGAAATCGAAACTCAAGGGACGTGTATCCCTTACCAATACTGGCACGGGTATCCTCCACATCAGTGCCCTGCAGGTGTTCAACAATGCCATTCAGGTTGCTCTTCCCAAGCGTGATATTGTGCCTGGCGAGACCATCAACATGGAGATCACGCTTGTGGCCAAATATCTGAAGACGGTCAAGTCGCTGCCCCGTGTGCTCCTCATCACCAACGACAGCGAACATGTGAAGGAGACAATAGACGTGGTGTACGAGTAGTTTTTGAGTTTTTAAGATTTTGAGTTCTTAAGTTATAACGGAAAGAATCGGAAAGGCCGGAAATTTCCGTTTTGTCTTTTTTTCTGTTTGTTTCCGTTATAAATTTTTAATATAGGCACACTTCGTGTGGAAATTTTACAAATTTGGTATTTGAACGTTTTCGTTCAGCCAAATGAACAAAGTCAAACTTGTTTGAACTTTGTCATGGCGAGAAAACGTCTGATGTTAATCGAATAATTTCCCGACGGAGTCAGCCTATATTAAAAAGTAAAAAGTGAAAAGTCTTAACTCCTTAACTTCTTAACTTTCGAAACTTACAACAATCCCCTGCAAGCGTGATGCTTACAGGGGATTGTTGTATGAACTTGTCAACTTGTTTAGAAGAACTTGTAGCGGGCGTCCTTCACGTTGGCCTTCATATAGAGGTCGTTGAGCAGGCTCTGGCTGACGTAGCGGAAGTTCGTGTTGGCAGCCTGTGCCAGTTCGGCCTTCTCGTCATACTTGGCGTCGGTAGTTTTCTTGTCGAGCACCTGGAGCATATATACGCCGTTGTTACCCTTGATGGGACCTGCAAACTGACCCTTCTGCGTCTTGCTGGCAGCGCTGCTGACTGCAGGTTCGCTGGCCATGGTAGCGCTGACGAAGGTGGGGTTGGCGAAAGTAATGTGACTCACCGTGTCAACCACAGCACCCTGAATCTTCTGGGCAGCTGCAATGCTGTTCACACCCTTGTTGTCGGCCAAAAGCTTCTCAATCTTCTTCTCGTTGATCAGCTGTTGCTTGATGCCTTCAGCTGCCTTTTCCAGTGAGGTATAACCCTCCTTGTTGATGCCTGTCAGCGAGAGGACGAGCAGGTGGTCGTTGTCGCCACATTCGTAGAGTTGCGATACGCTGCCAGGTTTAGCCTCGTCGTAGAGCCACTTCACAGCTTCGCGAGTGTTGTGGATGCCGGCAATGTTGTGCTGACTGCTGGGGATATCATTGACTGGACGAACAGTGTAACCGTTCTTCTCGGCGTTAGCCTCCATCTGTTCCATAGTCGGATTGGCAGCAACGAACGAGCTGAACTTGTTGTAAGCAGTGCTGTAGGTATCGTCCGAGAAACGCAGTTCCTTGACCACGGCAGCAACGTTGTACTTGGTCACGGGATGACGCTGGTCTTCCACCTTCAGGATGACAGTGTTGCCGTTGGTGAACTTCAGTTTGCGCACCTCACCCTTCTGCATGGCATACAGTGTGTTGACAAACGAGGCATTGTCGGCATCGAGGGCAGCCTGCTGATACTGTGCAGTAGCAATCCAAGCCGAGTCGCCCTGCTGGTTGTACTTCTTAGCCAGCGCCTTGAAGTCAGCCCCGTTGGTGAGAGCACCGACGATGCTGTCGGCCTTCGTGTCGGCATCCTTCTCATCCTTGCCGATGACGGCGAGCTGGCGGAAGAGCACAGAGTCGGGTTCGGTCACCTTTGCCAGCACCTTGAAGGTGTAGTAAGTGTTCGACATCGCGTCGTAGGTCGGTTTCATCGTCTGACCCACAGCCACGGCGGTCGAGTCGCCCTCGAGGTGGGAAGCAATCATCTGCGGGAAAGCTTCCTTCTGCTTCTTCGTGTCAGAGTAGGGATAGAGCGACGAATTCTGACGAACCACGTTGCCAGCATCGGTCGTACCCTGAGCAGCAGCCAGAGCGGTGTAGATCTCCTGCATGTTGTCCTCCATAGCCTTGCGGTCGGCTTCGCTGGCAGTGACAGCCACGTCAATCATCTTCACGTCGCGAGTCTCTACCCACTGGCGATACTTTTCCTTGTCGGCTGTATATTTAGCCTTCACCTCATCGTCGCTGACGCTTACCTTGTCATCGGCAACGGTCGAGAGGGGCAGGCTGACGAGCAGCACCTCGCTCTCCGTCGAGCGGGCATCGAAGCCCATCTTAGCCTCGACGGGGTTCGACATCACGCAACCGGCGAGCAGGGCCTGATACTTGCCGGCCAGAGCCTGGCTGCGCATCTGCTTCTGGGCAAACATGTAGTATTTGTAAATCTTTTCGTAGGCTTCGGGCACCTGTTCTCCACCATCCTTCAGCTTTTTGTACTCGCTGAGGAACATTTGCAGCTGAGCATAGTCGAAACGACCCGTCTGCTGGTTGGCAAACACCGGAACCTGCAGCAGCTGGCTGGCGCCGAGACGAATCATGTCAGCCACCTCCTCGTCGGTCACCGACAGACCCAGCTTCTCGCATTCAGCCTCGATCAGCTGGTTCTGTACGTAAGTCTGCCAGGCCATATCCTTGAGCTGATTGTTCTCGTCCTCCGACGAAGAAGTCTTCTGCTGGGCGATTTCCTGCCACACCTGGAACTCCTCAAACAGCGTCTGGTAGTCCTGAATGCTGACCTTCGAGCCATTGATTTCACCCACTGTCTGTTTCGACTGATTGATCAGTCCTTCACCGCCTCTGAGCAAGTCCCCGATGACAAAGAGGAACAGGGCGATGGCGATTGCGGAAACGAGCAAGACGCCGCGATTCCTGATTTTTTGTAATACTGCCATTTGTTGATTTTTAGTTTTTTATTTGTTGTTTTATTTGATTCGGTTTCCGACTTCGTGGGAAGAATCCCAAAAAATCGCACAAAGATACGGATAAATCATGAATTTACCACCATCCGTCGCCCTTTTTTTTGTTTTTTTGTATGATATACACTAAATCCGAATGAAAAAGCCCCCTTTTCATCCATCCCCTACTCCGTTTCCGAGCCTGCTGTTCGCCAGTCGCATTCCTTCGTTCATATGGCCAACAGCGTGTTCTTCGACAAATCGAACTGATGAAAACTTCGGCGAAATGACGGCATTATAAACCCCGATAGGCATCTGCTTATCGGGGAAAATGAGATGGTCTCCAAATTGTTGTTCAGACGTTTTTAGTTACGGACGACGGTCACGGATTATTTACGAGGGATGATACGGCGCGGATTGACAGGAGGTTTTACAGCTTGTGTCGATTCGGAAGACCTCGGGGTGTGGTTGGGACGACGAGGCGGGATGCCAATGGACGGACCATTGGCGGCTGGTGCTTTATTGCCTGTCGGCAGGGTGGCGACGGACGGTGTCGTATCGTTGTGCTCGGCTACTGTCTGCTCGTCGGGGTGGGGCGTTTCGTCGTCATCGACGGGGAACGCTCCGGACGAAGAGTGGATGCGGTATTCGGTCATCTGTTCGTTGGATGAGAAGTTGTAGCCGTCGAGTTCCTGGTCGATGCCTTGGATACGCATATAGGCGGGTGAGTAGATGCGGTGCTGATCTTGATTCCAGTAGAGGAGCGAGGTGCGAAAGGTTTCGCCCTTGAGGTTCTTGACGAGTACTCGCCCGCGCAGTTCCCACAGGTGTAGCTGGTCGAAGTAATAGGCTGTGTCGCAGTTGATAAAGGCATCGACGTGATATTGTTCGTCGAACTTTTCGATGTAGAGTCCTTTCTCGAACGACCAGTAGGTGGGTTGCTTGCGATCGTAGATGAACCAGTCCTCGGATATGATGCGATAGCGGATGATGCCTGAGTCGGAGATGAGGGTGGAGACTCCGACGGACTGGAGCACGGGCAGCGAGTCGCGATGGTCGATGACGGGTGCGTAGTGGTGGTCGTCGGAAGCGCATGAAAATAGAAGTACTAAGTACGAAGTACAAAGTACAAGGAACAAGGAGCGCAGAGTGTTCTCCCTGGTTGACTGGTGTTTCAGGTACTTCGTCATGATACTTCGCGGTGTGCTAAGTACAAGGTACTAAGTACAAGGAATTTCATCCTTCGTTCAACGATATGGAGTATGGTTTTTATTGTACTTTCCACTTCTGGAACCAGCGTTCGCTGAAGGTGAGTCCGACGCTCAGACGTAGGTAGTTTTCGGTGAGGGTGTTCTGATGGCCGCCGGCATGGCTGAGGTAGGGGATGTTGCTATGCACCCACTGGAAGGATATGTTGAGCCGTGGGGTGTTGGCTCCCCAGATGTGGCGGCTGATGATGGGGACGGAGACGCCGGCTGAGACACCGTATTCATAGGGCTTGTCGGTGACGGTGCCGCTGAGGTCGGCACGGGCGTAGGACTGGCTGTAGTAGCCGCCGGCGCGGTAGGAGATGCGCTGGAGGAAGCGGCCGTAGGGGTTGGGCGTGAATTCGCCTCCCAGGGCTACTTTCATGCGGTCGTAGAGTTGTCCCGTGGTCGAGGTGTAGGCTCCTGTGCCGTTGGTGTCTTGCGAGGGGAATCGGGCATCGCTCCACTTCTCGAGGCTGAAATCGGCTCCGATGCGCCACTTGTTGGTGTGGGCATAGGTGAGTCCGATGTCGAAGGTGTGTGGGAGTTGGAAGGCTCGGGCGATGGTGTCGGCTGTGGTGGTTGTGGTGGTGCCGTTGATGGTCTGTGTGCTGCGGATGGCTCGGTTGGGGAGGTCGTGTCCTAAGCCGTAGGTGGCTCCGAGTGTGAGCTGGTCCTTGGCTGTGAGGGGAAACATGAGCTGGAGTCCGAAGTCGAGCTTATAGGTAGTGATGTCTGCGGTGTAGGTGCGCTGCATACTGAAGGCACTGGCGTCGCTGAAAGTGGAATTGGAGGTGTGGGTGTAGTCGCCGTAGAGGTAGCCTGCGTTGACGCCGACGGAGATGAATCGAAATGGCTGCCAGCCGGCTCCGATGAATACCTGACGCAGTCCTCCGTCGCCGGTGAAAGTGGAGGTGGAGGTGATGGTTTCGCTGCCTGGTACGCTGCTGGTGGCTGAGGCGAAGCTGTATTTGATGTTGGAGTAGGGGAGCAGTCCGATGGTGACTCCAACGTGGCGGAAGGCACGGAACTGGAAAGCGAAGTAGTCGAACGATGCGTTCTTGGCGTTCTGCTGCAGGTTGCCCATCTTGTAGTTGCCGTTGAAGACGGAGAGTCCGAGGTCGAAGAGGGCGGTGAGCGAGTCGATGGCGGAATAGGAGGCGGGGTTGCCTACGTTGATCTGCTGGCCGTGGCGAAAGCCTTGTGCCACTCCGCCCATACCTTTGTTGAAGCCGGTGGCGCGGTCGGACAACATGCCGAAACCGTAGCGTGAGTAGGGCGAGTTGATGCCGTTCTGGGCTAACGCGGTGAGTGCGAAAAGTGAAATGTTAAACGCTAAAATAATTCGTGCAAATCGTTTCATTGTTCATTGATTGTTGTGCTGCAGGACGAGGTCCAGTCCTTTTGAGACGAGAAATTTGTCTGCAAAAATACGATTTTTTGTGCTTTCTGAAAAATTTATCGTGTCTCCGCCTGTTAAAAAAACAGAAAGTAGGGGATTTTTTAAGGAAAATTCACGTATGAACCCTTCGATTTCGTGCCGAACACCGTCGATGACGCCATGGAGGATGGCTGTTGAGGTGGAGATACCGATTTCCTCTGGTCCTGCTTCACGAATCTCCACCAACGGCAGGTGGGCGGTGTGTTCGTGGAGGGCAAGGAATCGGAGTTGGATGCCTGGCGAGATGTTGCCGCCGAGGTATTGGCCGTCGGCGGTGACGAGGTCGTAGGTGATGGCTGTACCAACGTCGATGATGAGCACTGGGGTGTGTCGTCTGGTTCGCTCACGGTTCTCGTACCATGCTCCGATGGCGGCTGCAAGGCGGTCGGGGCCAAGGGTCTGAGGTGTCGAGTAGCAGTTGGTGAGCGGGATGGGCGTCGTGTGGTCGAAGCGGACCACATGGGGGATGCCCAGACTGCTGATGTGTTGCCAGATGTCGGGGGTGATGTCGGCTGTCGATGAAACGATGCAGGCATCGACTGCGTGTCCAGCTACGAAGTCGCTGAGCCACGCGAGGTCGTGGCCCTCAACCCTGCGGTGCAGGAGTGGAGCCGTCGTTCGCAGACTTTTTGCCTCCACGACGGCGTCCTCCGCGGCGACGACGTGAATCGCTGCCTTGGTGGCTGTGTTGCCGATGTCGACGGTGAGATGTACCATCTGAATTGCGATTTGCGGATTTACGATGTATGGATTTATGGCTGATGTCTGGCTTTTCGCCACACCCTTCCGGCAGGTCGGGTTTGGGTATTTCCTTTTCAATCAGTTTTTCAATTTTCAGCAGGTTCGGGTAGTCGCGTTCTGTGACTAAGGTGACAGCCATACCGTCGCGGTTGGCTCGTGCGGTGCGTCCGATGCGGTGGACGTAGTCCTCGGGGTCGCGTGGCGTATCGTAGTTGATGACCATCTGGATATCGTCGATGTCGATGCCGCGGCTGACGATGTCGGTGGCAATGAGGATGTTGATGTGTCCGTTGCGGAAGTCACGCATGATTTCGTCACGCTCTTTTTGTTCGAGGTCGCTGTGCATGGCTCCCACTTTGAGACCTTTCATGCGGAACGTGCGTCCCAACTCGCGCACCTTGGTTTTCTTGGCACAGAAAATGATGACACGCTCGACACTCTCTCCCTCGTTACTGGCAAAGGGGCAGTGCTCCACGACGCTGCGAACGATGTTGTCTTTCATGCCGTCGTAGCAGATGTAGGCAATCTGTTGAATCTTCTCGGCAGGCTTGCTGACGGCGATTTTGACCTCGACGGGGTTGTCCAGGATGTTGTGTGCCAGACGTTGGATGTCGTTGGGCATGGTTGCCGAGAACATGATGGTCTGGCGATGGTCTGGCAGATGGCTGGCAATCTTCATGATGTCGTCGTAGAAGCCCATGTCGAGCATGCGGTCGGCTTCGTCGAGGATGAAGAAGGAAATGTTGGAGAAGTCAATCTTTCCCGATGCGAGGTGGGAGATGAGTCGGCCAGGTGTGGCGATGATGATGTCGGCACCGAGGGTGAGTCCGCGGCGTTCCTGCTCGAACCGTATGCCGTCGTTGCCGCCATAGACGGCTACGCTGCTGATGGGCATGAAATAGGAGAAGGCCTCGACTTGCTGGTCGATCTGCTGAACGAGTTCTCGGGTTGGTGCCATGATGAGGCAGTTGATGGCATCCTGCGGATAGTCGCCGGAGCACAGTTCGTTGAGTACGGGCAGCAGATAGGCAGCCGTCTTTCCTGTTCCTGTCTGTGCCACGCCGATGAGGTCGTGACCTTGGAGCAGGGGTGGAATGGCTTTTTCTTGAATGGGCGTACACTCCTCGAAATTCATGGCGTCGAGCGCATCGAGAATGGTATCGTCAAGGGGTAGTTCGTCGAAATACACTTTATAAATTAAGAATTAAGAGTTAGCGTTTAATGTTTAGTGCTGAACGTGAAACGACCGCTTTGCTGGGCGTGAAGCGTGAAGCGATGGCATCAGTCTTCACTTCACTCTTCACGTTCAACAACTGAAACTATCTTGGGGCTTTCTTATAGAAATAATATGCGATGAAGGCATAGACGATGTTGGGGAGCCAGGATGCCAGGGCTGGGTGCATGTTGGCATTGATGGCAAAGGTTGAGGAGATGGTCTGGAACATGATGTAGGCCAGGATGAGGCCGAGACCAATTCCCAGTGCGATGCCCATGCCGTTTTTACGTTTCCGTGCCGAAATGCTGACACCGATGATGGTCAAGATGAAAGTGGCAAAGGCGGAGGCACCGCGTTTCCAGTATTCGACCTCAAACTCCTTGATGTTGGCAAATCCTCGCTGTTTCTGACGTTCGATGTAGGTAGCCAGTTCCGGCGAGGTGAGTGTCTCCTGCTGTCCCTTGGTGATGAGGAAATCTTGCGGTTCCATCTGGATGATGGAGTCGATGCGAGTGCCCTTGGTAATCACTTCGCGACGGCCTTGCAGGTCACGTATCTGGTAGTTGTTAATGATCCAGTGGTAAGGCTCGGCAGAGAGGGAGTCGTACTGAATCGACATGGCTTGAAGGCGGCTGACGAGCTGTTTGTTGACAAACTTGTCGAGGGTGAAGTCGTAGCCCGTCTTAAACTGATTTTCGTATCGGCTGATGTAGGCAATCACTCCAGTGTCAACCTCAAGTTGCACGTTGGCGGTGTAGGTAGGCACGTTGCGCCGCTTGTAGGTGTTTTCAAACTTCACCCGCTTCACATTGCCTCGTGGAATGACATAACTGCCTAACAGAAAAGAGAGTACAGCGATGATAGCTGCAGAGATGAGGTAGGGGCGCACAAGGCGTGGAAAACTCACACCTGTGGACATCATGGCGATGATTTCGGAATTCTCAGCGAGTTTCGTTGTGAAAAAAATCACAGAGATAAATACGAACAGCTGGCTGAAGAGGTTGGAATAGTATGGGATGAAGTTGAGGTAGTAATCGAAGAAGATTTCCTTCATCGTAGCGTTACGAGTGAGGAACTTGTCTATGTTCTCGTTGATGTCGAACACCACCGCGATGGAGATGATGAGAATGATCGAAAAGAAGTAGGTGCCGAGGAACTTGCCAATGAGATAACGGTCGAGACGTGAGACAGGCGAATGTGCTTTCAGCCATTCGGTCACACGACTCAATCCTATCAGCTTAGCATGCAGGGGCTGTGCATGACGCCCCAGCAGACGTCGCATCACTCTGTCAATCCATCTCATAGCCTACATCCCAGTTCGTTGATCACAGTGCTTTTCCATTGGGTGAAGTCGCCAGCGATGATGTGCTGACGGGCTGTCTGCACCAGTTCGAGGTAGAAAGCCAGGTTGTGAATCGAAGCCACTTGCATTGCCAGCAATTCCTGTGCCTTAAATAAATGATGTACGTACGCACGCGTGTACGTGGTATCAACATACGAAGTCCCTTCAGGGTCGAGTGGGGTGAAGTCCATCTCCCACTTCTTGTTGCGCAGATTGATAGTGCCGTGCCAAGTGAAAATCATGGCATTGCGGCCGTTGCGCGTCGGCATCACACAGTCGAACATATCAACACCGCGTTCAATACCTTCAAGGATATTTTGCGGCGTGCCTACCCCCATAAGGTAACGAGGCTTCGACTTAGGCAGAATGGCGTTCACCACTTCAATCATCTCGTACATCACATCGGTAGGTTCGCCTACTGCCAGTCCTCCAATGGCATTACCGTCCATGTCGAGGGCAGCAATCTTCTCAGCAGCACGTTGGCGAAGGTCTTTGTAGGTACAGCCCTGTACGATGGGGAACAGGCTCTGGTGATAACCGTACTTCGGCTCAGTCTCCCGATAACGCAGGATGCAACGGTCGAGCCATTGTTCCGTCAAGTCGAGTGATTTCTTTGCGTAGTCGTATTCTGCCGTACCAGGAGGGCATTCGTCGAACGCCATCATAATGTCGGCACCGATGCTACGCTCGATGTCCATTACACGCTCTGGGGTGAAGAAGTGACGTGAACCGTCAATATGGCTGCGAAACTCCGCACCCTCTGGACTCAGTTTGCGGATGTCTGCCAATGAGAATACCTGAAAACCGCCGCTATCCGTAAGCATGGGACGATCGAAACCATTGAACTTGTGCAGACCTCCAGCAGCCTCTATCACCTCGATGCCTGGTCGCAGGTACAGGTGGTATGTGTTGCCAAGGATTATCTGCGCCTTGATGTCGTCTTTCAACTCATGCAAATGCACACCCTTCACCGATCCCAGCGTTCCGACTGGCATGAAGATGGGCGTCTCGATGGCTCCGTGACCTGTCTGAATCAGACCGGCACGTGCATTACTCTTCGTATCGCTATGTTGTACTTCGAATGTCAATTGAGTCTTGCGTTTTAATTATTCAAAAGGGCAAAGTCGAGCACCTGCTCTACTCGTTCGACATAGTGGAACTTAAGGCCCTTGACATACTTCTCAGGAATGTCCTTAATATTTTTCTCGTTTTCGTGGCAAAGCATGATGTCGGTGATGCCAGCACGTTTGGCTGCCAGGATTTTCTCCTTGATGCCACCGACGGGCAGCACCTTTCCGCGCAGTGTGATTTCGCCCGTCATGGCCAGATGCGGACGCACGCAGCGGTGGGTGAATGCCGAGGCGATGCTGGTGGCAATGGTTATGCCTGCAGACGGTCCGTCCTTGGGCACAGCACCCTCTGGCACATGGATGTGCACATTCCATTCATCAAACAATTCTGGTTTAATGCCCAGTCCTTCAGCGTGTGCTTTCACGTATTCCAAAGCCAGCATGGCCGACTCCTTCATCACGTCGCCCAAATTGCCCGTCAGCGTCAGCTTGCCGCCTTTGCCAGGGCTGAGCGACGTTTCGACAAACAGGATTTCACCTCCAACGGCGGTCCATGCCAGTCCGGTCACCACACCTACTTCACCCTTCTCCTCAGCCTTGTCGCGGCCGAAGGGTTCTGTACCCAGTATCTGCACTACGTCCTTTGGCGTCAACGTTTCTGCCTGAGCCATCTCTGTAGAATCCATCTTCACGATTTCCAGCGCACGCTTCCTCAGCACCTTATTGATTTTCTTATCGAGTTCACGCACACCACTCTCGCGAGTATAGTCCTCGATTATTTTTTCCAAAGCAGCCTTGCTGAACTTTACGTCCGTGCGCTTCATGCCCACATTCTCCAGTTGCTTCGGTACGAGGTGACGACGTGCAATCTCAATCTTTTCCTCTGTCAGATAGCCGCTCACCTCGATTAGTTCCATACGGTCGAGCAACGGAGCAGGGATGGTGCTGATGTTATTGGCTGTGGCAATGAACATCACGTTCGACACGTCGTAGTCCATATCCACATAATTATCGTGAAACGTCGTGTTTTGCTCTGGGTCAAGCACCTCAAGCAGAGCCGAGGCGGGATCTCCGTGCACAGCATTCTGGCCTACCTTGTCGATTTCGTCGAGAATGAAGACGGGGTTCGACGTGCCAGCCTCCAGCAAACCCTTTATGATGCGTCCGGGCATGGCACCGATGTAGGTGCGACGGTGTCCACGAATCTCCGCCTCATCCTGCACACCACCCAGGCTCACCCGCACATACTTGCGCTTCATAGCCTTGGCAATGCTCCGTCCGAGCGAAGTCTTGCCCACACCAGGAGGGCCGTAAAGGCAAACAATCGGACTCTTCAAGTCGCCACGCAGCTTCAGCACAGCCAGGTATTCCAGAATGCGCTCCTTCACAGCCTCCATCCCGTAGTGGTCGTGGTCCAGGATGCGCTGTGCCGAGCGAATGTCGAGACGGTCTTTCGTCATCTCTCCCCAGGGCAGGTCGAGCAGCAGGTTCAGATAGTCCAGCTGCGTGCTGTATTCAGGGCTTTGACTGCTCTGACGCCCCAGTTTTTCCAATTCTTTATCAAAGCGCTTCTGCGTGTCTTCGCTCCACTTCTTTTTGGCAGCACGTTTACGCAGTTTTTCAATTTCCTCCTCATCGTTCTCACCCAGTTCGTCTTTGATGTTCTCCATTTCCTTGCGAAGGAAATACTCACGCTGACCTCGGCTCAGGTCCTCGTGCGTCTGCATCTGGATGTTCGCTTTGAGTTGGGCAAACTGAAACTCGCGATTCAGGATTGAAAGCAGTTTTTTCGCACGTTCTGCCAACTGAGTTTCCTCAAGCAGCATCACATGCTCCTTGTTCGATATCGGCAGGCTTCCGCAGAGAAAATTAACGAAGAACACACGGCTGTGCAAGTCGTTCAGCGTGAACGACGACTCGATGCGCATGCCGTCACCCCGTTGCATAAACTTGTCTGCCACCTCTTTGCAAGCCTCAATCGTGGCACGAAATTCGCGGTCGTCCGATGTAGGCTCCACCTCGGGGTAACGCTCCACGTGTCCCATCAGGTATCGTTCGGCCTCGTGAGCCTCTACCAGCCTGACGCGGGTCAACCCTTGCAGAAAAGCAGTCTGGGATCCGTCGGGCAGTTTCAGCATCTTCACCACACGTCCCAGAACGCCCGTTCGGTACAAATCCTTTTCCGTCGGTTGCTCCTCATCCTCCTTCTTCTGGCCAAACACAGCAATCGTCCACTTGCGCTTCGCCGCATCGCTCAGCAACAGCTGGGCAGATTCGCGGCTTACGTTCACAGGCAGCAGTGTCTGGGGAAACAGCATCATATTTCTGAGCGGCAGGATCGGAATTTCCTTCTCCTCGATTACGGCGTCCACATGCTCCATTTCGACGGGGTCGAACTTCGCCACCACCTGCACGCTTTCGCCCAGACTGCCGCCGAGCCAATCTTCAAGCAATTTTCGATTCATCGTTCTTTTGTCTTCCTTCTTCTTTGCGTAAGTGCATAATCGAGTGCAAAGTTACGACAAATAAATTGAAAATTGAAAATTAAAAATTAAAAAATGAAAATATTCCCAAAACCAGAACAATCATCCGGAAACTTGGCACTTGGCTGTAGTGTTTTCCCTCTCTCCGTCTTCTGTGCGGGTTACTTTCCAGTTGCATTCTTGTATTCTTTATATTCTGCTAAAAAACATAAATTTGAGGGTTAAAATGTTAAAAAGTGCATATATCCCCTTGTTTATTCAATAAAAATACATACCTTTGCAGCGCATTTACCTAAACCAAGTATTCAATTTGAAGATAGAAGAAAGGAAGATTATGATGAAAAGAAGAATTAAACTCATTCTGGCAGCCCTCGTGATGACAACCCTGACGGCTGCTGCTCAGAGCACAGTAACGATTGACCTGCAAAAGAAGTGGGGTCCCGTGATGAACGCCATCGAACAGGTGGAGAGTGAGGGACGTGCCAATATTGTTTCGCGCGACGGACGTTATGTCGGATGTCTGCAGATTGCCCCCATTTTGGTTCGTCAGTGCAACATCATTCTCGGCTACAATAAGTTTACGCTTAAAGACCGCTACTCGAAGGAGAAGAGCCACGAGATGTTCATCGTCTTTCAGGAGCATTTCAATCCCGAAGGCGACATGGAACGTGCCATCCGTTTGTGGAATTCGGGTGACTTGAAGTGTATGCAGCGCAAAGCACGCACCGAGGGTTATTACCAGCGGGTGATGCGAAAATATAATCAGATGGCCCTGGAGCATTAAATGAAGAACAAAGTACAAAGTACGTAGTACAACGAAATGATTCAAAAGCCCTCTCTGCAGTTCACATCACGGCCGAGAGGGCTTTTCCTTTTTTTCTTTGTTTTTCTTTGTTCTTTATACTATTAGGGGTTTTCCTATCTGTGTTTAGGGGAAAACCCCTTTTTCTTTGCCAAAGTTGGCGTAATTTTGCAGCGTGAAATTGATTCTTTAACCCTTTAATCAACGTACAACTATGAAGAAATGGATGTTCTTGATGGCAATGCTGCTGACGCTGCCAGCGTGCATGTCGGCTCAGGATGACGATGACATGTACTTCACTCCGAGAAAGAGCCGGACAGTGCCGCAGCAGGTCACGGTCGGTCCAGGTACTGTTACGGTAGTGGCAGAGAAACCGACCATCGAGGTGTATAACCACAACAGCCGCAACGAGGACGAGTATAACCGCCGCACTACGGGGTACGAGGGTTCGTACCAGACGAGTGGGGGATACGACGAAGCCGATGCAGCTGATATCGATGATGATGACTATGTGAACGACGAGGACTACTACTACAGCCGTCGTATTCTGCGTTTCCGCAGCCCTCGTATCGGCATCGCCCTCAGCAGTCCTTACTATTGGGACCTTGTCTATACGTGGGGTGCCTATGACTATCTTTACGATCCTTTCTACTACGACCCCTTCTACTGGCATTATGGCTGGGGATATGGCTGGTCGTGGGGACCCTGGAGCAGCTGGTATGGACCGCTGTGGGGTTGGCATTCTCCCTACCACTGGACGTACTGGGGATGGGGACCAGGATGGCATCACCACTATGGCTATCACTACGGAGGCTGGGGCGGACGTTACAACCGCTATCAGCACGGAGTCACTCCCAACCGCTTTGACCATAACACCCGCATCCGTACGGGATCGTTAGCCAACGGTGGCCGCATCTACAACGCTACTCGTAGTGGTAGCGCCATCACAGACCGTTCGAGTCGTAGCAGTGTGCGCAGTGCAGTTCGCGAAACGACCTCTGCTTCACGCAACGTAATTGGACAGCGTGGCGACACTCGCACAGCATCACGTTCAGCTGCCACACGATCTACTCAAGAACCTTACACTCGTTCGCGCACCACATCGTCGTACGACCGGTCGCGTTCGGGACAGACAAACGGCTATTCGCGTCCGAGCAGCACACGCTCTACGACCACCACAACGCAGCAACGTAGCGTATCAACACCTTCGCGCTCGTACAATTCGGGCAGTTACGGCGGTGGAAGTCGTGGTGGCAGCTATGGCGGAGGAAGCCGTGGAGGCGGCTTTGGCGGCGGCGGTGGCCGCAGCGGTGGCGGTAGCTTTGGCGGCGGTGGCGGCGGAAGCCGTGGCGGTGGCCGCAGGTAATAATTCACTGATCCCACCCCCTGCCCTCCGGACTGGATTGGGGTCTGTTCAATGTTCAATGTTTAATGGTAAATAATATGAAAAGAATATCTGTAATTGCTTATGCCTTGCTGCTCAGTTCTGCAGCCTGGGCTCAAGATGTATATGAAGCAGTCGATATGGCTGCCAGCGACCTCAACGGAACTGCACGCTACGTCGGTATGGGTGGTGCACTCGGTGCACTTGGTGGCGATATTACCACCATGGGTACAAACCCTGCCGGTACAGCACTCTTCCGCCACAACGAAGCTGCACTCGGTTTCAGTGCCGTGTTCACTAAAGAGAAAGGTCAACTCGGGCATGATGCCACACGCGCCTCGTTTGACCACGCCGGCATCATCTTTGCCATGGACCAATCTACAGGTGACGGACGTGGTCTGCAGTACATCAACTTCGGTATCAACTACGTGAAGAATCGCAACCACTTGGGCAATATCCATGTGCCTGGCTTGGCAGGTCTCGGTGCAGGCGACTTCTCGCAGACATGGCAGGTGGCAGGTATGGCCAACGACGCTGCGTCGTCCGGAATTTCCGACGGCGATTGGCCCGTGCTGGCCGACATCTTTGCCCCCACCTTCACTGACGGCAAGTGTAACGACGACGGCGCCATCGCCTACGACCCCGCACTCGGCGAGTATTACGGGTTCGCCGCCGCCGATGCAGCCTATCGTCGCGCTACCTACGGCAGCAACAGCCAGTTCGATTTCAATCTTTCGTTCAATGTCAGCAACCAGTTCTTCTGGGGTCTCTCGCTCGGTGTCTATAGCAACGACTGGAAGCGCGAGAGTCTGTATGGCGAAACAGGCAAGGACGGCAACTACTACGACCTCACCAGCTGGTATGACAGCAAGGCCGACGGATTCGACGTCAAGCTCGGCTTCATCTGCCGTCCGTTTGCCGACTCACCCTTCCGATTCGGTCTCTCAGTCAACACTCCCATCTGGTACAAGATGGACGACGTGAATGGATGGTCCCTGCGCTACACCGACGTAGCCAACTCCGACTATAGTTACCAAGCCAGTGGTCAGGCCGAACCCTTCCGCTACAGTTATCGCACACCTTGGAAGTTCGGTGTCAGCCTCGGACACACCGTCGGACGCGATCTTGCCTTCGGTTTGGAATACAACTACAGCGACCCCTCGGCCGCACGCTACTACAACGACCACTGGGACAACACCGAATATTTCAGCTACGTGAACGAAAAGATTGGTTCTGCACTCAAGCCCCAGCACACCCTCAAGATGGGTGTCGAGTATAAGGTGCTGCCCGAGATTGCCCTCCGACTTGGATACAATTATGTCAGCTCGCCCATCAAGAGTGATGCATTCCGTCTGCTTGACTACTGGTACGACACCTATCAGACCGAGACAGCCTTCATCAACTGGAAGGACCTCCATCGTCTCACCTTCGGCTTCGGCTATCGTTTCAAGGGCGGGTTCTTCGACCTGGCATTCCAGTACAACGTGCAGAAGGGCGACCTCTATGCCTTCGACGGCGACTATACCGATGCCGGCGTTGCACACCATCTGGCTCCTACGTGCATCAACAACGACCGCGGACAGATTCTTGGTACACTCGGATTCACGTTCTGATGCACAGTCGATAGTTATTTACAACCGATACATTCCATCCATGCCCCAACAAGGTTCATCCTTGTCGGGGCTTTTTTTGTTAAAAAAACATGGATTTTAACATTTCAGCACCCTGTTTTTGTGGGAGAAATTCGGGCAAAATAGAGTTTTAGACAACGAAAAAAACGAAAAAAACGGAAAATTTCAACAACGGAAAACACGAAAATAAACGAAAAATATGAACAATTTTGGCGTGGAATCCCCCAAAAACGGGGTGCCAGCATTCGTTGTGGAGAGAACCCGCCCCAACAGAGGTTGACATCTGTCCGCCGACAGATATTCGTCAGTACGCCGACAAACCAGATTCTGTCCACCGAAAAACCTGTCGTCAAAGTGCCGTCTGCCGGCCGTCAGTGCGCCTTCTGCCGGTCGTCAGAGTGCCGACAAAATGCTTGTTTGTCCGCCGTCTGCCGACAGCCAGACGGCGCTTTGCCGACGCTGAAACGGCCGTTTGCCGACGATGTGTCGGCTGCGTACCCTTCCATAGCCCAAAAATTGGGACTCTGTGCTTGCGCTATTTGCAAGCAGAGTGTCGGTCGCTAACTTTTTCGCGATTCTCAGACGACTGCGACGGTAACGCGAAGTTAACAAAATCACAACTATCTGCATGAGCTGTGAATACTGAACAATGAGTATTTTTTTCTTTTTTGTTTGTGTATCAACTCCATTATTCGTAAATTTGCAGGTTGAAAACGATAGGAATGTCGATGATGCGGATTCTCAAGAATAGCGTGCGGAATGGCTGGCAGTTTTGGCTGCTGATTGGTTTGACGTGGTTGCTGACAGCCACTGCGGCCTTGGCACAGCAGGTGGAGTATCGCGTGGAGGACTCTGTGCTGGTGGTCCGACTGCTCAGTGAGGCTTCCGAACGTCCAGTCGACCTGCCTCGGACATTGTGGTTCGGGCAGCAGCTGGAGGGACGTCCCTATGTGGCGCATACGCTGGAAGAGGGTTGGAATGAGCATCTGATTGTCAACCTGCGAGGCTTGGATTGCACGACCTTTGTCGAGACGGTGTGCGCATTGTCGCTGTGCGACGCACGGAACGAACGGTCGTTTGCCGATTTTTGCCATTGGCTCCGTCAGTTGCGTTATCGAGATGGTCGGATTTGCGACTATACTTCGCGTCTGCACTATTTTGTTCAGTGGGCCGATGACAACGAACGTATGGGGCTGGTGACCGATGTGCTGGGTGAGACGGAGGATGCTGGTCTGGCAACTCAGGTGGTGGACATTAGCTACATGTCGCAGCATCCTGACTTGTATAAACACCTGAGGGCAAACCCGCAGCTGGTGCCTGTGATACGCCAGCAGGAACGGGCTGAGCAGGGCAAGCGACTACGCTACGTGCCGAAGTCGCGACTGGCAGAGAGCAGCCAGCGGTTGAACTACATCCACTCGGGCGATATCTTGGCCCTCGTGACGCGGAAAGCAGGACTGGATACGACCCATTTGGGGTTGGCGGTGTGGATGAACGGGCGGCTTCACCTGATGCATGCTTCGAGCCTAAAGAAACGTGTGCTGACCGACCCGACGACGCTCTTCGACTACAGTCAGGGACAGCGTTCGCAGCTGGGCATACGCGTGGTGAGGTTGAAAACGGATGTAAATTTGTAATTATAATGCGATTCAAGACTTCGGACAAGGTGAGTTTTGTGCTCTCCAACGACTACAGGCTGCTGCAGGTGATGAGCCGCTTCGGCATCTCGTTGGGTTTCGGCGACAAGACGATTCAGGAAATTTGTACACAGTGTGACGTCGATGCTGAGACGTTTATCACCGTGATTAACTTTGTGAAGGAGGGTGGGGAGCAAGCCCCCTCGAATGTGGACGAACTGAGTGTGCGTTCGCTGCTCGACTATCTGCGCGAAACGCACCGTTACTTTATCGAGTATCAGTTCCCAACCCTGCGGCGCAATATGCTCAGTGCCATCGATTGCTCGGTGAGGAACGAGGTGGCATTCTTGGTGCTGAAGTTCTTCGATGAGTATGTGGAGGAGGTTCGCAAGCACATGGAGTATGAAGAGCAGGTGACGTTCTCGTATGTCGAGAACCTGTTGGCTGGTCGTGATGCTGTGCTGAGTGACCGTCAGCACCATTTGCTGTCGAAACATCATGAGAGCATCGACAGCCGTCTGCGCGAACTGAAAAACTTGTTCATTCAGTATTATCCTCAGCAAGGCACGGACCATGAGCTGAACAATGTGATATTTGAATTGTATCGTGTGCAGGAGGACTTGGAGATGCACTGCAGGGTGGAGGATTATGTCTTCACTCCAGCTGTGCGGAAATTGGTCCATATGACCAATCAACGCGGTGCCATGTTGGAACAACAGCCAAATGAGACGGCGGGTGGACGCGACGGTGCGCTGTCGGACCGTGAACGTGAAATTGTGGTTTGTGTGGCGAAGGGCATGGCCAACAAGGAGATTGCCGACAAACTGTGCCTGAGTATAAACACAGTGACGACTCATCGGCGCAATATTGCCCGAAAGCTGTCGATTCATTCTCCGGCCGGCATCACCATCTACGCGATTGTCAACAAGCTCGTCAAACTGGAGGAGGTGAATGTGTGAGGCCCTTTGACCTCCGTCAACCCCTACGCCCTCCCCTGACCCCTCCCAAGGAGGGGAACTCCAAACTAATGAATAAAAGTAACTATACATCAGTAACCTCGGCTCACTCCCTCCTTTGGAGGGGCTGGGAGGTGTTTAATTTTTAACTCAACTTTCGGATGTCTCATTATCCACGCAGAGGCGCAGAGTGCGCAGAGCTTATTTCTATCGCCAATTAAATCCTGCGCAGAGACGCAGCTAAAGCTGCGAGTACGCAGAGGTCTCCGCGTTCTCGCACCGTCAGGTGCGTCTCTGCGTAGCGCAAAAGGTCTATCAGTATCATAAACCTCTGCGCTCTCTGCGTCTCTGCGTGATAGATATAAAACATCCGAAACTTAAAATTTTTAATTTACAGAATGGATTTGTCTAAAGAAATACGGCGGATGTGCCGTGAAAAGAACGCAGTGGTGCTGGCGCACTACTATACAGAAGGAGCCGTACAGGACGTAGCCGACTTTGTTGGCGACTCGCTGGCCTTGGCTCAGCAAGCAGCGAAGACCGAAGCCGACATCATCGTTATGTGTGGTGTGCACTTCATGGGGGAGACGTGTAAGATTCTCTGTCCCGAAAAGAAGGTGCTGGTGTGCGACCTCGACGCAGGTTGCTCGTTGGCCGACTCTTGCAAGGCTGAGGACCTGAAGGCATTTATCGACGAGCACCCTGGCTATAAGGTGGTGAGTTATGTCAATACTACAGCTGCCGTCAAAGCACTCACTGATGTGGTGGTGACAAGTTCGAATGCCAAGAAGGTGGTTGACAGTTTTCCGAAGGATGAAAAACTGATTTTCGGACCAGACAAGAACCTGGGCAACTATATCAACAGTGTGACTGGACGGCAGATGCTGCTGTGGAACGGTGGTTGTCATGTTCATGGACAGTTCTCGCTCGAAGGAATACTGAAACTGAAACAGGAACATCCCCAAGCCAAGGTGCTTGTACATCCTGAATGTCCAGCCCCCATCCAGGCGTTGGCCGACGTGATTGGTTCGACGGCTGGGTTGCTGAAATATGCCATCGACAGCGACGCCCAGGAATTCATCGTCGCTACAGAGAGTGGTATCCTGCACCAGATGACGCAGAAGTGCCCTGACAAAACTTTCCTGCCTGCACCTCCTGAAACGAGCGAAGGCATCGGATGTCAGTGCAACGAATGTTCGTATATGCGTTTGAACACTTTGCAGAAACTTTATAATGCCTTGCGTGACGAGCAACCTGAAATCACGGTCGATCCTGCTATAGCAAAAGAAGCAGTGAAGCCGATTCAGCGCATGCTCGAACTATCAAAGTGACGCCGTATATGAATGTCGCCGCATTAGTCAGTGGGGGTGTCGATAGTGCCGTGTCGGTGCATTTGCTCAAAGAGCAGGGCATCGACCCACACCTATTTTATATTAAGATAGGTCCCGACAAGGATACGGAGTGGAACTGTACCTCGGAGGAAGATGTGGAAATCTGCCGGTGGCTGGCACGACGCTATGGACTGAAGTTCGATATCGTCGATCTGCATCATGAATATTGGGATCAAGTAGTGGGCTATACCATGGCGAAGGCTCGGCAGGGACTGACTCCCAATCCCGACGTGATGTGCAACAAACTCATCAAGTTCGGGTGTTTCGAGCAGGTGGTCGGCCACGAATATGACCGCACGGCTACAGGACACTATGCCACGACCTGTTTCATTGACGGCAAGACATGGCTGGCCACCAGTCCTGATCCTGTTAAGGACCAAACCGACTTCCTCTGCCAGATAGACTCCCTGCAAGTGAGTCGTCTGCTCTTTCCCATCGGCCATCTCTGGAAACACGAAGTGCGGGAAATCGCTGAGCACGCCGGACTCCTCAATGCCAGCCGTCGCGATAGTCAGGGTATTTGTTTTCTGGGCGACATCGACTTTCGCGAATACATCCGACGCCATCTTGGAGAACAACCTGGCGACGTTCGGGAAATAGAGACTGGACATAAGATCGGTACCCACCAAGGCCTGTGGTTCTACACCATCGGACAGCGTAAGGGACTCGGATTTGGCGGCGGACCTTGGTTTGTGGTGAAGAAGAATGTGAAGCGCAACATCCTGTTTGTTTCGCATGGCTACGATCCCGACCGTGTCTATCAGGACCATATTGACATGCAAGACCTTCATTTCATCACTGAAAATCCATTTGCCATTCCGACAGAACCTCACCGCATTACCTTTAAGATTCGTCACACTCCCGAATATCTGTCTGGCGTACTCCAACAACAATCCGACGGCACATGGCATCTGCAAGCCGACCATCGCATCCATGGAGTGGCTCAAGGCCAGTTCTGTGTCATCTACGACGAACAACATCACCTCTGTTATGGCAGTGGTGAAATAGCATGAAGAAAAGATACTATCTGCTGATTCTCAGCTTTGCAGTCCTGCTTTCGTCTAAAGCTCAGTCGAATGCTCAAGCGGCAGTCGATTCGCTCTATTTGTTGCAAATCGAGCAGACGATGGACAGTCTGGAACGTGTCAAGAGGGTGGTGGAAGAGGTGCGGCGATATGAAGACCGCCTGTTGCGCGAAGAGCAACGATTCCACTTCAGCGACAATACCCTTCTGCTACGCGGACTCATCCAGACTGCTACCAACCATTCTTTCATTAAGAATGAGAGCCGTTTCCGCCAGACGGATTTCAATCTTCAGGATTATGCCGTAGCAGGTCTGCCGCTGTTTTCAGCCTGGACACTGAAGGTCGCAGGTGTAGAGAGTCGCAGTAAATTTCGCCGTATGTTCATTGCCAACGCCATTGCTACAGGCTTGACCATAGGTAGTGTTGAGGCTTTGAAGCAGCTTGTCTCCGAAGATCGTCCCAATGGACGAAACTCCCATTCTTTCCCCTCTGGTCATTCAGCTATTGCCTATATGGGAGCCGCCATTCTTGATCGTGAATTTGGACACCATAGTCCTTGGATCTCGGTCGGAGGATATGCCGCAGCAACCGCAACGGAGTGGCTACGCCTTCGCCACAACGAACACTATGTCAACGACATCTTCACCGGAGCCGGCATTGGACTTGTCGCCACCAACCTCGCCTATTTTCTCACTGACTGCATCTATGGTGAGGAGGAAATCAATCGTCCACAGCTTTATCGGAGTGACATCATTCGCCTCGGACGTTTTCTCGACCGTCCCATCAGTCTCTCTCTCATGGCAGGTTCGGAAATTACCTCCAAACACCTGACGGTTGATGGCATCGACTTGTGTACTTCGTCTGTTTATATGGCAGGTTTGCAGTATTCCTACTTCTTTCATCCACATTGGGCCGTCGATGCTGAAGCCCGCATCTCTACCGTGCAAGTGAAACCCGACTTGAGCACAGGTGCACTCCGGAATGCAGACATCGTAGCCAATACCCTCAGCCAGTATCACTTCAATCTTGGCTTCCGCTATAGCCTGCCAATCGGGTTGAACACGCGTTTTGCCTTCCGTGTCTTCGGTGGTGAAGTATATACGAAACGCACCGAATTTACATTAAACACCCCATCTTCTTCTTCCTCTTCTTCTTCCTCTTCCTCTTCCTCTTCCTCTTCCTCTTCCCCTCTCTTGACCATTCCCCATGCGTGGCATCCCGAAGTCGGCGCAGGACTCTCCGTCGATTTCTACGACACGCGCAAATATGTCACAGGATTCAGCCTTGATTATCTCCACCATTTCTCTGGCATCTTCCCCGATCGATGCCTCTTCAGTAGCTACTGGAAGATTCTCCTATAGACTTCAGTGCGAATAAAATGACAGGCTGTGTCGAAAGAATAGACACAGCCTGTATTACAATTTAACGCAGAACGTCGGACGTTCTGGCGAAGTTCTCTGTCGGTACTGAGTTACTTCAGGCAATATGCGAAGGGATCCTTCTCGTCACCCGTCTCAGCTACATTCAGCTTGTCCTCGCGGAGCAACCAGCCGAGTCCGAGGTTGAAATCCTTTTCAGCCAGCTTTGTGGCCTTCTTAATCTGCTTGTAAGTCAAGCATTCGTTGGCTTCTGCCAGTGCATTCCAGATCAGACCTGCAATGTTTCCAGCTTTTTCTTGCAACATAATCTTTTTACTTTTTAGAAGTTGAACAATACACTCTCTGTGTTGTGAGAGTAAAATCTGTTTTCTTTTACGTTGCAAATTTAAGTTATTTTAATAATATACTCAAAATCATTGCATATAAAAACGATGTGTCCGCACACAGAAATAACTAAATTTAACATACCCGTTACAAAATAGATACGTTTTTAAGAATTGTTAACATGTGTTCGTACACAACTTGGGTTTTAGTCATCCTCATGGACACCCCTTGCAGCCCTGATATACATTTGCATCATCGCAATGGCTTTCTCATTGTTGCCGCCGTTGGGAATGATGATGTCGGCATACTGCTTGGTGGGCTCGATAAACTCGTCGTGCATCGGTTTGAGCACATTGCGATATTTGCCGATGAGCATTTCGAGCGGGTGTCCACGTTCGGCGATGTCACGGGTGATGACGCGCAACAGGCGTTCGTCGGGACCGGCATCGACAAAGATTTTAAGGTCCATGAGGTCCCGCAGCTTTTTGTCGTACAGAGCCATAATGCCTTCGACGATGATGACATCTTTCGGTTCGACATGCACTGTTTCGCTCAGCCTTGTACAGGTGATATACGAATATGTCGGCTGTTCGATACTATGTCCGTTTCGCAATTCCTCGATTTGCTGAGCAAGTAACGGCCACTCAAATGCGTCTGGGTGGTCGAAGTTGGTTTGCTTGCGCACTTCCAATGGCAGTTGTGACTGGTCGTTGTAGTATGAGTCCTGAGGAATGACAGCCACGCTATTGTCGGGAAGACTTTCAATGATTTTGCGGACGACGGTAGTCTTACCACTGCCCGTTCCGCCTCCGATACCAATGATAATCATAGCGATTGTTTTTTTATATACGTGTCGGCAAAGTTACGACATATTATTGAATTTCAAAAATTATAAATTAAAAATTAAAATGCCGGCCGACTCAAACTCTATATTACAAACTTATAATTATAAAGTAAAAAGTCTGCCGAATGCAAATCCCTTATGCTGTGTTTGTGAGTAAAGTTCTATCCGGCAGGCTATTTTTCAATTTTCAATTTTCAATTTTCAATTATATGTTGTACCTTTGCAATTAAATTTCTCAAATATACAACGACAAGGTGGATTCATTTTTAGACCTCACAAACACAATCAGTGGATGGGTGTGGGGATGGCCGATGATTGTGCTCCTGTTGGGCACACACATTTTCCTTACATTCCGTTTGCGTATTCCACAGCGCAAGATGTGGACGGCGTTGAAGATTTCGGTAAAGAAAGACAAGGGGAGTGCTGGCGACGTGAGTCAGTTTGCAGCGCTTGCTACATCGCTGGCTGCCACGATTGGAACAGGCAACATCATCGGCGTGGCTACAGCCATTTCGCTGGGTGGTCCCGGAGCCGTGCTGTGGTGTTGGCTGACAGGCATATTTGGCATTGCGACGAAGTATAGTGAAGGTTTGCTGGCCATTAAGTATCGCGTGAAAACGTCAGATGGTCGAATGCTCGGTGGCCCGATGTATGCTTTAGAGAAAGGATTGAATATGCGCTGGCTTGCCGTGTTGTTTTGTGTTTTTACGGCAGTGGCATCCTTCGGCATTGGCAATGCGGTGCAGGCCAACGCCATCAGTGTGAATTTTAGCCAGGTGACCGAAGGTTGGCTCGACCCTCTTACAGCCCGAATGGCGATAGGTCTGCTCACGGCACTGCTTGTAGGTGCAGTTATTTTGGGCGGTGTGAAGAGTATCGGTCGCATCTGTTCCGCCTTCGTGCCGTTTATGGCCATCTTCTATGTCATCGGCTGCATATACATTCTTTGTGTCAACGGCTGTTATTTGGGTGAGGCCATCCGTCTGATTTGCCAAGAGGCATTTTCGCTGAAAGCGTCTATTGGCGGAACGGCAGGCACCGCCCTGATGATGGGTGCCCGTTATGGTATAGCTCGTGGACTTTTCTCGAACGAAAGCGGAATGGGTTCTGCACCCATCGTCGCCGCCGCTGCACGAACACGTAACCCCGTGCGTCAGGCATTGGTTTCATCGACCGGCACTTTCTGGGACACTGTCGTAATCTGTGCTCTCACAGGTCTCGTCATTGTCACCAGCATCATAGCCCATCCCGATATAGACATTACTGATGGAGGTATGCTCACCCGTAAGGCCTTTGGCATGATTCCCTTCGTCGGCACCCCGTTGCTCACTTTCGGAATTTTCACCTTTTCCTTCAGTACAATTCTTGGCTGGAGCTACTATGGCGAGCGCGCCATGGAGTATTTGGCAGGTCGTCGTAGCATCTTGGCCTATCGTGTGGTGTGGATTGTCCTGTGCTTTATGGGTAGCATCATGAGCTTAAATGTGGTGTGGAACATCGCCGACATCATGAACGCCCTCATGGCAATTCCCAACCTTGTCTCCTTGCTCTTGCTTTCTGGAGTCATCGTCAGGGATACCCGTCATTATCTATGGAATAAGAATTTAGACGAAGAGGGAGGAGAGATATCGTGAAGCGTTATAATTAAAAAATAAATAAATAAATTGATACAAGATCTGTGCATCATCATGCTCACAGCGGGCATCACCAGTCTGCTGTTCAAGCTGCTCAAGCAACCCGTCGTTCTTGGCTACATCGTAGCAGGAATGATGGTCGGTCCATACGTTCTCGGTGAGGCATGGGTGACCGACAAGGCCAGTGTCGATACATGGGGGCAGATTGGTGTCCTCTTTCTCCTCTTCGCCATGGGGCTCGAGTTTTCGTTCAAGAAACTCCTGCAGGTCGGCACCACCGCACTCATTGCCGCCGGCACCATCGTTGTCGGTATGATGGCCACTGGATTCCTTGTCGGCCGTCTGTTCGGCTGGAGCGAAATCAACTCCCTCTTTCTTGGTGGCATGCTCTGTATGTCGTCCACCACCATCGTCTTCAAAGCCCTTGACGATATGGGCATGCGCAATCACCAGTTCGCCAGCATCTGCTTTGGCATCCTCGTGGTCGAAGACCTCTTCGCCGTCGTGCTGATGGTGCTGCTCACCTCCATAGCTACCAGTCGCAGCTTCGAAGGCACAGCCCTGCTGCTCGAAGTCGCCAAACTCGTCGGCTATCTCGTCCTCTGGTTCGTTCTCGGCATCCTCCTCCTGCCCACCTTCCTCCGACGCTTCAAGCGTTCGCTCAACGACGAGACACTTACCATCCTCTCCGTTGGCCTCTGCCTCGGCATGGTGCTTCTGGCCATTGGTGCCGGATTCAGCAGTGCTCTTGGCGCCTTTGTCATGGGCAGCCTGCTCGCTGAGACGCTTGAAGCCGAGCGCATCGAGCGACTCATGGAACCCGTGAAGAATATATTTGGCAGTATCTTCTTCGTCTCAGTCGGCATGATGATTGACCCCTCTCTGCTCGCCACCCACTGGCTCCCCATCCTCGTCATCACCCTCGTCGTCATCCTTGGTCAGATACTCTTTGGCACCTTCGGCACACTCCTTTCCGGCCAATCGCTCAAGGTGTCCATGCAGACCGGATTTGCCCTCGTCCAAATTGGTGAATTCGCCTTCATCATCGCCGACCTGGGCGAAGACCTCGGTGTCACCGACCGCAGCCTCTATCCCATCGTCGTAGCCGTCAGCGTCATCACCACCTTCCTCACCCCCTTCGTCATTCGCGGTGCCGAACCAGCCTTCCAGGCCCTCGACCGCCATCTCAGCGACGGCACCCGCCGCCTGCTCGCCAACTATGCTCGTAGCCGCAACACCGTCAGTCAGCAGACCCTCTTCCAGCGTTACCTGCGCCGCGTGCTCCTCTCCCTCCTCGTCTATGGCGTCATCATCATTTTCATCTACACCCTCTTCTTCCACATTCTCGACCCCTGGCTCGACCGTCAGTTGCCCAACTACATCCCCCAATGGCTCGTCGAGGGCGTCGAACTCGTCGGGCTGCTCATCCTCTGCTCCCCCTTCCTCTACGCCATCATCCACGCAGGCGGTCGCAGCGAAGAGTCGCGCCAGCTCTGGCACTCCACCCACACCCAGCAAGCCAAGCTCATTGCCGTCAGCCTCCTGCGCATCTTTGTCAGCATTAACATAGTCGCCTACGCCATCTACCGCTTCTTCACCTTCACCTACGGCATCGTCTTTGCCGTTGCCCTTGTCGTCGTCCTCCTCGTCATGCTGTCGCGTCGGGTTCGTCGTCAGTCGCACGCCCTTAACCACCGCTTCAGCAACAACCTCAGTGCACGTGAGACGGCAGCCGAACGTCGTCGCAGCGTGAGTCGCAGCTTCGAAGGCTCCCTTCTTAGCTACGACCTCCACATCGCCGACTTCCAGCTCCCGCCCGAATCCACCCTCTGCGGACATTCCCTGCAGCAGAGCGGCATCCGCCAGAGCAGCGGCGTCAGCGTCGTGCGCATCGTTCGGGGTGGCATACACATCAACATCCCAGGCGGACGCTCTATCCTCTATCCTGGCGACAAGATCGTCGTTGCTGGCACCGACGAGCAGATTCAGCGCTTCCACCGTCTGCTCGACACCAGCCAGCGCACGCCGTCTGACCGTCAGTCGGGCACCCGCACTCACGTCACACTCGAGCAGTTTGTCGTCGGACCCTCCAGCCCCCTCGTCGGCACGTCGCTCATGCAGTCAGGCATCCGCGAACAGGCACAATGCGTCGTCATGGGTATCGAGCGCGATGGCAGTCTGCTCGCCAATCCCGACCCCCAACTTACTTTCAGGACGGGCGACCTCGTCGTCGTGGCGGGAGAGACGGAACGAATCCGGCAGTTTGTCCGCAGCAACAGCGGAGACGACAAGGAAGAGAGCAGCGAAGGGTAATCCCTTTGTTTCCCTCTTTGCTCATCAATTTTCAATTTTTCATTTTCAATTTTCAATTTTCAATTATTAGTCGTATCTTTGCACGATAAATAGTTTCGTTTTTGGAAATCAATCACAGAATGACGATATGAATACAACAGAACAGACAGCGGCGAAGACAGAGAGTGTGAGCTTCGTCGAAGAACAAGTGAAGAAGGACCTGGCAGCGGGTAAGAACGGTGGACGTTTGCAGACTCGTTTCCCGCCCGAACCGAACGGCTACCTGCACATCGGTCATGCGAAGGCCATCGCGATCGACTTCGGACTGGCGAAGAAGTATGGTGGTGAGTGTAACCTGCGCCTCGACGATACGAATCCGCAGAAGGAGGATGGCGAATATGTGGAGGCCATTAAGCGCGACATCGAGTGGCTGGGCTTTGAGTGGGCTCACCTCTATCATGCGAGCGACTACTTCCAGCAGCTCTGGGACTTGGCGGTCGAACTGATCAAGCAGGGTCGTGCCTACGTGGACGAGCAGACGAGCGAGGAGATTGCCGCGCAGAAGGGTACGCCGACGCAGCCTGGGCAGAACAGTCCGTACAGGGACCGTCCGGTGGAGGAGAACCTGCGCCTGTTTGAGGAGATGAACAGTGGTCGTGTGGAACGGGGACGGATGGTGTTGCGTGCCAAGATTGATATGGCAAGCCCTAATATGCACTTCCGTGACCCTATCATGTATCGTGTGCTGAACATGCCGCATGACCGTACGGGGAACAAGTGGAATGCTTACCCGATGTATGACTATACGCACGGGCAGTGTGACTACTTCGAGGGTGTGACCCATTCGTGGTGTACGCTGGAGTTTGTCAGCCATCGTCCGCTTTATGACTTGTTCGTTGATTGGCTGAAGGAGTCGAAGCACGAACTGCCGCTGGATGACAACCGTCCGCGCCAGACGGAGTTCAACAAGCTGAACCTGACGCATACACTGATGTCGAAGCGCAATTTGCTCATCCTCACGCAGGAGGGTGTGGTGAAGGGTTGGGACGACCCCCGCATGCCGACGATCTGTGGCTTGCGCCGACGTGGCTACAGTCCGCAGTCGATTCTGAACTTTATCGACAAGATTGGCTACACGACGTTCGATGCCTTGAATGAGATGGCGCTGCTGGAGTCGTCGGTGCGCGATGACTTGAACAAGCGGGCGCTGCGTATGAGTGCTGTGCTGAATCCGTTGAAACTGGTGCTGACGAATTTGCCAGAGGATGCTGAGGAGGTTTATACGGTGCAGAATAATCCGGAGAACGAGGCTGACGGCATGCACGAAATCCGACTGACTCGTGAGTTGTGGATTGAGCGTGATGACTTCCAGGAGGTGGCGGAGAAGAAGTTTATGCGTCTGGCTCCTGGTAAGGAGGTTCGTCTGAAAAATTCATACATCATTCGCTGCTCGGAGAATCCTGAGGAGTGTATTGTGAAGGATGCTGATGGCAATATCGTGGAGATTCATGCCGAGGTGATTCCACAGACGAAGACTGGGGAACCGAACTGCAACATGAAGATCAAGGGAAAGACAATTCACTGGCTGTCGTGCCGTCACTGCCTGCCTGCCGAGGTTCGTAATTACGACCGCCTCTGGCTGGTGGCAAATCCTCGTGACGAAATCAAGAAGTGGAGCGACGAGCATGAGGGTGTGCGTGGTATCGAGGCGATGCGTCCGTTCCTCAATCCCAACAGTCTGGAGGTGAACACGACGGCGTTTGTCGAAGAGTGGGCTGCGACCCGTCAGCCGCTCGACTACCTGCAGTTCCAGCGCATTGGTTACTACAATGTGGATCCCGACTCCACACCGGACCATCTGGTGTTCAACCGTACGGTGGGGCTGAAGGATAACTGGAAATGAATAGCAGCCTCCATCAGCCCCCTCTAAAGGAGGGGGAGAAGGCTTATGAAGGATTTTAGTTCCAGAGAATTTCAAGACGTGCTTTCACGCTACGAGAAGTCGTTGCGTGAGGGCACGTCTTGTTATCTGGACAGTGACGACTATGTAGATTTGTCGGACTACTACCTCGACGAGAATCAACCCGAGAAAGCGCTGGCTGTCTGCGATGAGGGTTTGCTTCATCATCCCGACGACGACCTCATGCCGGTGGTGAGAGCTGGTGTGCTCATCTACCTTCATCGTTTCAACGAGGCTGAGTCGATTGTCGATTCTCTCGATTCGGCCGACAATTACGACGTCATTTACCTACAGGCTCAGTTGGAGTATGCGCTTTATCAACGTCCTGATGTGGCCAATGCGTATTTTGAGACGTGGATGGGCGAGGTGGAGGATGAGTGGGGATTTTATGACGGTCGCGGATTTAGCAAGAATACGCATGAAAAACCTCTCTACGACGAATTTGATGACGAGGAGGAGGAGTCGGTGTCGGAACAGGATGCAGAACGTGAGGTGCGCGATGCCTATCTGCACGTCATTATGTCGTATGTCGAACTGGGTGAGCAGGGACGTGAAGAGTATGCACAGAAATGGGTGAAGGCCTATCTGGACCGTTTCGACACGTTGGGCAACTTCGAGAGCGACTTGGCCATCGCCGACATTTGCAGGGATGAGGGTTATGTTGAACTGGTTGAGTTGATTTTCCTCCGTCTGCTCGACACCGATCCCTACCTGCCAAACGGTTGGACGATTCTGTCGGCTGCTCAGCAGACGATGGAAAAGTATGACGAGGCACTCAATTCGCTGGGCTTTGCCTTGGCCATCAACCCCGACGATGAATTGGCCTTGCTCACGAAGGCTCATTCCTATTATGGATTGCAGAACTATGCCGAGGCTTTGCCTGTGTTCTTGAAATACAGGCGTCTGACGGGAGCCCACAGCGAGGATCAGTATATCGCTTTCTGCTATGCCTGCTTGAATGAGTTAGAACTGTCGGTGGGTTACTGGAAATCGGCTTTCAGCTATGTCAGCAAGACGAAAGACTTGGATTCAGAACAGAGGGCATGGAAATACTTCGAAGTGTCGGATGGTCTGTGTATGGCGCAGCAGTTCGACCTGGCCGCCAAGGCTATCGAGCGTGCTCTAGCAATCGACCCTAAGAACATCGACTATCGTTTGCAGCAGGGAACTGTGTTGCTGGGTCAGGGACTTGCAGAACAGGCCACCGATACGTTCAGTTCTATTTTGGAAGACAATCCGCAGCATTACCATTCGCTTCTCTTTGCCTTTGCCATCCGCTTCTTAGCCTACGACTACAACAATATGGCTGAGGTGATTCTCCATTCTCTGAAGGATATGGAACTGAAGGAGGAGGATTTTCCTGCACGCAATCATGTGTATGCCTATCTGGCAATGGCACAATATCAGAATGGGGAAACATCGGAAGCTCTTCAAAGTCTGAAAACAGCCTGTGAACTTACACCAGAACTCGTGAGGCACATGTTTCAAGACCTACTGCCAGACACGGTTCTGCCACAAGATTATTACGAATATTTAAAAATAAAGTTGAACGGGAAACGATGAACGTTCAGCGATAATAGTACCAAATAAAACATTGACCATGAAACATTTACTGATTACTTGCTTAGTGATGGCTTTTGCACTCAACATGACAGCGCAACGTCATGAACAACTATTACGGACATGGCGATTCTCGCACGATGATGCTCCGGTGAATTCTTCTGAGACATTCAACGACCACCGCTGGCAGGTGGTCACCGTTCCTCACGACTGGGCTATCAGCGGTCCTTTCGACTTCAACCTCGACCGACAAAAGGTGGCCATTGAACAAAATGGTGAGAAAGAAGCCTCGGTGAAAAATGGCCGCACAGGAGCATTGCCCTGGATTGGGGTGGGGTGGTATCGCACCACTTTCAGTGTGCCTCAAAATGCAGAAAAGGCGTTGTTAAACTTTGACGGTGCCATGTCTGAACCCGAAGTCTATGTCAATGGCCAGAAGGCTGGCGAGTGGAAATACGGCTACTCAGCCTTTAACATTGACGTTACACCTTATATATATAAAGATGGACGTCCGAATACACTGGCTGTTCGTCTGAACAACCTCCCGCAGAGTAGTCGTTGGTATCCAGGTGCAGGTCTTTATCGTCCAGTCACCCTCATCACCACAGGATCATGCGCCATCAAGCAGTGGGGCATCAACGTCGAGACCCAACAACTGGACTTTGCCAGTCGCAACGCTACGATTGAGGTGACCGTGTCAGCTTTTGGCTGTTATTCGTCTAAATACAGCGTCCGTGTCTCTACTCATGGACAAGAAGCCCACCTGCCAATCCTCAACGCCGATTGTCTGGGTGACATCATCGCAAGGGGGACAGTCAATTTGAAAGATGTGCAATGGTGGTCGCCCGAACATCCTCAACTCTACGACCTCACCGTCAGCCTTGAGGACGGAAATGGACGCATCGTTGACCAAAAGACAGTGAAATATGGCATACGCACCCTCAGTGTTGATGAACGACGTGGTTTTGTCCTCAATGGTCGTAAACGCAAATTCAAAGGTGTCTGCCTGCACCACGACCTCGGTATGCTCGGTTCTGCAGTAAACAAAGCTGCCCTTGCTCATCAGCTTGTCCTCTTGAAAGAGATGGGTTGCGATGCCATCCGCACTTCTCACAACATGCCCTCCCAGTGGCAGATGGACCTCTGCGACTCGCTTGGTCTGATGGTCATGGCCGAGTCGTTCGATATGTGGCGCTATCCCAAGGTGAAGAACGGCTACAACCGGTATTATGACCAGTGGTGGGTGCGCGACCTTGTCAACCTCGTCGAGGCCAACCGCTTACACCCCAGCATTGTCATGTGGAGCATCGGCAACGAAATCCCCGAGCAGGGTAACACCGAAGGCACACGCATGATTCGAGACATGCAAAACCTCATCCATCGTCACGACCCCACACGTCCTGTCACTACGGGCATGGACCGTATCGACAACGCCCTGAGCAGCGGTTTTGCACAGGTCATCGACATTCCAGGCATCAACTATCGTCTGCCACGCTACGAGAATGCCTACCAGCACTTACGTCACGGCTTCGTGCTCGGCAGTGAGACAGCATCGACGGTCAGCAGCCGCGGAGTCTATAAGTTTCCTGTCGTCCCGTCGCGAAATGCAGTCTATGACGACAACCAGTGCAGTGGTTACGACGTCGAGGCTTGTCCGTGGAGCAACCTGCCTGACGAGGACTGGGCATTTCAAGACGATATGCCGTGGGTTATCGGCGAATTTGTGTGGACGGGTTTTGACTATCTTGGCGAACCGACACCCTACGATGGCAAGGGCAGTCGTAGCAGTTATTTCGGCATCTTCGACCTTGCAGGTCTGCCCAAAGACCGCTACTATCTCTATCGGTCACGCTGGAACACAGACGCCCCTACCATCCATCTGCTCCCTCACTGGACATGGTCAGGGCGCGAAGGTGAAATCACTCCTGTCTATTGCTACACCAACTATCCCACCGCCGAACTCTTTGTTAATGGGGTGAGTCAGGGACGCATCAGCAAGACGACCACTTATAATCTGCAAAGTACCAAGTATGAGCCAGTCAGTGCCGAAAACACAGCAGTTCTCGACCGCTATCGCTTGCGTTGGAACAATGTCCGCTATCAGCCAGGTGAACTCCGAGTGGTTGTCTATGACAAGGACGGCAACAAGGCAGGAGAACAGGTTGTTCGCACAGCAGGTAAACCCGATCACATCGAGCTGACGGCCGATCGTAATACATTGTGTGCCGATGGTGATGATATGGCATTTCTCACTGCTTGTATAGTTGACAAAGATGGAAACCTCTGTCCCGATGCCGACAACCTGCTGACCGTTAAAGTCACAGGTGCAGGCAGTTTCAAGGGCATTTGCAACGGCGATGCCACCAGCACCGAGGTCTTCACCCGTCCCCAGATGCGTGCCTTCCATGGCCAGCTCTCCGTCGGTGTCATTACCACTACCAAGCCAGGAAACATCCATGTAACGCTGAGTGGGAAAGGATTGAAGTCTGCCACCCTCCACCTCATATCAAAATAATAATGTAGAGAAAAACAGAAATCCCTGCATCCACCTCGGATGCAGGGATTTTTTTGTGGGGTGCCCGGACGGACTCGAACCGTCATTGTGAATTTCTAAGATTTTTAGAAAACACATATAGAATACTGTATATCAGTATGTTATAAAGATTATTAAAAATTTGGGTGTTCAAAAGAATTCATAAAAACTTAAAAATGTTCCATCAATGTTCCATCAATTTAAAAACTTTTTTGTACCTTTGCACCCGATAATCAAAACAAGATCAAGATGGCAAAAAAGTACTTTCTGAGGACAAAGGAAACAAAGGGACGCGCTAACTTATATATAGAGGTACGCAAGCGGACCCCAATGATACGTGCATTGGTGTGTACAAACATCCCCGTGGATATTCAGACTTGGATTCGAGTGAACAAGTCCGCTAAGATATGGGAAACTTTCCGCCAGACCAAAGACGGTAAGGAGTTGTCAGATAAACTGGACTTGATAGAGGCCTCCATTAATGATGTTATTGCCAACGGCATTGACATCGATGATGTACATTATGAGGTGGAGGATGGAAATTCTGCTCTCAACTCGATGCTGCTAAATGCAGCTGTGGAAAAGATCGTCATGAAGGAAGTTTATGACAGAAAGGAGCAAGAACGGAAAGAAAGGAAGGAACGGAAGAATAGGGAAATGAAATCGATCGTCGGCTTTTACGAGTATTTCCTTGACGGTATCAAGAACAAAGACATTCTTCATCACAACGGAGAGCACTACGAGCGCTCGTCTGTTGTGGTATGGGAATGCTTTGGCAAGTACATAAAAGCTTATACCCCGGCTGATATGACGTTTGATGAAATCACCAAACCTTTTGCTGACAAGTTCTATACTTTCCTTGAAAAGAAAGGGATGATGCCAAAGACCATATCTAAATACGTTACTTGCTTTAGAAAACTTTGCAATCTGGCTGCAGAAGAGGGTATAAATGCTAATGCTGTTTCCCTTAAAGTCTGGAAAGAGAGAACTGTTAAGGCTAATGAGAAGAAAGCCGAACTCTATTTGACAGACGAAGAACTTGATGCGCTGTATGAGATGCAGCTGACTGGTAAAGATGACGAAGTTAGAGACTTGTTCTTGCTTGGTAACTTTTCATGCCAGCGTTTTTCTGACTACGGGTCATATACTCGTGACAATTTCAAAACGACAGAACATGGTACTCCTATTATTAGCCTGTTCCAAC